>JBPFDX010000033.1:0-70291 GCA_051061385.1 Methylocystis sp.
GGCACGATGAACGAACTTATCGGCTTGGCGGCATGCGCGCCTTTACGCAATTGCGCAACGCCGCCGACCTCACGCTCTTCTGCCTCGCCTTCAATCTGCGTCGGCGGCGCGTCCTCGCCACGTCGTGAGTGTCCTCGGCGACGCCAGAAGCGCGCCCGCGACGAGGCCCACCCAAGCCGACCGAACTCAAACCGCCCTTCAAGGCAATCAAACCGACCACAACAGCCTACTCGCACACAAACCGCTTTCCCTGCAAAGGTCTCCAGGATGAGCAGCCGTCGCAGCTCCCCTCGCCCTCATGCTGAGGAGGCTCCGCAGGAGCCGTCTCGAAGCACGAGGGCGAGCTGCAGAACACGCGCATGAGGTTTCCTCGTCCTTCGAGACGCGCCCTTCGGGCGCTCCTCAGGATGAGGAAACCTTGGCGCGTGCTACGCACACTGTTCAGGATGAGGAAACCTAACCGCCCTTAGAAATGACAGACATGAAGCAAGGAGCAGCCATGAATTCCAAAGTCAGAACCTGCATCGCCTTCAAGGATCAGGCGGAGGAAGCGGCGCGCTTCTATGTCTCGGTCATTCCGGATTCGGTCTTCGAAGGCGCCTTCCGCCGCGAGCCGGACGGACCCGCGCTGCTCGTCTCCTTCACGCTCGCCGGCGCGCCCTATCAGGCGCTGAACATGGGCCGCGAGACGATTCATAATGAAAACTTTTCGATCTCGGTGACGACCAAGGACCAGCGCGAGACCGACGCGCTTTGGGAGAAGCTGCTCGCGGGCGGCGGCGCCGAGATCCAGTGCAGCTGGCTGAAGGACCGCTATGGCGTGCGCTGGCAGATCGTGCCGGAAGCCCTGCCGCGCATGTTCATGGATGAAGATCGCGCCGCCGCGGGGCGCGCCTTTCAGGCGATGCTCGGCATGGTGAAGATCGACATCGCCGCCGTCGAGAGAGCGTTTCGCGGCGAGTCGTAGATCACGCTGCATTTCGATCGCCACTGGCGACGCACGCTCGGATTGACCCCGTCCTTCCCGACGCGCGCGTTGCGCGCGATCGGGAAACCAGAAAAGCCGGTCATTCGCGAATATGCGCGCAATTCCCGATCAGGCGTTCGCCTGTCGGCGACGACGCCGGGCGCGCTAATTCGGAACGTTGCAGCTGCTCAGCGAGAAACTCTGTCGACTTTTTCGGCGCCTGTTCGAGCGGCGACGGCGTTCCACTCCTGCTCCCAGAAGTCGGCGACGCCGAAGCGGGCGACGACCGCGCCCTTCTCGTCGAGGATGATCACCTCGTCGAAATCGACGACGTCGAGCGCCTTGGGGCTGGAGAGCTCCATCTCGAAGAAGCGGCTGACCTCGGCGATGACGCTCGCCGCGTCCGACGCTTCGCGCTCGTATTCGCGCAGCGGCTTCAACTTGACGTGGCCGCCCTCGGTCTCGAGGAATTTGACTTCGCGAACACGATAAGTGGCCATTGTCTTACCCTCGCTACCGCTGGGCGCCTGAGGGTGAAATTGTCTGCGCAAGCGCCGCGTCAAGAGGGACAGCAAAAGCCTCGCTATTGTTTGAAACGCGCAAGCAAAGTTGTCATTCGGCGCGCCGCTAAGCAGTGTCATTCCCGCCGCGCGCGCAGCGCGCGATCGGGAACAGTGAACTAAGATTTGCCCGCTAGAATTTCCGTGAGCTTTCCTACAACCCAAGTTTCCGCATCCGATGAAGGGGACGAGATATAATAGATCAACGGTCGCCTTGGATCAGATTGCCATTTATCTGCTTCACCAGTGGCTAATTTGCGCTTACCTTTTTCAAAAAGATCGCGATAGCGAGATGGAGCTATCCCCATAAAGGGCTTGAACACAACCTTATCTCCATCTGGATTATCAAGAGAGATAGCATCGCCATGCAATTTTATTGCATAGCTCTTGGGATATGGCTCCAGGTAGACAACCTTCTTTAGTCCACTCGCAACGATATGCTTGGCACATAAATGGCATGGAAATGTTGTACAATACAAAATGCTATCTTTGATAGGCACCCCAATCCTTGCTGCATCACAGATTGCTGACATTTCAGCGTGAATGATGCGGCCAAATTCAATTATATCCATTACACGGGAATTTTTGTATCCCTTTCCGCCTTCTATCGACAGCATCTTTTCTACAACTGCCTTTGTGTCACCGAGACTTAGTAGCTCCTCACTCAATAACTGATCTTCGAACATTCTGTTGATTATGTCAGAAAACACATCAGTTTTGTTCAGTTCATTCGGATCATACCCCTTCTGAAAATCTCTTGCGTCTGGAGTTTCATCCGTCCAGTATGTTCCACCCTTCGCTTTGGGTACTTCATTTGATCCAAGAGAAATAATTTCCCCACTCCCCGAAATTATTGCAGCGCCAACTTGTCTTGATAAATCAGCTGACCTTAGTGAAGCAGTTTTTGCTAAATACATTGCATACTCTTCTCTCGTTGGACTTACTTGATTACTACCGAATATGGCATCAATAAATCTACCGACTTGAGTTGCAGCCCTTACACGATCATCTGTATCAACGAAAAGGTCTCCCATCGGGAAAACGCTTCTTAGGTTTTGACCGAAATCCAAATCCTCCTTCTGGTCCATATTCACAAGCTTAGAAGCGTCAGCAGTGGCAGTTGACTCATCTATTGTTCCATTCGAAGTTATGCGTATTTTGGCAGAAATGCGCTCTATTCTAGCCTTTTCCTCGCTATATACAGATATTTGTATAAATTGTTTGCCATAAACGGAGCGAAGGAGCATAACCTCCTCTGGTGTTTTAAGTTGACGAATTACAAAAGATTCTCCTGATGCATTTGGGTCATTTTTGCTTTCAAGTTTCGCCGCTTTTATAGCGCCAACAGCCAAAGCTGCTAAAATGTCGTTACCATATTGCTCACGTAATCGATTTGCATATTTTATCTTTGTTTCGTATGACGTGTAAAATGTCCGATTACTAAGAGAAACATCGCAATAGATATCCTGCATAATCCTAGTAACTCGGATTGTGCTGCGCGAATAGTTGAAGCCTTTCAATGAATCGCAAATACATTGCTCGATATACTCAAGGTCAGATCCTATTGGTCCAGCTAATCCAAAAACGAGCGGAGGGTAATACTCGTAAAAGCCGAAGCTTGACTTCATATCGCGAACTCGCTTGATTCAACTTGTGAATTGGCTTGAAAGGTTACTTTCGAGCAACAATTATATAACATATTATAAACCCGATTCGGCGGCGACCGAAGGCCGAAAGGGGTATGAGATGCAACACTCGCTGGCATTCAAACAAGGTTGGTTGCGGGAGGAAATCAAAGCTTCCGTCGAAAACTTAGTGAATAATCCGCGAGTTTCCCAAACCCAAAAGGAAGCGTTCAGGATCGCGGCTGAGAAATTGCAGTCCTCGCGCGTTCTAAAGCGCGCAAATGAAGCGCCTGACGCAGGCAATAACCCCTCCATTAACGCGGCACCAGATCATTGACGCTACGCTGGTGTAGGAGACGGATGAGTTGTGCTGGTCTAAGCCGCAAAGTTGGAAGACTGCACTGCACCCCTTGACATCCCCTGAATAAATTCCTATCCTCCGCTCGCCTTCGTCAAGCGAGGGCGCGGCTCAGGGTCGAGCGGCGCCGGCGAAGGACGGATCCGGCGGGACGAACGACCCACGTTCCCTGATCCGGCGGCGCGTCGCCGGTCTGGGCTTCTCTCCTTTGCGCGGAGACGCATGAGCCCTTCGTTAGGCCGCGAGGCTTGAACGAAACTCATGTGCAGGCTTTGAAAGCCCGGACCACAATATCCGAGGATGGCGCAGGCGTCGGTTACCCGAACGATGGGGAGCGGCTCCCTCAGCCCGGAGGCGGCGAGACGACGCGATCCGTGTCCGGGAGAAACCGGCAGTCGAAGACATTTCTTAGTGCTGCGGCCAGCGACGGCCGGGGCGTCCCGGACCGCTCGCCCCCGCGCGCCGCACGGCCGCGGAACATTTTCGCGCGCCCAACGCCGCCCATGCGCTGGCGCGCGCTTCCCCTCAGCATACTTCCGCCACCACCATGGCGACGTCGTCGGAGGTCGGCGCCTCGCCGCGGAAGGCGCGAACGTCCGCGAGCACCGCCTCGATGAGGTCTCGCGGCGAGAGGCGGCGATGCTGCATGAAGGACGTCGACAGGCGTTCGAGCCCGAAGAATTCGCCCTGGCGGTTTTGCGCCTCGGTGATTCCGTCGGTGTAGAACAGCAGCTTGTCGCCGGCGGCGAGTTCGACGCTCCCCTCCTTGAAATCGACCGCGCGCATCACGCCGAGCACGAGTCCGTCGGCGTCGAGCTGCGCGCACATCGCGCTCCCCGCGCGCAGCAGCAGCGGCGGATTCTGCCCAGCGTTGGCGTATTGCAGCGTGCGCGTCCACGGCAGGAAGCGGCAGTAGAACCTGGTGATGAAGAGGTCGGCGGCGAAGAGGTCCTCGTGCAGCAGGTCGTTGAGGTCGCGCAGCAGCTCCGCCGGGCCGCTCAACGCGTTGGTCGCCTTGCGCGTCTCGGCGCGCAGCGTGCTGCGCACTTCGGTCATGATCAGCGCGGCGCCGACGCTGTGGCCGGAAACGTCGGCGATGACGATGTCGATGACGCCGGCGTTTTCGAAATAGTCGAAATAGTCGCCGCCGACATGCGAGGCGGGCACGCAGATGCCGGCGATCTCCATATGCGGCGTGCGCAGCGGCGCGTTCGGCAGCAGCGACAGCTGGATGTGCTTGGCGATTTCGAGCTCGTGCCGGCTCTCTTCGATCCGGCGGCGGTCGGAAATGTCGGCGTGGACGCTGACGAAATGGGTGATGCGCCCCGTCTCATTGGCGACCGGCGAGATCGAGAGTTCGTCCCAGAAGGCGGAGCCGTCCTTGCGGTAGAATTTCACCGTGATCTGGCAGCTCTGGCGGCGCAGGATGGCGTTGCGAATCTCTTCGAGCGCGGCGGGGTCGGTCTCCGGCCCGCGCAGGAGATGCAGACTGTGGCCGAGCAGCTCCTCGCGCGTGAAGCCGGTGATGCGGCTCAGCGCCGGATTGACGTAGATGTTGGGAACGCCCGGCGCCTGCGCGTCCCAGACGGCGATGCCGATCGGCACGGATTCGATCGCGCGGTTGCGCACGCGCAGCGCATCCTCGAATTTTTTGCGCGACGTGATGTCGTGATCGACGCCGCGCCATTTGATCAGCCGGCCGCCTTCGTCGAAGATCGGCGCCCCGGTCGACTCGGTGAAGACATCGCCGCCGCTCTTGTGGCGATAGTGATTGACGACGCGGTGGAAAGCCCGGCGGGGCGCCGTATGTTGCTGCGCCGCGGCGGCGTCGTTCGAGTCCTCCGCGGCGAAGAGATCGGAATAGCTCTTGCCGAGAACCTCCTCGGGCGCCATGCCGAGCACGTCTTCGACGGCGCTGCTGCTGTAGGTGTAGCGGCCGTCCTGATCCTGCTCCCACAGCCAGTCGCCGGCCATGTCGGCGATCTGCCGGAACCGCTGTTCGCTCTCGAACAGCGCCTCCTTGTCGCGCTTCTGTTCGGTGATGTCCTGCTGAATGGCGAGATAATGGGTGATCTCGCCCTTTGCGTCGCGCAGCGGGCGGATGATTTCGGACGCCCAGTAGAGCGTGCCGTCCTTGCGCTTGTCCTGAATCTGCCCCCGCCATTCGACCCCGGCGCTGATGCTCTCCCAGAGCCGCCGATATTGATCGCCCTCGGTGCGCTTCGATTGAAGCATTCGCGGGTTCTGGCCGATCAGCTCATGCGGCGGATAGCCGGTGAGGCTGGCGAAACGGCTGTTCACATATTCAATTTCGCCATCCTTGTTGGTGATCATCACCGCGATCGGACTTTGTTCGACGGCGGCGGAGAGCGTCACCAAGCGGTCTTCGGCGCGCTTGAGGCGCGTCATGTCGTGGGTGACGCCGACGAAATAGCGCACGCCTTCGAGCCGGATTTCGCCGATCGAGAGATACATCGGGAAGGTCGCGCCGTTCTTTCGACGCCCGACCACCTCCCGGCCGACGCCGATGATCTTCTTTACGCCGGTCTTTCTATAGGCGGCGAGATAGCCGTCATGCGCCTCGCGGTAGGGCGAGGGCATCAGCATCTTGACGTTTCTGCCGAGCGCTTCTTCGGCGGAATAGCCAAACAGCTTCTCCGCGCCTCGGCTGAAGAGCAATATGTCGCCGATCTCATTGATCACGACGAGGCCGTCGGCCATGCCGCCGAAGATCGTTCCGAGCTTCTGCTTGATGTCGTCGAGCGCCACCGACCGGCTCGACGCGTCGATCGGGCGAAGCTTGATCAGCGAGCCGCCGTCCCGGTCGCCGGAAAGCGGATCGACCTCGCAGCGCACGTCCAGCGTCGTCATGTCTTTGCGCCGCACGCGCAGCGAGAGCAGCTCGCGCGCGGGCCGCAACGGCGACAGCGGCTCACAATCCTCGACGCCGGTCGCGAGGATACGTGAAAAGAAGGGCTGCCCGCGAAGCTCGCCTTCGGGATAGCCTGTAAGATCCTCCGCGGCTCGGTTCATCGACCGCAGGGCGCCTGAGGGCTCGAGGATGCAAAGCGCCTCGTCGAAAGCGTCGAGAATGGCGCGGTCGGCCGTAAGCGCTTCCATCCCGCTACGAACCTCCAGCCTTGGAAGACGCGCGGCCGCCGCTTCGCCCGCCATCCGATTCCTTCGCGGAGCGGCTGCGGTAAGCGGCGTCGCAGGCGTCGACAAGGGCGCTCAGCTCCGCCACGAATGCCGCGACCGGCGTCAGCGTCGTGAAGAGCGAGGCCTCGAGTTTGAACGCCATGCGCTCAAGCCCGGCGACACGAAACTCCAGTCCGACAGTGCGGAATAACGCCCGCGCGTCGCCGATGCCATTTTGCAACTGCAAGGACGCGATGCGCGCCGAGACATCTCGCATTCGCGAGTCGAGCGCCGCGAGCAACTGCTGCTCCCAGCGATCTCTCGGCTTCACGCCTGCCAGGATGGCCACAAGCTTCGGCAGGCCAAAAAGATTGGCCGCCCGATCAAAATAGGCGCCGGCGACCTGCATGTCCTCGCCTGATTCGCGCGTAAGCGCGACAAGGAACGGAAAGTCGCCAATGCGATCGAAATAGGGTTCCCCCAGCGATGACGCGCCGATCTGCTCCGCGGCGCCCACGCGCTCACGAAAGGCGTGTAGATCGGCGCGCCACCGTTCAATCGCATCGTCGCTCGGGCTCAGCCGTCGCCCGCGTCGCATCGCCCACTGGCACATATAGGCGAGAGCGTCTTCGAGCTGGAGAAGCAGGCTGTAATGGCGCGCGGCGTCGAGGTCGGCGCGCGTTTCGAAAGCCCCGCGCCATCTGTCGCCTGCGAAGATCCGATCGAAGGAGAGATAGAGCTTGACGGCGTAGCTGAGCAGCGTCGGAACAAGTCCCTCGCCGAGCAGCAGGAAGCACACGCCCGACTGATCGATCACCTTGTTGCAGATCACGGTCACCGCGATTTCGCGCGCGAGCGAATGGCTTCTGATGCGCTCCGGAAATTGCGATCGCACAGACTCCGGGAAATAGCTCGCCAGGAATTCATACGACCATGATCCCTGCAGAAACGTCTCGTCTTCGAGCAGCCGCTGCTTCAAGGCCAATTTTGAACTCGCCATGAGCAGCGCGAGTTCCGGCCGGGTCAGTTCCTTCGTGTCGCGCGCCGAAACGTCCCTTCGCGTCGGAAAGGCTTCGGCAACGGGGTTGATATAGCCGGCGTTCTCGAGTTGCTCCGCAAGATCCATGAACGGGTCGAGATGGATTCGGCAGCGCGCCTGATCCAATGACAGGCAAAGACTTTGACGATCATTGTCCTGCAACACGGAAGCGCAGACATCCGTCGTCAGCGACTCGAGCAGCCCATGGAGCTCCTCAACCTTCTGAGCGCTCTCTTGCCCCGGCGCGCGGAGCAGGGTCTTCAAGTTCACTTCGTGATCCGAAAGATCGACGCCGGCGGAATTATCGACCGCGTCCGTATTGATGCGCCCGCCTCTCAGCGCATATTCAATCCGCGCCCGTTGCGTGAAGGCGAGATTTGCGCCCTCGCCCACGACCTTGGCGCGCAGCTGCAGCGCGTCGACGCGCGCGCCGTCGTTGGCGCGATCCCCGACGCTCTCGTTGGTTTCGGAGCTCGCCTTGACGTAAGTGCCGACCCCGCCCATCCACAACAGATCCACCGGCGCCGTCAGCAGCCAGCGCACCAGAGATTCGCCATCAACAGCGCTATGGCGCACGCCGAGCCACTCGCGCACTTCCGGGCTGAGCGGCACATCCTTGGCGTCGCGCCGATGGACGCCGCCACCCTTGGAGAGCAGCGCGGAATTATAGTCGCGCCATGTCGACCGCGGCAGCTCAAACAAGCGACGACGCTCGGCGAATGAAACGACCGGGTCGGGGTTCGGATCGAGGAAAATATATTGCCCGTCAAACGCGGCTCGCAGAAGAACATTTGGCGTATGCAACATGCCATTGCCGAAGACGTCGCCATCCATGGAGCCGACCCCGACAACGGTGATTGGCTCCGCATCGACGTTGCGGCCAAGTTCGCGAAAATGCCGTCTGACGCAGACCCATGCGCCGCGCGCGGTGATCCCCAGGCGCTTGTGATGATATCCATGCGCGCCGCCACTGGCGAAGGCGTCTCCGAGCCAGAAGCCGTACGACTGCGAAATCTCGTTGGCGACGTCCGCCCAGGCGGCGGTGCCCTTGTCGGCCGCGACGACAAGATAAGGATCGGCGTCGTCGTAGATGACCAGCTCCGACGGCCGAACGATCTTGCCATCCGCGAGATTGTCCGTGAGATCGAGCAACCCCCGCAGGAATTGCGAATAGGCTTCCTTGCCAAGGCGCTGTCTCTGCACTGCGTCTGCGGAGCGCGTCTTCAGAACAAAACCGCCCTTGGCGCCCTGCGGCACAATAAGAGCGTTCTTGATCATCTGGGTTTGCATCAACGCCAGAATTTCGCTGCGAAAGTCCTCCGGCCGGTCGGACCAGCGGACGCCGCCGCGCGCAACCTTCGCGCCGCGAAGATGCACGCCTTCCATGGAGAGCGAGTGAACGTAGATCTCCGCCATCGGCTTTGGAGGCGGCATGTTGAATACGCCGAGGCTGCTGATCTTCAGGGCGATGAAGTCACGCGATCGCTCACCGGAAAAATAGAAATTCGTCCTGACCGTCGCGTCGATGAGATTGAAGAGATCGCGCAGGATTCGATCGTCGCCTGCGTCCTCGACCTTGTCCAGAACGTCGACGAGTTGCGCCCTGACGGGCGTGAGAGATTCCAGTTCAATCTGAAAGGAATCCCGCCCGTCCCGATCCGGCGTGAAACGCGCCTCGAAGTAGCGATAGAGAAGGTCGACCGCCGCTGGGCTACGTAGTAGCGCCCGATAGATCCGGCTGAGCTCGATCCTTAAGCCGAGCTGCTGATAGTAGTTGCAATAAGCACGGAAGAGATCGATCTGTCTCCAGTCCAGTTGAGTGATCAGAACCAGGCCGTTCAAGGGATCGCTTTCAACCTGCGCTGCAAGCACGGCTTCGAGCGCCTCCAATAGACGAGCGCGAGACCGCGCCACACTCGGGCCGCCCGAAACCGAAGGCTCAACGGTAAAGCTTCGGATGAAACGCGATCCGACGCTTAGATTCAGCTTGAACTGAATCTGGTCCGCGACGCGCAGTCCGAGGTTCTGCAGTAGAGGCAACAGTTCGTCGAGCGCGCGCTCCTTCTGGCCGATTAGGCGAACTTCGTAACCTGGCTTGGCGCCGCCAGAGACGCGAAGCGGGCGCAATTCGACAATCTCGCGCGCATCATCGTTCGCCGCAATCAGCGCGAGATCACGCGCGGCGCGTCGAGGCGCCACGAGATAGCGGTAGGATTTCGGCAGCGCCTGCGTCGGGTCGGACCGTCTAAGCGGCAGGCGGCGGCGGGCGCTGCGGAGAAACCTCTGCACGACAGCGTCCCAGTCGAGAGCGGGGGGCGCTTGAGGCGTCAGTGTGTCGGTGGAGCGGAGCACGGGGGCCAACCGTCTAAGCGATCTTCTTGCGCATTTCGAGCACATTGCCCGAATCCGTTCGGCGATATTGGACGGAGTCCATCACAGAGCGGATGAAGAAGATGCCGCGGCCGCGTTCGCGCAACTCGTCGAAATCAGGCGAAGGCACGGCGGCGAAATCAAAGCCTCTGCCATGGTCAAAAACGCGGGCGGAGAGATAGGCGTCTTCAACCGAAAGACAGATCCGAACAGTGTCTTTCGCGTTCGCCGCTGAGCTGTACTGGATCGCGTTGGCGACGGCCTCGGTCAGCGCAAGATTTAGGTGGAAAGCAAAGGTTTCTCGTTGATCCTCCTGAATGTCCAACTCCTTCGCGAGTTGTTCAGCGATCGCGCCGACGAGACGCAGATATCGCGTCTCATTGGGAACGACGATGTCCAGATTGACGATCGTCTCGCACATTTCGATCACCGTACATCCTCGATTCACGCGATCGATTCACGCGCTCAAGGCGAGCTGCAAGCTCGGATAGATGTCAAAGACCCGATGCAGCCTTGTGAGTTCGAACATCGACCTGACGCGCGGCTGAAGCCCCGCCAATGCGAAGCCGCTCGAGCGCAGACTCGCATTTTTGTAGCCGGACAGCAGAGCCCCCAGCCCTGAGCTGTCGATGAACTGGACTCTCGCGAGATCGATCACCACGTTTCGAGCGCCGCTCTCGAGCGTTTTCAACACCAGATCCTTGAGTTCTCCGGAGTTATGCGCATCGATGCGATCCTCCTGGATGCTCAAAACCGTTCGGTCGTCCCGCACTTCCTTAGCTGCTCTCATTGCTCAGTCTCTGCTCGATTTCGCATCTAAACAGGCCTTCAATAGATATGTCTGCGGCGGGCGATTAACAGGGCATAGCGCGGAGCGTCGGCTAGTGCCTCGGAGACGGTTAACATCGCTTTAAGCGAAGGCCTGCGTGAGGTCGGCCACGAGATCGTCCGGATGTTCGATGCCGATCGACGCGCGAACGAGGGCAGGCGTAATGCCGATTTCGCGGCGGGCCTCTTCGCTGAGCCCCGAATGCACCGTCGTCGCCGGATGACAGATCAGGGATTCGGTGCCGCCGAGGCTGACCGCGAGCTTGAAGATCTGCAGCCGGTTGAGAAAGGCGAAGGCTTCGGCCTGTCCGCCGACGACGTCGAAGGAGAAGGTGGAGCCGGCGGAACTCGACTGGCGCTCCATCAACAGCCGCTGGGGGTGATCGGCCGGAAGCAGCGGCGGGTAGTGAACGCAGGCGACCTTGGGGTGGCGCGCCAGAAAATTCGCGACGATCGCCGCGTTTTCCGCCGCGCGGTTCATGCGCAATGACAAGGTCTCGAGCGAGCGGCCGAGCATCCAGCAGGAATGCGGATCGAGCTGCGTGCCAATCGCGCTACGCATCGCGCGAATCGTCTTGAGATGCGCGCAGGAGCCGATGACCGCGCCGCCGATCAGATCGCTGTGTCCGCCGACGTATTTCGTCAGCGAGTAAAGCGACAGGTCGGCGCCATGCCGCAGCGGCGACTGAAACACCGGGCCGAGCAGCGTGTTGTCGCAGCAGATTACCGGCCTTGCGCCCTGCCTTTCGGCAATCTCCTCGCCGATTCGCCGCACGAGCGCGATGTCCACGAGGCTGTTCATCGGATTGGACGGCGTCTCGATGAAGATCATCGCGACGCGTCCGATTTCCATCGCGCGCGCGGCTGCGGCGCGGATGTTCGCTTCATCGAGCCCGTCAGTGAAGCCGACGCCTGTCAGGCCGAACGGCGCCAGGGTCTTGTCGATGAGAACTTCCGTGCCGCCATAGAGCGGGCGGCTGCGCAGAATTGTTTCACCAGGTCGCGCGAAGGCCAGAATCGTCGTGACAATGGCCGACATGCCGGAAGAAAAGACGAGTCCGCATTCGGCGTGCTCGTAGATGGCGAGTCGATCCTCGACGATCTCGAGATTGGGATGGTTGAAGCGCGAGTAGACGAGACCGGTTTCTTCGCCTTCAGGCGGCGCGCGACGGCCGGCCATATAGTCGAAGAAGTCGCGCCCGTCCTCCGCCGTTCGAAAAACGAAAGTCGAGGTCAGAAATACCGGCGGCTTAACGGAGCCTTCGGAGAGCGCCGGATCGTAGCCGTAGCCCAGCATCAGCGTTTCCGGCTGAAGCAAGCGGTTGCCGATGCTCGCCTTGTGGTAACGCGCGCTGTCCATGGCCCTGTCCTCGACTCTCGCCCGCTCGGCAGGCGGCGCCGCAAGCGTAGAAATAGCGCGCTAAGGTCTGCTGGCCGCCGCCGCCGGCGCGGTTGACCCCGCCATCTCGGCCAGCGCCGCCAGGGCTGCGTCGATGTCCGCGGCCGTGTGATCGGCGCTGATCTGGAAGCGGATCTCCTCGTCGCCTCTCGGCACGACCGGATAGGTCAGACCCGTGACGAGGACGCCCCGACGCCGCAGATGCGCGACCAACGCCATGGTGCGATCGCCGTCGCGCGTGACGAGCGGCACGACCGGATGCTCCCCGGGCAAGGTCTCGTAGCCTAGCCTGATAAGACCGGCCTTGAAGCGCGCGGTCATGTCGCGCAGGTGATCGAGCAGGGACAGGCCTTCGGGACTGTCCAGAACGTCGATCGCCTTGTGCGCCGCTGCGGCTTCGGACGGCGTAATCGGATTGGAGTAGACGTAAAGCGGCGAGCGCTCGCGCAGGTAGCGGATGAGGATTTCGTCGCCCACCACATAGCCCCCGTTGACGCCAAAAGCCTTGCCGAGCGTCGCGACCAGAATGTCGACCGGCGCCGACCTCGTGTATTCCTCCGCGCCGCGCCCGGTCGCGCCGAGGGCGCCGACGCCATGCGAATCGTCGACGACGACGATCGCCCCTTCGGCAAAGGCGCTGTCTCGGCTGCGCGCCAGCTTCATGATGCGGTCGAGCGGCGCATGATCGCCACGCATGCTGAACACGCCGTCGGCCACGATGATTGCGCGGTTGCATGATTTCGCCGATTCGTCGAGACATCGTTCGAGTTCGCCGATATCGAGGTGCTTATAGATCCGCTTCTCGGCTGGCGCCGCGAGCGAGATCGCGTTGATGATGCAGTTGTGATTGAGCTCGTCGCTGATGACGGCGGTCTTCTTGCTGACGAGCTGCGGAATGAGGCCCATCATGGCCGCATAGGCGGACGAAAAGATGATCGCGGCGGCGCGCGAATGAAAGGCGGCGAGCCGACGCTCCAGCGCGACATGCGACGCCCACGTGCCGCTGATGAAGCGCACGGCGCCTGGACCGGCGCCAAATTTCGCGGCCGTCTCTTCCTCCGCGGCGATCACCTCCTTGCGCAACGACATACCAAGATAATTGTTGGCGTTCATGCGCAGAAACGGCTTGTCGCCCTCACCTTCGATGAGATAGCGCGGACCGTATCCATCGCGGGGAGGAACCACGCCGCAGAGAACGCTTTCACCGCCTTTGAGCAGACCGGCGCGCGAAAGCTCGTCGAGCTGCGACGCGAGCGCCTTAGCCAAACCTTGCGTTGGCATTGGGGACCTCACTCGAAATCGGATCGTCAAACGAACCTCTCGCCGCGCCAAGTCGCGCGAGCATGTCGCGGGTCATGGCGGCAAGATCGAAGCGTGGGTTGAAATCCCAGTCAGCCCACGCGGCGCCGAAGTCGAGCGACTGCGGCCAGGAATCGGCGATCGCCTGACGCTTCGGATCGATGCGATACTCCACGGCGAACGACGGCGTATGCTTGCGAATCTCCGCAGCGATCTCGCGCGGCGTGACGCTCATCGCCGAGACATTATACGCATTGCGGTATCGCAGACGCCTGGGATCAGCCTCCATGAGTTCGATAATGGCGGCTATCGCGTCCGGCATATACATCATGTCGAGGCGCGTCTCGGGGCCGAGAAAGCATGAATAGCGCTCGCGTCGAACGGCGGCGTGAAACATCTCCACGGCATAATCGGTCGTGCCGCCGCCTGGGGGCGCGGCCCAGGAGACGAGGCCCGGCAGGCGCAATCCGCGCACGTCCACGCTGAAGCGGTTCGCGTAATAATCGCACAGCAGTTCGCCGGCGACCTTGGTGACGCCATAAATCGTCGTCGGCCTTTGGATTGTCTCCTGCGGCGTGCGACGGCGCGGGGTCGAGGGGCCGAACGCCGCGATGGAGCTTGGGAAAAACACCTTGCAGCCAAAGCGGCGGGCGGCCTCCAGCACATTGTAGAGTCCGCTCATATTGACGTCCCACGCGTCCTGCGGCCTGTCCTCGGCGACCGCCGAGAGGAGCGCCGCCAAGTGGTAGATGACGCCGACGTCGCGTCGCGCGATCAGATCGGCGACCGCTTCAGCTTGCGTGCAGTCGAGACGCTCGTAGCCCTCCTCGGCTGACTGCGCCTGCGCGAGATCCGAGGCGATGACGCGGTCAGCGCCATATGCCTTGCGTAACGCCGGCGTCAGCTCGGCGCCGATCTGGCCAAGCGCGCCGGTGACGAGAATAGGTCGCATGCGCCTTCCGAATCCGCGGCGCTCCAAAGAGGGGAGCGCGATACTCCTCAGTTATGGCTGATCGCCGCCGCGCCAATAGGCGCCTAAGCCGATTTTGCCGACTGAAGAGAGGCTGCGCATGCGAGGCCAAGCGCGCCAAGGCTCGCCGTCAGGGAGCGCGCCTGCGCGTCTGCATAAAGCGCGAGTTCATCGATGACCGGCGCGCCAAGCGCACCTTCGAAAGCGCTTCGATCGGCGCGCTCAACGAGTTCTTCCGCGCTTCGCTCGCCGAGATTCGAGCGAAAGATGCCCGCGGCGCTGACCGGCAGGAAATCCTCGTAAGTGATCGGTTCGGCGCGCAGCGCGCCGGAGCGCAGAAGATCGTCGATCGAAGCATGAGAGGAAGACTCCCCTGCCCTGGCGCGCGGATCGGCCGAATAGCGGAAGAAGGCGAGCTTCTCCCTTCGCAGACTTTCATCATCGTCGGGAAAGGCGGCGAAGCGCCGCGCCAGCTCCTCATTGAAGGCGAAAGCGTTGGAGCCGTCGACGGCAAGAGGGCACGCGCCCTGCGCTTCAGCGAGCAGCCTGTCGTAGAGCGCGCGTCCCTTGGCGGTCAGCGCGGCGCCTCTTTGTTCAATCTCGCCGAAGCGGGCCGTATGCGCGCCGCTTGTGCGGCGGCCGTCCTCCTCGATGAATTCGACAGGCTCGGGGCGCGCCTTGAAACTCGTCTGGCGCAGAAGAATCGGGCAGCGGCGACGCGGCGGCCCCTCGACGATGGCCTTGGGATTCATGTCGCGGGAGGCCAGGGCGCGGTGCACGGCGTCGATATCGAGCGCGTGCAAGGTGAGATGATTGATATGCGGCCCCTTGAAGCAAACGATGTCGGCGAGCAGCGGATGCGCTGAGTAGAGCCTTCGATAAACGGCTGACGAGACTGTCGCCTGGCCGCTCCAGCGGAATATTTCGATCGCTTCGTTAGCGAACGTGCGCGCCTCCTCATCGTCAAATCCGCGCTTCTCGAAAAGATCAATCAACTCCCGACTGCGCGGCGTAAAGATGTCTCGGCGAGCGAGAACCTGGGTTGCGATCTCGCGCGCTTCCGCGCCAGGGATGAGTTCCAAGCGGAGAAGCGATGTGAAGATCCGAAACGGGCTGGCGCGCAACGCGCTTTCGCCGATCGGTCGGAACGCCGTCGAATGCACCGGAATGCCCGCGACCGACAGATCGTAGTAGCCGACCGGCGCCATCCCCATGATGGCGAAGAGTCGGCGCAGCGTGGAAAGCTCCTCGGCAGTTCCGACGCGAATGGCGCCGTGACGCTCCACATCAAGGCGCCCAAGTTCGCCCCTCTCGGCAAGGCGGCGCTCGAGCCGGGGATCATTCGCGAGCATCTTCCGATTAGCCTCGGTGACGAGCGCTTTCATCGCACCATATTGCGGCGCTTCGGCCTGATACATGTCCGAAACGGCCGACGCGAACATCGCGCGAATGGCGTTCGCGGAAGCAGCGGAAGCGGGAGACTGGTTCATCGCAGCTCTGACCCGGTCGACTTTCGTTCCATATCTAAGTCGCTGGCGCGTGAAATCATGAGCTTAGCGTTGCCTTACGCTAATTCCCCAGATCGAACTTCACGCCCTGAGCCAACGGCAGTTCGCCCGAATAATTGATCGTGTTGGTTGCGCGGCGCATGTAGAACTTCCAGCAGTCGGATCCCGCTTCCCGACCGCCGCCCGTATCCTTCTCGCCGCCGAAGGCGCCGCCGATCTCGGCGCCGGACGGCCCAATGTTCACATTCACGATGCCACAGTCCGAGCCGTCGGCGGCCATGAAGCGTTCGGCTTCATCCAGCCGCGACGTGAAAATCGACGAGGCGAGGCCATGCGCGACGTCGTTGTTCAGCCGGATGGCTTCATCGAGGCTGCGAAACTTCACCACATAGAGGATCGGCGCGAAGGTCTCGCGTCGCATGACGTCAGTCTGGCCCGACATCTCCACAAGCGCCGGACGGACGTAGAAAGCCTCCGGGAATTTTTCGGCAAGCACGCGTTCTCCGCCGAGAACTTCACCTCCAGCGCCGCGCGCTTCGTCGAGGGCGGCGCACATCGCCGTATAGGCGCTTTCGTCGATGAGCGGCCCGACGAGCGAGGCGCCGTCGCGCGGATCGCCTACCGATACTGAAGCGTAGGCGCGCCGCAGCCGCGCGAGAAGCTCGTCGTAGACCTCTTCATGCACGATCAGCCGGCGCAGCGTCGTGCATCGCTGGCCTGCCGTGCCCATAGCCGCGAAGGCGATCGCCCGCACGGCGAGATCGAGAGACGCCGAAGCGCATACGACAGCGGCGTTGTTGCCGCCAAGCTCGAGAATCGATTTCGCGAAGCGACTCGCCAGGCGCGGCGCGACAGCGCGGCCCATCGCGGTCGAACCGGTTGCGGACACGAGCTGAACGCGCGCGTCCTCGACGAGCGCTTCGCCGATTTCGCGACCGCCGATGACGAGATTGGAGAGCCCTTCGGGCGCCTCGCCGAAACGCGCGGCGGCGCGCTCGACCAGCGCCTGCGTCGCGAGCGCGACCAGCGGAGTTTTTTCCGACGGCTTCCAGACGAGCGAATTTCCACAAACGAGCGCGAGCGCCGCGTTCCAGGCCCAGACGGCGACAGGAAAGTTGAAGCTGGTAATGACGCCGACAACGCCGAGCGGTCGCCATGTCTCCATCATCCGATGCCCGCGACGCTCGGTGGCGATGGTCAGGCCGTGAAGCTGGCGCGAGAGGCCCACGGCGAAGTCGCAGATATCGATCATCTCCTGAACTTCGCCGAGACCCTCCGTGGTGATCTTGCCTGCCTCGATCGTGACAAGACGCGCTAGCTCGGTCTTGGCCGCGCGCAGCTCTTCGCCGAGCAGGCGCACGAACTCGCCGCGGCGCGGCGCGGGCACATTGCGCCAGATGCGAAACGCGTGCTCGGCGCGCGCGACAGCCTCCTGCACAGCAGCAGGATCCACGCTTTCGACGCGCCCGATGATCTCCCCGTTGATGGGCGACCGGGCCGTCAGAGTGCCGCGCTCGATGGTTTGCGATTGAACCCCGAGCCTGTTTAGAAAAGCCGCAGTTTCGGCGGCAAGATCGGAATGCGGAACGCGCGCCTCCATTTCGACTCCCGATGTTGGGGACGGACTTGCGCGGCTGGCGCCGCCCGTCGCATCTACTATTTAATAGACACGCACATGTTCGCACGCGTCTATGTAAGGTCGATGCGCGCAAAAAGCTCTCGGATATGGACCACTCGGCGTTCAGGAACCCGCACGTCGCCGGCAACTACGATCCGCTGCCCGTCGTTCTCACGCGCGGACAGGGCGCATATCTGTGGGATGTGAACGGCCGGCGCTACATCGACATGATGAGCGCCTATTCAGCCGTCAGCCTCGGTCACGCGCATCCCCGAATTCTTGCAAAGCTCGCAGAGCAGGCGCAACGGCTCGCCGTTCCGTCACGCGCCTTTTACAACGACAAGCTCGCCCCCTTTCTCGAAGAGCTCTGCAAAGCGACAGGGCTCGACGTCGCATTGCCGATGAACACCGGCGCGGAGGCGGTGGAGACCGCGATCAAGGCGGCGCGCCGCTGGGGCCACCGCGTCAAGGGAATCGCCAATCCGGAGATCATCGTCGCCGCCGGCAATTTTCATGGACGCACCACAGCGATCATCAGCTTCTCTTCGGAAAAGGAGTATCGGGACGGCTTTGGCCCCTTCATGCCAGGCTTTCGCGCCGCGCGCTTTGGCGATGTTGCGGCGTTCGAAGCCGCCGTCACGCCAGACACCGCGGCGATTCTCGTCGAGCCGATCCAGGGCGAAGCGGGCGTCATCGTGCCGCCCGACGGCTGGCTCACGGGACTGCGCCGGTTGTGCGACGAACGCGGCGTCTTGCTGCTGCTGGATGAAATTCAATCCGGACTGGGCCGCAGCGGAACTTGGTTCGCCTTCCAGCACGAGAATATCGTCCCCGACGGCGTCATGCTCGGTAAGGCGCTGGGCGGCGGCGTGCTGCCCGTCTCTGCTTTTGCCGCCAAGCGCGAAGTCATGGATGTCTTCACGCCGGGTTCGCACGGATCGACCTTCGGCGGCAACGCCCTCGCCGCAGCGATCGGGCTCGAAGCGCTGCGCGTCCTTCGTGACGAGCGGCTGGTCGAACGCAGCGGGGCGCTTGGCGCGCGCATGCTGCAGCGGCTGCACGCGATGCGTGCCCCGGCGATTAAGGAAGTGCGCGGGCGCGGCTTATGGGCCGGCGTCGACATAGATCGGCGCTACGCGAGCGCGCGAGAAATCTGCGAGGGCTTGCTCGACAAGGGCGTGTTGACGACCGCGACGCATCACACGGTGGTTCGACTGGCGCCGCCTTTCGTGATCTCGGAACACGATCTCAATCTTGCGCTCGACGCTGTCGAAGAGACGATTTCGACGTATCGCGCGCCACGCGATGTCGAGGAAGCCGCCGCCGCGCACCAGCGGCTCGAAGCCTAGCCGCGGCGGCTAGGCGCGAATGCGCGCGCCTTTTGGATCATAGAACGGCGAAAGCGAGACGCTCGCGGACCGGCGCTCGCCGGCGATTTCGAGCTGGTAGTCGCCCGAGAGGACGAACGCCGGATCGACGCCGTCAGCGTTGCGCACATAGCCATAGCCGATCGCCTTGCCGATCGAATAGCCATAGCCGCCGCTCGACAGCCATCCGACGCGCACGCCGTTGCGATAGATCGTTTCTCGCCCCAGCAACACAGCCTCCGGATCTTCGACGACGAAGCCGGAAAGAAGACGCGGTAAGGGCGCGCTCGCCGCCTCGACGAGCGCTTCTCTGCCCTGGAAAGCGACGCCCGACGTCAATTTGACCGCCCAGCCCAGGCCGGCCATCGTCGGCGTGTGATCCGGGCCGATATCGGCGCCCCAGGCGCGGTAACCCTTCTCGAGACGCAGAGACTCGATCGCTCTATAGCCGGCGTCGACAAGACCGAACGGCGCGCCCGCTTCGGTGAGCGCTTCATAGACGCAGACGGCGAAGTCGACGGGAATATGCAGCTCCCAGCCGAGTTCGCCGACATACGTCACGCGAATCGCCAGCACCGGCGCGCCCGCCAGATGGATTTGTCGCGCGGTCATGAAGGGGAACGCCGCGTTCGAAACATCGTCATCGCAGCACGATTGAAGGATCTCTCGCGCGCGCGGCCCCATCAGCGCGAGAACCGAATTCGCCGAGGTGACGTCGACCACGCTCGCGTCCAATCCTTCGGGAATTGAGCGCCTGATCCAGTCGAAGTCATGCGTGCCGAACGCCGTCCCCGTCACGACATAGTAGCGGTCGCTCGCCAGTCGCGTGATCGTCAGATCGCACTCAATGCCGCCCTTGTGGTTCAGCAATTGGGTATAAGTGACGGCGCCCGGCGGCTTGGCGACATTGTTGGCGGCGACCCATGAGAGCGCCGCTTCGGCGTCCTTACCGACGACGAGCGCTTTGGCGAAGCTCGTCTGGTCGAAAAGCGCCGCAGCTTCGCGGCAGGCGCGATGCTCTCGCCCCACCGCGTCGAACCAGCCCGGCCTGCCGAAAGAGTAACGATCCCGCGGCTCTTCGCCGGCGTTCAAATCCGCGAACCAGTTGGGCCGTTCGAAGCCCATCTTCTCGCCGAAGCAGGCGCCCCGCGCTTTTAGCCGTTCGTAGAGCGGCGAACGCCGCAGCGGCCGACCCGACGCGAACTCCTCAAAGGGCCAAGCAATGCTGTAATGACGCGCATAGGCTTCGAGGGTGCGCACGCGCACCCAGTTCGGATCCCCATGCGGCGCGCCGAAACGGCGGATGTCGACGGGCCAGAGATCGAAGGGCTGTTCGCCGTCCGCCGCCCATTCGGCCAGCGCCATTCCGGCCCCGCCTGCAGAGGCGATGCCGAAAGCGTTGAAGCCGGCGCCGACGAAGAAATTCCTTACCTCCGGCGCCTCGCCGATCATCCAATTGCCGTCGGGCGTGAAGCTTTCCAGGCCGTTGATCATCTGCTTGACGCCAGCCTCGGCGAGCGCGGGAACCCGGCCGAGCGCAAGATCCATGATCGGCTCGAAGTGATCCCAATCGTCCTCGAGAAGCCGGAAGGCGAAATCCTCGGGCACGACGCCCGACGACCAGGGCACGGGATTGGGCTCATAGCCGCCCATCACCAGACCGCCGACCTCTTCCTTGTAGTAGGTCAGGCGGTCCGGGTCGCGCAGCGTCGGCAGATCGCTGGTCACGCCCTCGATTTTCTCGGTCACGAGATATTGATGATGCACCGCGGAGAGCGGAACGGAGACGCCGGCGCGCGCCGCGAGCGGCTGGGTCCACAACCCAGCGCAAAGGACGAGCTTTTCGCAGGCGACCGCGCCGCGATCGGTCACGACGCCGCGCACGCGGTCGTTCTCGACGATGAATCCCGTGACGGCGACGCCCTCGATCAACTTCGCCCCGGCAAGCCGCGCGCCTTTCGCAAGCGCCTGAGTGATGTCGGAAGGATTGGCCTGGCCGTCCGTCGGCAGGAAGGCCGCGCCGACGACGTCATCGACATTCATCAGCGGCCAGAGCCCCTGCGCCTCCTTGGCGCTGAGCAGCTGCATCTCAAGGCCGAAGCTTCTCGCCGACGTCGCCTGCCGCTTGACCTCGATCCAGCGGTCGGCGTTGCAGGCGAGACGCAGCCCGCCGTTGCGTCGCCAGCCCGTCGCATAGCCGGTCTCTGCTTCGAGCCGATCGTAAAGCTCCACCGAATAGCCGAGGAGCTTGGTGATATTGGCGTTGGTGCGCAACTGTCCGATCAGCCCGGCGGCATGCCAGGTCGAGCCCGAGGTCAGCTGATGGCGTTCGATGAGCAGCGTCTCCACGCCGCGCTTGGCGAGGTGGTAGGCCACCGAGCAGCCGACGATGCCGCCGCCAACGACGATGATCTGCGCGCTTGCCGGGAGATCGGTCATGACTTTTCCATCAGCTGAAACGCAGCCCAGGCGTCATCGAAGCGCAACAGGTTTTGATCAGAATAAGCGACATAGTCGAAATCGATCGCCGATCGACTTTCCGAGACGAAACTCCACAGCGCCTCGCGCAACAGCGAAGCGCAGAGCATCGCCTTGAAGCGCCGGCGCAGCGCGTCCGTCAGCGGCGACTCGAAATACTCCTCGAGCATGGCGTCGTCTTCCGCGGCGCTGAAACCATTGTTCGAAGAAAGTCCTCCGAGGTCGAACAGCGGCGTATTCCATCCCGCATAGTCCCAGTCGACGAGCCACAGGCGTCGCCCGTCGTCAATGAAATTGGCCGCGAGGAGATCATTATGGCCGAAGACGAGATCGATGGGGCCGGTCGCCTTTTCCAGAATCTCGCTCGCCGCGAGCAGGCGCGGCAATTTTTCGGACACTCGGCTTCGGTCCTCGACGAGCGTATGCGCGTAGTCGCGGATGATGTGGAAGACGTGGAAGGCCAGCGTCGGCCCACGCAAATGCTGCGCGATCTCGTGATGAACGCGCTTAACAAGATCGACGCAGCGTTTGCGGTTTTCGCGAATATCACTCGCTTCATACGTGCGGCCTGCGACATATTCCAGCGCCAGCGCCATGGGCGCCGCATAAAGAACCTTGGGCGATATGCCCGCGGCGCCCGCAGCCCTGCTCGCCGCGAGTTCGTTGAATCGCATGACGCCATGAACGGGAATGTCGCCGCCAAGGCGAATGACGACGCGGCGATCGCCGTCCGTCACAATGTAATTCTTGTTGGTTATGCCGCCGAGCAATGGCGCGATGTCGACCGGTCCGCGCCAGAGCGGGAGACCGCGTATCAGAGTCTCGGAATCTGCGTTATGAGCTGACATCGGCTCCGACGGCGGGAAACAAACTCTGACTCGACTAATATATGCGTATCGCGCGCAAAGGCCATGGCCGGCGAAGCGGCTGGGGAAAACCTTACGGCGGAAAGGTGACAGGTCCGCATGGGCGCCCTAGCCTGAATGGGTCGTGCGAGGTCAGCTATGTATGCGACGACGATTCGTGGTGCGCGCTATAATTTTCCGGACCTCAAGGCGCTGATGGCGAAGGCGACTCCCCTGCGGTCCGGGGACTGCCTGGCCGGAATCGCGGCGACGAGCGCCGCCGAGCGCGTGGCGGCCCAAATGGCTCTCGCCGACCTGCCGCTCGCCGCATTCCTTAATGAGGCGCTCATTCCCTATGAGGAAGACGAGGTCACGCGTCTCATCCTAGACGGCCACGACCGCGAGGCGTTTGCACCGGTCGCTTCGCTGACCGTCGGCGAATTTCGCGACTGGCTTCTCTCGGACGCCGCCGATGAGACGGCGCTCGCAGCGCTGACATCGGGACTCACGCCAGAGATGGTTGCTGCGGTCTCCAAGATCTGCCGCAACCAGGACCTGATTTTGATCGCCGCCAAGCGGCGCGTCGTCACAAAGTTCCGCAACACGCTCGGCCTGCGCGGGCGGCTGTCGTCGCGCATTCAGCCGAACCACCCGACGGACGACGCGCGCGGGGTTCTCGCCAGCGCCATCGACGGACTTCTGCTGGGGAATGGCGATGCGGTGATCGGCGTCAATCCGGCGTCCGACAGTCCCGATCAGTGCTACGAACTCTTGCGCCTGCTCGACGAACTGCGCGAGACGCTCAACATTCCCACCCAGTCCTGCGTGCTCGCCCATGTGACGACGACGCTGCAGCTGATGCAACGGCAGGCGCCGGTCGATCTGGTGTTCCAGTCGATCGGCGGAACGCAGGCGGCCAACGCAAGCTTCGGGATCGACCTCGCGCTGCTGCGTGAATCCCGCGAGGCGGCGCTCGCCCTCAAGCGCGGGACGCTCGGCGACAACGTCATGTATTTCGAAACCGGCCAGGGCAGCGCGCTGTCGGCCGACGCCCACTGGAACTGCGATCAGCAGACGATTGAAGCGCGCGCCTATGGCGTCGCCCGGGCGTTCGCGCCCCTGCTCGTCAATACGGTCGTTGGTTTCATCGGCCCGGAATATCTTTTCGACGGCAAGCAGATCACCCGGGCGGCGCTCGAAGACCATTTCTGCGGAAAGCTGCTCGGCCTGCCGATGGGCTGCGACGTCTGCTACACCAATCACGCCGAAGCCGATCAGAACGACATGGACGATCTGCTGACGTTGCTCGCCGTCGCCGGCGTCAATTACGTCATGGGCGTCCCCGGCGCCGACGACGTGATGCTGAATTATCAGAGCACCTCCTATCACGACGTGCTCGCGGTCCGGCGCATGCTGAACCTCGCGCCGGCCCCGGAATTTGCGCAATGGCTGGACGAGATCGGTCTGTCGGACGCGCAGGGCGAACTGCGGCCGCAGCCGCTCCCCGCGTCCTTCGCGCCGCTTCTCGAGCGAGCCTGAGCGATGGCCGACAGCCGTCTGACGCCTCATGACAAGACATCCGTGCTGCGTTCGGCCACGCCGGCCAGAATTTTTCTCCCCCGCGCCGGCGCCGCGCTGACGACGCGCGCCACTCTGGAGTTTCAACTGGCGCATGCCGAGGCGCGCGACGCGGTCGAAGAACGGCTCGACATCGACAATCTTTCCGATCAGCTATCCTCACGCGGGCTGACCGCGGTTCGCGTGAAAAGCGCTGCGCGCGACCGGCGCAGCTTTTTGCTGCGTCCTGATCTCGGACGAAGGCTGGACGACGAATCGCGCGAGCGACTGCAGGCGCACACGGGGGCTTACGACATCGCGATCGTCATCGCCGAAGGGCTGTCCGCCCGCGCCATCGCTCGGCACGCAATTGCGGTTCTCGAAAGAACGCTGCAGTCGCTGGGTCAACAGTCATGGAAAATCGCGCCAATCGTTCTCGCCGAGCAAGGCCGGGTCGCGCTCGGCGACGACATCGGTGAAATCCTTGGCGCAAGACTCGTCGCCGTTTTCATTGGCGAGCGGCCAGGGCTTTCATCGCCGGACAGCATGGGCGTCTATCTCACTTTTGCGCCGCGGGTCGGCCGCACCGACGCCGAGCGCAACTGCCTCTCGAATATTCGCCCGCAGGGCCTCTCCTATGACGAGGCGGCGCGCAAGCTGCTTTATCTTTGCAACGAAGCGCGCCGGCGCCAGTTGACCGGCGTCGAACTCAAAGATGAAGCGGAAACGCTTGCGCCAGGAGAGCTGCGCGCTCTCGAGGCCAAGAAATAGCGGATTTGCGCCTGCTCTCTGCCGAGATGCCCTTCTACGCGACGAGCAGGCCACGAGCTTAAGTGGCGCCACCACAAGCGCAAACGTATCGGAACTATCGGACGCGCCGAGAGTTGAGACCTCTCCTGCTGGGGTTGTCTTTACCGATGCAACTTAGTCTCGACGCGGCGACTGCGACCCGCGCTTATCCTCATACGCTAAGCGTCGCCGACGAAGCCTTGCTTCGGCTGGGCGAGCGCCTGCGTGATCACGATTATCGCTTCACGACCACAACGCCGCTGACCCATAGCCGCGTCGTGCATCGTGGCTCAGTTATCGGCACACCCCTTATGCGCGTCTTCGGGTGGAGTCTGCCCTTCTCAGCGAGCGATCTGCCCGCCGATGTCGTGCATGATCTTGCGGAGGCGAAGGCGTTGGCGCGACACGGCGGCCTGTTGCGCAGCAAGGTCCGGTTCTCGACTCTTAAGGACCAGCTCTATGCGCATTCAGCCTTTCCGTCGGACGCGCCCGACTCGGTCTTCTTCGGGCCCGACACCTACCGCTTCGCGCGCTGCATCGAATCGGCGCTCAATTGCGAGTTCCCTCGGGTCCAAGCGCCCTGCCGCATGATCGACGTCGGCTGCGGCAGCGGCGCAGGCGGGATTTTCGCCGCCAACCTCATTGATGCTCGCGTGCAATTGCTGCTCGCCGACATCAATCCGGAAGCCGTGCGCTATGCGCGGGTCAACGCGGCGCTCAACGACATTCCGCGCGCACAGGCCGTCCATAGCGACCTCTTCGAAGAAGCGCCTGGGCCGTTCGACTACATCGTCGCCAACCCGCCCTATCTCGTTGATGACTTCCAGCGGCTCTATCGCCACGGCGGCGGCGAACTCGGCATCGAGCTTTCTCTGGAGATCGTGCGGGAAGGCGTCGCGCATCTCGCAACGACTGGAAGGTTGCTGCTCTATACCGGCGCGCCGGTCATCGGCGGCCTGGATCAATTTCTTGCGTCTGTGACGCCGATCCTCGACGCCCCTCCGGTCTCCTTCGATTACGAAGAGGTGGACCCTGACGTATTCGGCGAGGAATTGGAACGTCCAGCCTATCAGAACGTCGACCGCATCGCGGCGATCTTCCTCAACGTGAAACGACAAGGGTGACATATGCGTGAGCCGGGTTGGACGGCTCTGGCGCCGGGGCTCCACGGGCCAGGCTTTGAGCGCTTCCAGAGAGAACTGTCGCGACGCAACGCTGCGCGGCCTGAGCCGCTAACCCCTCTCGGCGACTGGCGACGCGATCTGCGTGAGCGCGTCGCGCTCGCCGAAGCTGAGATTGCCTATGTGGAGAGCGTTCGCGAAGCGATCGCTCCGCTCGTCGTCGATGTCCCGACCGAGGCCGACGCGTTTCTGTCATGGTACGAGCGCCTCGCGCAGAGTGGACCCGGGCAGAACGACACGCTGTTTCCGTGGCTGGAGGGACAGGCGAGCTTCGACGAAATGAAGTGGTTTCTCGAGCAGGAAGTATCGGGCGAGGCTGGCTTCGACGATCTCGTCGCCCTCACGCAGATCAAGATGCCGCAGGAGCCCAAGCTCGAAATGGCCCGCAATTACTGGGACGAAATGGGACGTGGCAATGTGCAGGGCATGCACGGACCTATGCTGTCGCGGCTTGCCTACTACTTTGGCGTGGACGCCAGACCGGAACGCGTCTGCCCTGAATCGCTTGCGCTCGGCAACACGATGGTGGCGCTCGCCAGCAACCGCCGTTACGCCTTCCATTCGATCGGCGCGCTCGGGGCCATCGAAATGACGGCGCCGGGAAGAGCGGCGCATGTGGAGCGCGGGCTGCGGCGGCTCAAAGTGCCCGGCAAACAGCGACAATATTTTTCGCTGCATGCGATTCTCGACGTGAAACATTCCGAAGCCTGGAATCGCGAAGTTCTGCGCCCTCTCGTCGCGGCGGATCCGCGCCGCGCGCAGGCGATCGGCGAGGGGGCTGTTCTTCGCCTTTGGCACGGAGCCCGGTGCTTCGAGCGCTACCGACATCACTTCCGACTTGTCGCTGAGCCGCCGCGAGAAGCGGCGTAGGAGTCCCCATGCGGATTCTCGGGATTGGAGACTATTGCGATCTCGCCGCTCTCTACGTTCGACTTTCCGAGGAAGAACACGACGTCAAAGTCTTCGTCGACGCGCCGCTCTGTCGGAACATTCTTAATGGAATGGTCGCCAAGACTGACGATTGGCGCGCCGAGCTGCCATGGGTAAAGGCCGCGGGCGACGAAGGACTCATCCTGTTTGAAAACGTCTCATGCGGGGCATTGCAAGACGAGCTGCGCCGCGACGGGTTCAATGTCATCGGCGGAAGCGCCTTTGGAGACCGGCTCGAAATCGATCGCGCTTATCCGCAAAACCTGCTCGCCGAACTCGGCCTCGCCACTGCCGCGACTAGGCGATTTTCGGATCGGCAGGACGGCATGCGTTTTCTTCGCGAACGGCCTGGACGATACGTCCTGAAATTCAATTCGCCCGCTCTCGCGCATCGCAACTATGTCGGCCTTCTCGACGATGGCCGCGACATCTCCGCCCTCCTGCAACATCTTCCAGCCAGTCCCTCGGAAGACGCGGGTTTCGTCCTCATGGACTTCATCGAGGGCGTGGAGATGGGCGTTGGCGCTTATTTCGATGGCGAGAAATTCCTGCGGCCGGCGTGTCTCGATTGGGAGCACAAACGCTTCTTCCCGGGCGACCTCGGCGAGCTGACGGGAGAGATGGGGACCGTCGCGACCTTCGAGCGCTCCACCATCTTCTTC
Source organism: Methylocystis sp. (assembly GCA_051061385.1). Classification (GTDB taxonomy): domain Bacteria; phylum Pseudomonadota; class Alphaproteobacteria; order Rhizobiales; family Beijerinckiaceae; genus Methylocystis. The sequence continues at coordinate 27,489 of JBPFDX010000033.1, forward strand.
GAGAGAACTCTGGCGAGGATTGAAACGCTGCTGCGGCGCCATGGCCATTGCGGCTATGTGAACCTCAACACGATCGTCAATGAGCAGGGCATATGGCCACTCGAGTTTACCTGCAGGTTCGGCTATCCGGGGTTTGCCATTCTGTCTCCCTTGCAGCGAACGTCATGGCCGAACTTATTTGGAGCGATGACCCGCCGCGATAAGGATTGTCTCGCTGTCGATGAGGGATTTTCCGTCGGCGTCGTGCTGACCGTGCCGCCCTTCCCCTATTCGCGGCGGCAGGCGGAGGAGCCGATCGGCATGCCGATCCTCTTCGACGGCGCATTGTCGCGAAAGGATCGCGACAATATCCATTACGGCGAAGTCGCCCTCGATAGTGGTCAGCTCGTCACCGCCGGCGCCTACGGCTGGACGATGGTGGCGACGGGTTGCGGGCGCACGATCGAGAGCGCAAGACGCAACGCCTATCGTCTGATCGATCGCGTGCATATTCCCAATATGCGCTGCCGGCGCGACATCGGAGAGCGGCTCATCGCGGGAGATTACGCTCAGGTCGAACGTCTTGGCCTGCTCGGAGACGAAACCGAACGCCCGCGCCGCCCGCCGACGCCGCCCGTCGCCGCTCCCTTTCACGCGACGCGCAGCTAGTTTGAAACGAGCAGTTGATCGTCGACGATCGCGCAAATTCCAACATCAGGCCTGCGCACTAGCGCGCCACCGGTAAATGCGCCGAACGCCGGCAGCGTGATTTGCCGCTCCTGCAAGAGGAAACACGCCAGACGGACGCTGTCGCGCCCAGCGCCGTTCAGCCTGACGCAGGGGTGCAGATGTCCAGCAAGCACCGTCCCCCCATCCTCTTTGCATGCGTCAGCTGTGAGCGGGTGGTGACGCGCCACAACGCCTCCCGCATCGAAAGGCTCGTCGACAAGCTCGATCTCAAAGTGAGGCGGCGGGTCGCCGGCGCGCTGATCATGATTGCCGCGCACGAGCGTGAGCGGTAGGGCGGCGCGTCGTCTGCGCCAGTCGAGGAAAGCGGCCGCCACTCCCGGCGCATGCGCCTGCCGTGCGTGAAACAAATCGCCTAAAAAAACGAGGCGCGCGGGATCAAAGCGCTCCACCAGCGCGTCGAGCCGATCGAGATTGTCGCGAGTCGTTCCCCTGGGCGCTGGCTGACCGAGCGCGCGGAATGTCGCGGCCTTGCCAAGGTGCGCATCGGCGATGAAGAGCGTGCGCGTCGCCTCGCGCCAGACGGCGCGCTCCGGCAACAGAGTGAGGCCGCGATATTCCTGAAAGGAAACCAGTCGGGCGCCGGGCCGCTGCGAAACAAGTTCTAACATTTGTCGGCGGCGCGCTCCAGTTGCGACGTCATGCGCTCGATACGCGCGGCGAGCGTTTCGGTGCTCAGGCGTTCGCGCATTCTCTCGACCATCAACGGAAAGGCGAGCGGCGAGCAGCGCTGCAACGCGACATGAACGATTTCTCTATTTTGCAGCCGCTCGAAGCTCTCGGCAAGGCGCGCGATGTCGAGCGCGTCCTCCAAGACTTCGCGTTCCGCCTGGCGCAGCAATCCATTCTGAGGGTCGAATTTACGAAACACCTCATAGAAGAGACTCGACGACGCCTGCAACTGGCGAAGGCTCTTGTGCTGTCCGGGATAGGCGGCGACGAACAGACCGGCGATCTGCGCGATGTCGCGAAACCGCCGTCTCGCAAGCTCCGCCGCGTTGAGGCTCGCGAGCACTTCACGCGTCAATTCGCCAACGTCGCGCGGCGCGATCAGCTCGGGCAGCATCGTGGCCCAGTCGCGCGCGTCAGCGCTTAGCAATTCGAAACCATAGTCGTTCACGGCGATCGAGAATGTGCCGGCGGTCTTCTGCGCGGCGCGCCATGCGATGAGGCTCGCCATGCCGACATGCGCATTGCGCCCCGCGAAGGGATAGAGAAACAGATGCCAGCCGTCGCGGCTTTTCAGCGTCTCCGCCAGCAGACTCGTCGAGGTCGGCAGCCGCGACCAGCGCGCCTGCAGTCTGAGCATCTTCTCGGCCGCGCGCAGCTCCGGCGTATCGAAGCGGCCTTCGGCCGCGCGCTGCAATTGCTCGACCATGGCGTCGGCGAGAGTCGTCGAAAGCGGCATGCGTCCGCCGTCCCAGCGCGGAACGGCGCCGCTGCGCGCCTTCGCCGGACGCACATAAGCGACAAAATCGCGCAAGCGCACAAACTCCAGCAGGCGTCCGGAAAACCAGAAACTGTCGCCGGGCTTGAGCCGCGCGATAAAACTTTCCTCAACGACGCCCAGCTTCTGCCCGGCGGGCGCGGGTCCATATTGTACGAGAACGCTCGCGTCGGCCGTAATCGTCCCGACATTGAGGCGATGACGAAGGGCGATCCGCTTGTCCGTCACGCGCCACACGCCGTCGGCGTCTGGACCGCAGCGGCGATATTCGGGATAGGCCCGAAGGCTAGGACCGCCGCCGCTCACGAAGTCGAGGCACCAGCGCCAATTCGCTTCTGAAAGATTGGCGTAGGCCGCCGTCGTACTTATTTCCTCCCGTAGTTCGTCCGGCCGGAAGCCGCCGCCAAGTCCGATGGTGACGAGGTGCTGCACCAGAACGTCGAGCGGCGCATTGGGACCGCGGCGACTCTCGATGCGGCCTTCCCGCAGCGCCTGCTGCACGGCGGACGACTCGACAAGCTCCAGCGAATGGCTCGGCGCCAGCGTGACGCGCGACGCCCGTCCCGGCGAATGGCCGCTGCGTCCAGCCCGCTGCAGCAGACGCGCGACGCCCTTCGGCGAACCGACCTGCAGAACGCGTTCGACAGGCAGGAAATCGACGCCCAGGTCGAGGCTGGAGGTGCAGACGACCGCCTTGAGCGTACCGGCCTTGAGCCCCTCTTCGACCCAGTCGCGCGACTCCCGCGCCAGCGATCCGTGATGAACCGCGATGAGCCCTGCCCAGTCCGGGCGGGCGCGGAGCAGATTGTGATACCAAATCTCAGCCTGCGAACGCGTATTGGTGAACACGAGCGACGTCTGACATTTGTCGATCTCTTCGACGACCTGCGGGGCCATCTTGATCCCGAGATGCCCGGCCCAGGGAAAGCGCGCGGCGTCTTCAGGAATCAGCGTGTCGATAATGATTTCCTTGCGTAAAGCTCCAGCGACAGTCACGCCGCGTGGCGAGTCGCCCGGTCCAAGCAGGACGCGCTTCGCCTCTTCGAGATTGCCGAGCGTCGCCGACATTCCCCAGATCAGCAGATCGGGGCGCCAGCGTTTCAAACGCGCCAAGGCGAGCTGCGTCTGGACGCCGCGCTTGTTGCCGATGAGTTCATGCCATTCGTCGACGATGACGCATCTGATGGCGCCGAGGTAGTCGCGCGCGTCGACGCGCGACAGCATGAGCGACAGGCTCTCCGGCGTCGTGATCAGCACGCTTGGCGGGCGGCGCGACTGGCGGGCGCGTTCGGCCGAAGGCGTATCGCCGCTGCGAACGCCGACCGTCCATCGCTGGCCATGCGCGGAAAGCGCGTCGAACGCCTCGCCGAGCGCCCGCGCCGTGTCGGCCGCAAGCGCCCGCATCGGCGTGATCCACAGCGTGCAGAGCCGCGGCGGCTCTTCCCCACCATCTGCAAATGTCTGCCAGGCGCCGAGCGCGACGGCGAGGGTTTTGCCGGCGCCGGTCGTGGCGTGCAGCAGTCCGCTGCGCCCTTTCGCCATCTCCCGCCACACCTCGCGCTGGAAGGAGAATGGCTTCGACCCGCGCTGGGTGAACAAGGCCTGCGCGGCGGATTGTTTGCCCCGCCTCTCCTTCATGCGCCGCCGCCCGGCAGCAGCGCGCGCAAAGCGTCGATCGTATCGGCGTCCTCGACCGGCTTGTCCTGCCGCCAGCGCAGCATTCGGGGAAATCGAACGGCGATGCCGCTCTTGTGCCGATTGCTCGGACCTATCCCCTCGAAGCCAAGTTCAAAAACCATCGTCGGCCGCACGCTGCGCACCGGCCCGAAATTTTCGATCGTGGTTCTTCTGATGGCGCCGTCGACCCGTCGCATCTCTTCGTCCGAGAGGCCGGAGTAAGCCTTGGCGAAAGGAAGCAGTATGCGGTCCGTCTGCTCCGGCGGGCCGCTCCACACTGCGAAAGTGTAATCGCTGTAGACGCCGGAACGTCGCCCATGACCCCGCGCGGCGTAGATCAGCACGGCGTCGACGCTCATCGGATCGAGCTTCCATTTCCACCATAGATTTGCGCCGCTCCTTTGACGGCCCACGCCATAGGGCGCGCCCATCGCCTTGAGCATCATGCCTTCGGCGCCGCGCGCCCGCGCCTCCTCGCGCTGTCGCGCGAAGTATTCCCAATCGCGCTGCGTCAGCGCGGGGCTCAGACGCAGCGGCAGATTGGCGCCGACCTGCATGGCGGAAGAATGGGCGCGCGACACGACCTCCTCGAGAAGCGCGCGTCGCTCCCGCTGCGGCTTCTCGCGCAGGTCATGGCCGTCTTTCTCAAGGAGATCATAGGCGATCAGCGCCACAGGACGCTCGCGCAGGATCTTCGCGGTGAGAAGCTTGCGGCCCAGACGCTGCTGCAACTCCGAAAAGGGACGCAGGTCGTCCAGATCGTCCACCGCGGCGCGCGGGGCGGAGTCGGACGCTATGACGATAAGCTCGCCGTCGAGGACGACGTCGTCGGGCAGAAAGTCGACGAGCGCGGCGAGCTCCGGAAAGCTGTCGCTGATCAGCTCTTCGCCGCGCGACCACAACCACCACTCGCCCGCGCGATGAATGAACTGCGCGCGTATGCCATCGAATTTCCATTCGACCAGCCAGTCATTGACAGGACCGAGCAGTTCCGGAAAAGCGGTGAGCGGCGCCTGAAGCGGATGGGCGAGAAAGAACGGGTAAGGCTGGCCGCGCAGAGGCCGCCCGTCTTCCGCCGCTTCCGCCGGCGCGACGAGCGCGACGAAATCCTGCGCCTGAGGCGCGCGGTTCGCCTGCGTGTAGCCCATCATCCGCTGCGCGACATGCTTGGCGTCAAGCTGCGTCGCTTCGGCGATAGCCTGCGTCATTTGCAGTTTCGAGACGCCGATGCGCAACTCGCCGGTAATGAGCTTGAAGAACGGCAGGCGATCCTCGGAAGCCATGGCGTCGATCCACTCGCGCACAGCCGAGAGCCGCGCAGCTTCATCAAGTTCGCGCAGGGGCAGCAGCCGCTCATTCATCCAGACGTCGAGCGGAACGTCTTCGATGTGGGCCGGCGGCGGCAGCAGGAGCGCCAAAGTCTCGGCGAGATCGCCGACGCTATGGTAGCATTCGTCAATGAGCCACTCGGGCAACGCCGTCGCGCCCAGGACCAGCTGGCGCAGCAACTTGGTCGCGATCATCTGGCGCGGTTTCCCGCCCGCGAGGAAGTAGACGGTCCAGGCGGCGCTGGCGTATTGCGCCGGATCGCCGATCGCGACGCGCAGATAATCGGTCATCGCCTCTCTCTTACGCTGGGTCGAGGTCGCGGCGTCGATGCGTCGGTAGAGCGTGGCGAAGGTCTTCATGCGCCGGCTGCGTCTGCCTCGCCGCCCGGCTCGTCCTCAATCGCCGCGTCGCCAAACTCGGTCGCCATCGGCCGCGCGTCATAGCCTCTCTCGCGCAAATAGCGCGAAAGCGCTTCCCCGCTTCCATGCGTGACAAGGATCCGCTCGGCGCCGGTCGCGGCGATCGCCTGCAAAAGGCCTTGCCAATCGGCGTGATCCGAGAGCGCGAAGCCCTGATCGACGCCGAAGCGCCGGCGATTGCCGCGCAGCTGCATCCAGCCGCTGGCGAAGGCGTCGGAATGGGCGCCGAACCGTCTGATCCACGGGCTCTCGATCGCCGAGTGCGGCGCAAGCGCAAAGCACCGCGCGAGCGCGGGCTTGTCGAGCGTCGTGACGTTGACGGTAGGCGGCAGCGCGACGCCGAGATCGCGATGTATCTGGTTGAGCGGTTCGATCGCGCCATGGCAGACGATCGGCCCGATGCCGGCGTCGAGATGTCTGAGCAGGCGCTGCGCCTTGCCCAGTCCATAGGCCTGCATCACGCTCGCCCGGCCCGCGCGGGCATTTTCGGCCCACCAAGCGTTGATGTCGGCCATCACCTCGGCCTGCGGGCGCCAACGGTAGATCGGAAGGCCGAAGGTCGACTCGGTGATGAAGACGTCACAACGGACGGGTTCAAAGGGCGCGCAGACGCCGTCCGCCTCGAGCTTGTAGTCGCCGGAAGCGACCCACACCTCGCCGCGATGCTCGATCCGCGCCTGGGCGGAGCCGAGGACATGGCCTGCCGGATGCAATGAAAGCCGCACGTCGCCGATTTCGCGCGTCTCGCCATACTTCAGCGTCTCGATGCGCACATCGCCAAGTCGCTTGCGCAGGATCGGCGCGCAGTCCTCGTGACAGAGATAGGCGTCGCTGCCCCATCGCGCGTGATCGGCGTGGCCATGCGTGATCACCGCGAGGGCCGCCGGGCGCCAGGGATCGATGTGAAAATTTCCGGGAGGGCAGTGGAGCCCCACGGCCGAGGAAACGATCAGATCCTTGTTCATTTCGCTGAAGGCATGAAGACGCGTCGGTCCAACTTGGATTTTTCCCGACAGCATAGATAGGGATTCGATCGAGCCTATTCACCTCAACCCTCGACCGCCCCGCTCGCGTCTGGTCGCGTTCAGGCTTCTCGGTTCACAACCGAAATCCTCCGTTGATCGTAAAGCTTGCGCTCGCCTATATGTTTCCACCCGTAAAGATCGTCCGCCCCTCGCTGGGCGCGCCAAGCAAACTGGAGCATAGAATGCGCCTAGGGGTCGATTTCCTCCTCGATGCGCTGGCGAGCGAAGGACTCGACCATTTATTCATGGTGCCCGGCGGGCTCGTCGATCCCTTTCTGCCGGCTTTGGGGCGGCAGACGGCGCTGACGCCCATCGTCGCCGCCCAAGAGGGCGGCGCGGCCTATATGGCCGACGGCTATGCGCGGGCGAGCGGGAACTTCGGCGCCGCGCTCTGCATCGGCGGTCCCGGCCTGACCAACACCGTCACCGCGGTTGCAACGGCGCAATCCGACGGCTCTCCGCTGCTCCTGATGAGCGGCGAGGTCGCGACTGTGGTGGAAGGCCTTGGCGTGTTTCAGGACGCGAGCCCGCAGACCCTGGATGACGTGGCGATCATGAAGCCGCTGACGCGCTATTCCACTTCGGTCGACAATCCGAAGAACATGCCGCACTTGTTTCAGCACGCGCTGCTGCAGCTTCGCACCCGGCCCGCTTCGCCGGTGCACCTTTCGCTGCCCGGCGATTGTCTGGCCGAAGAGCTTTCCGTCAGCCATTCGCCGATCGACCGGGCGCTGGTCGACTACAATGCGCTCTCTATGCCGGCCGCCGAAGCGTCGCTGCGACATTTCTTGAGCGGCGCCGAAGGCAAGTCTCCCGTCAAAATCGCCCTTCTCGCGGGCGCGGGCGTCGAACATTCGAACGCCGCCAACGCGCTCAGGGAATTCGCCGAGCTGTGGCGGATCCCCGTCGCGACCACATTGCGCGGAAAGGGCGTTTTCCCCGAGGATCATCCGCTTTCGCTCGGCGTCTTCGGCTATGCGGGGACGCATCACTCCCGCGCCGCGCTGATGGACCCCTCCCTCGACCTGCTGATCATCCTGGGTTCCGGACTGAACGAGCGCGACACGATGCATTGGGCGCTGCAGGTCAGACCTAATGCATCGATCTGCGTGAATGTGCTGCCCTCCGCAATCGGCACGCATGTCCACGACGGCGGCGTCGTCGGAAGCTGCGGCGCCTATCTTCGCTATCTGCTCGATCAAAGCGAGAAGCTGCGCGGCGCGCTCGAACCGACAATCGACGCGCGTGCGAACTGGGTCTCCGAAATTCGGTCACAACCCCGCCTGCAAGATCCGGAAAACTGCGAGAGCGACGCCATTCCGATTCATCCGGCGCGCGTCGTCAGCGAGCTGCGAAAAGCCCTCCCGCGCGAGGGCGTTCTCGTCGTGGATTCCGGCGCGCATCGCGCCTTCGCCGGGCATTATTGGGAAGCTTTCGAACCGAGAACCTACGTTTCCGCCACCAATCTCGGGCCGATGGGCTGGGCGATCGGCGCGGCGATCGGCGTCCAATGCGCGCGGCCGGACCGGCGCGTCGCCGTCATCACAGGCGATGGATGCATGCGTATGGGCGGCATGGAGATCGCCACCGCGGCCCGCTATCAGCTGCCGGTGCTCTATGTCGTCATCAACAATGCGGCGCTGGGCAATGTCTGGCTTCGCGCGCATGGGCTAGGGCCAACGCCGGACGAACTGACGCGATTGCCGGATCATGATTGGGCCGGCTTCGCGCGGGCGCTGGGCGCGCGCGCCGAGACCGTGCATTCTCCCGGCGATCTCGCCGGCGCGTTCGAGAGAGCATTACAGGGCGAAGGCCCCTGCCTCGTCGACGTCAAAGCCGACAAGGCCTTCACGACGCCGGTGAAGGACTGGGCCGAAGCCATCGCAGCCTACTCCTATCACGAGTGAGAAGCGCCCATGGCTGAGTTGCCTTTCGATCCTTCAACGCTGTCGCCGGACGATCGCGCGCGCTACGACCGCATGGTGGAGAGGCGGAAAGCGCAGGGAGCAGGCTTCGGCGGTCCCTATGCCGCCTTGATGAACCATCCGCAGCTTTGCGAAAAGATCGAAGACCTCGGCTACTATCTCAAGTTCGAGGGCCATCTGCCGCGCGACGTCTACCAGTTCGTCGTGCTCTTCGTGGCGCGGCGCACCGGCGCAGCCTTCGAATGGGCCGACCACATCCAGCATGCCGAAGCGGCGGGCGTTCCCTCCTCGCTGATCAGCGCGCTCCAAAATGGCGAGGATTTGAGCGCCGTCGCAGCGCCGCCCTATGATCTCGTCGCGCAGGTTCTAGCGTCGACATTGTCCTGGCGGAACATTCCGCAGCGCGTTCAGGACGAGGCCATCAAGGCGTTCGGCGTCAAGGGTTTTGTCGAACTCGTCGTCCTGTCGGGATTTTATCAGATGTTTTCGGCGATCAATCAGGGCTTCCACATCGCGCTGCCGCCCGGCGTCGAGAAGCCGTTCAAATAGATCGCCGGGGACCAACCCGATTCTGTCTCGTTATCTCTGGCGCCCAACCCCGAGCTTCGCAGTGCGACGAGTTCGGAACATAGAACTCTCTTGTCGGTTTTTATTCTGGCGGCCGGCCTCGGCCGAACGCCGGAATTGAGATTAGGAGAGTGGAATCGATGATTGACTTGGATGACGGCGCCGGCGGCCCTCTGGTGTATCCTCAAAGTGACGGCGCTCCTGGCGCAGCTAATCCGCCGGCCCCACCGGAAGAGCCTGCTGACGATCTCGAACAATCCGCGCGCGCCCGCTACTCCGTCTCTCAAGTGAAGGACTCGATGTGGGAGGCGCTCGACAATATCGCCCGCTCGGGCGCCACCGATCAGATGCGCGGCTACGCCAATGAAGCCATGGGCAAAACCAAACTGACGCTCGGACTGGCGACGCAATCCACCCATCTCACCCTCACCGGACTGGCGCAAATCGCGGTCGGCGGTTTTCAAAAGTCGATTGGCGAGGCAAAGCTCGCTGAAGACGGGAAAGATATTCTTCCCGGACTTTAGCGAAGGTCCAAGGCGACTGATCGCGATGGAACATTCGCTGTCGCCCTTGAGTTAGGTCTCCGGCGAATTGCCGCGCTTTCCGGGGGCCAAACTTGACGACGCAGACCATCCAAGAACAAGCGCTCGAGCCTTCATTCGACATCCAGAGACTGTCTTCCTGGGCAGTGGTCGGCATTTTCGCGCTGGCGCTCACAGTCGCATTGAGCCTGGCGCAGACTCTGATGGTGCCGCTCGTCTCGGCGGCTGTGCTCGCCTTCATGCTCGGACCCTGGGCAAGCGCCATGCGGCGCTGGGGCGTTCCTCCCAGCGCTTTTGCCGCCGCCATCGTCTTCAGCGCCTTGTTGATCATTCATGCGGCGATCGTTCAGGGATCCGCCATCGCCGTCGATTGGGTCGGCCGCGCGCCCGAACTGCTGAGCTCCTTCGACGACAAGCTGAAAGGGGCCTTCGGCCCCGCCTTCTCGCTGCAACGACTGCAAAGCATTTTCGCCCGCGGCGAAGGCGTCCCCTTCGACGCCGCAGCGTTGCTGCAATCGACCATGAATTTCCTTACGCCGACGATTGGCGAGTTGGTCGTTTTTCTGGCGGCCTTGTTCTTCTCCCTCGCGGGGAGAGAAGAATTGCGCCGTTACCTTGTCTTTGTCTTCGAAGAAAAGGAGACGCGGCTGCGCACGTTGCGTCTCCTCAACGACATCGAACGAGATCTCAAGAGCTACATGGCGGTGGTCACCGCCATCAACCTGGCGCTGGCGTCGATCGTCGCGCTAACCGCCTTTGCGGTGGGATTGCCGAATCCTCTGCTTTGGGGACTCGTCGCTTTCGCTTTGGAATTCGTTCCCTATGTCGGCCCGCTCGCCATCTATCTGGCTTTGTTTCTCGTGGGCTTCGCCACATTCGGCTCGATAACGCATGCGCTCGTCGCGCCGCTCGTCATGGTGGTAGCGGATACTTTCGAGTCGAATGTCGTCACGCCTAGCGTCGTTGGCCGGCGGCTGACTCTCAATCCGGGGCTGGTCTTTCTGGCTCTCGTGTTCTGGACATGGCTTTGGGGGCCGGTCGGCGCAGTTCTCGCGACGCCTCTGCTGATCACGGGCGCCGTGACGCTCAGCCACCTCTTCCCCAAACACGAGATCAATCTTCCGGAATAGGCGCGCGCGATGGAATCCGCTCGCGGCTCGCGAGGAACAATCAACCGATCTGTAAGTTCAGTATTCGCCCAGCGAGGCAATAACAGCGGGAGAAGAGGACATGAGCGTAACATCTCAGGTCACAAACAAGGTTCAGGAGGCGCAGGACGCCATCACCAAGGCGTCGGGCAATGCCGCCGCAAAAGCCGCCGCCATGGCTGAGGACGTGAGCGCCAAGGTCGATGAAACCATGGAGAAGGCCGACGCCGCGCTGACAACGGTGAGCGAACAATCCCGGCAGGTGGCTGAGAAGGCCAGGACCGCGGGAGAAGGCCTCAAGACGACGGTCGAAGACGTGGTGCGCGAGCAGCCGGTGACGGCGCTGTTGCTCGCTATCGCGAGCGGATTCCTGGTCGGCGCCATGTGGAAGGGCCGCAGCTAACTTCGGGCAAGCTCATGATGCTGGATCCACTATTCAGAAGGGTTGACGAGAGCCTTGAGAACGCGACGCGAACGGCGTCGCGTCTCGCAATCGTCATGACGCTCTCGCTGCTGGCGCTTGGCTTCGCCACCGCCGCCGCCCACGCCTATGCCACGAGGATGTGGGGCGACATCGCCGGCAATCTTGTGATCGCCGGCGCTTTCCTCGCCGCCGCTCTCATTGTCTACCTGGCGACCGCGCCGCGGAGTTCTGAGATCGAGGAAACTCAAGCGCCCGCGTCGACAATCGAAGCAAGCGGCCTTTCGGCCCTGCCCTTCGCCGACCAGCTGCTGAAGGCGGACGGGGACCTGGTGCGGTCGATCGGCTCGTCGATCGGCTCGATGGCGCCGGTCGCCGCCAGAGCGGTCGCCGAACGCGTGGCGCCGAACCTCCATCTGATCGTCGGGGCGGCCGCAGGACTGTTCGTTGCGTCGAAACTCGCGCAAAAGCTTGACAACATGAAGTCTCCGGAAGCGTAATTAGTGGCGGCTCCCCCGAGCCCGCGAGCGTGCGAGGTTGCGTTGGCGCCGAGAGCGAATTGGAAGGGCTCTCTTAAGATTGCAGAGCTCACCTGCCCGGTGGCGCTCTATTCCGCAACCTCGACGTCGGAAAGGATCGCATTTCACACGATCAACCGCGCAACCGGCAACCGCGTCCGGCGCGCCTTCGTCGATAGTGAAACGGGCGAACCTGTCGAATCGGCGGATCAGGTCAAAGGCTATGAGGTCGACAAGAACGAACATGTCGTCCTCGAAGCCGACGAACTCGCACAAGCGAGGCCGCAGAGCGACAAGACGCTGACGATCGATACTTTCCTCGACCTTGTTGAAGTCGACAGTGTCTATTTCGACAAGCCCTACTATCTGGCGCCTTCTCAGACCGACGCGAACGAGCTCTTCGTTCTGATCCGCGAAGGCATGCGTAAGAACAAAGTCGCCGCTCTCGCGAGCGCTGTGCTTTTCAGGCGGTCGCGAACGGTTCTGGTCAGCGCTTATGGCGAAGGGCTTCTCGCCGTCACCTTGAACTTCGACTACGAGGTCCGCTCGGCACAGCAGGCGTTCGACGAAATTCCCGAGATCAAGATCGAGGGCGAGATGCTTCAGCTCGCGAAGCACATCATCGACACCAAGCGCGGCGCGTTCGATCCATCGACCTTCGAGGACCACTATGAGCAGGCGCTCGCTGACTTCGTGAAGGCGAAGCTTGAAGGCAAGTCGATTGCGCCGCCGCGCAAGGCGCGAGAAGCCAAGGTCGTCAGTCTGCTTGATGCGCTGCGCGAGAGCGCCGCTCTATCCGAGCGGGGCGACAAGACGGCAGCCAAGAACCGGGCGACGCCGACTCGCAAAAGCAGGACAGCAGCGACGCGCCGGAAAGCGAGCTGACGACGCATGTCTCTCGCCGACTATCGAAAGAAGCGCGACTTTTCAACGACAGGCGAGCCGAAAGGGCGAAGCGCTCGCAAGACCGGCAGCAGCTTCGTCGTCCAGAAACATGCCGCACGGCGCCTGCATTACGACCTGCGTCTGGAGATGGACGGCGTTTTGAAAAGCTGGGCCGTCACGAGAGGGCCAAGCCTTGTGCCTGGAGAGAAGCGGCTCGCGGTCCACGTCGAGGACCATCCGCTCGATTATCGCAACTTCGAGGGCGTGATCCCGGAAGGCCAATATGGCGCCGGCGAGGTGATCGTCTGGGACAAGGGCGTCTGGATTCCCGAAGGCGACCCGCACAAGAGCTATGCGAAAGGCCATCTCGATTTCGAATTGCGCGGCAAGAAGCTCAGCGGCCGCTGGCATCTCGTGCGTATGGCGAAAAAGCCGCGCGAGAAGCACGACAATTGGCTTCTCATCAAGAGCGACGACGAATTTGCGCGTTCGCCCGACGATGATGACATTCTCGACGAAATGCCGCAGTCGGTGAAGACCGGGCGCACGATCGACGACGTTGCGAACGGTCGGTCAGCGCGGCGCCAGAAGAAAGCCGCCGCGCCAAAGCAGATTGCGAAATCCCGGTCAGTGAAGACCGGCGCCGCCGCGACGAAGACATCCCCCGCTCCTGATGTGGAGCCGTCGCGGATCAAGGGCGCGAAGAAGGCGCAGCTGCCGACTTTCGTTGAGCCGATGCAGGCAAGTTCGGGCGCCGCGCCGTCGAGCAAGGAATGGGTTCACGAAATCAAATTCGATGGCTATCGCGTGCAGGCGCGCATCGAGGCTGGTCGTGTGCGGCTGCTCTCGCGCAGCGGCCTCGACTGGACGAAGAAGTTTGGCGACGGGATTGTCGCGGCGCTGCGGGCCTTGCCGCTCGGCGCCGCTCTCATCGACGGCGAAATCGTCGTTGAAACCAGTTCAGGCGCCTCGGACTTCTCGGCTCTCCAGGCGGATCTGAGCGCAGGACGCACCGAACGCTTCGTCTATTGGGTGTTCGATCTTCTCTACCTCGACGGCTACGATCTGCGCGGCGCGACATTGCTCGAACGCAAGCGCGCGCTGGAACAACTCGTCGGCGAGGGCGCCGACAAAGTTCGTCTCAGCCTACATTTCGAAGACAGCGGCGCGATGGTGCTCTCGCACGCCTGCCGGCTCGGCCTCGAAGGCGTCGTGTCGAAACAGCGCGATGCGACTTATCGCTCCGGCCGCGTGAAGAGTTGGATAAAGGCCAAATGCTTCGCGCGGCAGGAATTCGTCGTCGCCGGCTATACGCCGTCAACCGTGTCGCGACGCGCCATCGGCGCGCTCGCGCTCGGCGTTTATCGGAACGGGGTCCTGCGCCATGTCGGGCGCGTCGGCACGGGTTTCACGACGGAAATGGCGCATGAGCTTTTCAGGAAGCTCGATCCCATGCGAACATCCTCCAGTCCGTTTGGCGCGCGCCTCAGCACAGAGGCGGCGCGGCACGTTCGCTATGTGCGGCCGGAACTCGTGGCGGAAGTCGAATTTCGTGGCTGGACGGCCGACGAAAATCTTCGGCACGCCTCCTTTCGCGGTCTGCGCGAAGATAAGGAGGCGCGCGACGTCGTTCGTGAGAGAGCGCCTTCCATGGAGCGGCCTGCAGCGGCGAGTCGGGACAGAAGCAGCGTGACGCTCACCCATCCAGATCGGCTCTATTGGCCCGACCAAGGCGTCACGAAGCAAGGGCTGGCTGATTACTACGCCGAGGTCTGGCGCTATATCGCGCCATTCATCGTCAATCGGCCGCTGGCGCTGCTGCGTTGCCCGAATGGCGTCGACGGCGAGAAATTTTTTCAAAAACATGCGTGGAAGGGCATCGACCCCAGCATTGTGCTCATCGACGATCCCAAGGACGAAGAGGAGCCGCTGCTGAGCATCAAGGACCTCGACGGGCTCACCGCGCTGGTTCAGTCGGCGGCGCTGGAAATTCATCCCTGGGGCTCGACCGCGTCGGACTGGGAGCGTCCAGACGTCATCATCATGGATCTCGACCCCGGCGAGCAGGTCTCTTGGGAGACCGTCATTGCGGCGGCGGAAGAAACGCGACGCCGGCTTGAGGATTTCGGCCTTACGGCCTTCGTCAAAACTTCCGGCGGAAAAGGCCTGCATGTGATGGCGCCCGTGCAGCCAAAAGCGGAATGGCCGCAAGTGAAGGCGTTCACCAAGAGCATTGCGGATGCGATGGCGCATGACAGTCCCGGCAAATTCGTCTCCACGATCGCGAAGGCAAAGCGCCGCGGCAAGATCCTCGTCGACTATTTGCGCAATCAGCGCGGCGCGACGGCTGTTGCGCCCTACTCGACGCGGGCCCGCCCTGGCGCCGCCGTGTCCATGCCGCTGGCCTGGAACGAACTCAGTCCGGCGATCGGACCGGACTATTTCACGATAGCGAAAGCCCTTGCCCGTCTCGATTCGCTAACGAACGACCCCTGGAGAGACTTTCGCCGGGCTGCGGCGCCGATCGAAGCGCCAGAGCGGGGCAAAGGGAAGAAGGCCTAGCGGCGTTTCGAGCCGCCTTTTTCCGAATCGATGCTCTTGCGCAACGCGTCCATGATGTTGACGACATTGCTCGGCGCCGCTGGCGCATGCTTCTTGCCGCGCGCAGGCCTGTGCTCCTTCTTCTTCTCGGAAATGATGTCGAGCAGCTTGGCTTGGACCGAGTCCTGAACCATTGCAGGGTCCCAATGGCTCTTTCGCTCTTCGATCAATTTGGAAATCAGCGTGAGCGCTTTTGCGTTGGGTGTCTCGGCGCGGATTTTCTCGACATAGTCCTTCGGATCCCGCACCTCGTCAGCGAAGCGCAGCGTCCACAACACAAGACCCTTGTCGCGCGGTTCCACCATCACGGCGCGTTCGCGCCGATACATCACCAGGCGGGACAGGCCGACGGTGCCTGTCGCCTTCATGGCGTCGCGAATGACGGAGAAGGCCTCGACGCCGATCGGATCGTCGGGCGTCAGATAGTGGGGCTTCTCGTACCAGATCCAGTCGACGCTCGTCGCCGGCGCGAAGGCGTCGATATCGATCGTTCGGGTGCTTTCGAGGCTTAACGCGTCGAGTTCTTCATCCTCGAGCAGCACGTAATCGTCTTCGCCGCGCGGATAGCCTTTCACCGCGTCGTCTTCGCCGATCGGGGCGCCGGTGACCGCGTCGACATATTGGCTGACGACACGATTGCCGGTCTTGCGATTGAGAATGTGAAAGCGGACCTTTTCGCCTTCGGTCGTGGCCGGTGTCATCGCGACCGGGCAGGTCACGAGCGATAGCTTCAAATAGCCTTTCCAGAACGACCGCGGCGCCATCCCCGTCTCTCTGACGAAAGGGAACTCTCCCATAACGCTCAATAGAGCCCATCGTTCCGCTTGCGTCCAGCCAAACGGTGGTTCGACACGCAGATCAGTTTGCACGCGAGCCGGAACGTTCGTGGCGCCCCCAGCTGATCAGCTTTTCGATCTGGTCGAACGCTTTTCACTAGGACGCAGACTGATGGACGTCTTGTGCGCGACGAGTTGGGCGTCAGCTTAAAGAGCATCGCGCGGGGGTTGCTGAAATCAAATCACCGGAAAACAAAATGATTGCCTGCCGGATCGACAGGCAATCATTGGAAAGTCAGTTTCGGGCGCGCAGCCAATGTTCGATCTCCGCTCGCTTGGGTTCCCGAACATAGATGCGACGCTCACGAACGTCATCCCGAGTGAGGAGCAACATCCTGGCCACAACGCCAGAAGCCTCAAGAATAAATTGTCGCCACGACACTCCAAGTTTAGGCTTCGAACTCATCTGGCTCTCCTTTCAGCGGAGACGGGATAGAAAGACAACTCCCGCTTTTTGAGAATGTTCCAGAGTTGCCGGCCAAGCTTCAATGACGCCGAATTGCTCGCCAACGGCGCCCACCTATGAAAAAGCCCGAACCAAAGGCTCGGGCAGGAGAGGCGCCAAGGAGATCGCGTCGCCCAAATGCGACGCGAAGTCGGATCTAATTCAGGGTCTTCAACCAGCTGTCGACTTCTTCGCGAATGCGATCGCGGCCTTCGCCATAGCGTTCCTGAAGAACGCCCTCGAACTGCTCGCGCTTTCCATCCAGACGCGCAAGATCGTCGTCCGTCAGCTTACCCCACTGCTCGCGCAGCTTTCCGGTAAACTGCTTCCAATTGCCTTCGACGCGATTCCAATCCATCGCCATTCTCCCAAGGTTAAGGAGCGTTCCACGCCGACAGAACGCGGGCGGAGCCGTCTTGTTCCAGACCTTGGCGCTTAAAAGCGGACGCGGATTGAACGACGCCAGCAGCGGAGAACCGAGCGTCATCGCCAATCAAGTCGAACGATTCAGGCGGCGGCCGCGCCGCAGCACTTCTTGAATTTCTTGCCGGAGCCGCACGGACATGGATCGTTGCGGCCCGCCTGCTTGCCCTTCACGATGGGCGCATTCTTGCGATTGGCTTCCTCGAGAAAATACCAGCGGCCATCTTCCGCATCGTGGCGGAACAATGATCGTTCGCGATGCGCATAGCGTTCGTCGTCGCTGGTGAAATGCGCGACGAACTCGACATAGCCGGTTTCATCGCCGGCCAGTCCCTGCTCGGTGGACAGGATCTCAAGCCCGTGCCACTGCGAATTGCGCGACCAGTGCGTGATCGCCTTGCGATCGAAATCGTAACGCGACTCCGGCGCCAGCGAATCCACGAGATAATCGATGTCGCCCAGGACGAAGGCGGTGTAGCGCGAGCGCATCAGCGCTTCGGCGCTGGGGGCTGGCTGCCGCTGTTCGATATAGGGCGCGCAGCAGGCCGAATAGGAAAGCTTCTGCGCATCCATCGCGCGGCAGGGGCAGGTTTGATCGGTCATCGCTCGGTCGGCGTAAGAAGTGTCGCGCGTCGCTGCGCCTAGGCATCAAGACCTAGGCGACGAGAGCGTCGACGTCCAATGTTTTTGCAGTTTGTTCTGGCGGGGGCGGGTTGGCGCGCCGCACAAACATTCTCAGCCGTCGGCGCCGCCTTCGCCGGGGCGCAGTCCCGAAGCGGCGGCGCCAGCCCGATGTCTCAGACGCCTCACCGCCTCGACCGCAATCGGGTCGAGGCCGGCGCCGCCATGATCGACATGGGCGATGATCGCCTCGCGCATGCGCGGGTCCCAGAATTTCTTCAAATGATCCGTCATGCTCGCGACGCCTTCGGGGTGCTTCTGAGCCACGAAGAACTTTCCGATCTGGTTAGCCATTCTGACGAGCTTATCGACCGAATCATGCGACATGTGCGGAAACCTGTTCGAGGATGCGTCCTGGATGGGTGAAGATTTCGTAGTCCCGTCCGCGCATGACCGCAACGAGCGTCATGCCGCAGTGTTGCGCGTTGCGCACGGCGAGCGCCGTCGGCGCCGAGACCGCGGCGATGATCGGCGCGCCCATGCGCGCCGCCTTTTGCACGAGTTCGACGGAGACGCGGCTCGTCATCAGCACCACGCCCTGCGTCGCCGCGATCGCCTGACGCGTCAAAGCGCCGGCGAGCTTGTCGAGCGCGTTGTGACGGCCAACGTCCTCGCGCGCGATCAGCGCGCCGGAGACCGGATTCCAGAAGGCCGCGGCGTGAATGGCGCGGGTCTCCTGATTATACTTCTGGGCTGAGGGAAGCCGCTCCATCGCCTCGATCAGGGCTTCGGCGCGCACCGACAGCGCATTGTCGAGCGTCGGCAGCGAACGCGTCGCAGCCTCCAGGCTCTCGATGCCGCAGAGTCCGCAGCCTGTCGGGCCGGCCATCGAACGGCGTCGTTCCGCATAGGCTTCCTGTCGCCCGCCCTTTAGCCAGGCGCGCAGTTCAATGCCGGCGTCGGAAACGACGATTTCGACCTCACCTGCCTGTTCCGGCGAATCGATCAGCCCCTCGGTCAGCGCAAAGCCGATCGCGAAATCTTCGAGGTCCGCCGGCGTCGCCATCATCACCGCATGGGTGGAGCCGCCATAGGTGAAGGCGACCGGCGTCTCTTCGGGGATCACGCGAGAAGAACGCGCCGTCACATCGTGACGGCGCGCCAGGCATTCCACCCGAATAGTCGGCGACGGCGTTTCTGTCATTCCGCCGCGTCGATTGCGCTCGCGATACGGCGGCTCTGCTCCGTCAGCTCGCGATACTGGTGCTGCCATTCGGTCGGGCCATTGCTGGTCGAGACCTGCACCGCCGTAACCTTGTATTCGGGACAATTGGTCGCCCAGTCCGAATTATCGGTGGTGACGACATTGGCCTGAGTGGTCGGGTGGTGGAAGGTCGTATAGACGACGCCCGGCGCCACGCGATCCGTGATCTTGGCGCGCAGCGTCGTTTCCCCGGCGCGGCTCGCGATCTTCACCCAGTCGCCGTCGCGCACGCCGCGATCCTCCGCGTCATGCGGATGGATCTCGAGAATGTCCTCGGGATGCCATTGGCTGTTCTCGGTGCGTCGCGTCTGCGCGCCGACATTATATTGCGACAGGATACGGCCGGTGGTGAGCAGCAAGGGGAAGCGCGGCCCCACCTTCTCATCGGTCGGCACA
Organism: Methylocystis sp.; assembly: GCA_051061385.1. GTDB lineage: Bacteria > Pseudomonadota > Alphaproteobacteria > Rhizobiales > Beijerinckiaceae > Methylocystis. The sequence goes on from JBPFDX010000033.1 coordinate 46,704, forward strand.
TATTCCGTAACCACGAATTTGCCCTTACCGCGGGCAAAGCCGTTGATGTGCATGATCGGCATGCCGTCCGGCGAGTCGGCGTTGACCGGCCATTGCAGCGAACCGACTTCTTCGAGTCGCTTGAACGACACGCCCGCGAAGGACGGCGTCAGCCGCGCGATTTCGTCCATGATCTGGCCGGCGTCGGTGTAGTTCCAATTGAGCCCCAGCTTGTTGGCGAGCAACTGGGTGACTTCCCAATCGGCGTAACCGTTCTTTGGCGACATCACCTTGGTGACGCGCTGGATGCGACGCTCGGCGTTGGTGAAGGTGCCGTCCTTCTCCAGGAAGGTCGCGCGGGGCAGGAAGACATGCGCATAGTTCGCCGTCTCGACCAGGAAGAGATCCTGCACGATGACGATGTCCATATTCGCGAGCGCGCGCGAGACGTGGCGCGTGTCGGGGTCGGACTGCAGAATGTCCTCGCCCTGAACGTAGAGGCCCTTGAACGTGCCCTCGATCGCCGCGTCGAACATATTGGGGATGCGCAGGCCCGGTTCGGGATCCAGGGACACGCCCCAATCCTTCTCGAACGCCTGGCGCGCCGCGTCATTGGAGATGTGGCGATAGCCCGGCAGCTCGTGCGGGAACGAACCCATGTCGCAGGAACCCTGCACATTGTTCTGCCCGCGCAGCGGATTCACGCCGACGCCGCGACGGCCGAGATTGCCGGTCGCCATGGCGAGGTTGGCGATGCCCATGACCGTGGTGGAGCCTTGCGAATGCTCCGTCACGCCGAGACCGTAGTAGATCGCGGCGTTGCCGCCCGTGGCGTAGAGCCGCGCGGCGCCGCGAACGTCTGCGGCCGGCACGCCCAGCACGCTCTCCAGCGCCTCGGGGCTGTTCTTGGGCAGCGACACGAACTCCGCCCAATCCTGATATTCGTCCCAGTCGCAGCGCGACTTCACGAAATCGAGATTGACGAGATTTTCCGTCACGATCACATGCGCCAACGCCGTGATTATCGCGACATTGGTGCCGGGCTTGAGCGGCAGATGATAATCCGCCTGGATGTGGGGCGACTTCACGAGATCGATGCGGCGCGGATCGATGACGATAAGCTTCGCGCCCTCGCGCAGGCGCTTCTTCATGCGCGAGCCGAACACCGGATGCGCGTCGGTCGGATTGGCGCCCATCACAAGAATGACGTCGGCGTCGTCGACCGAGTCGAAGTCCTGCGTGCCGGCCGACGTGCCGAAGGCCTGCGCCAGGCCGTAGCCGGTCGGCGAATGGCAGACGCGCGCGCAGGTGTCGGTGTTGTTATTGCGGAAGCCCTGGCGGGCAAGCTTCTGAACGAGGTAGCTTTCCTCATTCGTGCAGCGCGATGAGGTGATCACGCCGACGGAGTTCTTGCCATATTTCTCCTGCGCGGCTTTCAACCGGTCGGCGGCGAAGCTGATCGCCTCGTCCCACGAAACGACGCGCCACGGCTGATCGATCGACTCGCGGATCATCGGGTCGAGGACGCGGTCGGTATGGTGCGCGTAACCGTAGGCGAAGCGGCCCTTGATGCAGCTATGGCCGTGGTTGGCCTTGCCGTCCTTCCAGGGCACCATGCGGACGACTTCTTCGCCGCGCATCTCCGCCTTGAAGGTGCAGCCGACGCCGCAATAGGCGCAGGTCGTGACCTCGGAATGCTCGGGCTGACCGACGGCGATCACCGACTTCTCGATCAGCGTGGCGGTCGGGCAGGCCTGCACGCAGGCGCCGCAGGACACGCATTCCGATTCCATGAAGGCTTCGTCCATGCCGGGCGAAACGCGTGAATCGAAGCCGCGGCCGGAAATCGTCAGCGCGAAAGTACCCTGCACTTCCTCGCAGGCGCGCACACAACGGTTACAGACGATGCACTTGGACGGGTCGTAGCTGAAATAGGGATTCGACTCGTCTTTCGGCTTCCAGTTGAAATTCGCTTCGCCGCTGTTGCGGGCGAAGACGTGATTGGCGCCGTCATAGCCGTAGCGCACGTCGCGCAGGCCCACCGCGCCGGCCATGTCCTGAAGCTCGCAATCGCCGTTGGCGGCGCAGGTCAGACAGTCCAGTGGATGGTCGGAGATATAAAGCTCCATCACGCCGCGACGGATGGCGGCGAGGCGCGGCGTCTGCGTCTTGACCGAGATGCCCGGCGCGACCGGCGTGGTGCAGGACGCCGGCGTGCCGTTGCGGCCCTCGACCTCGATGACGCACAGTCGGCAGGACCCGAAAGCCTTGATGCTGTCGGTGGCGCAGAGCTTGGGGATCTCGGTGCCCACCTCCATCGCCGCGCGCATGATCGACGTGCCCTCGGGCACGGTGACGCTCTTCCCGTCAATGGTCAGCGTAACAAGTTTCTCGGATTTTGATTCGGGCGTGCCGTAATCGATTTCCTTGATGAGCGTCATGGCTACCTCACTCAGCGGCTTCAAGGGCCGGCTTGCGGAAGTCCTCGGGAAAATGTCGAAGCGCGCTCTCGACCGGATAGGGCGCAAAACCGCCCAATGCACAGAGCGAGCCAAACTTCATGGTGTGACAGAGATCCTTAAGGAGTTCGATATTCGCATCGACGTTCTCGCCGTTGCGAATCTTGTCGATCGTCTCGACGCCGCGCGTCGATCCGATCCTGCAGGGCGTGCATTTGCCGCAGCTTTCTATGGCGCAGAACTCCATGCCGAAGCGCGCCATCCAGGCCATGTCGACGGTGTCGTCAAACACCACGAGACCGCCGTGGCCGATGAGGCTGTCCTTGGCCGCGAAGGCCTCATAGTCGATCGGAAGGTCGAAAAGCGAGACGGGCACATAGGCGCCGAGCGGGCCGCCGACCTGAACCGCCCGGACGGGGCGACCCGAGCGGGCGCCGCCGGCGATCTCGTTGACGACCACGCCGAGCGGAATGCCGAAATCTGTTTCGAACAGCCCGCCGTATTTCACATTGCCGGCGATCTGCAGCGGCATGGTGCCGCGCGAGCGGCCGACGCCGAGATGGGCGTAATGCTTCGCGCCCTTCTCCATGATCATCGGTATGGTGGCCATCGACAGCACATTGTTGATGACCGTCGGCTTCTCGAAGAGACCGACATGGGCCGGCAGCGGCGGCTTGGCGCGAACGATGCCGCGTTTGCCCTCGAGCGACTCGAGCAGCGAGGTCTCTTCGCCGCAGACATAGGCGCCCGCCCCGATGCGCAGTTCGACGTCGAAGTCGAAACCCGAACCCTTGATATTCGTCCCGAGCCAGCCCGCCTCGTGCGCCCTCTCGATCGCGGCCTGGAACACCTTGGCCACGATCGGATATTCGGAACGCAGATAAACATAGCCCTTGGAGGCGCCGACGGCGTATCCGCAGATCAGCATGCCTTCGATCAGCGAGAGCGGATCGCCCTCCATGATCATGCGGTCGGCGAAGGTGCCGGAATCGCCCTCGTCGGCGTTGACGACCACATATTTCTGGCCGGGCGGACAGTCCGCCACCGTCTTCCACTTGATGCCTGTCGGAAAACCGGCGCCGCCGCGGCCGCGCAGACCGGACTTGGTGACTTCCTCGACAACGGCCGCGGGACCGATCTCGAAGGAGCGTTTCAGTCCCTTGAACCCGTCATGCGCCTCATATTCGGCGACCGACAGCGGATCGATCACGCCGCAGCGCACGAAGGTGACGCGGTTCTGCTTCTTCATCCAGGGATGTTCGTCGACGATCCCGATGTTCAGGCGATGCGCCCCGCCGGCGAGGAAGCCGGCGTCAAAGAGCGAGGCGACGTCGTTAACCTTGGCGGGGCCATAACCGACGCGGCCCGCGGGAGTCTCCACCTCGATCAGGGGTTCGAGCCAGAGCATTCCACGCGAGCCGTTTCTGACGATCTCGATGTTTTCGCCGCGGACCGCGGCTTCATTGGCGACGGCGGCGGCGAGCTTGTCGGCGCCCATCGCGACGGCGGCCATGTCCAGCGGAATATATATTTTCACCATCAGTCGCGCGCCTCCGCGGCGATTTCGTCAAGCCTTTCAGCGTCGACGCAGCCGATCGGCTCATCGTCGTAAAGCGCCGAAGGACTGTGGGCGCAAAGCCCGAGACAATAGACCGGCTCGACGGTCAGCGCTCCATCCGGCGTCGTGCCGCCCCAGTCGAGCTTCAACTTTTCGAGAAACGCCAGCGCCTGTCGCTCCGCGCCCATCGACTGGCAGGATTCGGCCCGGCAGATCTTCAGCACATGGCGGCCATGCGGGGCGCGGTGGAAGTCGTGATAGAAGGTGACGACGCCGTGCATTTCGGCGCGCGAGATGTTCAGCGCCTCGGCCAGTTCTTTGACGGCGGCGTCCGGCACATAGCCGAATTCTTTTTGAAACGCGTGCAGAATCGGCATCGCGGGCCCCTCAAGACCCATGTGGGCGGCGATGATTTCCCGCGCGCGCTCGTCGCTATACTGAGCAGCGCCAGCCATTTCTTCCCCTTCAGTGCGGGCGTTGCGCATACACGGCCGCCCTTTTTAGATTAATTCCGAGGACAGTGCCGGAAATCCAAGGCGCGATCAATAGCGACCCTTCGTTGTGCGATAGGGCAAACCTATCAAGCGCCGAGCGTTTCGCTTTCCGCGAGCTTTTTCGCCTCCGAGACGAGCGCCGCGACCTGCGGAATCACCGGATCTCGCTGCGGCGCAATAAGGCCGATCTCATGAACCGCCTCGGGCTCCATGATGGGAACCGATCGCAGCGGCGCCGCCACCTCCAGCGTCTTGACGAGCTTTTCGGGCAGCACGGTCGCCCAGTGGCCGGATTTCACATGATCGAAAAGCAAGATCACGTCGTTGGACTCCAGGATCGGCGCGGGCTCGGTACCGCCCTTGCGGATGAGCCGATCGATGATGCGACGGTTCTGCATGTCCGGCGTCAGCAGGCAAAGATCGATACGCCCGATCTCGGCCCAGGTCACTCGCTCGCGGTCTCCAAGAGGATTGCCAGCGAAGGTCAAGAGCCGGTAGCGCTCCGTGCAGAGCGGCACGGTGCGCACGCGGCCGAGCGGCTCGTTGTCGAGATAGGTGATGCCGGCGTCGATCTCAAGATTGTCGAGCATCGTCAGCACTTCGCTGGACGAGGCGGAGATGATGGAAAAGCGCACTCCGGGGTGCTTCTCGCGATAGGGCGTCGTCAGCGCCGAGACGATGCCGAGCGCCGTCGGAATGACGGCGATCTTCAGCTGCCCGACGAGCCCTTCCTTGAGCGTGCGGACTTCCTGTCGCATCGCCCTGGCGTCGCCGACGATGCGCTTGGCCCAATCGAGCACCCGCTCGCCTTCCGCCGTCAGCCCGTGGAACCGAGACGAGCGGTTGACGAGCAGCACGCCAAGCGAATCTTCCAGCTGCTTGACGCCGGCCGAGAGCGTGGGCTGCGTCACGCCGCACGCCTCCGCCGCGCGCGAAAAGCTCTTCTCCTTTGCGACGGCGATCAGGAATTCAAGCTTTTCGATCACGACCGGAGTCCACAGGCGCGGATAGCCGCCAGAACGCAAGGGCGAAGCTCGAGATTGCCGAAGATCGGCTGGACCAGGCGTCGCTGGCGACGCTTTCTTCGAACCACGCGGGCGTCAACATTAGCATATCCGCTCCGGTCGCGCCGAAAATTTCAAGGAATTCAAAACCGATGACCCGATCGGGCAATTTGCCCGATCTTGCCGCAAGACGACTTGAACTCATTGGCGCGCTTTCGAATTCCTGCTCTACTCGCTGCGGGTCTTCGCGTAGGGGAATGCGTCAATGCGGTTGATCGTCGGACTTGTCTTGCAGCTGATCGGCATCGGCCTTTTATGTCTGACGCTGACGGCCGGCTGGGTCATGGTTGACGCCCATCGCGCCATCGAAACGGAGGCGGCGGCCTCCGCCGAGCGCATCGCGCATCAGCTTGAGAATCTCTACTGGCGCGGGATTTTGTGGCGCGGCAGCATGCGCCGCGACAATATCCTGCCGATTCCCGAATGGGAGACGCTTTCCACCCTGAAGCTCGTCTCGCCGGGCGTCTGCATCAGCTATGCGCCGGGAAAAGAGGAGCCGCGCACGCTCTGCAGCCAGCTCGAGGGAGTGGGGGCGCCGGCGCCTGCGTGGTTCTCATCCGCCTATGAGCGCATGTTCGGCGCGCATGCGCCGATCGTCCGTCCTTTGACGGTGCGGCAGCCTGAAACCGGATCAATCCTCGTCAGGGCGGACCAGGAGGCGGCGATCCGGCAGGCGTGGCGACAGATTTCGATCGTCGTGAGCGTCGCGGCGTCGATGGCCCTCTGCTTTTGCGCGCTCGCGGCGATCGCCATCATTCATGCGCTGGCGCCGACCCGCGCCATCGTCGAGGGGCTACGTCAGCTCGAACAGGGGAACTACGGGAGCCGGCTCAACGCCGCGGTCAAAAGCGACTTCGGCGTGATCGCCCGCGCCGTCAACGACCTCGCCGAGCGCCTGGCGCAGACGACGGCGGAGCGCACCGCGCTCACCAAGCGGCTGTTCGAGGTCCAGGAGGAGGAGCGCCGCGCCCTTGCCCGCGACCTTCACGATGAGTTCGGCCAGTGCCTGACCGCGACCCTTGCCTTTGCCGGCTCGATCGAGTCCGCCGCGGCGGAGCTTGATCCGGGCGTCGCCGAGGACGCCCGCTCGATCGCGCGCGCCGCCAAGCGGATGATGACGACTCTGCGCGACGCGCTGGCGCGCCTGCGCTCGCAAGACCTTGAAGAACTCGGGCTCGAAGCCTGTCTCGTTCAACTCGCCGCGAGCTGGAACGCCAAGGCCGGGCGGGATTCCGTCGTTCACGTCCGGCTCCTGGGCGACCTCGCCGGCGTGCCGCAGACGATTTCAACGAGCCTCTACCGCATCGCGCAGGAATGTCTCACGAACGCGATGCGGCATGGCCGCTCGAAAAACGTCTATCTGCGCGTCGAGCGTGCGGCTTCAAACAACGGCCTTGTCGCGCTGACGGTCGAGGATGACGGCGGCGGCGACGCCGCGCGCCTCGCCGTCTCCTCCGGCCACGGCATTCTCGGAATTCGCGAGCGCATCGCGGCGTTCGGCGGAAGCCTCTCGATCAGCGACGCCGCGCATGGCGTGCGCGTCGCGGCCCGCATTCCGCTCGCCGCCGTCGAGCCTGCGCCCAAAGGTCTCGCGCCGGCATGATGACGATCCTTCTCGTCGACGATCATCCCATCGTTCGCGAGGGATACCGGCGGCTGCTCGAGCGCCAGCCGGGCTACAAGATCATCGCCGAAGCCGACACCGCCGCTGAGGCCTATCAGGCCTATCGCCGCGTTTCGCCCGACATCGTCATCATGGATCTCTCTCTTCCTGGCGCGAGCGGCGTCGAAGCGGTCCGCCACATCAGACAATGGGATAGAAACGCGCGCATTCTGATCTTCACCATGCATAGCGGCGCGGCTTTCGCGCTGAAAGCCTTTGAAGCGGGCGCATGCGGCTATGTCACGAAAAGCAGCGACGCCGCCGAGCTTCTTCGCGCCGTCGCGATCGTCGCCGCCGGCGGACGCGCGCTCAGCGACGACCTCGCGCGCGAAATCGCCGCCGAGCGACTGGGCGAAGGCCGCGCCATTGTTGATGAACTCGGCCCGCGGGAAACGGAGATCCTGCGGCTCGTCGCCTCCGGCCGGACGACGGAGGACATCGCGGCGATATTGAACCTCAGTCCGAAAACGGTTCAGAACTACCACTATCAGATCAAATCAAAGATCGGCGCGCGCACCGACGCTCATCTCGTCTGGCTCGCGATCGGCGCCGGACTCATCGGCAACGCATCGGCGTCCTGATCCGCTCAACAGGGAATTTGCCCAGCCTCCTGCGGGCGAAAGGCCGAGGCCGCAGGCGCGCTGCGCAGCTACGCATGCCTCGCTAAAGAGCGGAGTCTGGCGATGCGTAAAAACACACTCACACACGTCATCTTATCGGCGCTGATCACCATTGCGCTCAGCGGAGTCGCGACTGACGCCAACGCGCAGTCTCCCGCGCCGGCAAAACTCGCGGTCTTCGACATCGAGCTCGACGATTTCACCGCGGGAGGACCGATCGCCGGCGAAAGCCTGGAGGAAACCGCCCGCCTTCATCGGATGACATCGCTCGTGCGCGAGCTTTTGGCTCAATCGGGCCTCTTCGACATCGTCGATGGCAGCGCCTCCATGGATCAGAGGGTCAAGGACCATTGGCTGCGCAAGTGCAACGGCTGCGACGCGGATATTGCGCGCGCGCTGGGCGCAGACTTGTCCTTCGTCTGTTTCTTTCGAAAAGTGAGCGTGATGGAGCAATATCTCGAAATGCGCATCCGCGATGCGCGCACAGGCGATCTCGTGCATGTGTCGCAAGCCGATTTGAGAGGAGAAACAGACCAGTCGTGGAGCCGCGCGCTGAAGTTCCTGATCCGATATCAACTCGTCGAGCCAGAGCTCGCGAGGCGACATCATCCTGTTCCGCGCTGAAGGTCGCGGCCGCGCTGCCCGAGCGGCATGGTTAACGCTTCGCTAATAGCCGCCCCCGAATCGCCCTAATTCGCCCCCTATTTCGGCTGGGCGCCTCCGGCGCTATTATATAAGCGGCGTTTTCATGCGATCCCGGCCGTTTCAGCGTCGGGTAACGGGGCTAAGCGGATGATCTTCTCGAAGTCCACATTGATTGCGGCGGCTAGCGCATTGATGATCGCTCTCGGCGCCGCCGCGCCGGCCCGCGCGACGCCATCGATCGTCATCGACGTCACCTCGGGCGCAGTGCTCTCGCATGATCAGGCGACCGCGTCCTGGTATCCCGCTTCCCTAACCAAGCTGATGACGGTCTATGTCGCGCTCGATGCGGTGCGCCAAGGGCGCATCTCGCTCGATACGCCTGTGATGATGTCGCCGCGCGCCTGCCGCATGGCGCCTTCCAAGATGGGCTTCAGACCCGGCTCGGAAGTCACCCTGCACAACGCGCTCATCATGCTGATGGTGAAATCGGCGAACGACATCGCCGTCGCCATCGCAGAGGGCGTCTCCGGCTCGGTCGAAGCCTTCGCCGACGAAATGAACCGAGCCTCCGCCTCGCTCGGCATGACGCAATCCGTGTGGGTCAATCCCAACGGCCTGCCCGACACGCGGCAGGTCACCTCGGCCCGCGACCTCGCCATTCTCGGGCGCGCGCTCTACCTGCAGTTTCCCGAGCACGCCAATCTGTTCAACGTCGGCGCGATGCAACTCGGCAAGCAGATCATCCCCACGCACAACCATCTTCTCGGCCGCTATCCCGGCGCCGACGGCATGAAGACGGGCTTCACCTGCTCGGCGGGCTTCAATCTCGTCGCCTCGGCCACCCGCGGCGGCCGGCGTTTGGTCGCTGTCGTCCTCGGCGCGCCGAACCCCATCCTTCGCACGGCGAAGATGGCGGCCCTGCTCGACCGTGGCTTCCAGAGCGGCGCGGCTGTCGCCTCGCTGGCGTCGCTCCCGGCTTCGGGTCCCACGGCGGCGCCTGACCTGCGCGAGTCGGTCTGTCATCATCGCGGCCCGGCGGCGGCCGAATTCATGGCGGAGATCGAGGACGCGTCGGTCCCGGTCGGCTCGGGAGTTCCCCTGCTCGACACGCTCGGCGGCGCTCAGCAGCAGATGAACGCCAAGGAGATCGCCCATCTGCCGCGCCCGCGCTTCGAGCCCGTCCCGGTCTATGTCGGACGCGCCCCCGGCTATGTCGGCCCGGTCGCCCGCACGCGTGCGCCTGGCGCGCCCGTCGGCGAGCAGACCGATCTCGCGGCCTATGCGTCGCAGCCCGAGCCTGGCGACGCGGACGCCTCGCCGATCAGCAAGCCGGCGCCGGACGCCGTGTCGCTGCGCCGCGCCAAACACGCAAAAGCCGCGAAAGCGGCGCGCGCCGCCGCCAAAGCGGACGCCGTAAAGGTCGATGACGTCATCGCCGACGAGCCAGCGCCGAAGCCCAAGGCGAAGAGCGCGGCGAAGCCGAAGCCCGCCACGCCGCGCGCCGAAGCAAAGCCGGCGCCCAAGGCTCACCCCGCCGGCGAACAGGGCAAGAGCTGAGAATCGGCGGATATCGTTCTTTCTGGAAACGCGCGCGGTTTTCGGCGAAAATACGCGCCTTCCGCGAGCAGGAAATCACTCCTGCTCCGGCGTGAGTTCCGCCTGAATGAATGATCTGACCAAGCCCGCCGCCGGTCGCGCGACGCGCGCCGCGCCGCCGCCAATCCCGCTCACCGTCGTGACCGGCTTCCTTGGCGCGGGCAAGACGACGCTGCTCAACAGACTGCTCGCCTCGCCGGCGCTCGCCGACACGCTTGTCCTCATCAATGAATTCGGCGAGATCGGCCTCGATCATCTCTTCATCGAGAAGATCGACGGCGACATGGTGCTGATGAGTTCGGGCTGCGTGTGCTGCACGATCCGCGGCGATCTGGTGAATACGCTGGAAGATCTGCTGAAGCGGCTCGACAACGGCCGGATCAAGCCGTTCAAGCGCGTGGTGCTGGAGACGACCGGCCTCGCCGATCCCGCGCCGATCCTGCACGCGATCATGTACCACCCCTATCTCATGATGCGCTATCGGCTGGACGGGGTCGTGACGCTCGTCGACGCGATCAACGGCGAAGCGACGCTCGACGCGCATGAGGAGGCCGTGAAACAGGCCGCCGTCGCGGACCGCCTCGTCATCACCAAGACGGATCTGCCGCAAGGCGCCGAGCGCATCGAAGCGCTGAAGGCGCGGCTCGCGCGGCTCAATCCTGGGGCGCTGCAGCTCGACGCCGCCAAGGGCGAAGCGGCGCCGGAGGCGCTCATCAACTGCGGCCTTTATGATCCCGAGACCAAGACGCCGCGCGTGAAGGAATGGCTCAACGCCGAAGCGGTCGAAGAGGCGCAGGCGCACGATCACGAGCACGATCATGACCATGGTCATCACGGCGAGACTCACCGCCATCGACATGACGTGAATCGTCATGACGCGCATATTCGCGCCTTCTGCTTCTCGTCCGATGCGCCGCTGACGCCGGCCTCCTTCGATATCTTCATCGACCTTCTGCGCCACACGCATGGGCCGCGCATGCTGCGCGTGAAGGGAATCGTGGCGCTTGCCGACGATCCGTCGCGTCCCGTGGCGATCCATGGCGTGCAGCATGTCTTTCATCCGCCGCACCGCCTCGACGGCTGGCCGGACGCGGACAGGCGCACGCGCATCGTCTTCATCGTCAAGGACCTCGACGAAGGCTTCGTCCACGGACTCTACGGCGCGCTCGTCAATCACCCCGCGCCGGACCGGCCAGACGCGCAGGCGCTCGCTGACAATCCGCTCGCGCCCAGAACCGGCGGCCTGCTCGGCTGAGGCGCGCCTTACGAGCGGTCGAGCCGATCGGAGACGCGTCGCTCCAAGCTATGGAGCGCCTGAAGCCGTTCAGGGGGAAGCCTGGCGAGTGCGGCGGAGGCTTGCAGCGAGAACCAGTCGGCGACGGCGTGCGCCACCGACGCGACGCCGCTTTCAATACGCGAAGGCCGCTGCGTTCCCCGCAGCCAGAGCGCCAATGTCGGAAAGGCCGTGACGGTCACCATCGCGGCGCCCACGAGCGCGGAGGCCGTCTGCGGCGCGAGCTGTCCCCTCCCCACGCCGAGATAGGTCAGCGCGACGACGAGCGGCAGCGTTGTCGACGACAGGAGCGCCAGCGCCGGCATGTCGCGCGCCGGCAGCTTCCCGCGGAAGAGGTTCAGCGGCGCCAGACGGATGAGCAGGAAGGCGGCGCAAAAAAACACGAAGAGCGCTGCGGTCGCGGGGCTCCTGACAAGCGACATCAAGTCGAATGACGCGCCGCTCTCGATGAAAAACAGCGGAATCAGGAAGCCGGAGCCGATCGCGGTCAGCCGCTCCTCCAATATTTCCGCCTTTGTGCCGCGCACCAGGATCGCGACTGCCATGCCGGCCATATAGGAGCCCACCACCAACTCCATGCCGAACCTGTCGGCGAAGGAGACGAAGCCGAGCAAGACCACGAGCGAGATTCGAATGGGAAGAAGCTCGCCGTCGCCAAGCCAACGCACAACGCTGTCGGCGAGACGATCGGAGCGCGCCCTCTTGAGAAAGAAAATCGCCGCGAGTCCGATGGCGATGAAGAGCGCGCTCAACAGCGTCTGATGGAGATGATGATTGTGCTGCGCCAGAACGATCGACGCGAGAACGAGCGGGGCGAGTTCGCTGACCGCCGCCACGCCAAGAACGTAGCGCCCGAAGTCATTCTCGAGGTCCCCGGACTGACGCAACATGGGGATCAATATGCCGAACGCCGTCGTCGGCAGGATCAGCGCGACGAGAAGCGGCGCCTCGACGAGGCCGACGAGATAAAGCATTACGGAAATGACAAGCGAAAGGCTCAGTGAAACGAGCCAGGCGTAAAGTCCGAGTCGCAGCGGCTCTCCGCTGATTTCCTTCTGATTGAACTCGAAGCCCGCCTGGAAGAACAGATAGACCAGCCCGAATTCCTTCAGGAAATTCACCGGGCCGTCCGCCGTCACCAGCCCCGCGCCGCTTGGCCCGACGAGCATGCCGAGCAGCAGTTCGATGGCGACGATGGGGGCGCGCGCAAAAGCCGGAACTCTGTTGAGCAGCGGCGCGAGCACGGCGATGCAGGAGATGACGAAAATCGTGTGGAACTCGCTCATGGGGGCGTCAAACTCCTGAGGGCCCCGCTCGCGCCGCAACGGCGTTTCGCGGACAGACCCGACCGACCGATGATTCTTTTCGTGCGCCCTACGATGCGATAGGCTTTCGCCTGCGCTCAAGCCCTGAATTTCGCGCCCAGACTTACTGAGTGGATTTCGCCTGATGACGCAGCTCGCAGAGATGAGTCTGCTTCGGCCTCTCGCGCGGGCTGGGAATGCGCTTCTCGACCTCGTCTATCCGCCTTCCTGTCTCGTTTGCCGGAGGGCCGTCGCGTGTCACGGCGCGATCTGCCCCGAGTGCTGGCGCGACGTCGCCTTCATCGAGCGCCCCTATTGCGAGCGGCTCGGCACGCCCTTCGAGCGCGACCTGGCGCAGCCGGGACTGATCTCGCTCGAAGCCGCCGCCAACCCGCCGGCCTTCGGCCGCGCCAGGGCCGTCGCCCGCTATGACAGCGACAAGGCGCGCGCGTTGGCGCACCGGCTGAAATATTACGACCGGCTGGATCTCGCCGAGCCGATGGGCCGCTGGATGGCACGCGCCGGCGCCGAACTCCTCGCCGACGCCGACGTCATCGTGCCCATCCCCTTGCACCGGCTGCGGATTCTCGCACGGCGGTTCAACCAGTCGGCCGCGCTTGCGCAGGCGATCTCGGGCGTGAGCGCCGTGCCGGTGGAGACCATGGCGCTGGCGCGCGTCAAGCCGACGGCGCCCCAGGTGGGGCTGACGCGGGCGCAGCGGGCCGCCAATCTCTCCGGCGCCTTCCGCGTCGCGCCGGAGCGGGCCGACGCCGTCGACGGCCGCAATGTCGTGCTCGTCGACGACGTGCTGACCACCGGGGCGACCGCCAACGCCGCGACCCGCGCCCTGCTCAAGGCGGGCGCGGCGCGCGTCGATCTCCTCGTCTTCGCGCGGGCCGTGACAAGCGCATGAAGGCCGGCGTATAAGCGCGCCATGGCCCCCCGCATCGAAATCTACACCACGCCCACCTGCCCCTATTGCCTCGCGGCGAAGCGGCTGCTGACGCAAAAGGGCGCCGAATTCGAAGAAATCTCGGTGGCGTGGGATCCACTGGGGCGCCGCCGCATGAGCCAGCGCGCCAACGGCCGTTCGACGGTGCCGCAGATCTTCATCGACGGCAAGCATATCGGCGGCTGCGACGATCTCTACGCCCTCGAAAGCGCGGGCGAACTCGACGCGCTGCTCGCCGGCGGAGCTGCGGCATGATCCGCTATTCGCTCATCTGCGACGCAGGCCACAGCTTCGAGAGCTGGTTTCGCGACAGCGCAGGCTTCGAGAAGCAGGCGGCCGAAGGACGCATCGCCTGCCCCTTCTGCGAGTCGACGAAGATCGCGCGCGACGTGATGGCGCCGAACGTCGCCAAATCGCGCGACGACGCCTCGCGCGACGACGTGGCGCGCGAAGATGTGGCGCGCGAACTGCGCGTGAAGCTGCGCGAATTGCACGACGCGGTCGTCGCGCATACGGAGGACGTCGGCGAGCGCTTCCCAGAGGAAGCGCGCGCGATGGAGGACGGCGAAACCGAGCGCCGCGCGATCCGCGGCCGCGCCACTTTCGAGGAAGCCAAGGCGCTGCTCGAAGAGGGAATCGAAATTCTGCCGATCCCGGGACTGCCCAGCGACGGCAACTGAATTTGCCCGCGCCCGTCGTCATTGTCGGCGCCAGCTTTTCTGGATTGGCCTGCGCTCATGCGCTCGCTGAACGGGGCGTCGCCACAACCATCATCGAACGAAAATCGGAGCCCGGCGAAAAGCCGCATACGACCGGCATTCTCGTGCGCGAGGCGGCGCATGCGATGGATTGGCTCGGGCCGCTGCCGGATCATGTCACGCGGCGCGTCGAGGGCGTGCGGCTCTATGCGCCCGACATGCGCTGCATCGATCTTTCCGCGCCGGGCTATTACTTCCTCGCAACCGACACGCCAGAACTGATGCGCCTGCTCGCCCGGCGTTGCGAGGCGGCCGGCGTGCGCATTCAATACGGCGCGCCGTTCACCAGCGCATCTGCGCACGCGAATGGCTATGCGCTGCCGGATGGCGCCGACGCCTGCTATCTCGTCGGCGCCGACGGCCCGAAGTCGCATGTCGCGAAGACGCTCGCGCTCGGCGAGAACCGGCAATTCATCTTCGGCGTCGAGCATGAATATGAAGGCGCCGATTTCGACGCGAGCGACCGGCTGCATTGCTTCATCGATAAGCGCCTGGCGCCGGGCTATATCGGCTGGATCATCGCCGGCGTCGGCGTCACGCAAGTGGGACTCGCGCGCCGGCTCGGCGGGACTTCGGCGGCGGAGGCGAAGAGCGCCATGGCGGCGTTTCTGGAAAAAATCGCGCCCGTCGCCGATTTTCGCGATCGCGCGCCGACGAATGTGCGCGCCGGGCTCATTCCCTGCGGCGGCCTCGTTTCGCCGCTTGCCGCGCCGCGTGCGCTGCTTGTCGGCGACGCGGCCGGCATGGTTTCGCCGGTCACCGCCGGCGGCATTCACACGGCGCTGCGCCATGGGCGCGCCGCCGGCGTCGCCATCGCGGATTTTCTCGACGGCCGCGCGCAGGACCCGGCGCAATGGCTGCCAATGTCTTATCCGCGTTTTCGCTTAAAGCGGACGCTGCGTTGGAGTTACGACAACTTCCAAAGCGACGCGGCGTTTAATCTGCTGCTGCGCTCTTCCGCCATGCGCGCCGCCGCCAGCGTCGTGTTCTTCCACAGAATGCGCGCGCGATGAGGCATGTCCTGCGACAGATGCAAACGCCGGTAGCTGATCGCACTCAGTTATCGTCGCGCGCTCGTGGTCGCGGACCATCCATGATGCAGTCCGGGAGCGCGTTTCCTTCCTCATGGAGCGGCAATATCCCCTCGACATAGTAACCGCTATAAGTTCGTTGATGTACGACTTGGATTCGATGGTGGCGGAGTTTTTGTGCTGTTCGCGGAATGGGAGTACGACGATGAGGAAGTCCGCTAGTGATTTGGTGCGCTGTTATTCTGTCCGTCTGAACAGAATTCGTGAACGGCCATTGGGAATAGGAGGGCTCTACGAGCAAGTTTTTGAGCGCGGTTTGCCGCCTGCAAAATAGAGATAGTTGAAAGCTCAACTGGTTTAAGTTTAGTGCGCTCTCTTTCGTGAATGACGCGAATGGCTTTGGCCGCCCCGGTAGCTTCTGCATGTTGAATGATGAAGCCGTGGATGATGTCGTGTCTTTGGTCTGACTCGCGAGCGACATCATCAAAGAAAGCGAGCCAAGGATCGGCGATTTCGTCTCCTGCGATGCGGGTTATGGCGCGCCTTAAATAGGCAAGCTTCTTGTTCAGGGCGCGCGGTAAGATCTGTTCATGGTGCGCGCCTTCGAGAGAAAAGTGTACGATTTCAATAGTAGCCTGGAGCCCCGCTTCAAGGTGCGCCCATGAGATAACGAGTCTTCCGATAGCCGAGAAAAGAGCCTCATCTTCTGTGCTGGTGAATGAACCATCGGCTGGCATGGCTAAAAACTCGCAGAAAGAACATTCGGGTCAGCGACAGTACGATTTGAGCGCGCTGTTGACGCCGCGATCAACTGCGGCCAAAAGCACAAGACTCCCGCAAGAGCGAATTGCTGCGCGTGTTTTACCCAACGAAGACGATGGATTACCAACTCGCTCTTTTGTCTCGCTTGCATCTTGGCCGCAGTCTAAAAGAACAGCCTCTTGTCCATCGGCAACAGCGGCCCTTACCCCTGCGGCAGATCGAAACGCTGGCAGCTGATCGCGCTTAGGCGGCCGCGCGCGCGCTCCTGATCGGAGGGGCGCTTGGCCAGTGAGCGGATCAGCACGAAGCCGCGCTTCGTCGGCGCGGTGAGCCGCACTTCCTGCGGCGGCGGGGCGTCGCCCTCATCCGCGCTCGCCATGGCGTCGATCTGGCGGGCGTCGCCGATGACGATGTCGATCTTGCCCTTGATCGCCGAGCGGTCGGTCATCGAGTGAAAGATGCGGCCGGCGTTGGCGTGAAAGGACAGGCCGAGAAAATCCTCGCCGTCGACGCTGGTCTTGACGCGCAGCGGACCCTTGGCGAGATCGTAAACGCAGACCGCCTCGGCGAAGGCCGGATCCTCGAAGGGCAGCGTCTCGGCGCCGGGCGCCATCGGCGGCAGCATCACGAGGCCTTCCGACGGACCGGCGCTCTTCACATAGGACGCCAGCCGCGCCAGCGCGTCGCGCGGGGCGACCGTCGGCATCAGCAGCACCGAAACGATATGCACGATGCCGGCGACGAGCAGCGTCGCGAGCAACCAGGGCAACAGGTCGAGATAGCGATCGGGAATATTCAGGCGCATCCGAGTTTCACAATTTTAGGAAAGGAATTTGGATCCGGAACCGACTCGGCGTCGAGCGGCGTATCATAGAGCCGCAGCATGACGACGAAGCCTTTCGACTCGCCCGGCGACAGCCAGTTGCCGGGCCGCGCGTCGCGCGCGACGTCGATCTCGAAGGCGCCGGTCTCCTTGCGCAGGATATCGACCGAGGAATAGCCGTAGCGCTCGGTCGGGTTGGCGAGGAGCCGCCCGTCGGGGCTGGCGAGCGCGATCGTCCAGAAGCGCGCCGTGGGCAGCGGATCGACGATGCGATATTCGCAATCCGCGCTGAGCGGCGCGCCGTCCGAGTCGGTCCGCGCGATGAAGGCGAGCCCCTGGTCGCGGCCGAGCGGCGCTTCGCCCGACCGCGCGATGACCGCCCGCGCGTAAGGGTCGATGTCGGCGCCGCCGATATAGGGCCACGCCTTCCAGGGGCCGGCGCGCAGCGAATTGAAGCCGTAGCCGGCGTTGAGCGACAGCACGGTCGCAAGCAGGCCGATCACGAGCCCGGCGATCATCACCGAGGCGGCGCGCAGATAATTCGCGTAAGGCTTGAGGTCCAAGGAGCCGCTCCCGCGCTAACGGATGACGCCGGCGTCGGCGCCGCGCGCGCGCTGCGCCTCGCGCCGCACGTCGTCAGACGCCGCCGGCTCGGGCGGCTCCAAAGCGCTCTGCTTGTCGCCGCTTACCGCTTTGATCTTCGTCTGGATCGATTCGAGCGCCTGGATCGCGCCCTTCGACAGGGTGGCGGGACGCTGCGGCGCGCCGAGTTCCAGCGGCTTGACGACATTGGCGTTGGCGGCCGCCGTCGCGCCCTTGGGGTCCGGCCTCAGGCCGACGATCGGCTTCAAGGTCGCGCCCTGATGCGCATAGGCCATGATGTCGTGCCAGGTGCCCGCCGGCAGCGTGCCGCCAGTCATGTTGTTCATCGGCGCGTTGTCGTCATTGCCGTACCACACGCAGCCGCCCATCGTGCCGGAATAGCCGCAGAACCAGGCGTCCTTGTAGCCGTTGGTGGTGCCGGTCTTGCCGATGACGTCGATGCCCTCGCCAAGCTGCGCGCGCTTGCCCGTGCCTTCCTCGACGACCTTCTTCATCATGCCGGCGAGCTCGACGACCTTGTCGTAGGGCACCGCCTGCTTCTGCGGCGGCGCGTCGCGGTCGTGGCGATAGAGCAGATCGCCCTGGCGATTGCGGATTTCAACGGCGGCGTAGGCCGTCGCCTTCTTGCCGCCGTTGACGAAGGCGGCGTAGGCCGCCGAATGTTCGAGCGGAATGACGTCGCTCTGTCCGACCGGCAACGAGGGCGTGTCCTCGAGCGGCGTGGTGATGCCGAGCCGGCGGCAGGTGTCGATGATCTTGGCGCGGCCGATGCGCGAGTCGCCGCCGCCGATCGCCTGCGACAGCTGGATGGCGATCGTGTTGAGCGATTTCGCCAGCGCCATGGCGAGCGGCATGGAGCCGGCGTAGCCGCCGCTGTAATTATGCACGCAGTAATTGCCGATGCAGGTCGGCCGGTCGGTGACGATCGTCGTCGGCTTGAATTTGCCGCTCATCAGCGCGGTCAGATAGACGTATGGCTTGAAGGAGGAGCCGGGCTGGCGCGCGGCGTCGGTCGCGCGGTTGAACTGGCTTGCGCCGTAGTCCCGCCCGCCGACAATGGCGCGCACGGCGCCGTCGGGCTCCATGACGACCGCCGCGCTCTGCTTGGCGCGGAAGCTGCGCCCCTGCTCGCGCAGATTGGTCTCGATGACCTCTTCCGCGCGCTTCTGGACATTGGAGTCGAGCGCGGTGCGCACGCTCAGCACGCGATTGTCGCCGAGCTTGCCTTCCTGCGCGAACTTGCGGATCTCGCTGTAGGCGTAGTCCAGGTACCAGTCGGGGCTCGTCTCGCGCGCCCTGTCGATCGGCGTCGCCGGATTGCGCAGGGCGGGAATGATCTGGGTCTCGGTCATGAAGCCGGAAGCGACGAGATTGTTGAGCACGTCATTGGCGCGGGCGCGGGCCGCCGGCAGATTGACGTGCGGCGCATATTTCGTCGGCGCCTTGAAGAGGCCGGCGAGCATCGCCGCTTCGGAGAGCGTCACGTCCTTGACCGACTTGCCGAAATAGAACTCGGCCGCCGCCTGAATGCCGAAGGCGCCGCCGCCCATATAGACGCGATCGAGATAGAGCTTGAGGATTTCACGCTTGGTCAGATGATGCTCGAGCCACAGCGCAAGGAAGGCCTCGTTGATCTTGCGGGTGATCGTGCGCTCGTTGGAAAGGAAAAGATTCTTGGCGAGCTGCTGGGTGATGGAGGAGCCGCCCTGCACCACCCCGGAGGACCGCGCATTGACGGTCAGCGCGCGCAGCGTGCCGATCACGTCGATGCCGAAATGTTCATAGAAGCGGCGGTCCTCGGTCGCCAGCACCGCCTTGATCAGGTGATCGGGATATTGTTCGAGAGGCACGGCGTCGTCATGCTTGATGCCGCGCTGTCCGACCTCGGCGCCGTAGCGATCGAGAAAGGTGACGGCGAGATCGGTCTGCTTGAGCCAGTTCTCGTCGCTCGTCATCTGGAAGGCCGAGGACGCGAGCGCCATGGCGACGATGCCGGCGCCGAGCCCCAGCGTCAGCGCCTCGCAGGACAGCTCCACCCCAACCCGGGCGACGCCTGAGACGTGGAAGCTCTCCATGAAGGTCGAGAAATCTTCATAGAGCTCGCGGGCGCGCCGCTCGCTCTGGTACATGGCGGAATCGATGAGCGCGTCGACCGCGAGCAGGATGCGCCTGACGCGCTTTAGGAAAGAAGAGGCCTGGAAACGCTCGAACACCGCTCAAATGCCTCCCGCCGCCGACAAAACTTACCGGCGCTGCTTGGACTTTAACACTTTTTAAACCATCTTGACGACAGTCCGCGCGACCCACATTGCGTTATGGTTTCTGTCGCGCAAAGCGCAAGTCGAAAGAGAAGGATGGCGTTAAAAAAAGACGAAAATGCCCTGCCGGCCGCGCAGGCCGAGACGCCGTTCTGGGAAAAGCCGCTGTCGGACCTCTCCCGCGCCGAGTGGGAGCGGCTCTGCGACGGCTGCGGCCGATGCTGCCTAGTGAAGCTCGAGGACGAGGACACCGGCGCAATCTATCACACCAGCGTCGCCTGCAAATTGCTCGATCAGGATAGCTGCCGCTGCGGCGATTATCCGCGGCGGCGCCGATACGTTCCCGACTGCGTGCGGCTAACGCTCGACAAGCTCAAGGATATTCGCTGGCTGCCGCCAACCTGCGCCTATGTGCTGCGCTTTCATGGCAAGCCGCTGCCGCCCTGGCATCCGCTGATCTCCGGCGATCCGGAGAGCGTCCATCGCGCAGGCGTCTCGGCGCGCGGGCGGATCGAAGCCGGCGAGGACGACATCGAGACCGACGATCTGCCGGATTTCATTCGGCTCTGGCCGAAGCGCTGGCCGAAGAAGGCGCGGTATTAAGCGGCGCGTCGAATCCCTGATTTTTGCCATCTGCGGATTTTATTCCTTGACAGCCGGACGATGGTGGCGATTGTGTAGTTGACAAACCACGATGCGTGATCTAGCTTAAGAGTCAAGGAGCTAGGTCAATGTCCGTTCTGTCGAAACCATACTTTCACGACGAAGTTGCAGCTTTCGCCCATCTTGAGGGCGTCCTGTGGCCGGAAGGCCCTGTCTGTCCGCATTGCGGCTCCGTCTCTGGAAAGCATTACGACCTACGCAAAACGCGCATCGGCCTTCGCAAGTGCTCTGATTGCCGCAAGCAGTTCACGGTGAAGGTCGGCACGGTTTTCGAGTCCGCGCATCTGCCGCTCTCGAAAATGTTGCAGGCGGTCTATCTCATGACGGCGAGCAAGAAGGGCATCAGCGCCCATCAGCTTCACCGCGTCCTAGAGGTTCAATACAAGACGGCGTGGTTTCTGGCTCATCGGATTCGCGAGGCCATGCGATCTGGCGAGCTTGCCCCTATGGGCGGCGCCGGCGGGGTTGTGGAGGCCGACGAAACCTATTTCGGCAAGACTGAGGTCCAGCCGACCCTTACCAAGGAAGGCAAGCCCTACAAGTCTCGCCGTCGCAAGTTTGGCCCGGCCGGCAAGCGGGCTGTCATCGCTCTTGTCGAGCGCGGCGGTTCGGTTCGCACGTTCCATGTGGAGAAGGCGAACAAGGTCGCGGTCGCGACTATCGTCTCTGAGAACATTGACCGCGAAACGTCGCTCTACACGGATGAAAGCGCCCTATACCCGGAAGTCGGCAAGCAGTTCGCCGATCACGCCACGGTGCGCCATAGCGCCGACGAATATGTTCGGGGCGACGTTCATACGAACACGGTCGAGGGCTATTTCTCGATTTTCAAGCGCGGCATGAAGGGCGTCTATCAGCACTGCGGCGAGAAGCATCTGCATCGCTATCTCGCGGAGTTTGATTTCCGCTACAACCATCGCTCTGCGCTTGGCTGCGAAGACGCAGAGCGCGCGGCCAAAGCTTTGCTTGGCGTCAGAGGAAAAAGGTTGACCTATCGGGACTAAATTTCTCAGCCGGATTAGGTGAGATAATTTGCGACAAATTAACGACTCATTAACTTTTGCGGAAAACGCAATTTGATTTTGCGTTGAAAAATCACGATTCTTACGAGGTGAAGCTACGGGAATCGCCCTGCACAGGCTCTGCGCTTCATGGTGGCCACGGTGGGACTCGAACCCACATTCCCCCGTTTACAAGACGGGCGCTGTTCGACCGGGGTAGGTCTTCCTGTTCAGCTACGTGGCCATTAGAAAAAGCCGGGTGTTACAAGCGCCCGGCTTTTTCAATTCAGTGCCCGACGAACTGACGCTCAGCCGTCCTCGCGGGAGGGCGGACAAAATACTGTCCTTCCTTCATGTCTAATGTCGATTCTCTCTTGAGCCTTGATAGAAGCGACGAAACCGACCCCCTATCTAGGTCTATGCCTTTGTTTTTGGCGATGTCGAGAATTTGATTAACTGACAGGCCACGCTCCCCCGCTTCCGCGAGCATGCCAAGGACAGTATCTTTTACATTTCTCGCGCGTTCGCGAGTTTTGGTCACCGGTTCCTTGAATTCTGTGCCTTCGACGATGGCGATAGCCCGTTCGATTGCCAAAAGCTGGTTCCGCGACGCTTCATACTCCTGTCTCTTGGTTTCCGTCTCACGGAGCAAACGGTCGCGTTCTTCGCGCAACTTCTGCATTTGCTTAGTCCCCCTACTCATCCTATTTTCCCTTTCGTGAAGCATTTGGTGGTGCGCCCGGCGGGACTCGAACCCGCAGATGCCCTGCACAGGACTTCGGTTTTAAAGACCGCTGCGTCTACCATTTCGCAACGGGCGCGCCTGATGCGACATATGCGCGATTCTCTTGCGTGACGCAAGAGCGAAGCGTCTGTAACGCAAGGGGTTAATAATTGGCTAAGGCTAAGCAACAAGCTAAAGCGCAGGCGGATAGGTTCATTGATACCGCCCGAGAACTTGGCTGCGACGAAGACCCTGCGCACTTCGACGCTGCGCTAAAGAAGGTCGCGCGGCATAAGCCGCGCGATGACGATGCGCTTAAACAGGAGCGGAAATCTGCGGACTCGAAAGAGCAGAAATAGCAAGTTCGGCGAATGAAGGCGGCAACTGCCCCTTTGCAACCTTGCCGCTCAGATAGCTCCCGAACTTTCCGCCATCGATGTACGTGGACTGCAGCCATTCCCGGTAATGCCCGAGAGCCGCAAGCGGGTAGCACCATGACTCCTGCGGATTTGATTTAGACTGCGGATGGCTCTCAGGATAGCAATGAGGCCATTTAGCGCGCTCGCCATATACGGCATCTAAGTTGCCGTCAGTCCAATATTTCGACCAGTGCATACCGATCGAAATATCGACGACGAAGTTTTCGCCAATGTCCGCCCCTGCCATGATTAGCTCATAGACAATTGTGTGGGCTTCATTGAAGACGTGGAAGAAGCCATTAGGCGCGGACTGGAAATTCAGCGCGATCCGCTCATGCCATTTATCGAACTTGTTCGTATGGGCGCCGCTAGGATCATAACCAACTTGCGCGTAAATCAGGTCGCGCAGTTTTGAACCTGCCAATGTTCGGAAATTATCCCGCGCCTGCGGCTGGCAGTTCGCCCCAGCATCGAACGCATAATATTCAAGGATCGCGAGGCAAACTTCTGCCGGGTAGCAAAAGTGAATTTGGCCCTTATGAAGCACTTCAATGTGGGCCGTAGCAGCCGAATATCCTACCTTTTCGAGTATCGCCTTGATCGCTTTGATGCGGGGCTTTTGATCTTGCTCATTCCACTGCGAGCTAATCGTGCCGACATGCGCATTTTGGACGCCGCACAACGCGGCAAGGCCACGCTGGTTCAAGTATGGCGTCCCGTCAGAAAGCACGCCCATGCCAATCTCGCCGAGGTCCATGTCCTTGGCGATCCCGAGGTCTAGAGCACGTTCGTCGTTTTCCGATTCTGTGTGGGATTCCCGAATCGGCTGAACAGTGATTCCTTCATTGCGACAGCGATGGAGGCGAAGCATGGCTCGGGCTTACAGCCAGGATTTGCGTGATCGCGTGATTGACGCCG
>JBPFDX010000034.1:0-2842 GCA_051061385.1 Methylocystis sp.
CCGGTGATCATGTTCTTCACATAGTCGGCGTGGCCGGGGCAGTCGACATGCGCATAGTGACGGTTCTTCGTCTCATATTCGACATGCGCCGTCGAAATGGTGATGCCGCGCGCCTTCTCTTCCGGCGCCTTGTCGATCTGATCATAGGCCGTAAAGGTCGCGCCGCCCGTCTCCGCCAGAACCTTGGTGATCGCCGCCGTCAAAGACGTCTTGCCATGGTCGACGTGCCCAATCGTCCCAATGTTGCAGTGCGGCTTCGTGCGTGAAAACTTTTCCTTGGCCATGATCCTCGTTCCGAGTGGTCACGAGCCCGTCGCTCGCGCGCGGCGAGGCTTTAAGGGCAATGACGGCGGAGGGCAAGGGGTCGCGGCTCTCCGGTCACGGATCGCCGTTGTCCGCCACGATCCAGTTCGCCGCGAGCATATGAAAGTCCTTGAACGTCAATTCCTGCGGCTCCAGCTTCCGGACCCGCAATATGTCCGGCAAATCCGCTTGAAATCTTTTGAATTCGGCCGCTATCGCCCGACCCCCCGGGACGCGCGCATCCCCGGCCTCGTCCCGAAACCAAGTCGCGATCTCCTCGACAAGCCGGTCGATTTTCCCCTCATGCGCATGAATATCCTGCCCGGCGATGTCCGAGATGAATTGCTGAAAGCGATATTTCTGTCGGTCGAAGATGAGCGCCTTCTTTCCCGAACGTTTAGGCCCGAAATTGCGCGCGCCCAGGAAAAGGCCCAGTTCAAGGGGCATGTTGAAGCGCGGTAAACCCGACGCCGCGTCCAGTTCAGTGTTGGAAATATCGTGGACGCCATATCGGCATTCGCGAATAATACGGCATATCTTCTCGATCCGCGCCTCGCCGCCATCGTCGTTTTCTCTAGCGCAACGCGGCGTATAGCCGGATCTCACGACAGTGAAGACGATGGCCTGAAAAAATTCTTCATAGTCCGGCGAAAACGGACAATTGATAAAAACGTCCTTATCCTTCATCCAGCCCGCTTGGCGGCGCGCACCGTGGCGATGGCGTCGCGGATTTCCTCCGCCGAAAAGTGCGTCGCCCCGCTTTTCGGCTTCAATATGCGCACGCCGTCTTTTGTCACGCCAAGAACCTTGGGCGTGAGTGCGCCGGCGGCAAGTTTGCGGACTTCGCTAGCGCCGAGGGTTTTCTTGGAGCCTTTTGCCATGGGGAGATAATGGCGCCCCTTTCCCCGCTTCGCAACCGGCGCCCCCACCCCCTGGCCTCTATTTCGTTTGCTCCATGCCGCGGAACGCAGGGCTTCCTTTGGGCGGAAATTCCATGTGTCTCTTGATCTCGGTTTTGGGCTCCGGCGCAGTCAGCTCGACCGATTCGCTGATCTGCCGCTCGCGAACCTCATCGACGTCCATGGTTTCCACTTCGCCATCGGAATGGCGGGCGGTGTAGACCCCCACCACGTCCAAAGGCTCGGGACTTTTGATCACCACGAACCCCTCAAGAAATGCGAAATCGATGCACACGCCGTTGATCGGGCAGAAATAGCCTGCGATGTCGAAACAATTCAGTTCCGTCGCGCCGTCGGCTTGAAGTTCGGCCTTCTTGAACGGCGTGACGCTGAACGGACCAGGGTCCGACCCGAATTCCGTCGCGAGCGCCACTTTGGCGGCGATGGCGAAGCGTTTCCTGGTCGGATTATGGATGTTGACGATTGTCCGATAGACGCCCTTCGCCAGCGTCCCGTCCTGATGCGGAAACCGCAACGAGCAGACAACCTTCGCGGCGTATTGATATTCGGTCTTTATGGCTTCCTTGGATTTCACCGCCTGCGCGCGCGAACTCTCGGGAATTCCA
This sequence comes from Methylocystis sp., assembly GCA_051061385.1. Lineage (GTDB taxonomy): Bacteria > Pseudomonadota > Alphaproteobacteria > Rhizobiales > Beijerinckiaceae > Methylocystis. The sequence goes on from JBPFDX010000034.1 coordinate 1,829, forward strand.
GCCAAAGCAAGCGCCAGTGCGAGGAGGACGCCGTTGAAAGCATGTGCGCATTTCATAATCCGGACTCCACGAAAAATGGGTTTGCGAAATATCTATTCTCCTCGCCAGACCGAGCCCCAACGCCTTCGGCGCCGAGATTATCGGGCGCCAAAATGAGCTTTGCTTATCGAAAAATCGTTCGCTTGGGCTAACGTGCGAACGCGCGAAATCGTTCCGCGGATAACTGGCGTCGCGAAATGTCGGTCTGCTACCGAGAGATCAGCTACATCCGGAATGACAGGCCACTTCCGTAATCACCGGCGTCGTTTCGCCCACCGTATTGACGTCGATCACGACGCCCTTGCGCTTCCAGCGAAAAATGCAATTAGCCATTCCGGTTCCGGCGCAAGAGACCGTCTCGGGTCGTCCTTCGCAGCGGGGATCGCCCTTTTGACAGACGAATCCCGCCTCGGGCGCGTGGACAGGCTTCCAACCTTTTTTGAGGAGAGCCTTGCGCGCCTTCGCATAAGGCTCGTCCTTGGGGAAACTCGGAACGTGCGCGAGCGCGCTCGAACAGAGAGAGATTGCGACAAAAGCGGCGGCTGTGGCGAAAAGCGCTTTCATAAATTCACTCCTAATTCTTAAAAGCCTTAATTTTTAGAAGCAGTCGTCGTCTGTTCATAGCGCGGCTCACGCATTCCTCAAAGGTCGCCGATAGCCTTCCCAGGAGCATCGTCCCAGCAGCATCGTCGCAGGAGCCCTCGCCTTGTCTGGCGATTGTTCAAGCGCCGGACGCAGATGGCCCGCGACTAAAGCGCTGCGCGTTGAAATCGCCGCCGCGCGCGCCAACTGGTTGTGTGGCGGGGCGTAAATGCGGCTTCAAAAATTGCGCTACGATTTCTTCGATGATCCGGTCGATTGGGCGTTCGCCGCCCTCTTCGCCTTGCTTTCCCTCGCCGCGTGGGGAGTGCGGCTCTGGGAGCCGTCGTTCGGCGGTCCGCTCACAAATCTCGCGCTGAACTTCGCCGCGCTGAT
>JBPFDX010000035.1:0-41459 GCA_051061385.1 Methylocystis sp.
CGGCCGATCTCCTGATAATAGCCCTCGACCGAGGTCGGCAGATCGGCGTGGACGATGAAACGCACGTCGGGCTTGTCGACGCCCATGCCGAAGGCGATGGTCGCGACCATCACCGCGCCCTTGCGCGTGAAGAAGGCGTCCTGACTCTCGGAACGCGTATGGGCGTCGAGCCCCGCATGATAGGGCAACGCGTCGAAGCCCAGCCGCGAGAGTTCGCGCGCGAGGGCGTCGGTCCTGTTGCGCGAGTTGCAATAGACGATCCCGCTTTCGTTAGCGCCGCCTTTTCGCGCGAAATCGACGATCTGCCGCAGGCCGGCGCGCTTTCGCGCGAAGCCGAGCGAAAGATTCGGCCGCGCGAAGGAGCGCTGAAAGATTTTTGGGGGCCGCGAAAACAGGGTGCGGGCGATGTCGTCGCGGGTGCGCGGACCGGCCGTCGCGGTGACGGCGAGCATCGGCGGCGCCCCGAGCTTTCGCGCGATCTCGCCGAGCGCGCGATAGTCGGGACGGAACTCGTGACCCCAATGCGAGACGCAATGGGCCTCGTCGATCGCGAACAGCCGGATGCGAATGCTGCGCAACAAATGCTGCGTCCCCTCCTGGGCGAGGCGCTCGGGCGCCGCGTAAAGCAGCTTCGCGCGCCCCGAGGCGACGGCGTCGAGCGCGGCGGCCGCCTCCTCGTCCTCCTGCATCGAATGCAGCGCGACGGCCAAGACTCCCTTATTGGCGAGGGTGCGGAGCTGATCGCGCATCAGCGCAATCAGCGGGGAGCAGACCAGGACGAGCCCCGGGCCCGGAGCGGCGGCGGGCAGCTGGTAGAGCAGCGATTTGCCGGAGCCGGTCGGCATGATGGCGATGGCGTCGCGGCCCGCGAATACGGCCTCTATGACCTCCGCCTGTCCGGGCAAAAAGTCCGCAAAGCCGAAATTGCTGCGCAGCAATTCGCGCGCATCGGCCATGGAGCGCGCGGTCACTCGGCCCTGCCCGGTCCCCCGCCCGGCGCCTCAAGGAGCGCTTCGGCGATCTCGCGCCACTCGTCTTCAAGCGCGCCTCTATGCGGCTCGCGCTGCACGCGGGCGTACCAGTAGCCGGCGTTGGAGAGATCGCCTTCCTTGCGATGGAGATAGGCGTGGACCCACATGCTCTCGGGATCGGCTTTGTCGTCCACGCATTTATGCGCCGCGTTCCAGTCTCCCTTGGCGTCGAACCAGAGCGCGCGCAGCGGCGGCGGGAGGGACGGCGGCTCGGCGGCGGAAAGCGATCGGAGAAAAGCGTCGAGGGTCATCGAGTTTGCTCAAAATTGAGAGAGCCTCATCTCAACGCCAAACAAGATAACACTTCGAAAGACATCCAGGAATGTGCGGCTCTGAAAGTGATCGGTGATCTTGGCGACGTTGACTCCCGCCCCCGGCGGGCCTAAACATTCGCCAAATCTCGAAAGAGAAACCTAGACACAGCCGAGCCGCCCGAGAGGCGGCAGGCCAACGCCCGGCAGCGCGATGCGCCCCCGGGCGCGTTTTGCTTTGGAGCCTTCGCGCTCGCTGGGAGAACACCATGTTCGAGAGCCTTTCCGACAAGCTCTCCGGCATTTTCGACAAGCTGACGCGGCGCGGCGCGCTCTCCGAGGCCGACGTCACTGAGGCGCTGCGCGAAATCCGGCGCGCGCTGCTCGAGGCCGACGTCGCGCTGGACGTCGTGCGCTCCTTCACCGACAAGGTGCGCGACCGCGCCATCGGCGCCGGCGTCATCAAATCGGTGACGCCCGGCCAGATGGTCGTCAAGATCGTCAACGACGTGCTGATCGAGACGCTCGGCCAGGACGCCCAGCCGATCGATCTCGCCGCCGCGCCGCCGGTCGCCATCATGATGGTCGGCCTGCAGGGCGCCGGCAAGACCACCACCACCGCCAAGATCGCCAAGCGCCTGAAGGAGCGTCACGGCAAGCGCACGCTGATGGCGTCGCTCGACGTCAAGCGACCGGCGGCGCAAGAGCAGCTCGCCGTGCTCGGCCGGCAGGTCGAAGTCGACACGCTGCCGATCGTCGCCGGCCAGACGCCGGTGCAGATCGCCAAACGCGCGATGGAGGCTGCGCGGCTGCAGGGCTTCGACGTCGTGCTGCTCGACACCGCCGGCCGCACGCATATCGACGAGCCGCTGATGGAGGAGATGGCGGAGATCAAGACCTCCGCTAGGCCGCATGAAATCCTGCTCGTCGCCGACGCGCTGACCGGCCAGGACGCCGTCAATCTGGCCACGAATTTCGACGAGCGGGTCGGACTGACCGGCATTGTATTGACGCGTATGGACGGCGATGGGCGCGGCGGCGCGGCGCTCTCCATGCGCTACGTCACCGGCAAGCCGATCAAGCTCATCGGCGTCGGCGAGAAAATGGACGCGCTCGACGAATTCTCGCCGACGCGCATCGCCAATCGCATCCTCGGCATGGGCGACATCGTCGCGCTTGTCGAAAAGGCGGCTCAGGCCCTCGACGCCGAACAGGCCCGCAAGGCCGCCGAGCGGATGGCCAAGGGCAAGTTCGATCTGCAGGACCTCTGCGATCAGCTGGCGCAGGTGGAAAAGATCGGCGGCCTCGGCGGCATCATGGGCCTGCTGCCCGGCGTCGCCAAGATGAAGGATCAGATCGCCGCGTCGGGCTTCGACGACAAGATGGTGCGGCGCCAGCGCGCCATCATCCTGTCGATGACGCCCAGGGAGCGGCGCAATCCCGACCTGCTGAAAGCCTCGCGCAAGAAGCGCATCGCCGCGGGCTCCGGCGTCAAGGTCGAAGAGGTGAACAAGCTCCTCAAGCAGCATCGGCAGATGGCCGATCTGATGAAGTCCTTCGGCGCCGGCAAGCGCGGCGGGATGATGGGCAAGGCGGCGCTGATGATGGGGCTTGGCCCCGGCATGCAGATGCCGTCCCAGGAAGAATTGCAGAAGCTGCAGGAGAAGCTGGGCGTGCAGCAGCCCAAGGGCGCCCCCGGCGGCCTGCCGGCGCCGCCGCCGCCGGATCTCTTAAGCAAGCCGAACCTGCCGGGACTCGGCGGCGGACTGCTGAGCGGGCTCAACCCCTTCGGAAAGAAGAAGTAACGCCAGTCGGGCTTCGGCAATCAGCAGTAGGACTCTCCGACTGCCGACCGCCGAATTCCAACTGCCCCTACGTAAACCAAACAGGAAAGAAACCATGTCGCTCAAAATTCGTCTCGCCCGCGGCGGCGCCAAGAAGCGTCCCTTCTATCGCGTCGTCATCGCCGACTCGCGCTCGCCGCGCGATGGCCGCTACATCGAGAAGATCGGCTATTTCGATCCGCTCAAGGAAAAGGACGCGGCCGACCGCCTGGTGCTGGATACGGAGAAGGCGAAGGCCTGGCTCACCAAGGGCGCGCAACCGACCGATCGCGTCGCGCGGCTGCTCGACGGTCTCGGCCTGATGAAGCGCGAGGCGCGCAACAATCCGCAGAAGGCGCAGCCCAAGAAGAAGGCGCAGGAGCGCGCCGCCGCCGCGGCGGAAGCCGCGGGCGCGGAAGCGCCGGCGGCGTAATGCAGCGGGCTCATACCTCCCCCTTGCGGGGAGGTCGGCGGTCTCAGGCAAGCTTACGCAGGCCGCGTAAACTTGCCTGGGGGACCGCCGGGTGGGGGATCGACGGCAATCAGTCACCCCACCCCGCATTGCTTCGCAATGCGACCCTCCCCACCAAGGGGAGGGATGGTCGCGCTGTGTCGGCATGACGGGTCCGTCTCATAAGCCCGGGATAGTTGGACAAGGCCTCGTCCTGCTCGGCCGCTTCGGCGCGCCGCATGGGGTGCGCGGCGAAATCCGGCTGCAGAGCTTTACGGCCGATCCGCTGGCGATCGCGGGCTATGACGGCCTCGCCGACAAAAGCGGTTCGCGCAAATTCACGCTGACCTCCGTGCGCCCGCAGGGCAAGGACATGCTCGTCGCCAAGGTCGAGGGCGTCGACGACCGCAACGGCGCCGAGGCGCTGACTGGCGTCGAACTCTACGTGCCGCGCGAAAAGCTGCCCCCGCCGGAAGAGGAAGAATTCTACATCGCCGATCTCGTCGGACTTCGCGCCGAGACGCCGGATGGCGCCGAACTCGGCATGATCGTCGCGGTGCGCAATTTCGGCGCTGGCGACATTCTCGAGATCGCGCCGGCGCAAGGCGGCGAGACTCTGCTTCTGCCCTTCACCAAATCGGTGGTTCCCACTGTCGACATCACAGCGGGGCGCGTCATCGTCGAGCCGCCTACGGAAGTTGGAGAAGGCGAGGAAGAAAAGAGCGCTTAGCGCTTTGAAAGCTGAACGAAGCTTCTTTGCAGCGGGACCCCATGCCATAACCGCTCCATGTTCCGCGCGACCGTCCTGACCCTCTTTCCTGAAATGTTTCCGGGTCCGCTCGGACTTTCGCTTGCCGGCGACGCGCTTTCGCGCGGCGTCTGGGCGCTGGACCCAAGGCAAATCCGCGAGCATGGGATCGGGCGCCATCGCGCCGTCGACGACACGCCAGCGGGCGGCGGCCCCGGCATGGTGATGCGCGCCGACGTGCTGGCCGCGGCGATCGACGCCGCCGCCCCCGCCGGCGATCCCCGCCCGCGCCTGCTGATGTCGCCCCGCGGCAAGCCGCTGACGCAGGCCCGCGCGCGCGAGCTCGCGCAGGGCCCTGGCGCGATCATTCTTTGCGCGCGCTTTGAAGGCGTCGACGAGCGCATTATCGACGCGAGAGCGCTCGAAGAAATCTCGATCGGCGATTTCGTGCTTTCCGGCGGCGAAATCGCCGCGCTGGCGCTGATCGACGCCTGCGTGCGGCTTATTCCTGGCGTGATGGGCGAAGAAGCGTCAGGCGTCGAAGAAAGTTTCGAGGCGGGGCTGCTCGAATATCCGCACTACACCCGCCCGCGCGATTTCGAGGGGCGCGACATCCCTGACGTGCTGCTTTCCGGCGATCACGCCAGGATCGCCAAATGGCGCCATGAGCAGGCGCTGGCGCTCACCCGTGCGCGCCGCCCCGACCTTCTAAAGTCGTAGCTGGCGGCGCCGCTCGCGGGCGTTAAATCTCCACGCTGCTCTATCTTTCATCTGGTCCGGCAAAGCGGGCGATCTAGCTAATGAGCTGCTCACCCCGAGCTTGAGCCTGGAGCCAGGGCGCAAGGAGGCCCGCACATGCAACAAAAAGCAAAGACGCCGATGAAGCCGGACACCGAACGTTCGGCCCTCGACACGCCGACCGATCTCGAGAAGCAGTCGACGATGAAGATCGCCGCCGAAGTGAACAGGCTCGTCGCCGACGCCTTGGCGCTTTATCTCAAGACGAAGAATTTCCACTGGCATATGAGCGGGCCGCATTTCCGCGACTACCATCTGCTGCTCGACGAACAGGCGTCGCAGATCTACGCCACGGTCGACCCGCTGGCCGAACGCGTCCGCAAGCTCGGTCAACCGACGCTGCGCTCCATCGGACAGGTCGCCAAAATGTCCCGCATCAAGGACAATGACGAGGAATTCGTCTCGCCTTACGACATGCTGAACGAATTGCTGGAAGACAACAAGGCGATGGCCGAGGCGCTGCGGGACGCGCATAAGGTCTGCGATGACAATGACGACATCGCGACGGCGAGCCTGCTCGAAACCTTTCTCGACGACACCGAGAAGCGGACCTGGTTCCTGTTCGAGGCGGCGCGCGGCGCCGGCCCCGGCGGTCACTGAGGACGCGCGGCTTTCAGGAGGCTAACGCGTCGGCACAGGCGTGCCGCTGCGATAATCGTAGAAGCCGCGCTGCGTCTTTTTGCCAAGCCAGCCGGCTTCGACATATTTCACGAGCAGCGGGCAGGGGCGGTATTTGGAATCCGCCAGGCCCTCATGCAGCACCTGCATCACCGACAGACAGGTGTCGAGACCGATGAAGTCCGCAAGCTGCAGCGGGCCCATCGGATGGTTGGCCCCGAGCTTCATCGCCGTATCGATCGCGTCGACGGAGCCCACGCCTTCGTAGAGCGTGTAGATCGCCTCATTGATCATCGGCAGCAGAATGCGGTTGACGATAAAGGCGGGAAAATCCTCCGAAACGCTGATCGTCTTGCCGAGCTTGACGACAAACGCCTTCGTCTCTTCGAAAGTGACGTCGTCGGTCGCGATGCCGCGAATGAGCTCGACGAGCTGCATGCGCGGCACCGGATTCATGAAATGAATGCCGATGAAGCGCTCCGGCCGACCTGTGACGGCGGCGAGGCGCGTGATCGAAATGGATGACGTATTGGAGCTGATGATGGCGCCGGGTTTCGCGAACTGCGCGAGTTCCGTCAGAATCTTTCGCTTGACGTCTTCGACCTCGGTCGCCGCCTCGATCACAAGGTCGGCGTCGGCGAAGTCGGCCATTCTTGTCGCGCCGGAGATGCGCGCGAGCGCCGGCTCGACGGCCGCACCTTCGAGTTGTCCGCGTTCTACGGCGCGTCGCATCTGCGCGGCGACGCTGGCGATGCCCTCGTCGATCCGCTCCTGCGAAATGTCATTTAAGGCGACGTCATAGCCGGCAAGGGCGCAGACATGTGCGATTCCCTTCCCCATCTGGCCCGCGCCGATGACGCCGATCTTGCGAATCTCGAAGCCCATTTTTTGACCACCGTCAGCCAAGCCAGCGCTGGGGACCTGGCGGCGCGCCGCGCTGAGTGCGTGCCGCAGTGCAATATAACTTGCGTTCCTTTGCAAGGAAAACAAAGAAAAAGCAAACGGCGGACGCCGCGAGCGCGGCGTTACGCCAATCTCTGGCCGAGGCGCGGGCCCAATTGTGGACCGAAGCGGCGGCCGCCGGGTCAGCGGCCGATCTTCGCCAGCTCGGCGTCAAGCTCGGGCAGGGCGGTGAACAGATCCGCGACAAGGCCATAGTCGGCGACCTGGAAAATCGGCGCCTCCTCGTCCTTGTTGATCGCGACGATCACCTTCGAATCCTTCATGCCGGCAAGATGCTGGATGGCACCGGAGATGCCGGCGGCGATGTAGAGATCGGGCGCCACCGCCTTGCCGGTCTGGCCGACCTGCAAGTCGTTGGGCGCGTAGCCGGCGTCAACGGCCGCGCGAGAGGCGCCGATTGCGGCGTTAAGCCGCGTCGCGACCGGATCGAGAACCTTCTGGAAATTCTCGGCGGAGCCCAGCGCCCGGCCGCCGGAAAGGATGACCCGCGCCGAAGTGAGCTCCGGCCGCTCGGATTTCGCCAGCTCCTCGTTCTTGAACGAGGAGACGCCCGGGTCGGCGGGCGCGGAGATCGCCTCTACAGGCGCCGAGCCGCCCTCTGGCGCAGCCGCGAAGGCGGTGGTCCGCACGGTGATCACTTTCTTCGCGTCTTTCGCGCGAACGGTCTGGATCGCGTTGCCGGCGTAGATCGGCCGCTCGAATGTGTCGGCGGACACGACTTTGATGATGTCCGAGACCTGCATCACGTCGAGCAGCGCCGCGACGCGCGGCAGGACGTTCTTCGTCGCCGAGGTCGACGGGGCGATGATGACGTCGTAAGCGCCAGCGAGCGAGACGATCAGCGCGGCGACGGTCTCGGCCAGCACATGATCGAGCGACGCGTCCTCGGCATAGAGAACCTTCTCGACGCCGGCGAGTTTCGCCGCCTGCTCGGCAGCGCCCTTCAGTCCAGGCCCGGCGACGAGGACGTGAACCGGGCCGCCGATCTCCTTCGCCGCGGTGAGCGCCTTGGCGGTCGCCGGCGCGAGCGCGTCGCCTGCGGTTTCGGCAAGAAGCAGAATCGTCATCTTTAAAGCACTCCCGCTTCCTTGAGCTTGCCAACGAGTTCGACCACCGAGCCGACCTTGACGCCCGCCTTGCGCTTCGCGGGCTCCGCGGTCTTCAACACTTCGAGGCGTGGCGCGACGTCGACGCCATAGTCGGCGGGCGACTTCACCGCGACTTCTTTCTTCTTCGCCTTGATGATGTTCGGCAGCGAGGCGTAGCGCGGCTCATTGAGGCGCAGATCCGTGGTGACGACCGCCGGCAGTTTCAGGCTGACGGTCTGCAGCCCGCCGTCGATTTCGCGCGTCACGTCGACCGAGCCGTCCGCCATCTCGACCTTGGAGGCGAAGGTGCCTTGGCCCCATCCGAGCAGCGCGGCCAGCATCTGTCCCGTCTGATTGCAATCGTCGTCGATCGCCTGCTTGCCCATCACGACGAGCTGCGGCTGTTCCTCGGCGACGACCTTGGCGAGAATTTTCGCGACCGCGAGCGGCTCGACGACATCGTCGGTCTTGACCAGAATGCCGCGATCGGCGCCCATGGCGAGGCCGGTGCGCAGCGTTTCGTCGGCCTTGGCGGGGCCAATCGTGACCAGCACGACTTCCGTCGCCTTGCCCGCTTCCTTGAGCCGCAGCGCCTCCTCGACGGCGATCTCGTCGAACGGGTTCATCGACATCTTCACATTGGCGAGGTCGACGCCGGAACCGTCCGCTTTGACCCTGATCTTGACGTTGTAATCGACGACCCGTTTGACGGGCACGAGAATCTTCATCGCGCGACCCCTTGGTCTCCCTGGACCCTCTGGCGAGACGGTATGGGAACGCGGTCTGCGCGCGCTCCACTCTGGCTAAAGCCGTTGCGCGGTCTGGTAGCGGCGGCGCGCGCGTAAGTCAAACCAACTCATTGCGGCGAACCGCCGGGTCAGGGCGCGTCCTCGCCGGCGTCCTGAGCGCGCGGCGCGGGCAGCGGACCGCCGCGGTCGAACAGCCTGTGCCGCCGGCGCTTGAAGATCGGCGTCAGCACGAGACCGGCGGCGATGCCGCCGACATGCGCCATCCAGGCGATCGCGCCGCCTTCGCCCATCGAGGCGTTGATGAGCTGCATCACGATCCAGGCGCCGACGAAAAGCCAGCCGGAAGCGACGAAAGAGAAGAGCGGCGCCCGCAGCCCAAGAATTGACTTGAGATGCGTCCCGGAGAGCCACGCGCCGAGCCAGATGGGGGCGAGCGCCAGCGAGAGCGGCGGAAATATGCCGGCGACCGTGGCGCGTGGATGGAGCAGCAGGAAGGCGGCGCAAACGCCCGAGATCGCGCCGGAGGCGCCGATCAGCGGCGTGATCGAATGCGGCGTCGCGTAAATGTAGAACACGCCCGAGGCTATGCCGCAGGAGAGATAAAACAGCAGGAAGTGGAGCGATCCCATCGCGTCCTCGACATTATCGCCGAAGACGTAGAGGAACAGCATGTTGGAGCCGAGGTGCATCACCGAAGAGTGAAAGAACAGCGCGGTGATCAGCGTGAGCGCGGCTGGCGGTCCCACGATCCAGTCGGCCAGATCCGCTTCGCCGAACAGGACGCGCGGAATGATGGCGAAGCCGCGGACGATGGTCAGCGGATCGCCGAAGAGTTCGCTCTGCACCAGCAGGAAGATGAAGACATTGAGCGCGATCAGCGTCCAGGTCACGATCGGCCGGCGCACGTAGCGCAGCGGCGCATCGTCATAGATCGGCATCACCATCGGCGCGCTCCCTTTGACCGCAAGCCTAACATATGGCGTTGACGGCCGGCCGCGTCACGGGCGGGCGAGGCGCCGATCGAGCCATGTCGCTGCGAGTTCGCCCAGCCCTGCGATGTCGAAGGCGACGGTCAGCAGCCCATAGGCGAAGGCGCCAGCCAGGATCTGGGCGATCAGCGTAAGAATGCCCGGCGTCATCTCGCGCAGAGGCGTCAGCGCGAGCGACATCGCGCCCGTCGCCACGAGCGCCGCGAACATGTCCCAGAACGACGGCCAGACCGGCTGTGTGCGCAGCGCGAAATAGACCGTGGCGACGAGCGCCGCGACATAGGCGCCGCCCTGCGCAATGGCGAGATTCGATGCGTCCTCTCCCCAGGGCAGAATGAACAGCAGCGCGAGGCCGAAGGCGACCGCCGCAAGCGCCGCGACAATTAGCGGCGTGGTCTTCTTTTCGATCTGAAACACTGGATTGACGCCGAAGAGAATGACGCCCATCGCGAAAAGCCCCGGGAGCAGCAGACGGAGGTAGTGGCCGAAAGGACCGCGATATTGCGCCGGGACGATCAGCGCTTCGATCGACGGCAGCACGAACCAGAGTCCCGCGCAGGCCGGTAGGAGAAAGGCGACGACGACGCCCATGTTGCGCGCGATCTGCTGCTTGGCGCGATCGGCGCCATGCAGTTCATGCGCGGCGACGGCGATCTGAAACAGCAGCACGTCGAGCGCCGAGCCCAGCGCCTGCACCGCGCGCACGCCAAGGTCGTAGGCGAGCGCGAACTGGCCGGTCTCAGCGAAGCCGAAGACGCTCGCGACAATGGAGCGCGCCGCGAGCGGCATCGCCTGGTAGAGAAGATGCGCCATGACGATCGGCGCGCTATAGGCCGCGAGCGCGCGCGCACTCTCGCTGGAGGCCGCTCGAATGTCGGCGCCTGGATCGAGCAGCGCGCGACGTCCGAGAATGACCGTGCCGAACAGGCTCGCGACGCCGCCGGCGAGCGCCACCGCCGCCGACTGAAAGATGAAGGCGCCGCCGCCGATCAGGACCAGCGCGAGCGCATTCTTCGCCAGCATGAGGCGCACATAGGCGCGGTCGTGGAAGCGCGCGCGCACCAGAGCCGTGCAATAGTCGAAAAGTCCATTGGCGACCGCCGTCAGCAGCGCCAGGAGAATGAGGCTGGTTTCGAAATCGAGCGGCGGGCCGACGAGCGCGTAAATTCCCGTGGCGGTTCCCAAGAAGAGCGTGACGCCGATGAAGGCGGCGTCGAGCGTCGAGCGCACCACTGGCTCCTTGTCGCGCGTGCGCTTCGAGTAGAAGCGCGTCGCCGAGAGACGCAGCCAGTCATAGAGCGCCGTCTGCACGACGACCGCGATCGAGAAGGCAAGCGCGAAGCGGCCGTATTCCTCCGGGCCGAGGAATTTCGCCACCGTGAGGCCAATGACGAAGTTGACGACCGTATTGGCGAGAAAGGCGAGAAGGACGTTCACTGGCGCGCAGCCTCAGCTTCAACCAGCGGCGCCGACGGTGGCCAGCGCGATGTCGCTGGCCCGATCGTTTGAGTCGCTCACCTATCGCTCCCAGCGGCCGAGCGCGACAAGCTCGCGCAACGCCTGCGCGTCTCGCGGCGTCACCTCGGGATAATCCGGATCCGCCGTCGCGGGGTCGAAATATTTCCACGAGCGCGCGCATTTGACGCCGGCGGCGCGCTGCGACACCACGCCGACGCCCGGCGTCTCCGGCAATCGGAAAGCGTCAGGCGGCGCTTCTCCCGGCGCGACATGGATGTCCGAGGCGATGCAGATCTCGGCGAAATCGACGCCGTCCAGCGCTGCGCGCAACGACTCGTCCTGCACGTAAACGATTGGAGCCGCTTCGAGCGAAGAGCCGATGCGCTTTTGCGCGCGCTCGATTTCGAGCGCGCCGGTCACCACCGCGCGGATCTTGCGAATCTTCTCCCATTTCGCCGCAAGCGCGTCGTCACGCCATGCGTCGGGAATGGTCGGGAAATGCTCCAGATGCACCGACTGCGCGTTTGGAAAGCGGGAGAGCCACGCCTCTTCCGCAGTGAACACGAGAATCGGCGCGAGCCACGACGTGACGCTACGGAAGATGCGATCGATGGTCGCGAGCGCCGCCTTGCGTTTGACGCTCGTCGGCGGATCGCAATAGAGCGCGTCCTTGCGCACGTCGAAATAGAAGGCGGAAAGCTCGCTCGTCATGAACTGCGTGAGCAGCGCGACGACGCGCTTGTAGTCGTAGGCGGCATAGGCGGCGCGGATCGAGCCGTCGAGCTGATGCAGACGATGCAGCATCAGCCGTTCGAGTTCTCCCGCCTCGCTCATCGCCGCATCGTCGTTTGGCTGGTAATGCGCAAGCGCGCCGATCATCCAGCGCATCGTGTTGCGCAGCTTGCGATAGAGTTCGACGAAGGTCTTGAGAATTTCGGGTCCGACGCGCAGGTCGTCGGCATAGTCAGAAGCCGCGACCCAGAGCCGCAGGATGTCGGCGCCGGAATCGGCGATGACCTTTTGCGGCGCGACGACATTGCCAAGCGACTTCGACATTTTGCGTCCTCTCTCGTCGAGCACGAAGCCATGCGTCAGCACGGCGTCGTAGGGCGCGCGGCCACGCGTGCCGCAGCTTTCGAGCAGAGAGGAATGGAACCAGCCGCGATGCTGATCGGAGCCTTCGAGATACATGATCTCGTCCGCGCCGCCGTCGCGCTTGCGGCGAATGCCGGCGAGCATCGGGAAATGCTGCGGATCTTCGAGCGTGAAGGCGTGAGTCGAACCAGAATCGAACCAGACGTCGAGAACGTCGGAGATCTTCTCGTAATCCTCGGCCTTGTAGTCAGGCGACAGAAAGCGTTCGGCGGCGTGCGCCTCATACCAGGCGTCGGCGCCTTCCTTCTCGAAAGCCTCGATGATGCGCGCGTTGACGCGCACGTCGACGAGCGGCTCGTGCGTATCCTTCTTGACGAAGACCGCGATCGGCACGCCCCACGCGCGCTGGCGCGACACGACCCAATCGGGACGATTCTGAATCATGCCGCGGATGCGGTTTTCTCCCGCCGCCGGCGTCCATGTCGTGCGCGCGATTTCCTCAAGCGCGATCTCGCGAAGAGTGGATCGATTTCCACGAACCTCATCCTGAGGAGCGTGCGGCGCACGCGTCTCGAAGGATGCGGGCTCCGAACCCTCGTCCTTCGAGACGGCGCTGTGCGCCTCCTCAGGATGAGGGTTCGACTGAGAAAACGGCCGGTCCATCGTGATGAACCATTGCGGCGTGTTGCGGAAGATCACCGGCTTCTTCGAGCGCCAGGAATGCGGATATTGGTGCTTGAGCTTCGCGCGCGCGATGAGATTGCCCGACTGAATAAGCGCGGCGATCACCGCCTCATTGGCGTCGCCCTTGTCGCCCTTGTCGGTGATGACGCGCTTGCCTTCAAAGCCCGGCGCGTCCTTCGTGTAGAAGCCGTCCTCGTCGACGGTATAGGGAATGCGCGAGTCTATGCCGCGCGACTGCAGCGCGCGCGCATGCGCCATCCAGATGTCGAAGTCCTCGCGGCCATGGCCCGGCGCGGTGTGCACGAAGCCCGTGCCCGTATCGTCGGTGACATGCTCGCCGTCAAACAGCGGCACGTCGAAATCATAGCCGAGATGCGCAAGCGGATGCGCGCAGATCAGTTCGGCGAGCATCGCGGCTTTAACGTCGTGCAGACGCTCGTAGCCGTCGACCTTCGCCGCCTTGAAGGCTTCGCTCGCGAGCTTGTCGGCGATGACGAAGGTCGCGCCCGGCAGCGCCCAGTTCCCGTCGGGCGCATGCGTGACGCGGTAAAGGCCGTAATCGATCTTCGACGAGAAGGAGATCGCGCGATTGCCGGGAAGCGTCCAGGGCGTCGTCGTCCAGATGATGACCCGCGCGTCGCTCAGCTCGCCCTCTGCGCCGCGCGGAATCGGAAACGCCACCCAGACCTGATCGCTCGTATAATCCTCGTATTCGACTTCGGCCTCGGCGAGCGCGGTCTTTTCGACGACGCTCCACATCACCGGCTTCGAGCCGCGATAGAGCAGGCCGTTCGCCGCGAATTTCATGATCTCGCGCGCGATCGTCGCTTCCGCCGGATAGGCCATCGTCGAATAGGGATGATTCCATTCGCCGGCGACGCCGAGGCGCTTGAACTCCTCGCGCTGAACGCCGAGCCAATGTTCGGCATAGGCGCGGCACTCGCGCCGAAAGGCGATCATCGCGTCGGGATGGGTGAAATCCGGCTTCTGCTTGCCTTTGGCGCGATAATTTTCTTCCTCGATCTTCCATTCGATCGGCAGCCCGTGGCAATCCCAGCCCGGCACATAGACGCAGTCCTTTCCGGTCATGCGCTGGCTGCGCGTCACGAGGTCCTTGAGGATCTTGTTGAGCGCATGGCCGATATGAATATTGCCGTTGGCGTAGGGCGGCCCGTCGTGAAGCGTGAATTTCGGACGACCGGCGCCTGCTTCGCGCATCTTCTTTTGCAAGCCGATCGTTTCCCAGCGCTGGAGGATTTCCGGCTCGCGCTGCGGCAGGCCGGCGCGCATCGGAAAATCCGTGACCGGCAGATAGAGGCTCTTCGAATAGTCCGGCCCCTTGGGGCTGTCGTCGTTCATCGTCGTGGAAACCGGCTGGGGCGGCACGCAGGCGCCGTGAGCGCCGCTGATTAGAGGATTTATAGGAAGATCGCCAATCGCGCCGCGCCCGGACCTGCGCGAGCCTCTAGCTCAAGCGCAAGCCGGGCCGATAATTCGACGGGCGGTCAAAAAGGGCATTCAGTTTCAATAGCAGCGCTCACGAGCGCGGAAAAGAGCGCATTGGCTCAGCGCGGCCGCCTCAGTCCGAGGAGACCCGCGACATAGGCGAAGCCGCCGGCCACCACGGCGAGGATGAGCAGCACCAGAAACGCGCCGGACAGCAGCGTGAAGCCGATGAAGAGCAGCAGCAGCAGCGCCGCGGTGACGATCAGGCTCTGCCAGGGCGAAAGCTTGACGACCTTGACGCGGCCGGAGCGCCCGGTTGCGACCCAGATGCGCGAGGCGTCCGTCTCCTCGCCCGGCAAAATGATTTCGACCCGGCTCTTGGGCTCTTCATCCATGACGTTTTCCTTCCTGTCCAGGAGATGCTCCCAAGCTAGATCGCCCGCCGATTATGGCAACAAATTATGGACTGAGCCCGGCGCGCCGCTTTCGGCCAATATTCTGCGGGCCTCCTCCACATCGACGCGCATACGTTCGACGAGCGCCTCGACGCTGTCGAATTTGGCCTCGCCCCTTATGAAGCCGTAGAAGGCGACTTCGACCTCCTTGCCGTAGAGATCGCCGTCGAAGTCGAAGACAAAAACTTCGAGGAGCGGGGCGCCATTGTCAAAGGTCGGCCGGCGTCCGAAGCTGGCGACGCCCTGGTGGAGTTCTCCGTCCACTTCGATCGTGACGGCGTAGATGCCGTGCTTGAGCCGATTGGCGGGATCGAGCGCGATATTGGCGGTCGGGAAGCCGAGCGTCCTCCCGCGCTTGTCGCCGTGACGCACGACGCCGCGAATGAAGTAAGGATGGCCGAGCAGCCGCCGCGCCAGCGCGGCGTCGCCCCGCTCGAGCGCTTCGCGCGTCGCGGTCGAGGAGACGGCCTCGAGACTGCCATCCTCGTCCTGAGTGATGCGATCCACGATCTCGACGATCATCCCGAGACGTTCGCCCTCCGCGCGCAGGAATTCCGGTCCGCCCTCGCGCCCTGCCCCGAACCGGAAATCATAGCCTGCGACGACCGCCGACAGCTGCAGGCGCTTGTGCAGAATGTCTTCGGTAAAGACGCGCGCCGGGCTTTGCGCGAAATCCTTGTCGAAGGTGAGCACGATGACGCCGTCGAGCCCGAGTCGCGCGGCCTGCGCGGCTTTGGCGTCGGGCGGCGTGAGCCTAAAAATCACGGTCTGTCCTGCGAAAAAGTCGGCGGGATGCGGTTCGAAAGTCAGCAGAACGCAGGGCCGTGAAAGCCTGCCGGCGAGCGCCTGGGCGCGAGCGATGACGCCGCGATGGCCTCTGTGCAGCCCGTCGAAATTGCCGATCGCCGCGACAGCGCCTTCCAGTCCCGGCGGCGGCGCCTCTGGGTCGCGCGCGACGATGAAGGAGGCGGACAAGGGCGGAGGCCGGAACTTTATGCCGAGGCCGGCTTCTCCTCAGCCGGCGCTGGCGCGGCGGCGCGCATCGCCTGCTCGCGGCTTGGCACCATCACGAAGGCCTCGCCGTCGAGCACGACCTTGCCGTCGACGAGACATTCGCATTTGAGCTTGGCGCGGCGGCCCTTTTCGATCAGCTCCACCACCTCGACGATGACGGTGATGACGTCGCCGATCTTCACCGGGGCTCGGAAATTCAGCGTCTGCGACAGATAAACGGCGCCCGGACCCGGCAGATACATGCCGATGACGGTCGAGATCAAAGAGGCCGTATAAAGGCCGTGCACGATGCGCTCGCCAAAGCGCGTTTTCGAAGCGAAGTGATCCGAGAGATGAATCGGATTGCGATCGCCGGAAAGATCGGCGAAGGCGATCACGTCGTCATCCATCACCGCCTTCATCAGCGTCTCGCGCATGCCGACGCTCAGATCCTCGAAATAATAGATTTTGAACGGCGTCGACATGAAGGCACCGGAGAGTTGCGTCGCGGATCGTGGCCGCAGGAGAGGGCCCTGCGCAGCCCCTTTTACCAGAAAAGCTCGCGAGCCAAAGCCTTAGGACGGGCCCCGGCGCGCGCGAAGAGCGATTCGAGCGCCGCCTCGTCGAGCGCGCCGCCCTCTGGATGCAGCTCCTCGCGATGCACGCCATGCATGATGAAGAGGCAGTCGAGCTCCGCGCGGCCCGCGCCGGCGAGGTCGGTGAAGGCGCCGTCGCCGATCGCCAAAACGCGAGACTTGTCGAGATCGCCGCCGCGCAGATTTTTCAGCCGTTCCCTGGCGGCGGCGTAGATCGGGGCGTGCGGCTTGCCGAAGGTCAGCACGCGGCCGCCGATCGCCGCGTAGCGCTCGGCCAGGGCGCCGGCGCAGTAGACGAGATCATTGCCGATCGCGACGACGATATCGGGGTTGGCGCACAGCATCGTCAGATCGCGCGCTTTCAACCCCGCCAGCTCTTCGTCATAGTCCGCGGGCGCTTCGTTGCGGTCGTCGAAGAGACCGGTGCAGACGACGTAGTCGGCGGCTTCCGGCCCCACGCGCATGATCGGCGCGCCAAGCCGGCGGGCCGCCTCGCGGAAGAGGCCGTCGTCGCGCGGCGGGCCGAGATGATAGACGGCCTGTCCATCGCGCGAGACGATTTCGCGCAGCGCGAGCTCCCCCGCCGAGACGAGATCGTCGAAACAGTCCTGCGGCACGCCAAGGCTCAGAAGCTGGCGGCGCACCTCCTCGTCCGGGCGCGAGGCGTTGGTGATCAGAACGACCGCGCCGCCCTTCGCCCGAAAACGTCGCAAGGCCTCGGCGGCTTCGGGAAAATGACGCCGGCCGTCGATCAGCACGCCCCAGCCGTCGCAGAGGATCGCGTCATAGCCATCGGCGATTTGACGCAGACCGGCGATCAACGGCACACGGTCCGGATCCGCCGGCGCGCTCGCGGTCAAAAGCGCGCCCCGGCGAATGCGGCCGCATAGGACCCTTCGCAGACCGGTTTGAACGCGTCGGTCGATTCATCGAGCAGGAACAGACGCCCGTCCATTATCCGGAACAGCGCGCCGTGCAGCCGCAGATGCCGGTGATGTTCGAGCACCTGGATCATCGGGAAGGAGCGCAGATTGCGCAGCGTCTGCTTGATCGCCTCGAATTCAAGCCGCTCGACATAGCTCCTGTCCCTGGGATTGGGGGGAACGCCCAGACGCTCGACGGCCGGACCGAGCATCTTGATCCAATCGCCGATGAAGTCGCTGTGGCTGAGCCGCGGCGCGTCCGGGTCGGCCGCGATCTCGGCGTAAGCCTGGACGCCGCCGCACCGGCCGTGCCCGAGCACGACGATGTCGGAAACTTTCAAGGCCATAACGGCGTATTCGAGCGCCGCCGACGCCCCATGATAATGATCGTCCGGCTCATAAGGCGGCACGAGCGCGGCGACGTTGCGCAACACGAAAAGCTCGCCGGGGCCGGCGTTGAAGATCGCTTCAGGCGCGACCCGCGAGTCGCAGCAGCTGATGACCATCGTTTTCGGCTTCTGGCCCTCGACCGCCAGTTCCTCGAAACGGTCGTGGTCTGACACGAAACGCCCGTGGAGGAAGGTTTCATAGCCCTCCACGAGCCTTTCCGGCAGACCGGTCGCCCCGGACGGCTTGTGATCCGCCATTTAGCGTTCCCCTTATGCGCCCAGGCCAGGTCGCCTTGGTCAGGCGGATGGCGGACCCTGCGGTTATTGTGTAGATCACGCGGCAAGGTCAAGGGAAGGCCGACCGTCTCTATGCTGGAGTTTTTAAATGATTTCGCGACTGAAGCGCAGCGTGCTGGCGATGCCGGGCTCCAACGCCCGCGCATTGGAGAAGGGCAAGACGCTCGCGGCGGACGTCCTGATGTTCGAACTGGAAGACGGCGTCGCTGAATCCGCCAAGGCGGCGGCGCGCGAGCAAGTCGCGGCGGCGGTGGCTGGCGGCGGCTACGGCGCGCGGCAGCTGGTCGTGCGCGTCAACGCCCGCGGCTCCGAATGGTATAAGCCCGACATGGCGGCCATCGCGCCGCTCGGGCCGGACGCCATCGTCATTCCGAAGGTCAATGCGCGCGACGAAATCCTGAAGGCCGCCGCCGACCTCGTCGCCGCCGGCGCGCCGCGCAAGACGCGTCTCTGGGCGATGATCGAGACCCCGCGCGCGGTTTTCGACATCGAAAAGATCGCCAGCGCCGCCGATGATCTGGCCTCGCGCCTGGAAGTTCTCGTGCTCGGCCCCAACGACATCGCCAAATCGACGCGCGCGCGGCTCACCCCGGGACGGCCGGCGCTGCTCTCCTGGCTTTCCGCCGGCGTGCTCGCGGCGCGGGTTCACAACATCGAGATCATCGACGGCATTTATAACGACTTCAACGACCTCGACGGTTTGCGGCGCGAGGCCGAGCAGGGGCGCGACTTCGGCTTCGACGGGAAGATGCTGATCCACCCCGGCCAGATCGGCCCCGTGAACGAAATTTTTGCTCCGAGCGCCGAAGAGGTCGATTTCGCCCGCCGGATCATCGCGGTATTCGACGAGCCGGACAACGCCGACAAGGGCGTGGTCCAGATCGACGGCAAAATGGTGGAGCGGCTGCATCTCGACATCGCCCGCCGCACGTTGCAGCTTGTCGAGGCGGCGAGCTGAACGGCCGCCTGTTTTGCGGGCGCCCGACGCATCAACTATAAGGATGCGGACAGCAAGGATTGGCCAATGGTCTCGCCGAACGACGAAGAACTTGAGCGCGTCGAATCTTCGGAAGCGCTAATCGAACCGCCAGAATCGCCCCCCGAACCGGCGCCTCCGCCGCCCGTCAGACGCAAGCGGCGCTCGTTTTTCGGCCGGCTGCTCTCGACGCTGGCGATTCTCGCCCTCATCGCGGGCGCGGCGCTTTACGCGGCGATCACGTTCAAGGACCAGGACGAGCGGCTGAAGGCCGTCGCCGATTACGCGGAGCCCTACGTCAATCAGGCGGGCGGCGTCCTTGGCGAGCTGAAGGACCGGATCGGTTCGATTTCCGCCCAGAAGGAGCCGGCCTCGCCCGAGAGCGGGCCTGAGGCGCCGTCCAGCCTCGCGGAAGCTCCCCCGCCGTCAGCGACGCCGCCGAAGTCCGCCGAAACGGCGACGGAGCCGAGCGCGCGCGAGAGCCGCCTCGAGGCGATGACCAACGCCGCCATCGAATCGCAGAACGCGGCCCTTGAATCGCAGAAGGCGGCGCTCGCCGCGTTGCAGGGTCGGGTCGAGTCCGCCGAGCAGGCGGCGCAGCGCGCCTTGCGCGCCGCCGAAAGCGCCGAGTCTGCCGCGAACGCCGCAAAGTCCGCCGCCGAAGCGGCGACGAAGGCGGGTCCGATCCCCGGCGCCGCCGAAGCTCCCGCCGCTCCCGCGCAACAGGGCGAACATGGCGCGCTAACGGCAAGCGAACAGGTGACCGCGCTCGAGGGACGGATCGACGAGCTCGGCGAGGAGATGAAGGCGCTGCGGGAGCGGCTCGAGTCTCCCAAGAGCGAGACCCGCGCGGCGCCTGAGGCCTCGGCGCCGGCGAAGCCGTCGGCGTCGTCCGAAGGACCTGCGGCGGTCGTCGTCGTCGCCTATGCGCTGCAACGGGACTTCGAGGCCGGCCGGCCCTATGCCGTCGAGACGAAGGCGCTGACCCGACTGGGCGCCGACGCCGCCGCGCTGGCGGCGCTGACGCCCTTCGCGGACAAGGGCGCCCCGACGGCCGCGCAGTTGAAGGCCGATTTCGCGCCGGCGGCGAAGCGCATTCACGCGCTCGAGGGCGGCGATTCCGGCGATATCGCGCAACATCTGATGAAGGGCGCGAGCAAACTCGTGCGCGTTCGTCCGTCAGGTCAGGCCCCCTCGGCGGAGGCTCAGACAGTCGAAGAGAAGGTCGCGCACATCGAAGCGGCGCTCAACCATGGCGACCTGGCTCAGGCCAACGCCATTTTCGCGACGCTTCCCGAAGCGGCGCAAAACGAGGCCAAGGATTTCGGCGCCACGCTGCGCGCGCGCATCGATGCGGGACGAGCAGCCGACGATCTGCTGCATGGCGCGATCGCGGCGCTTGGCGCAGCCAAGGAATAAGCGGGATCTCATCGCCATGCTGTTTCTCTTCTTCTTCATCATCGCTCTTGCGGCGGTCGCCTATGGCCTCGAATTGCTGATCGAGCAGCCGGGTTCGCTGACGCTCGATTTCGCCGGCTACCAGTTTGAGGCGTCGATCCCCGTCGCCGTCGCAGGCCTCCTGCTGATCATCGCCGCGACCATCGTCATTTGGGCGATCATCGTCGCGGTGCTGCGGCTGCCCGGCCGCTGGAGCGGCGGTTCGCGGCTGAAACGCCGCGACAAGGGGTTCGACGCGCTTTCACAGGGCCTGATCGCGGTGGGCTCCGGCGACGCCGCACGCGCCCGCAAGGCTGCGCATGTCGCGGAACGCCTGCTGCCGAACGAGCCGCTCACGCAATTCTTGAAGGCGCAGGCGGCCCAGCTCGCCGGCGATCGTCGCCTCGCGGAAGAGACCTTCCACAAGATGACGCTGAAGCCGGAGACGAAGCTGCTCGGTTTGCGCGGACTCCACATCGAGGCGCGCCGGCGCGAGGACGCCGAGGCGGCGCATCATTTCGCCAAGGAGGCGCATGACATCGCGCCTGTGCCCTGGGCGGGAGCCGCCATGCTCGAACATCTCGCCGCGCAGGGCGAGTGGCAAAAGGCGCGCGAGGCGATCGAAGCCAGTCTCGTCGCGAAGGCGATCGACGCGCAGACGGCGCAGAACCTGCGCGCCGTCGTCGAAACCGCCATGGCGATGGAGAAGGAGCGCGACCATCCGCATGACGCGCTGCATCTCGCCCGACAGGCGCTGAAGCGCCGGCCAGGCTTCGCCCCCGCGGCGGTCGCCGCGGCGCGCGTGCTCGTCCGCCACGGCGACCAGAAGCAGGCGCTGAAGCTCATCGAGTCGGTATGGGCCACAAGGCCCCATCCCGATCTCGCCGCGGCCTATCTCGAGGCGCTCGCCGGCGAATCGAACCTGGGCAAACTTGCTCGGGTCGAGAAGCTGGCGCGCTTCGCGCCGAATGCGCCAGAGAGCCGGCATCTCGTCGCGGAGACCGCGCTCGCGGCGCGCAATTTCGCCAAGGCGCGCGACGCGCTTGCGCCGCTCATCGCCAGCGGACGGAATCCGACGGCGCACACCTGCCTGCTGATGGCGGAGATCGAAGACGGCGAGCAGGGGCCCTCGGGCCCGGTGCGCGAATGGCTCGCCCGCGGCTCGCGCGCGCCGCGCGATCCGGTCTGGATCGCCGACGGCGTGGTGTCGAAGACCTGGCTGCCGATGTCGCCCGTCACCGGCCGGCTCGACGCTTTCGAATGGAAGCCGCCGCCGGATTCCGCTCAGCATCTGACCGAGGAAGGCAAGCCCAACATCCCGGCCGCCTTTTTGACACGCCCCGCCGAACCCGTCGCCTTGCCTTCGGCCGAGGTCTCCGAAGCGGCGGCCGGTCAGCAGGCGTAACGCTCTGAGCTAGCGGCCGCGGTCGGCGCGGCGGATGCGCACATAAAGCGCGCCTTCGCCGCCGTGATGGCGCGCCGCTTCGCCGAAGCCCACGACGACGTCGCGCAGATTCGGCGCTTCGAGCCACATCGGCACCACCCGGCGCAGCACGCCGCCCTCATCGCGGGTCAGGCCCTTGCCGGTCACGATGATGGCGATGCGCGCGCCATTCGCCTGGCACCGGCGCAGGAAGCCCGTCAGAGAGCGCTGCGCCTCGGCCTGCCGCATGCCGTGAAGATCAAGCTTGGCGTCGACCTCAAGCCGGCCGCGCTTGATCTTGGTGAATGTGCGCGCGTCGATGTCGATCGGCCGCGGCGGCGGCTTCGGCGCCGGCGGGCGACCGCCAATCACCGAAGGCGCCGAGGGCGCCACAGCTTCGGCGGAAGGCGCCGGCGGCGACAGCTTTTTCGGACGCGCGCGAGCTGGCCGCACGTCGGCCGTCGCTCGCATCCAGAGCTCGGCTTCGGCCTGCGACAGCCGGCGGGCGAATCGGCGAGAATTCTGCTCGCTCACGGACCGACTCCAACGTCCTTCGGCAACAGCACGATCATTTCGGCGGCGTGCCGCACGTCGCCGGCGCGCCGCCCCGCCGCTTCGCCCGCGCCAAAGAAAAGATCGGCGCGCGCAGGTCCAATTATGGCAGATCCGGTGTCCTGCGCGATCATCAGGCGACGAAATTCGCTTTCCGCCTCTCTCTCCCACGGTATCCGTGCGGCGACCCAGAAGGGCAGCCCGTAGCACCAGATGGAGCGATCGACGGCGATCGACCGGAACGGCGTCAGCGGCGCGCCCTGGCCGCCGATGGGGCCGATCTTGCGCGCCTCCGAACGATCGATCTCGAAGAACACGTAGGAACGATTTTCCTGCATGAGCCGGCGACCCGCTTCGCCGGGACCTGCGCCGAGCCGCCGCAGTTTTTCCTTCATCACGTCGAGCGACATCTCGGCGGCCTCGACGAGCCCGCGCTCAATCATCAGCCGGCCGATGGAGGTGTAGGGCCAGCCATTGCGGCCGGCGTAGGTGAGCGCCATCGCATCGCCGTCCGGCAGCCGCAGCCGCGCCGAACCCTGCACCTGAATCAGGAACAATTCGACCGCATCGCGAACATAAGCGAGAGGATGCGCGCTCGGCGCCGCGCCTTCTTCCCCGATCGCGCGCCGATCGGGATAGGGCACGAGCGCGCCGTCGGCCTTGCGTCTCGCGCTCGTGAGCTTCTCGCCGGAGGGCAGCGAGAGCGGCGCCTCGTTCAGAGTGACGAGGTCGAGCGGGCGCGAGAGAACCGGCGTAACGAAGCCCGGTTCGGGCGACAGTCTGGCGTCGACCTCGACCTCGTAATAGGCGGTGACGAAGCCTCGCGCTTTGACGCGGTGAGGGCGAAAGGCGCTACGAAAGAAAAGGCCCGGATCGCTCACGCCGCCGAGCGCCCCCCGCGCGGCCGCGACGAGCGATTTCGGCGGCGCGACGGCGCTGCGCTGCTCTTGAGCGTTGGCGACGATGATCTCGGCGGAGCGGCGGAAGGCGCCAAAGGCGGCGGCGAGATCGTCGGCCGCGAAGCCGTCGATCTCTTCAAATTTGATTTCGTGCAGCAGATCTGAAGCGGAAAACTGCGGCGCGTTTTCCCGCGGCATGCTCAGTCTTCGGCTTGCGTCGCGACGAGCTTCCAGTTGGGATCCTTCGCGCTTGGATCGCGCGCGAAAGTCCAGCGCTCGACGACCTTGCGCGTCTGTCCGCCGTCGATCGTTTCGCCGGCGCGGTCGCGACGCACGCTCATCAGCCGGACGACGAAACGCACCGTCACCTCATTGCGGCGAGCGATGGCGCGGGCGGCGTCCACGGTCGCCGAGTCGATCGCCACAACGGCGGTCTCCATCGTTTCGCCCTGCTGCTCGCGCCGCGCGATCTCGGTCGAAAATCCGTCGAACACGTCTTGCGAGAGGAGCGGCTGCAGCGTCTCCCGGTCGCCCTTGGCGAAAGCGGTGACGATCAGCTCATAGGCCCGCCGCGCCCCGCTCAGGAATGATTTGCCGTCAAAGCCGGCGTCGGAGGCGGCGACGGCGTCGAGCCCGCTCCAAGCGGAGGCGACGCCTTTCTCGGCGACGCCCTCCCAACGCTCAGCCCCGCTCGGCCGAGATGGCGCGGGCGCGATCGGCGCGGCGACTGGCGCGGCCGCGACCGCGGCGGGAGACGGCCGGCGCGGCGTGAAGCGCGCCGGAGGCGGCGTATCGCGATCCACCCGCATGCCGAGCACCGAACGCAGCTTCCAGATGACGAAAACTGCGATGGCCGCGAAAACAAGGAGGGTGGGATCGAAGAGATCGCCGGAACCCGGCATTGGTAACTCCCGAATAAAACTGTCGTCGGCTATCATGTCGCTTCATACATGTCACGAATCAAGGGGCGGGCGTATTGCCACAGGCGGCGAGGGCCGGAAGATCGGATGATTCGGTGAATTCAAAGCTCGTCGGCGGCGCCCTCGTGGCTTGGATCGTGCTGGAGATCCTGTGTTTCGCGCTCGTTGTGCGGGCCGTCGGGCTGCTCGTGGCGATCGCAATCGCCCTCGGAACCTCGTTGCTTGGCCTTTCCGACGCGCGGCGCATTCTGGATTTCGTCCGCTCCGGAATCGCCGCCAGGGCAAAGGGCGGAAGCAGCGGCTGGGCCGATGGCGCCATGCTTGATAGCGCGATGCAGGCGCTCGCCTCGATTCTCCTCATCCTCCCCGGCTTCGCCTCGGATTTCGTCGGGCTGGCGCTGAAGTCTCCGTCTATGCGGCAGAGCCTCGCCCGGCGCTTGCAGGCGCGCTCGCGGAACACGGACCCGCGCGTGGTCGACCTTGATCCGCGCGAATGGCGGCGCGAAGCGCGTACCGCTCGCAGACCGCGCCGGAACGCCGCCGAATAGGACGGACGGCCCGCCTTGTTCGCGTCTGAGAGACGTGTTAGGCGGGCGCGAATTCTCATTACAACGGCTTTGCTGGAGACCTACATGACCGACACGAATGGCAACGGCGCGCAAGGGGCGCCGGGCGGCGCTCCGGCCCTCAATTCGCTCGCGCAGTATCTGAAGGATTTCTCCTTCGAGAACCCCAACGCCCCGCGCTCGCTCGGACCGCAGGACAAGGCGCCGAACATCTCGATTCAGGTCAACGTCAACGCCAAGCAGCTGGCGCCGACCGACTTCGAAGTGAGCCTGATGCTCGACTGCAAGGCCGGCGAGGGAGAGGGACTGCTGTTCAAGCTCGACCTCGAATATGGCGGCGTCTTCCGGCTGTTGAACATTCCCGAAGAGCAGGTTCACCCGATCGTGATGATCGAATGCCCGCGCATGCTGTTTCCCTTCGTGCGGCAGATCGTGGCCGACGCGACGAGCAAGGGCGGCTATCCGCCGCTTTACATCGACCCGATCGACTTCGTCGCGCTCTATCAGCAAAAGGCTGCGGAGGCAGGCCAGGCTGCGGCCCAGGCCAATTAGCCAGCGACCAGCGGCGACGGCTTTTCGTCGCTTGCAAGATAACAATCCCAGATCGGCGATTTGATCGTCGCGACAAAAGCAAGATGCGCGGCTTCCTCGGCCGCGCTCAAGCGCGGCGCGAGCGGTTCCGGCCGGCGGCGCAGCAGGTCGCTTCTCGCGGCGATGCGCACGGCGTGCACCGTCTGAAGCGACAGCGCCGCCTGGCGACCGCCGCAAAGCTCGGCGTAAACCTCGGCGAGAAGATTGGCGTCGAGCAAGGCGCCGTGCTTCTCGCGCCGTGAAAGATCGATCGCATAGCGCTGGCACAAAGCGTCGAGCGAATTGGGGCCGCCGGGATGGCGGCGGCGCGCCATGGCGAGCGTGTCGACGATCCGCGCGCCGCCGAGCGGCGGCAAATTCATGAGCGCGAATTCGGCGTTAAGAAAGCGCGTATCGAATTCGGCGTTGTGAATGATGAGCGGCGCATCCTCGATGAATTCGAGAAATTCGCCGGCGATCTCTTTGAAAACCCTGTGCTGCGCGAGGAATTCGCGAGAGAGTCCATGCACCCGGAACGCTTCTTCCGGCATGTCGCGTTCTGGATCGATATAACAATGAAAATAGCGGCCGGTCGGAATGAGATTGGAGATCTCGACCGCGCCGATTTCCACGACGCGATGGCCGCTCGACGGATCGAGCCCCGTCGTTTCCGTGTCGAGAACGATCTCCCGCATGCCTCACCCAAGCCGCGCCGCAAGCGCCCTGACGATGTTTCGCACCTCTTCGCGCGCCGCGTCGAGACCCTTGTCCGTATGGACCACGAAATCGGCGCGTGCGCGCTTTTCTGAATCAGGCGTCTGTTTCGCCAGAATGGACGCGAATTTCTCCGCTGTCATGCCTTCACGCGCAAGCACGCGCGCTCTTTGCACATCTTCCGGCGCGGTGACCACGACAATCGCGTCGAACTCCTTCTCGGCGCCGGTTTCGAACAGCAGCGGGATATCGAAGACGACGATGCGGTCGCCCTTCCGGCGGCGCTCTTCGATCAGCGCGTCGCGCGCGGCCCATACCATCGGATGCACAATCTCTTCGAGACGTTTGAGCGCCGCGGGATCGTCCAGAACGCGAGCCGCGAGGCGCTGACGGTCGACGACGCCATCGACGACGACCCCAGGAAAGGCGCGCTCGATCTCAGGCGCGGCAGGCCCTTTATAGAGGTCGTGCACGAGGCGGTCGGAATCGAGCACGGCGATGCCTTCGGCGCGGAACATCTCGGCTGTCGTCGATTTGCCCATGCCGATCGAACCGGTGAGACCGACGCGCAACATTTTTTTGTCGTTCACCAGAGCAGCGCCCCCTCGCGTCGCAGCGCATCGAGAAGAGCGAGCAGCGGAAGGCCCATGATCGTCCAGTGATCGCCTTCGACTTTGGCGAAGAGTTGCGCGCCCAAGCCTTCGATCTGATAGGCGCCGGCCGAACTCAGCGCTGTTTCGCCAACCGCCGAGAGATAGGCGGCGATGAACACGTCGCTCAGCGGCCGCATCGTGAGATCGGCGAGCCCGACGGTCTCGAATATGACCACGCCGTCGCGCGCCAGCGCGACCGCCGAATGCAGCCGATGCCGTCGCCCCGAGAGAAACCGAAGGAGCGCTTCGGCGTCCGGCATGGTTGCGGGCTTGCCGAAAATCCTGCCCTCGCAGCTTGCGACCTGATCTGCGCCGAGCACGAGCCGCCCAGCGGCGGAAATCGCCAGCGCCTTCGCCCGCGAGAGCGCGAGAGCGATCGCGTCCGCGTCTGCGCAGCCTAAAGCCAATTCGATCGCCCGCTCGTCGACATCGGCCGGAATCGATTCGAAAGGAACGCCGGAATGCAGCAGCGCCTGACGCCGGCCGGCGCTTTTCGAGGCGAGAATCAGCGGCGCCGATTCGCGCCAGAAGGGCGAGCGCCAACCCGTCGTCACATCCACAGCCCTCGCGCGGAAGCCGAAGAGCGGGGATAAACGGAGCCTCGAAACCGCGCCGTTTCCGCCAGCGGGAAAAGCCCGGGCGCGCGCTCAACAGGCGATGCCCTGTCGACCGGATTCTCGAAAAAATCCGTACAGGCGGGATTCACAGGCGATCCACAAGCGCTGGCGCCGAAAACTCGCGATATGTCGATGATTCCATTTGCTGTCCGGGTTTTTCCCGCCATTCTCGCCGCCGCCAGCGCTCCGAGGATCGTCTGTGGGCGACTGGTTAATGAAAATTAACCTTTGTCCGCCCCGCGATACAAATGAAGAATCAATTCCTTTTAAAATGAATTTTGTTTTAACGGCGTTTCGCGCTACGCCGAACTTCGAACGAACGACAAAGGTTACACGCGATGGCGGAAGAGAAAGCGCTTCTTTCGGTTCTACGCGGACAGGCGAGAAGCGTTCCGCCCCTATGGCTCATGCGTCAGGCCGGCCGCTACCTTCCCGAATATCGCGAGGTGCGGGCGACCACGAAAAGCTTTCTCGATTTCTGCTATTCGCCGCAGAAGGCGGCCGAAGTGACGTTGCAGCCGATCCGGCGCTTTCACTTCGACGCGGCGATACTTTTCTCCGACATTCTTGTCGTGCCCGACGCCATGGGCCAGCGGGTGTCTTTCGAGAGCGGCGCCGGGCCGCGGCTCGATCCCATCGAAACGCCCGAGCAGGTCGAGCGGCTCGGCGCATTCAAGATCGAACATCTCGCGCCGGTGTTCGAGACGATCGACCGGGTGAAGGCGGCGCTGCCGCCCGACGTGACGTTCATTGGTTTTTGCGGCGCGCCGTTCACGGTGGCGAGCTACATGATCGCAGGGCAGGGCACGCCGGATCAGGCGCCGGCGCGTCTCTTCGCCTATCGCTATCCTGACGCTTTCGCGCAGCTGATCGATCGCGTGATCGAGGCGTCGATCGACTATCTGGCGCGCCAGATCGACGCCGGCGTCGAGGTCGTGCAGATCTTCGACAGCTGGGCGGGCGTGCTGCCGGCGCATGAATTTCAGCGCTGGTCGGCGGAGCCGGTGCGGCGCATCGTCGAAGGAATCAAGGCGCGTCATCCGCAGACGCCGGCGATCGCTTTCGTGCGCGGCGCCGATACGCATCTGCCGAAGCTGACGCAGACGATCGGCGCAGACGCCTACGGGATAGACACGGCGCTCGATCCCGCCTGGGCGGTGGCGCAGACCGCGGCGAACGTTCCGCTGCAAGGCAATCTCGATCCGCTGGTTCTTGTCGCCGGCGGCGACGCGCTCGACCGCGAAGTCGATTCGATCCTCTCGGCCTTCAAAGGCCGGCCTCACATTTTCAATCTCGGGCACGGCATCCTGCAGCAGACGCCGATCGAAAACGTCGAGCGACTCGTTTCACGCGTGCGGCGGAGCGGGTGACATGTATCTCTGGATCAAAGCGCTGCATGTCATCGCCATCATCTCCTGGATGGCGGGGCTTTTGTATTTGCCGCGGCTCTTCGTCTATCACGCGAGCGCCGGCGTGGGTGCGCTCTCCGAAACGTTCAAGATCATGGAGCGGCGGCTCTATCGCTACATCATGACGCCGGCGATGCTCGTCGCCTGGATGACCGGCCTTTATCTCGCGATCGAGGGCGGCGCGCTTTCGTCAGGATGGTTTCACGCGAAAGCGACGCTCGTCGTGCTCCTCACCGCCGCGTATCTTCACGATGGCGCGCTGATGCGTCGTTTCGCGCAAGACGCCAACGTGCATTCGCCGCGCTACTATCGCATCTTCAATGAACTGCCGACGCTGCTGATGGTCGGCGTCGTGATCCTCGTGATCGTCAAGCCGTTTTAATTGGCGACGATCTTCTCCCACTCCGGCTCCGTCCTCGGAGCGGCGGCGCTCACCTTGCCCTTGTTCGCGCCATAGATCCGCTCCGCGGTTCTCCAGCAGAGATCTTCGCAGGCCTTCTCGCTGAGTTGGTCGAGAAAGACGTCATAGCGCTCGAGTTCCGGCCCCAGCCGTTCGAATTTCGCGACGAGATCGGAGCCGAGACAGATGCGCTGGCTATGACGTTCGGTCAGCGCGAGCCAGTGTTCGTCGGGAACGCCGTCGGGGCAGATCGAGACGTCGTAGATCACCCATGAATAATCGACGCACAGATTTGGATATTGATCGAGCAGCCGCTCGACCATCTGATAATAGAACGGCGCGTTCACGCGCCGCGACATGCCGCAATGCGCGAAGATGAAGCGCGTCCGCGGAAATTCGCGCAGCGCCTCTTCGAGCTCGAAGAGATAGATGGGATGATCGCCCTTCGAGACAGCCGTGACGTTCTGGTGCAAGAGCACCGGAAGATCGTAGTGGCCTGCGAACTCATAGATCGGATAGAGCGCGCGATGGTTGGCGCGCGCATTCTCGCCGAAGGTGAAGGCGCTGAGATCGTCGTGGCGCAACAGCATTTCGCCGACGCCGCTCCACACGTCTGGATATTGCTCATACAGCCGCTCGACGTGACGAATCGCGTAACGATCGACCGGATTGAAGCCGCAGATCAGCGGATAAAGCCGGCTCTGTTGCTCGGCTGGCAAAGCGCGCACCATTTCGGCGACGATGACGTCCGTATAGGCGTAGTAGTAACAATGTGCGTCGTTGGCGAGATAATAGTCCGGCGGTTCGCGGTCATATTCGTTCCACAGCTTGCGCACCGGCAGACCGAAGATCACCGCCTTATCGACATTGGCGCGATCCATGTGATCGATGAGCGCCGCTCCGCCGGGCGTCTCCTGAATGAAATCGACGACGTGAAGATGCGCGTCGATCATCCGGCGCCTGCTGCCGCGAAGCCGGGTCAGCGAACCGATTTCTTCCGGCTTGCGTCGCCAGGTGCGCGCGTCTTCATAGGGCATCGTCAGCTCCGAGCTTTCGCAGCAATTGCACGGCCTCGTCGGCCTTGATCCGATTGTAGAGATAGGTCCAGGCTCTGCGGTCGCCGATGATCTCTACGAGTTGTCGACGATCATATTGATCGAGCAGAGTCACGCTGATGCTTGGCGGGACCGCCCGCAGAAGCAACGCGAGATCGCGCGCGTTGCGCGTCAGCTCTGCGACGCGCGCCCATCCGATGCTCGTGAGCAGCGCGCTTTGAGACTCCTCGGCAAGCGCATTCAGCGCAAAGGCAAGATCGTCGCCGTGACGAATGAGGCGGCGCAGATAGTCGTCCCCGAGCAGCTCCAGGAGACGCAGACTGCATTGCGCATATGTCCATTCGAGAGCGCCTGAGAGGTCCCGCGCGGTGACGATTAGCTTGCGCAACCCCTGTCCGTCGAGCGTGTCGATGAGACTCAATTTGACGTTGGGCTCCGCGATCGTCGCCAGAAGTTCGCGCAGGTGACGCGCGGTCTGCAGAGCGTCGGCCAGCGAGTCGCCCATCGCTTCGATCAGGAAGATCTGGTCGTCGGGCGCGAGCGCGCGGATGAGCAGCGGAAGATCGGCAGGCCTGCGGATGATCCGCGGCAGATGCGGTCGTAGCTGCGCGAGCACGTCGCGGTCGCGGCGGCCGTTGAGAACGTCAAGGACGACGGCGAGCTCCTCGGCGTCGCCGACTTCGGCGGTTTCGCCGTCGACGTGAAGGGGATAGCGAACGCGACCGGCTGCAGCCATCTCAAATCCATCGGGGAGGGCGGCCGATTATGCGGCTCCTTGGCGGAAACGCCAGCCGCGAGCCCAAATTCGGGGTGGTAAGGCCACCTTTACGGAGCGCTTGATTCGCGTCTGGAAATTGTCTAAGGAGCGTTATCCCTCTGAGGCCCGTGTCTGCTTAAAGCGGCATCGCCGGAATTACGCCGGCGCTCGGGAAGGCCATATTCCCCGCCCTACCGCTTGTCCCCCCCGGCTCCTCTCCACCTGCGCCTAGCCAATACCCAAGGTTCCTCCTGAATGCGGGAAATTAAACTTTCGGACTTGAAGGCCAAGTCCGCCGCCGAACTCCTCGCTTTCGCCGAAGAGCATGAAGTCGAGAACGCCTCTCTCCTGCGCAAGCAGGAGCTCCTCTTCGCCATACTGAAACAGTTCGCGAGCCGCGACGTCGAAATCGTCGGCGAAGGCGTCGTCGAAGTGCTGCAGGACGGCTTCGGCTTCCTGCGCTCGCCCGATGCGAACTATCTCGCCGGCCCCGACGACATTTACGTCTCGCCCTCGCAGATCCGGAAATTCGGCCTGCGCACCGGCGACACGGTCGAGGGGATGATCCGCAGCCCCAAGGAGGGCGAACGCTATTTCGCGCTCCTCAAGGTCAACAGCATCAATTTCGAGGATCCGGAGAAGGTGCGCCACAAGGTGCCCTTCGACAATCTTACGCCGCTCTATCCGGACGAGCGCCTCAAGCTCGAAATCGAGGATCCGACCAAGAAGGATTTCTCCTCGCGCGTCATCGATCTCGTCGCGCCGATCGGCAAGGGGCAGCGCGCCCTCGTCGTCGCGCCGCCGCGCACCGGCAAGACCGTGCTGCTGCAGAACGTCGCGCAGTCGATCACGACCAATCACCCGGAATGCTATCTCATCGTTCTTCTGATCGACGAGCGGCCTGAAGAAGTCACGGACATGCAGCGCAGCGTGCGCGGCGAAGTCGTGTCCTCGACTTTCGACGAGCCGGCGGTGCGTCATGTTCAGGTCGCGGAAATGGTGATCGAGAAGGCGAAGCGCCTCGTCGAACACGGCCGCGACGTGGTGATCCTGCTCGATTCGATCACAAGGCTCGGACGCGCCTACAACACCGTCGTGCCGTCGTCCGGCAAGGTGCTGACCGGCGGCGTCGACGCCAATGCCCTGCAGCGGCCGAAACGCTTCTTCGGCGCGGCGCGCAATATCGAAGAGGGCGGTTCGCTGACGATCATCGCGACGGCGCTGATCGACACCGGCTCGCGCATGGACGAAGTCATCTTCGAAGAGTTCAAGGGCACCGGCAACAGCGAGATCATCCTCGACCGCAAGGTGGCCGATAAGCGCGTGTTCCCGTCGATCGACATCACGCGCTCCGGCACCCGCAAGGAAGAGCTGCTCGTCGCGACCGACATCCTCAAGAAGATGTACGTTCTGCGCCGTATCCTCAATCCGATGGGCACGGTCGACGCGATCGAATTCCTGCTCGGCAAGCTGCGCGAGACGAAGAACAATCAGGGCTTCTTCGATTCGATGAATACCTAATCGGCTGGGATATCATGGTGAAAAAGGCGCGGTTGGCTTCTGCCTGCCGCGCCTTTTTTGATTCGCGGAATGGTTATACGGTGTGCATGTTAGCTCGGACGCTGTCGCGCCATGACCAAAGCCGTATTCACGACGAAAAGTTCGTCTGCCTATGATGACTTGCCCGAAATCCGATATCATTTTCCGAAGACGTATCTAAACCAAGTCAGTAAGGCCGTGGGCGACTGGGTCGTATATTACGAACCTCGCCGTGCGACGATTGAACCTGGAAGTCGTGGTGGCGCTCAGGTCTATTTCGCTATGGCCCGTCTCGATCGGATTGTCTCTGATGTTTCGCGCGAGGACCACTATTATGCTGAGGTTTCGCAATTCCTTCAGTTTGTTAGACCGGTGCCATTCAAGGAAGGCAGTTCCTATTACGAAGCGGGGCTTGAGAAATCAGACGGGTCGACAAATAGAGGCGCGTTCGGTCGCGCAGTACGAAATATAACGGACGCTGAATTTGATCGTATCTGGCTGACCGGCTTCGGACATGTCATCGGCTTAGAGCAGCGCCTTCGACCGTCGCCGGAAATTCCCGAAGAGCCGATGCGTCCCATAACCGGGTTTTCCGAAGGCCAATCGGCGTTCAATTATTCCGACGAACCGCAGGAGCAAGATCGAAGGATTGTCGAACACCTCATCTCGCGGCCTTTTAGAGACAGGGCGTTTTCTGCAGCGGTCAAGGACGCCTACGGCGATACATGCGCTATGTCCGGGATTAGAATCATCAATGGCGGTGGTCGTTCTGAAGTACAAGCGGCTCACATTCGGCCAGTCGAACATCGTGGTCCCGACAGTGTGCGCAATGGCATGGCCCTGTCCGGAACGCTGCATTGGATGTTCGATAGAGGGCTGATCTCGGTTGATGACGATTATAGTCTGCTATTGGCAAGAGACAGATTGCCAGATTCGATCGATAGGTTGCTTGGCGGCAACACCAAGCTGTTGTTGCCGAAACGACCGGATTTGTGGCCTCACACCCAGTTTCTGGCTTGGCATCGAAGTGAAATCTTTAACGGATAGTTTTGGCTCTACTTCAATCGAAACGCCATCAGCGTTTCGTCGAGATAGTCGCCGTCGCCGTTTTTGACTGAGCGCTCTTCGACGCCATAGGCGCGAAATCCCCATCGCTCATAGAATCGCAGTGCGCGGAGATTCGACGAGACGACAGTGAGCGTCACGATCTCGACGCGCCCGCGCGCCGCTTCGATCAGTCTTGTCATGATCTCGTCGGCGGCGCCCGATCCGCGACGCGCGGCTTGCACATACATGCCGTAGAGCAGCGCTTTATGCCGCGTCTTGACGCCCTCGCTCCATGCCAGTCCGCCGACGCCGATCAACTGCGAGTCATCGGCGCTAAAGGCGCCGATGACGACGTCGCGCTCCAGGCGCGCGGCGACGGCGTCCCGCGTGACATGCGCTTCGTCTTCCGGCGCGAAGCGAAAGGCGCGGGGCTCGAGTCGGAAGCCCTCGAGCCGCAGCGCCTGAAAGACTTCGGCGTCCGAGGCGTCGAGCCGGCGACATGTCGCTCGTACTGGCATATTTCTTTGTGCCGGACCGCCCTTGCGAATTCCAGCGGCGAAGGGAATAAGCGGCGCGCATGTTCAAGGATTTCGCCAATGTGTGGACGATCGTCGGCCTTGCGCGCGATTTAAAGCGCGACAAGCCGCTCTCGATGCGCGTCGCCGGCGAGCGCGTCGTCTTCTTTCGCGACGCCGCCGGCAAGGCCTGCGCGCTCCTCGATCAATGCCCGCATCGGGGCGTCGCCCTGTCGCTCGGCCGGATAGAGAAGGGCGTCATCGAATGCCCCTTTCATGGCTGGCGCTTTGATGGCGCGGGCCGCAACTGCCATGTGCCGTGGAATCCTGACGCCAAGCGCGAAAATCTCAGCGCGATCGCGCTGCCCTGCCGTGAGGCCGGCGAACTGCTGTGGCTCTACACGGGCTTCGACCCTAGAGAAGAACCGCAGCCTTCTCAGACCCTTACCACGCAAGATGGCGTCTCGCTCTGCGCGCAATCGGTGACCTGGAAGGCGCATTGGACACGTGTCATGGAGAACATGCTCGACAGTCCGCATCTGCCTTTTGTGCACCGCAGCACGATCGGGCGCGATCTATCCAGGCATCTCGGCGCAGGCCGGCTGGAGATGACATTTGAAGCGCAGCCCTATGGCGGCCACATCGCCGCGAGCGTCGACGGCGTCCCGCGCGCGGGAAACATGGATTATCGCTTCCCCAATGTGATGGAGCTTTTCATCGACCCGCCGGGCAAGACCTTTCGGCTGATGGTCGCCTGCATTCCGGAGGATGAGCGAACGACGCGCCTGTGGCTCCTCACGGTGCGCAGTTTCGCCCGCGCGCCGCTGCTCGATTTCGCCTTCCGCTGGATGAACCGGCGAATCGCCCGCGAGGATCAGGCGATCGTCGAATCCTCTCTGCCCGTGGAGGTTCCGGCTCCCGCCGAGGAGGCTTCCGTGCGCACCGACGCGCCGACCTTGGCGTTCCGCAAAATTTATCGCGAGCGGCTGCTGGGGAGTTCCGTCTCCGCGCCGCGCCGGCGCGAGACGGCCGCGCCGTGACGTCGCGCGACACGATTTTCGCGCTCGGCACCGGGGCGGGACGCGCCGCCATCGCTGTCATCCGGATGTCGGGACCGGGGGCGGGGCAGGCGCTGAAGGCGCTCGCCGGCAAGCTCCCCGAGCCGCGCCGGGCGACTTTTGCGATTATACGCGATCCAGCGACCGGCGAAATGCTCGACCGCGGCGTCGTGCTGTTCTTTCCGGCTCCCGGTTCGCCGACCGGCGAGGACTATGCCGAGCTGCAGCTTCATGGCGGCCGCGCGGTCGTTGAGGGGACGTTTTCCGCCCTCCATCGGCTGGCCGGCCTGCGTCCCGCCGAACCTGGCGAATTCGCCCGCCGCGGCTTCGCCAATGGCAAGCTCGATCTCTCGCAGGCGGAAGCGCTGGCCGATCTCGTCGATGTGCAGACGCAGGCGCAACGGCG
Organism: Methylocystis sp.; assembly: GCA_051061385.1. Classification (GTDB taxonomy): domain Bacteria; phylum Pseudomonadota; class Alphaproteobacteria; order Rhizobiales; family Beijerinckiaceae; genus Methylocystis. The sequence goes on from JBPFDX010000035.1 coordinate 35,359, forward strand.
CCAGGCGTTGCGCGTCGCCGGCGGGGCGTTGCGCCACAAGGTCGAGGGCTGGCGCGCGACGCTCATCGAGGCGCTGGCGCTTCTCGAAGCCGAGCTGGATTTCAGCGATGAGGCCGACGTCACGGCTTTTTCCGCTGATCGCCTCGACGCGCTGCTGTCGCCGGTTGCGGCGGACATGCGGGCGGCGCTGCGTCTCGCCCCGGCGTCCGAGCGGATGCGCGACGGCTTCACGGTCATGATCCTCGGCCGGCCTAATGTCGGAAAATCCACTCTGATCAATGCCTTAACCCAGCGAGAACTCGCGATCGTATCTGCCATTCCTGGCACCACCCGCGACATGATCGAGGCCCATCTGGACATCGGCGGGTTGCCGGTGACGCTGATCGACACCGCCGGCCTGCGCGAAGCGGCGGACGAGATCGAGCGGATCGGCGTCGATCGGACGCTCGCGCGCATTGAGTCTGCGGATCTTGCGCTGTGGCTGTCGGATTCGGGCGAGCCGCCGCCTCCAAGCGCCGTCGAAACCATCCGCGTCGCGACCAAGACGGACTTATGCTCAGCGCCCGAGGGCGCTATCGGCGTCTGCGCACTGAGCGGCGAGGGGCTCGAAGATCTCGCTGCTGCGATTGGAAGCCGCGCTCGAGCTCGACTGGGCGACGGGGCCTCTGCGCTGATCGTGAGGGAGAGGCACCGTCGGGCTCTGGAGGAGGCGGCCGAAAGCGTCGAAGCCGTGATCGGAGAGGCGCGGCCGCTCGAGCTTCAGGCCGAAGAACTGCGCCGCGCGAGCCGGGCGCTGGGCCGGATCGTCGGCGCCGTGGATGTCGAGGACGTGCTCGATGCGGTTTTCTCGCGATTCTGTATTGGCAAATGATATGTTTCACGTGAAACAGGCTCCGCCATGAACGCTCCGCCCAAACAGCATTTCGACGTCGTCGTGATCGGCGGTGGACACGCAGGTTGCGAGGCCGCGGCCGCCGCGGCGCGGCTTGGCGCGCGCACCGCGCTCGTGACCCAGAGCCGCGCGAAAATCGGCGAAATGTCCTGCAATCCGGCGATCGGCGGGCTCGGCAAGGGCCAGCTGGTCCGGGAGATCGACGCGCTCGACGGGCTAATGGGGCATGTGGCCGACGCGGCGGGCATCCAGTTCCGTGTGCTCAATCGCTCGAAGGGCCCCGCGGTGCGCGGTCCGCGCGCGCAGGCCGACCGCAAGCTCTATCGTGCCGCCATGCAGGCGGCGCTCGACGCCACCGGCGATCTCACGATCGTCGAAGCTTCCGTCGAAGATCTGATCACGGAAGCCGACGCAGTGCGCGGAGTCGTCACAGCGGGCGCCGAAATCCGAGCCTCGGCCGTCGTTATCGCCACCGGCACGTTCCTCGGCGGCGTGATCCATATCGGCGACGAGCGCACGCGCGCGGGCCGCATGGGCGATGCGCCGTCGAACGCGCTGAGCCGCCGCTTGCGCGACGCCGGTTTCGCCGTCGCGCGGCTGAAAACCGGCACGCCCCCGCGGCTCGATGGGCGCAGCATCCGCTGGGAAGCGCTCGAAGAACAATGGGGCGACCCGACGCCGGAGCCTTTCTCCTATCTGACATCGGCGATTGAAAATCGTCAGATCGCCTGCGGCGTCACCCGTACAACGCCAGCCGCGCATCGGATCATTCTCGACGATCTGCATCGTTCGCCGTTGCGCACCGGGGCGATTTCGGGCCCCGGACCGCGTTATTGCCCCTCGATCGAGGACAAGGTGACGCGCTTCGCCGATCGCGAGGCGCATCAGATCTTTCTCGAACCCGAAGGGCTCGACGACGAGACGGTCTATCCGAACGGCGTTTCGACCTCGCTACCGCTCGCCACCCAGCAGGCCTTCATCAACGCCATTCCGGGGCTCGAAGCGGCGCGGATTCTGCGGCCGGGCTATGCGATCGAATACGACTATGTCGATCCGCGCGAGCTGCTGGCGACGCTCGAAACCAAGCGCCTCCGTGGGCTCTACTTCGCCGGGCAGATCAATGGCACGACCGGCTATGAAGAGGCCGCCGCGCAGGGAATTCTCGCCGGAATCAACGCGGCGCGTCACGCCGCGGCCAAGGGCGCCATCGTTTTCGATCGCGCCGAAGCCTATCTCGGCGTGATGGTGGACGATCTCGTCACGCGCGGGGTCAGCGAGCCTTATCGCATGTTCACCTCGCGCGCCGAATATCGCCTATCGCTGCGCGCCGACAACGCCGACGAGCGCCTGACGCCGCGCGGGATAGAGATCGGCTGCGTGGGGGCGCACCGCGCGGCGCATTTCGCCGCTGGCGCCGCCCGTCTCGAGGCGGCGCGCGCCATGCTGCGGGCGCGCGAATTGACGTCTGCGGCGGCGCTGCGCCAGGGCCTGCCGGTCAATCAGGACGGGCTGCGCCGCAGCGCTTATGCGCTGCTGTCCTTTCCGGACATCGCGCTTGATCGGCTGGCGTCGATCTGGCCCGAGTTCAGCGGGATTGATCCGGACACGGCGGAGCGTCTGCAGACGGAGGCGCGCTACGCCGTCTATCTCGACCGCCAGCAGGCCGATATCGACGCGTATCGACGCGACGAACGTTTGGCGCTCCCCGAGAGTCTGGACTATGCCTCGATCGCCGGTCTCTCGGCCGAGCTGCGCGGCAAGCTGAGCTATCTTCGGCCGCGCACGATCGGCCAGGCGCAGCGAATCGACGGCATGACGCCTTCCGCGCTGACGCTGCTGGCCGCTCGGGCCCGCCGCGCGTGAAAGCCGACCCCGGCCGGCAGCAAGCGCTCAGGCTCTTTCCGGAACTCGCGTCCATCGCAGCGGAACTCGCGATCTACGCCGATCTGCTGCAGCGCTGGCAGGAGAAGATCAATCTCGTCGCCTCGGGAACGCTGGGCGACATGTGGATGCGGCATTTCGCCGATTCGGCCCAGGTCCTCGCCGCAGCGCCCGCTGTGAGCCGCTGGGGCGACTTGGGCTCGGGCGCGGGCTTCCCGGGACTGATCACCGCGCTTCTCCTGAAGCGGCGGCGGGGCGCCGTGGTGCATTTGATCGAGAGCGACCAGCGCAAAGCCGCCTTCCTGCGTGCTGTTTCACGTGAAACAGCCGCCCCCGCGGTCATTCACGCGGAACGAATCGAAAGCGCCATGCCCCGTCTGACCGGCCAGGTCGACGGCGTCAGCGCACGCGCGCTCGCCCCGCTGGCGCGTCTCGTCGAACTCTCGGGAGAAGCGTTGACGCATGGGGCCGTTGGCGTGTTTTTAAAAGGGGAAGAATGGCGAGACGAATTGACCGCGGTTGAAGCGCTGGGTAGCTTTAGCTGCGAATCGGCGGAAAGCCGCACCCGGAAGGGCGCCGGCATCGTCGTCGTCAAGCATAAGGCTTCCCCATCGTGACCGCTTCCGCTTCGCCGCGCATTTTTGTGCTGGCCAATCAAAAGGGCGGCGTGGGCAAGACGACCACCGCCATCAATCTCGGGACAGCTCTCGCCGCCGTAGGCGAGGAAGTGCTCGTCATCGACCTCGACCCGCAGGGCAACGCATCGACCGGACTTGGGGTCGATCGTCAGAGCCGCACGATCTCCACCTATGACGTGCTGCTCGGCGAATCGAGCCTCGCCGACGCGATCATGGCCACCGCAGTCCCGCGCCTGTCGATCGCCCCGTCGACGCTCGACCTTCTCGGCGTCGAACTTGAGATCGCGGGGGACAAGGACCGCGCGTTCAGGTTGAAGCGCGCGCTCGCCGAGCTGGCGGCCGACCATGACCATGAGAGGCGCTACAGCTACATTCTGATCGACTGTCCGCCTTCGCTTAACTTACTGACTATAAATGCATTAGCCAGCAGCGACGCTGTCGTCGTGCCGCTGCAATGCGAATTTTTCGCGCTGGAAGGTCTCTCGCAGCTGCTCTCGACGGTCGATCAGGTCAAGCAAACACTCAACCAGAAGTTGTCGATCCACGGGGTCGTTCTGACCATGTACGACCCGCGCAACAATCTCGCGAATCAGGTCGCGGCCGACGTACGGCGCTTCATGGGCGAGAAGGTCTATGAGACGATGATCCCGCGCAACGTCAGGGTCTCCGAGGCGCCGTCGCACGGCAAGCCGGTGCTGCTCTACGATCTCAAATGCTCCGGCAGCCAGGCCTATTTGAAGCTCGCCTCGGAAGTGATCCAGCGCGAGAAGCGGCTGCGCGCAGCCTGAACTACGAAGGAGCCTTTCGAAGATGGCGGAGGAATCGCGGCGCCGGCTCGGCCGGGGACTGGCGGCGCTTCTCGGCGACGCCGCCGCTGACGCGGCTCCCGCAGAGCGGCCGCGCGGTCCGCGAAAGGCGCCGATCGAGTTTTTGCGCCCCAACCCGCGCAATCCGCGGCTTTCCTTTCGCGAGGAAGATCTTGCCGAACTGACCGCGTCGATTCGCGAAAAGGGCGTGATCCAGCCGATCGTCGTTCGCGCCATCGCGGGCGTCGCCGACGCTTACGAGATCATCGCCGGCGAGCGACGCTGGCGCGCGGCGCAGATGGCGGGCCTCTCCGACGTGCCGGTCGTGATCCACGAAGCCGACGACAAGGAGGCGCTCGAACTCGCGATTATCGAGAACGTGCAGCGCGCCGATCTCAACGCCATCGAGGAGGCGAAGGGCTACGAGCGGCTCGGCGCCGAGTTCAATTATTCTCATGGCGAAATCGCCAAGATCATCGGCAAGAGCCGATCTCACATCGCCAATACGATTCGTTTACTGAACCTGCCGGACGACGCAAAGAAATTCGTCGCCGATGGAGCCATCTCGGCCGGTCACGCCCGCGCGCTGCTTGGCGTCGCAGACCCGGGCGCGGTAGCGCGTCGCATCGTCGAAAACGGATTGACGGTGCGTGACGTCGAGCGCCTGGCGCAGGAGCAGGCTGAAGAGGCGAGTTCTTCGAGACGTTCCGTTCGTTCCAGCAAGGCGTCCGCCAAGGACGCCGACGCCCGCGCGATCGAGAAGACGCTGAGCGACGCGCTCGGCCTGCGGGTCGATCTGCGGCCGAACGGCGAAAAGGGCGAAGTGCGAATCAGATACGAATCGCTCGAACAGCTCGATTCGATCCGCCGTCTTCTCAGCGAATAGATCGGGACCCGTTTGATGCCACATCTGTCTGGCGATGGGTCAGCTTGTATTCAGCTTGTATAAGGTAAACTGCCCTCTTACCAAGACTCGTTGATCAGAACCGATACGCTCAATCTTGCATTCCCATTGACATGATGCGCCAAGGCTGTTCGATAAGCTTGTTCAAGGCGTAGCAGCAGTGATCGAGGATCTCCTCGTACGATTTGACATGCGGTTTGACAGACAGTTGTCGCGCAGAAACTGCCAGACGTTTTCCTGCGGATTGAGTTCGGGCATCGCCGGCAGCGGCATGATCGTGATGTTGGAAGGAACGATCAACCGGCTCGACGGATGCCGCCAGGCTTGGTCGAGCAGTGGGACGGCGTGCTTTCCCGGCGCGATTTCTGTCGCGATTTCTGTCGCGATTTCGGCCAGGTGGAGGTTCATCGCCTCGGTGTTGCAAGTTGGCAGAAGCAGCGCCGCGCCTTTGCCCTCCTTCGGGCAAATCGCGCCGAAGATATAGGTCGATACGGTTCGCTGGTCTCTGGGAGCCGAGGGGCGCGTGCCGCGCTTGGCCCACCGCCGCGTGATCTTGTTCTCCTGACCGATGCGCGCCTCATGGGCGAACCAGATTTATACATCAGCTGGACCGACGCCTTTGTCTTCAGCAATTTCCGCCAGGCAGGCCGGGAAGGTTTTTAAAATCCTCAATCGCTCCCTCCCTGCGCGTGATGGCGCGGACGAGAGATCGACGATCCGCCAGCGCACGACCCGCCTTGGACCGCAGGCATTGGCCCGCTCTCGACGATCGCGGCCGCGCCGCCCGCTGCGCATCGTTCAGCCGCGCCCGCTGGCCCGGTGCCTTGCCCGTCTACTAGAGCAGTTTTTTGTCTGATTGAATGGAGAGGGCTTCCTGAATCGGCGTTGGTCTGATTCAAACTGTTTGCTGGCGAAGGCTGCTGGCAGGCATGTCGGAGAAGACCCTTTCGCTTGATCTTCGAGAACGCGGTGTGGCCGCT
>JBPFDX010000036.1:0-3762 GCA_051061385.1 Methylocystis sp.
TGTCGGACAGCCATAATTTGTGGGATTGGGCGCTCGGCGCGGCGGGACCGCGCATAATTTCGCAATGCCGATTCACAATTCATGGGACAAGCCGCGCCGAAATTTGTGGCACTCGCGCATAATTTATGGAACTGCGCTGCAATCGACGCCGTCGCGGAGCCTCACCGGCCGCCTTGGCGTCGGTCAGGCGTCGCAACTCGTCCGCGATGCGCCGACGCGTCGCAGAGGGCCACGCCCCCAAAACTCGGCGTAAGTTCGTTTCCCCCTCGGCGTCGGCGGCCGCCAGCGCCGCCGCGGCCTGCTCGACGGGGTTTTCGGTCAGGCGCGCCACGCCGACGGCCAAAGCGTAGTTCTGCAGCAGCGAGCCGCACGCGAGAGCGGCGAGCCCGGGGCGAACCGGTTTGGCGAGCACAGGCGCGAAGCGATCATATTCCGGCGCGACGACAAGCAGGGCCTGTCGGACGATCGGCCGGGTCAGAAAGGCGTGGTTGGCGCGGCGCGCCTCCAGCGAGAGCCGCGGCTGCTCCGCCAGGGACGGCGGCGAGGGACGACGATAGGACGTGGTCAGGAATCGCAGCAGCTCCGGAACCGTTGGCGGGCCGTTCTCGCCCACGGCGTCGCACTCCTCGGCCCAGGCCGCCAAGCGGGCGGCGCCGCGCTTGGCGATCGGATCAAGGCGTTCGAGAACGCTTTCGGGCAGAAAGCTCTCCATCGGCCGCTTTTCGCGCGCCCACAGTCGGACGCCGTGCACAGAACACCAAAACATCCAGGGCAGCGCCGCGTCCTTGCGGCCGATCGCGGGGGTTTGAGCGCAACTCGGGCAGAAATATCTGGCGCTCGGCGCGATCATGACACGGGCGTGCGGCGCCAAAGCAGCGAATGTCATGTTGTCGATCGTCCGCGCGCTCAACCCGGCGCGCGTCGCGATCAAGGCCCCCTGCCCCGGCGATAAACCCTGTTCGAGCTTCAGCGCCGAAAATCCCGCGAGCCCGAAATGGGCGAGCAGCGCGTTCGCTGACATGCCGTATATCTGCGCGACCCGCGACAGCCATGACGACAGGCGCTCTTCGGGCGCCGGTCGCGGCGCGACAGGCAAGAGCGAGGCGAGCGCCGCCGCGTTCACACCGCCTCCCCGAGCAACGAGGTCGTCTTGGCGTCCTCGAAATCGGATCCCATGATCCGCTCCTCGCCGCTGACGATGGCGGCGACGGCCAATCGCGTCATCAACGAGAAGATCGCCGCCGTGACGCCGCCCGTCGTCTCGAGGATGCTTTTGAGCGCCCGCTCGCCGATCTCGCTTTGCCGGCGCAACGGCAGCGTGCGCTGCAAACTTCCGATCAACGCCGCGAAATCCTGGTCGTTTCGCCAGGGCGGGAGCGCGATGGCCTCGAAGCGGCGCACGAGTTGTTCGTCCGTCCTGAGTGAATTGCGGGCTTGCTGGGTGCCGACGCAGACGAGCGGGATGCGCAGTTCGTTGCCCAAAAACCGCAGCATGTTGAGGAACCGCGCCTGCTCGCGCACCGTCCCCGCCCGCAGACTATGCACCTCGTCAATGACCAGCATGCCCGGCTGCGCCTGCTCCAGCACGCGCAGCGCCACATTCTCCAATGCGCCGAGCGTCGGCCGGGACGGCTCCGGCGCGCCGATCGCCGCGAGCAGCCGCTTGTAAAACCGCGCTTCATCCGGCCCCGAGACCATCTGGACGAGCACGACCGGCATGCGCTTGAGCCCATTGACGGCGTCGAAATAAGCGGGGTGATCGCGCGCGAACTTTTCGACGATCATCGTCTTGCCCATGCCGGACTCGCCGACGATCAGCAGATTGGGCATGCGGGCGCGTCGCGGAAACGAGATCAGATCCTCGAGCATCGCCAGCGCCTGCTGCGCCCGCGGGTAATTGATCCAGCGGTCGGCGCGAATCCGCCGCAACCGCTCTTCCGAGCTCAGCGCGGCGATTGGACGGATCGCGGCGAACAAATGCTCAAAATCTTCAGTCATCCCATTCCTCCACCTCGAAATAGGGCAGGACCAGCGGCGGGTCCGCCGCGCGCGGCTCGGCGGCCTGCGGGACCTCGATTGTCTTCGGCAGCGACGATCTGGGACGCCGCGCCGCATCGCGCCGCATCGCCTTGGTGGCGCGCACCGCCTCGTCCACCAAGGCGCGCTGAGCGAGGATCGTCGAGAAGATCAGTTCCTCGTCGACCGCCCGGCGGCCCGCCGCGCGCAAGGCCCGCAACGCCGCCCGCTGCTCCCACAGCGCGATGGAAGGCCGCGATCGATCCGCCGGGCGCGCTTCGAGATACCCATCCCCGACCCGCACGAAGACCACCGAGAGGTCGCGCGGATCGTATTTCACCGTGAATTTTTCGGGGCCTCGACCCATGTGCCAGCGCAGCTCGTCCGACCAATAACGGATGTGATGGAGATGCAGGCCGTCGCGCTGCAGTACGCGCCGCTCGGCGGGAAGAAAATCGATCAAGAACCGCCTGACGTCGTTCGGCATGCGCACCGCGACCTCATCGATGCGCGCCCGCCAGACCGCCGCCGGCGGCGCCCCGAGCGCCTTGTGGATTCGCCCTTGATAGGCGCCAACGATTTCGAGGGCGAAATAGGTCTCCAGCTCGCGCAGGGTCATCACCGCCTGCCGCTCCGGATCGAGATCGCCGCGCTCGCGGATGTTGGAAAAATGCGACCCCGGAATGAGATGGACCGCCCCCATCATCGTTCCAATCAGCCGCTCGATATGGCCGCCGAAGCGGGGCGTCCCTGGCGGCCGATAGGCGAGCTCGACGCCGTGCTCGGCGCAGGCGCGCTCGAAAGCCAAGGCATGGAATTCGGCGCCGTTGTCGACATGAATGACGCGGGGTATTCCCCGCGCCGGCCATTCCGCCGCGATCCCGCGGGCCGCCAACCAACGCGTCTTGTCCATCACCGCATGGGTCAGACACAGCGCGACCGCCGTCAGCGAGGGCGGATCGAGCGACAGATGAAACCCCATCGCCATCCGCGTGGCGACGTCGATCGCCAGCGTCAGCGTCGGCCGGCCGATGGGAAGCCGCGTGACGGGATCGACGACGGTCACATCCACCTTGGTGTGATCCATCTGCACGATCGCCAGCGGCGCGGGCGCTTCCAGCGTTCCCGGCGTCGCCAGAAAAACCGGCTCCGACTTGCCCTTGCCTTCGCGCCGTCGGAGCAATTCGGCCTCGTCCTGGCGATCGAGCCAGCGACGCAGACGGCGAATCGACGGAACGGGGAAGCCCTGGCGCCGACAATCGGCGGCGACCTCGGCCCAGAACCGCGTCAACGTGGGACGCCGCCGCGTCGCGTAGAACTCCCGAAAGTGTTTCTCGACAATGGCGAGGACCTCGGCCGCGAGCGGCCGCATCCCGGAGTGGGGGCCGCGACGGCGCGGCGCCAGCGCGCTGGTCCGAGCGCTCTCTCGAAACCGCTTCAACCAGCGAAACAGCGTCGTCCGGCCGACCCCAAGCGCCGTCATGGCGTCATGGATTTGCTCGCCCGAAGGCCGCTCGGGCAGCTTGGAAAGAATCTCGGCCCGCCGTCGCGCCGCCGCCCATTCTTGCGGGTCGATGTCGCCAATATCCATGGACAGCCTTGCCGTCTCGCAGCAATCTGGTTCCACAAATTACGAATCAAACTCGACGCCAGTCCCCGAAATTCTGAATCGATCCCAAAATTATGCAACAGGGAGGTCCAAAGATTCCAATGATCGGGAGTCCCAAAAATTGCGACAATCCGACA
>JBPFDX010000037.1:0-3499 GCA_051061385.1 Methylocystis sp.
GATTGTCGCGCCGCGACAAACAACTCGAACGTCAAAATATCCGCTTGCCTTATGGTCGCGCCGCGACAATCATCTCCATACCGCGACCGAAAACTCTCATCCTGTTTGTCGCGCGCTCCTCATCCAGATCGTCGCGCCATATCCGGCCGTGATAAGCCGGCCCTGGTCCCGACTGCCGGACACTTGGGTTCAAGCCGAGGTAGCTGACAAGCTTCTGCGGTTCGCCGAAACGGGTCACATCGCCAACCGCAGCCACGATCGCAAGCGCCACCACCATGTCGACGCCCGGGATCGTCATCAGACGCTTGACGCCATCGTCCGAAAGAGCCGAGCGGGCCAGATCGCGTTCGATCACTTTCAGGTCCTCGCCCAGGCGGTCGAACTCGCGCAGATGCCGTTCGATCGCGAGGCGCTCATCCTCGGGCACGACCTGCTCGACGAGCCAGGCCCGGCCCTTAGGTCCGCAGAGATCTGCATGCGGGCAAGACGGGATGAGATAGGCATGCAAAATCGATTGTATGATGTTCTTGAGACGGGATCTCTGTCGGACAATCTGATTGCGACGCGTCACCTGACGGCGCAAGGCCTGCGTCGGTTCGTCGGGGATCCAAACTTCGGGCAGGAAGCCGCTGGCGTAGAGCTGAGCCAATACGCTCGCATCGATCGTATCGGTTTTGATCTTCGCGTGAGCGATCATGCGCACTTGCTTCGGGTTCGCGATCACGACCTTCTTGACATGCGGAGCGATAACCGCTGCGACAGCCGCTGCATTGCCCGTCGTCTCGATAACCACGGTGTCATCTTCCGAGAGTTTTTGCGCAAAGGCCGTCAGAAGCGCGCGTCGCATGTCAACGCGCCCTAGCCGCTTTAGCTTTCCGTCATCCCAAGCCACCGCTTCGGCGAAAGCTCGGTGAATGTCCAGTCCAATGATGCGCATGCCCAATCTCTCCCCTTTGCCTCGTTCAAAATGGGAGCTGGCGGGCAACACGACATCTACTGATCCGCGCTCGCGGCGCATCCGGGAAAGTCGCAGGGGCGGCCATGTAACGAGCTCGGGCTCTCAGCCCAATGTCTATCGGCGGCCTGCCCGCACCTTCGTGCTCCCGGCGCCCCTCGTCCCGGATGGGCTCACCATACGCCGTTCCCAAAAAGAAAACAGCCGGACGAAAAGGCGCCAGGAATCACATACCGGATAATGGCCAGGTCGAGCGCATGAACCGCACGATCAAAGACGCGACCGTCAAGCGGTATCATTACGACGATCACGCTCAGCTTCGCCGGCATCTCGCCGACTTCATCGACGCCTACAATTTCGGTCGGCGGCTCAAGACCCTCAAAGGTCTCACGCCCTATGAGTTCATCTGCAAATGCTGGACTTCCCAGCCAGAACGATTCAAACTTGACCCGCTCCAGCAAATGCCGGGACTAAACACCTAGCACTACTTTGGCATATTTTTGAGAGGTCAGGCGCTTTTGGGATTGAACAAACCGTCCTGCACGCCGCCTGCCGTTCGGCGCGTGCGGCGGCTGGCATCGACAAGCGCGTGAGCGTCCATGTCCTACGGCATAGCTTCGCGACGCATCTCCTGGAGAGCGGCGTCGACATTCGCATCATCCAAGTGTTGCTCGGCCACGAGCATCTGTCGACGACGGCCCGCTACACACAGGTCTCGACGCATCTGATCAGTGGGACGAAGAGCCCCCTGGATCACCTTTCCCTGGAGGTGACGCCGCCCGAGTGACCGGGGTGAAGAGGCCGGCGATCGAGCTCGCCGACATCTTCCGCCGCCACGGCGACGCCTATCTTCGCGATCACGCCGGGCATCTCGGCCGCGGCGAGCGACGCGTCATGGGCGCCATCGCAGCGTGTCGGACGGCAGCGCTCGGCGGCCATGTCGAGCAATGCGATGATTGCGGCGCGAGCCGCATCGCCTACAACTCCTGCCGCAACCGGCATTGCCCAAAATGCCAAGGCGCGGCGCGAGCCGCCTGGCTCGACGCGCGCAAGGCGGAGCTGCTGCCGGCGCCTTATTTTCACCTCGTCTTCACCCTGCCGCCGGCGGCGGCCGAGGTCGCCTTCCAGAACAAAAGGCTTCTCTATGCCGCGCTGATGCGCGCCGCGGCCGAGGCAACCATGACGCTCGCCTCAAATCCGAAGCGCCTCGGCGCCAGGATCGGGCTGCTCGCGGTTCTCCACACCTGGGGCCAGACGCTCACCCATCATCCCCATGTTCATTGCGTCGTCCCCGGCGGCGGCATCTCGCTCGACGGCGAGCGCTGGATCGTTTGCAAGCCGGGCTTCTTCCTGCCGGTGAAGGCGCTGGCGCGCTTGTTCCGCCGATTGTTTCTCGCCGCCCTGGAGGCGGCGTTCGACAAAGGCGAGCTGCGCTTCTTCGGCGAGCTGGCGCTGCTCTGCGAACCAAGCGCTTTCGCCGAGCGCATCGTTGCGCTGCGCAAGACGGATTGGATCGTCTACGCCAAGCCGCCTTTCGGCGGTCCCGAGCAGGTGCTCGCCTATCTTGCGCGCTACACTCACCGCGCAGCGCTCGCCAATTCGAGGCTGGTCGCAGCTGGCGACGACGACGTCGCTTTCACTTACAAGGACTATCGCCGCCAGGGACGCCGCCGGATCATGCGCCTCTCGCCCGACGAGTTCATTCGCCGCTTTCTACTGCATGTGCTCCCCGACGGCTTTCACCGGATTCGCCATTATGGCCTCTTGGCCAGGGGCGATCGCGAGGAGCGGCTCGCGCTCTGTCGTCGGCTTGCCGCCGCCGCCGATCATCCGGTCGAGCCGAAGGTCCGCACCTGCGAGGATTCGTCGACCGTCGCAATCGACGCCGCCTTCCCATGCCCTGACTGCGGCGGACTCATGCGCCGTATCGGCATCGTTCCGCCTGCGAGGCCTCGCCCATTCCGATGCGACACGTCATGAGCCCGGCCATCCTTCCCGCTTGGAACCCTGCAAAACTCCCCGTTTCGCTCGTCGCACGATACGCCGACGGCGCGCCGCCTCCGCCCCGCGCGCGAAAATCTTCGTTATTTCGTTATCATGGCTTCGATGCCACGACAGACGGCCGCGAACTCCAACCCGCTCGATCGTTTTCCGCTCAATCGCCGAGTTCTCGCCTCCCGCCACAAGCGCTGGGGGCCACCGCGCCTCTGTGACAAACGACGACGAGACGCGCTTTCCCCATAACGGCTAACGACCCGCGCCTTCGTTCAATCCGGCTTATGTGAGGTCCGCACTCCCGCGAGCCGAAGCATTGCGCCGCGGACATCACATAACCCTCCAGATTCCGTCGGTTCGTTTTGCGTGATTCATAGGAGGTCGGCGATTTGGAGGGCCGACCATGGAGGGGAGCTGGAAGTCCGATCTCGAACGGTGGCTGGCGCCTTTTATTAGCGCTCTTCGACACAAGACGCGGGCGCGGATGTGCCCGGCTTATGTCGCGGGGTTGATCGGCGCAGGGGATCGCAAGAGCATGCAGCCGATGGC
>JBPFDX010000038.1:0-2471 GCA_051061385.1 Methylocystis sp.
GCAGTCGCAGCGGCTCCTAATGGACACCATCGCGGTGTCAATCGACGAAGCCGGCGAGGTGTTCCGGCCGTTCTCAGACGGGCCGCTCGTCAAAGCCGTCGCTGACTCGATTGTGCGAGAACGCTACTACGCGCGCATCGCCGAAAAACCCCGAGACGGCGATACGCAAGCCAAACTCTCCGAGCGCCAAGGCAGAGCGTTCCGACGCTCAATCGCAAGCGCCCTAAATGCAAAAATCCTCGTGGCCGCCGACCATAACGGCGAGCGTGTCTTATGGCTCCCTTCGTAGACAAATCGGCCCTCCCGGACACCCGGACAGACAGGACACCTTTATAGTGTGGTGTCCGTGTCCGTCCGGCTGGCTGCCAGGATTAGGGCGAGCCGGACACGCCGGACAAAATGGCAAATGTCCGCCTTGTCCGCCTTGTCCGCCTCTCATGGGGAAGGTCCTTTAACCCCCACCCCACAAACCCGCATCCGCGACAGAATTTTTCTCGCGGCCGTCGAGACTTGTCCCGGCGATAGCGGCGAGGTCGTCGCCAAGAGCAGCGCCACGCGCGGCGGCGATCTCAACGGAGCGGCGGCTCTTGCCGGTCGTCTTGGCGGTTTCGGAACAGAACGCAGAATTTTCGTTCTGATTTTCGCGAGCCTTTTCTGACCGACGATCTCCGCCGTTTCTCGTCTCGGGGTGCAGCGCCTCATAGATTGCTTTGCGCCTTGCGATGGCTGCGGCCTCCTGGGCGGCGGACAGCGGATTGCGGATTAGATTTTCATCGATCTCGGCAAGCTCGGCGTCGCGCTGAACGGCGCGCTCTGACTGCCCAGTCTTCGCGGCCGTGTCGGAAGTGAAGCGGTCGGAGATATCGTCGCCAAGTTGGCGACGAGTTGCATTTCTGCGACCGCCGCCGCCTTCTGACGTTGGCTTCGTCTCGGGGTGCAGTTCTTCGTATATCGTTTTACGGCGGGCGTAAGCTTAGCGTTAGCCCCCCTTACGTGAGGCCCCGAGGCGCCTTCTACAACACGCCCAAAACTCGGGGCATCTGATCGTCTATCACATGTCCTCGCCTTCACCTTCGCGGCATATCACGTTGATATCGCGGCGCTTATTCGCATGCTCACACTCGCCGCCTGCCGCTCTCGCCGCCGCTGGACAACATAGGGACAACACTTTGCGGATTTCGCCCCCTTTGGCCGCCCGCTGTGGTTGCAATGTCGGCGGCTGGGTTGTGCGATTGGGGGGGTTAGCAAATCGCGCAGGCTATCAAGTGTCGTGGCTGCGTAGCCATTACGGCCGACGTAGCCGCGTAGACCAAAAGCGTCACCCAAAGAGCCTGCGCGACCATTATGGCTATAGAACAGAGGATCTTCTGAAACATCGCTGCGCGCTCTCAATCGGGTGAACGCTGCTGAACTAACGAAAAGCCGGCGTCATTCGTTCCAAGTCAATGCCGGCCATTTGCTGCCAATAGCAGCCATTGCAAGCCAATAGATGTAGAGATATCCGTGACTTAGCGCAAGATTCGCTTGCGTGCCGTTTGTCTGAAGATTGTCCTTGCTTCGCGAGGACCTCATGTCGAACGCCAAAGCCGTCATTCGCCGGACGCCGCCGCGCTATCGGAGTGCTGTCAGCAACCGCTCGCGGCTCTTCGCCTCGCCGGTCGACGGACGCGGCGCCTGGGCGCGCAGATATCGTGATTTGGTCGAAGACATTGGTCGCGACCTTGGCGGGGTCGAAACTCTCTCCTCGAGTTGAAACTGGCGCTCGTTAGGCGCGCCGCCGCCATCACGACCGAATGCGAAAAGCTCGAAGCGCGGCTTGCGGAAGGCGAGGAGGTCGACGTCGATTTGCTCGGCAGACTGACCGGCCACACTCGCCGGCTGGCAGAGATTCTAGGGACGGATCGCGTCGCCAAGGATGCGACGCCGACGCTCGCCGATATCGTGTCCCGTGATCGCGCCGAGGACGCCAAAGCGCCGTGACGCCGCTCGTCACCATGCGTCGCGCCCTGGAGGACGAACATCTGTTCGGCGCCATCCTGGCCGGCGACTCATGGGCGGCGTGGCGCGTCCTTCTCATCGCGTGCATGGGCGAGCCGCTGACCGCCGAAGAGCGCGCCGTCTATGAGACGCTTACAGGGCGGCCTACGGAGCCTCTACAGCGCGTCGAAGAGTTCTGGGCCATTATCGGCCGTCGCGGCGGCAAAACGCGCGCCGTCGCCGTTCTCTCCGCGTATATCGCGGCCCTTGTCGACTTCAGCGACGTCCTTGCGCCCGGCGAGCGTGCATCGCTGCCGATAATGAGCGCATCGGTGTGGCAAGCGAGCAAGGCGAAGCAATATCTCTCGGGCATCTTCTCTGAGGTTCCGGCACTGAAGCGCCTTGTCGAGAACGAGACGGCAGACACGATCAGCCTCTCGACTCGCGTCGATATCGAGGTGCGTCCCGCGAGCTTCCACACCTCACGCGGCGGC
>JBPFDX010000039.1:0-18163 GCA_051061385.1 Methylocystis sp.
TGACGCCCGCCGTCGACGTGATTCAGTCGCTCGGCGGCGGCTGAGCGGCCATAGAAGAACGCGAAACGATCGATGGCGCTTTCCCGAAAGAGCATCCGCTCCCGCAGAGAGTTTCTGCTCAAGATCGTCATTGCGGCGGTCCTGGTCGGCGCGCTGATCGCCCTCTCGCGATGGTATTTTCATGAGCGCGACTGGGTGACGACGGACAACGCCTTCGTCACCGGCAACATCATTCCGGTGAAGGCCGACGCGACCGGCGTGGTCGCCGCCGTGCTCACCGAAGAAACGCAACAGGTGAAGAAAGGCGACGTGCTCGTTCGCCTTGACGGACAGCGGGCGAGAGCGGCGCTGGCGCAGGCCGAAGCCGAACTCGGTCGCGCCGTCCGCGCCGTGGGGGCGCTTTACGCGCAGCGCCGCCAAATCTGCCAAAAGGTCATCTCACGCGCCGCGGTCCGGGACAGGACGCGTCATGACCTCGCAAGGTACAGGCAGGCGGCGGCGAGCGGCGCGTCGTCGCGACAGGTGCTGCAGAACGCAGAGGATCAGCTCGCCGCGCAGGAAGCCGATCTGCGCGAGGCGCAGTCGGAATATCAGGCGATCGAGGCGCGGGTGGTCGGCGTCACGCGCCTGAATCATCCGGACATCGAGGCCGCCAAGGCGAGATACACCGACGCCTATATCGAGTACGTGCGCCAGAATATCCGGGCGCCGGCGACCGGCTACGTCGCGAAGCGCCGCGTGCAAGTCGGCGATCGGGTGCGCCCAGGCGATTCGATTCTCAACATCGTGCCGCTCGATCACCTCTGGGTGGAAGCGAATCTCTGGGAAAACAGAATGGCGCGGGTCCGTCCCGGACAGCCGGCGATCATCAAGGTCGATCTTTATGGATCGAACCAGATCTATCACGGCGAAGTGGCGGGACTGGTTCCCGGCTCGGGCGCCGTCTTCGCGACGCTTCCGCCCGACAACGCCACCGGCAACTTCATTCGAATCGTTCAGCGCATTCCGGTGCGCATCGCCTTGCGCGCCGACGAACTCGAGCAGCAGCCTCTGCGGCCTGGCCTGTCCACGGTCGCCTCGATCGACGTATCGGGCCCGCTGCAATCTCCCAATCGCTCGATCGTCAAGACGACGACGAACGAGTACCTGACTGACGTCTATGACAAAGATCTCGCAGACGCGAAGGCGCGGGCCGACAAGATCGTCAAGGACAATGCGCTCGGCGCATCTGATGACGGCGTCGCCTGCACAGCCGCAGAATAGACCGCGCAAAGTCAATTTCGACTCGCGCCCGCCTTTTTCGCCCCCTCTATTGGCGAGGCTCGGACGACGCCGTAACATCCGGCCCGGATATTGATTTATCTGATAGGGAGAGCATGCATGCCGGACGTCAGCGCGAAATCGCCGGTGAGCCAATCTTCGCTGACGCTCTCCCTGGATCCGACGCAGGTGAAAATCGCGCAGCGACTCGAATCGCTGAAGACGAGCGAAAGCGGCCTGACCGCCGCCGAAGCGAAGCGACGCCTCGCCGAGTATGGCGCCAACGCCATCGAGGACAAGACTGAAAGCAAGTGGCGCCGTCTGCTCGCTTATTTCTGGGGGCCGCTGCCCTTTCTCATCGAAGCGGCGGCGATCATCTCCGCCCTTCGCCGCGACTGGCCGGACTTCGCCGTCGTCACCGGTCTTCTCATCTACAACGCCGTCGTCGGATTCTGGCAGGACAACAAGGCTGCGAACGCGCTCGCGGCTCTGAAGAAGAACCTCGCGCCCCGCGCCCGTGTGTTGCGCGACGGCGAGTGGAGCACGATTCCCGCGGCGGAACTCGCGCCGGGCGATGTCGTCAGCGTCGCCGCGGGTCAGATTATCCCGGCGGATCTCTTGCTGATCGAAGGCGATTATCTGAGCTGCGACCAGGCGGCGCTCACCGGCGAATCGCTGCCCGTTTCAAAGAAGATCGGCGACGACGCCTATTCCGGGGCGATCGCCAAACAGGGCGCGATGACAGGCGTGGTCACGGCGACGGGCGACCGCACGTTTTTCGGCCGCACCGCGAAGCTCGTCGGCGCCGCCGGCGCCGTGTCGCATTCGCAGCGCGCCGTGACCCAGGTCGGCGATTTTCTCCTGTTGCTCGCGTTTTTGCTGGCGCTCGTCCTGATCGGCGCGCAGCTCTACCGCGAAGTCATTGCGCCAGATGAATGGAACTGGGAGCGCGTCGGGTCCATCGCCCAATATGTGCTGGTGCTGCTGATCGCGTCGATTCCGGTCGCGCTGCCGGCGGTGATGTCCGTGACGATGGCGATCGGCGCCTATGCGCTTTCCCTGCAGAAGGCCATTGTTTCGCGCTTGAGCGCGATCGAGGAGCTCGCCGGAGTCGACGTGCTCTGCAGCGACAAGACCGGCACGCTGACGATGAACAAGCTCACCGTGCAAAACGCCATGCCGTTTGGCGCGTTCAAGAGCGATGACGTGCTGCTCTTCGCCGCGCTGGCCACGCAATCGAGCAGCGAAGACGCGATCGACCTCGCCGTGATGGCGGCGCTGCCGGCGCATGATTCGCTTGAAGGCTTCAAGCAGAAGGCCTTCACGCCCTTCGATCCTGTCAGCAAACGCACGATCTCGACGGTCGCCGACGCCGCGGGCGGCATCCGCCATTACGCCAAGGGCGCGCCGCAGGCGATTTCCGCTCTGGTCCGGCCCGACTCGCAAACCCTGCAGCGCTATCAGAGCGACGTGGCCGCGCTCGCCGCCAAGGGCCAGCGCGCGCTCGGCGTCGCCATGTCGGAAGACGGCGCCAGATGGGCGCTCGTGGGATTGATCTCCCTGATGGACCCGCCGCGCGCGGACGCCAAGGCGACGATCGCTGACGCGCGTGCGCTGGGACTCACCGTTAAAATGGTGACTGGGGACGATGTCGCGATCGGCGACGAGATCGCCGCGCAACTCGGCATGGGCTCTCACCTGCTCGTCGCAAGCGACGTCTTCAAAGGCGGCGTGAAGGCCGACGCCCTGCCGCGCAGCGTCGTCGACGCCGTCGAGCGCGCCGACGGTTTCGGCCGGGTGTTCCCGGAGCACAAATTCGAGATCGTCAAGGCGCTTCAGTCCGTCGGACATATCGTTGCGATGACCGGCGACGGCGTGAACGACGCGCCGGCGCTCAAGCAGGCGGATTGCGGCATCGCCGTGAGCGGGGCGACCGACGCCGCGCGCAGCGCCGCCGCGCTGATCCTCACGGCGCCGGGACTGTCGACCATCGTCAACGCGATCCGCGTGTCACGCCAGATTTTCCAGCGCATCGAAAGCTATATCTACTACCGCATCGCCATGACGCTCGACATCATGATCGTCGTCGTGGCGTCGATCGTGTTTTTCGAATTCCAGCCGCTCACCGCCATCATGATCGTCGCGCTCGCGCTGCTCGACGACATTCCGATCATGACCATCGCCTACGACAATGTCCCCGTCGCGCCGCAGCCGGTAAGATGGGATATGCCACGCATCTTCGTTTTCGCTTCGCTGATGGGGCTGCTCGCCGTGGCCGAGACCTTCGGCTTTTTGCTGATCGGCCTGCGCTGGATGCTCGACGAGACGCTGCAGGCGATGATCCCGATCGATCCGGGTCAGTTGCAGACGCTGCTATTCCTGCAGCTCGCGGTCGGCGGCCATTTGTTGCTCTTCAGCGTGCGCACGAAAAAGGCGATCTTCGCGCCGCCCTATCCAAGCGCCAGGCTGTTCTGGGCGATCGTGGCGACCCAGGTCGTCGCGGTGCTGCTCTGCCTCTACGGCGTCGGCGTCGACGCCGTGCCGGGCGCAGCGATCGTCGGCGTATGGGTTTACTGCCTTCTCTGGGTCGTCGCAACGGAGATCGTGAAGGCCATTTACTGGCGCCTGGCCGGGCGGCGCGATAAGAGCCTGGCCGCGGTGCGCGTCGCTCTCGCCGGTTGAAGGAGGCCGACGGGCGAAGGAGGCAGAGCACATGAATTTCAGCAAGAAGTTCCGCATCGCGCCAGGCTCTGACGTCGATCTTGGATCGATCGATCCGGGCTTTAATGGCGACTACGCCAACGACGTCGACGCGGCTCAGGAGTTACAGCGCAATCTCACGCGCATCACCGAGCTGCAGCGAAAACTCTATGCAGACCGCACGCATTCTCTACTGATTGTCCTGCAGGGCATCGACAGCGCAGGAAAGGACGGCACCTGCTGGCATGTCATCAGCGCGATGGATCCGCAGGGCGTGCAAGTGACGGGCTTCAAGCAGCCGACGCCAGAAGAGCAGGAACATGATTTCCTGTGGCGTATCCATCCGCATGCGCCGCGACGAGGGTTCGTTTCGATCTTCAATCGCTCGCATTACGAGGACGTGCTCGTCGTGCGCGTGCATAAGCTCGCGCCAAAGGAGGTCTGGAAGCCGCGCTACGATTTCATCAATGAATGGGAAAAGCTGCTCACTGTCGAAAACAAGACGACAATCTTGAAATTCTTCCTCTACATCTCGAAGGAAGAGCAGCTCAAGCGCTTCAAGGCGCGGCTCGACGATCCGGCGCATCAATGGAAGATCAGCGCGAGCGACTATTCGGAGCGCGAGAAGTGGGACGATTACATCAAGGCCTTCGAGGCGGCCCTGTCGCGCTGCTCGACTGAACATGCGCCCTGGTTCGTCATCCCCTCGAATCACAAGTGGTTCCGCAATCTCGCGGTCTCCAGCATCATCGCCGATGCGCTCGACGATCTCAATCTGAAGATGCCGAAGCCCACCGTCGACATCGAAGAGATCCGTAAGCTTTATCATCAGGCGAAAAACGAGCAGGAAGGAAGCAAGGCTCAGTGACGGCGCCGCCTTCGCACGCCGCCTCGGTCTTTTCGGCGCTCGACGAAGCGCCGATGACATGGCGCCATTACGCCTATTGGCTCGCGGCGAGCGGCGGCGCCTTTCTCGACGGTTTCTCGGTATCCGGACTCGGCGTCGCGCTGCCGCTGCTCAAGCGCGACTTTCCGATCAGCCCGCTGTTCGTCGGCCTCATCGGCTCGGCGCTGGTGCTTGGCGCGGTCTTGGGATCGGCGCTCGGCGGCGTCGGCGCGGACAGGTTCGGCCGCAAACGCACCTTCATCGCCGACATGGCGATCATCGCCATCGCATGTTTCATCGGCGCGGCAGCGCCGAACGCCCGCGTCATTCTGCTGTCGCAGTTTCTGCTCGGCGTCGGCGTCGGCATCGATTTTCCGACGAGCGGCTCCTATGTGTCGGAACTCATGCCGCGCGCGGCGCGCAACAGAATGACCGTGGCGACCATCGCCTTGCAGTCGGTCGGCATGGCCGCGGCGGCGCTCGCCGGTCTCGCCATACTGAAACTATGGCCGTCGACGCAGGATTGGCGGCTGCTGTTCGGCGCGGCCGGCGCGATCGCGCTGCTTTTTTTGCTGGCGCGCGTCTGGCTGCCCGAAAGCGCGCGCTGGCTGGCGACAAAGGGCCGTATCGCCGAGGTCATGGCGCTCCTGAGGTCCCTAACGGTCGATTTCGGCGAGAGACCTTTGAACTTCAACGCGGAAGCCGTCGGCGCCGCAGCGTCGCGGCCGAACCATACGCGGCGCGCCGAAGACGTCGGCTACTCGACGCTCTTCACCACGGCCTATCGCGCGCGCACCATGCTCGTCTCGCTGCCATGGATGCTGATGGACGTCGCGACTTACGGCGTCGGCCTCTTCACGCCGGCGATCCTCGGCGCCATGCACCTTGGCGGCGCGCAATCGGGTCCGCTCGCCGCCGATTTCGCCGACGCGGAAGGCAGCGCCGTCGTGGACGCCTTTCTTGTCATCGGCTTTGCGGCCAGTCTCTGGGCGGTGCCGCGCTTTGGCCGCATCACCATGCAGGTCGCGGGCTTCAGCGGCATGACGCTCGGCATGCTGCTGCTGCTCTTCGCCGCGATGACCGACAATGGCGCGAACGCTCATCTCGGCTTCGTCATCGTGGGTTTCACGCTCTTCAATTTCGCCATGAACGCCGGTCCGAACGCCACCACCTTCACCCTGGCTCCCACGCTGTTTCCCACAGCGATCCGCGCCTCGGCGAGCGGCTTCGCGGCGGCGAGCGCGAAGGTCGGCGCCGCCTTCGGAACCTTCGTCGTGCCGCAGCTGCAGGACGCATGGGGGCTCGTCGGGGTCGTCTCGGTGATGATCGCCGTCAGCGTCGCCGGGCTGATGACGACGGGCGGCCTCGCGCATGCGGTCAATGAGGAAGGCGCGCTCGAGGAATAGGCGCGCGTCGCGCGTCACCGCAGATGCGCGACGAGCGTCCAGGCGCCGAGAAATATGATCATCACGAGGCAGAGCGCCGAGAGGACGATGAGGATCGCCTTGTTGGCGACGCGCTGATCGTCTCCTCGCATTTGGCTGTTCTCCGGCGGCTGCGCCCTCATAAAATTCCCTCGGGCGGATTGAGGGCGGGCGTCATCCAAAGAAGAATTCGCGCAGGAATCTGGTGTAGTCCCCTTCCCACGCCATCATCGCCATCAGCACGAGAACCGCCATCGGCGGCGTCAGGATGGCGACGACCAGCGCCAGCCGCTCCCAGGCCATGTGCATGAAAACCGCGACGATGAGCCCCGCCTTCAGCATCATGAACACGACGATCAGGAACCAGCGCAAATAGCCCTGAACGTCGAAATAATCGACGAGATAGGAGCAGGCGCTCAGAACGAAGAGCAGCACCCAAACCATGAGGTAGAGCTTGATCGGATGCTGCTGGCCATGCGCCTGCGCCGCGGGCTGCGCCGCTTCCGAGACCGGGGCATGGCCGTGTGTCGTGTCGTCTGTCGTCACCGTCATTCTTTCCCCCTGTCGGAGACGTCACCACAGATAGAAGAACGCGAAGATGAAGACCCAGACAAGGTCCACGAAGTGCCAATACAGGCCCATGATCTCGACGTTCTCATATCGGCCCCTGCGGCTCGTGAAAAAGCCGCGCCGACCGACGTCATAGTCGCCGCGCCAGACGGCGCGCGCGATGATGAGCAGGAAAATCACGCCGACCGACACGTGGAAGCCGTGGAAGCCGGTGATCATGAAAAAGCTCGAGCCGAACTGCGCCGCGCCGAATGGATTGCCCCAGGGCCGCACGCCCTCGTGAATGAGCTTGCTCCATTCGAAGGCCTGCATGCCGACGAAGGCGGCGCCGAAGAAGGCCGTGATCAGCATCAGGATGGCCGCCTTCTTGCGCTCGCGGGCATAGGCGTAGTTGACTGCCATCGCCATTGTGCCCGAACTCGTGATGAGGTCGAAGGTCATGATGGCGATGAGAATGAGGGGAATCTTCTTCCCGCCGATGTCGAGCGCGAAGATTTCGCTCGGGTGCGGCCATTCCACTGTCGTGGACATGCGCACCGTCATGTAGGAAATCAGGAAGCAACTGAAGACGAAGGTGTCGCTGACGAGGAAGATCCACATCATCGCCTTGCCCCAGGACGCGGTCTTGAAGGACCGCTGATCCGAGGACCAGTCTTTGACCACGCCGAGCAGCCGGCTCCGCAGCGTTTCATCCGTCGTTACATGCTCAGTCGATACATGCTCCGCCGTCATGGCGTGTTCCCTTTTACGAAAGCAGACGCCGGCAGATGACGCCAAATCCGTCGGCCCAGCCGATCAGCATGGCGAACATCAGCAACCAGACGAACAGCAGAAAATGCCAGTAGATGGCGCAGAGCTCGACGCTCGTCGTCAGCTCTTTGGTGATGCGCGCCGCGCCGCGAACCCTGTCGGTGGTTCGCGCAAGCGCCACCAGGCCGCCGATCAGATGCAGCGCATGCGCGCCGGTCAGCAGATAGAAGAATGCGTTGGCCGCGTTGCTCGACGCGAAGAATTTCAAGTCGAGCAGTTCGCGCCATGCCCAGATCTGTCCGATCAGGAACAGCGCCGCCGTCGTCGCGCCAATAAGCAAGGCCGTCTTCACGCGCTCGGCTTCCGTGCGACGCGCGGCGATCAGCGCAACCTGCAGGGCGACGCTGCTCGCAGCGAGCAGAAAAGTGTTGAACCAGAGGACGCCGGGGATCGGCGGCATCTGCCAATCGGGCGCGTCGCCGCGCATGAAGAAGGCGGCGGCGAGCAGAGAAAACAGACAGCCGGCGACGGCGAGGAAGATCGCGAGCCCCACTTTCGCGGCGGGCGGCGGTTCGTTTCCGGCAGCGCTGCGATAATGCGCAACCTCGCCTTCCTCGAGCCAGGGCGATTCCATCACGCCCTGACGCGCCAGCCACAGCAGCGCAAGGCTGAAGATCAGGATGAAGAAGAGCCCGAGGACGCTCATGTCGCATGCTCTCCGCTCAAGGGCGGCGCGTTCTGCGGCAGGTAGTCATCGGGCGCGCCTGGCACGCTATAGGCGTAAGGCCAGCGATAGACGATCGGAAGCTGTTTGCCCCAGTTGCCATGACCCGGCGGCGTTTCGGGAGTCTGCCATTCGAGCGAGGCCGCGCGCCACGGATTGCCGCCCGCCGGCGCGCCATATTTCAGGCTTCTGAACAGATTGTAGAAGAAGATCGACTGCGCGAAGCCGACCGCCAACGCCGTCACCGTGATGAAGATATTGAGCGTCGTCGCCGACGCCGGGACGAAGGCGGTTTCGCCCATTTCATAGAAGCGCCGCGGCATGCCGAGCACGCCAAGATAGTGCATCGGGAAAAAGATCGCATAGGCGCCGAGGAAAGTGATCCAGAAGTGAATCTTGCCGAGCCGCTCGTCCATCATTCGGCCGGTGATTTTCGGATACCAATGGTAGATCGCGCCAAAGATGACGAGCACCGGCGCGATGCCCATCACCATGTGGAAATGCGCGACCACGAACAGCGTCGCCGACAGCGGCACGTCGACGATCACGTTGCCAAGGTAGAGGCCGGTGATGCCGCCGTTGACGAAGGTGACGAGGAAGCCGAGCGCGAACAGCATCGGCGTCGTGAAATGAATGTCGGCGTGCCAGAGGGTCAGCACCCAGTTGTAGACCTTCAGCGCCGTCGGCACCGCGATCGCGAGCGTGGTCACGGCGAAAAAGAACCCGAACCACGGGTCCATGCCGCTCACATACATGTGGTGGCCCCAGACCACCATGCTCAGCACGCCGATCGCGATGATCGCCCAGACCATCATCCTGTAGCCGAAGATGTTCTTGCGGGCGTGCACGCTGATGAGATCGGAAACGATCCCGAACGCCGGCAAGGCGACGATGTAGACTTCCGGATGGCCGAAGAACCAGAACAGGTGCTGGAACAGGATCGGGCTGCCGCCGATATGTTCATCGTGCTCGCCGAAATGGACGATCGACGGCACGAAGAAGCTCGTGCCGAGCGTGCGATCGAAGAGCAGCATGACGCAGGCGACGAAGAGGCCGGGAAAGGCGAGGAGCGCCATCACGGCGGCCGAGAAGATTCCCCACACGGTGAGCGGCATGCGCATCAGCGTCATGCCTCGGGTGCGCGCCTGCAGCACCGTCACGACGTAATTCAACCCGCCCATCGTGAAGCCGACGATGAAGAGGATCAAAGACGCGAGCATCAGAATGATGCCCCAGTCATGGCCGGGCGTGCCGGTCAGAATCGATTGCGGCGGATAGAGGGTCCAGCCGGCGCCGGTCGGCCCGCCCGGGAAGAAGTAGCTGGAAACGAGAATGAGAGTCGCGATCAGATAGACCCAGTAGCTGAGCATGTTGACGTAAGGAAACACCATGTCCCTCGCGCCGACCATCAGCGGAATGAGATAATTGCCGAAGCCGCCAAGGAAGATGGCGGTAAGCATGTAAACGACCATGATCATGCCGTGCATGGTCACGGACTGATAGTAGACTTCAGCGTCAATGAACGGGATCGCGCCCGGAAAGGCGAGTTGCAGGCGGATCACCCATGAGAGCACCAGCGCCAGAATGCCGACCGCGATGGCGGTGCCGGCATATTGGATCGCGATGACCTTGGCGTCCTGGCTGAACACATATTTCGTGATCCAGCTGTGCGCGTGATAAAGCTCGACGTCTTCCACCTCCGCCGGCGGCGGCGCGACGTGCTGTGGTACGCTGGCGTCGGTCATCGAACGATCCTCCCTTCGCCCCCGTCGCGCTCGCGGCGATTGATCAAGCGCCGCCGTGGCGGCGCCTGATGGGCGGCGATCAAACTCAAAGCGGCGCGACGGGCGTCGGTCAGCGTCATTGCGCAGAGGCCCGCTTGTCTCTAGCTGAGTCGCTCTTGCGCGACTGCTCGAACGTCTGCTGCGCCGAGCGCCAGGCCTCGAAGTCGGCTTCCGACTCCACGACCATTTTTCCGCGCATCTGCGGATGCCCTGTGCCGCAATAGGCGGCGCAGAGGATTTCGTATTCGCCGACCCTGGTCGGCGTGAACCAGAAATAGGTGACGATGCCCGGCACGAGATCCATTTTCGCCCTGATCTCGGGCACGTAGAAATCATGCAGGACGTCTACGGACCGCAGCAGGACCTTGACGGGCTTGCCGAGCGGCAGATGCAGCTCGCCCGTAGAGATCAAGAGATCGTCCTGTCCCTTCGGATCGGCCGGACTCAGACCAAGCGCATTCGTCGTGTCGATGTAGCGGACGTCGCTCGAGCCGAGCTGATTGTCGGCGCCCGGCAGACGGAAGCTCCAGTTCCACTGGACCCCAACGGCTTCGATCTCCATTGCGTCCTTGGGCACGGTGATGAACTGGCCCCAGACCAGCAGGCCGGGCGCGAGGAGAATGATGACGGCGATCGTCGTGACGATTCCGAGCCAGGCTTCGAGCTTTTGATTCTCGGGCTCGTAGGCGGCCCGCCGGCCCGGCTCATGGCGGAATCGATAAAGGCAATAGGCCATGAACAAAACGACGGCGACGAAACCGGCGGTCGTCACCACGAAGGTAAGGCCCATCGTGCCGTCGATAAAACCCCAGTTCGAAGCGATCGGCGTCGCCCGCCAGGGACTGAGAATGTGAAACAGGATTGAACCGGCTACGACCAGGACCATTGTGACGGCGACGTACATGCGTGCTTTGACCTCGCGTGTTGGACCTCGCCGGTGGCTGCGATGTGTGGCCGACGCCTCATCTTAGACCGGCTTTTCGCCGCGCGTCAAAGTGACGCGCGCCTTCTTGCTGATCGCGATGGATCTTTTTGATCTCCTCAAAGGACCTAGTGGCGCGTCGGCGTTTGGCGAGGCTTGCCGCGCAGCGATTCGAGGGCGCAAAAAAACCCGCGCGGGAGATTTCCCGCGCGGGTTTTCGATTCGGCGTCGCTTTTGACGTTATTTCTTCGAGGCGGCCGGCGCTGGCGTCGGCGCGGCCGGGGCGGTGCCCTTCTGCGCCTCGAGCTTCTTGCGCTCCTCCTCGGCCTTCTTCTGCAGCTCTTCCTGAAGCTTCTTCTGCTGCTCTTCGAGGACCTTGGGATCGATCGCGGGACCGTCGAAGGCTTTGCCGAAATTGGCGAGCGGCAGATAGAAGGTGACTTCAGCGTTCGCCTGATTCTTGACGACGACCGTCATCTTCTCGGCCTTTTTCATGCCGTCGACGGCGGCCTTCTTGACCTTCGCCTCGGCAAAGCACCCGTTGGGGAAACAGATTTCGAACGCGCCGCTTTCCGCCGGTCCCTTGTCGATCGAGAAGCGGAAACCGGGCTTCAGCATGAGGCCCGGCGGCAGCAACAGGCGGATAATCTTCTGATCCTCGCTCTTGGGATCGTAGACCGCGAGCGCGAGCAGCGGCTGGGGCGCCTCACCCTCTTTCGCGGAGACGCCAAAGTCGCGCGTCGTGTAGCACATTTCCTTCTTGGTCTGCGGATCAGTGCCGCAGACCTTGGTCCAGTCCGGCTGAACGGCGACCAGTTCGGCGGCGATCGGCCCCTGAGGCTGCTGCTGCTGCGCCGCGCCGGCCGCGGGCGCCTGCTGAGCGAACGCGCCGCCGGCCGAGAACAGCAACGCTCCCGCGAAGGCTATCGCGCAAGAACGCGAAAAATGGGTCGACATCGGAAGTTCCTTTCGATTGTCCTGCTGGCCGGCGCCCTCCGGCTCCGGATCGTTTTTCAAGGTCGCGTCATGACGGGAGGCCGCCTTCGCGCTACAGCGCCGTGGAAACTTGACCAGCCCGTGTTCCAGCGCGATCGCGAGACGCCGACGAGGCGACGGCAACGCTCTTACATGGTCGCCGCAGTAAATTCCAGCCGGCGGGCGCGCCCAATGCTTGGCGGGGGCGCTTTTTGCGCAGAACTATCGCAAAAAAATGGCCGAAAACTGTGGCGCGACTCGCTTCTTGCGGCAGGACGTTGGATTATGGTCCGCCAATGAAGATTCGCCCTATTCCCGCGCGACGCCCCGCCAGCGGCGCCGGCGAACGTCGAATGCGGGGGCGCCGCGCGCTCAGCTTCGTCCTTTCGCTCGTCATCGCCGCTCCCTCTGCGGCGGCGGCTCCGGCGCCGAGAGCGTCTGACGCGCCCTGCCCCACGCATGGGATCGCCATGCATGGCGTCCCCGCTTTACCCAGCAATTTCCAACACTTCCCCTATGCAGAACCAGGAGCGAAGAAGGGCGGCAGACTTCGCGTCGGGCTCGCCGGCACCTTCGACAGCCTTAATCCCTTCAATCTCAAGTCGGGGACCGCGGCGCAGGGCCTTGTCGGGAATGTTTTCCAGACCCTCATGGCCCGCTCGCAGGACGAGCCCTTCACGCTCTATGGCCTGATCGCGCAGTCGATCGACATCGATCCTTCGCGCTCGCAAGTGACCTTTCACCTCGACCCGAGGGCCCGCTTTTCCGACGGCAAGCCGATCACCGCCGAAGACGTGCTGTTCTCCTTCGATCTGCTGAAGACCAAAGGCCGACCGCAGCAACGCATCGCCTATGGGCTGGTCAAATCCATCGACGCGCCCGACGCGCACACCGTGCATTATGATCTTTCGGGCGTTGGCGACCGGGAGCTGCCGCTCATTCTCGCCATCATGCCGGTGCTGCCCAAGCACGCAACCGACGTCGAGCGCTTTTCCGAAGCGACGCTCGCCAAGCCCGTCGGCTCCGGCCCCTATGTGATCGCAGATTCGCAAGTCGGCTCCCGCCTGTTGCTGCGCCGAAATGAAAACTATTGGGGCGCCGATCTGCCGAGTCAGCGCGGATTCTACAATTTCGATGAAATCGACATTCAATATTTCCGCGACGGCAATTCGCTCTTCGAAGCCTTCAAGGCTGGCCTTCTCGACTATCGCGACGAAACGAGCACAACGCGCTGGGCGAGCGGCTACGACTTCCCCGCGCTTACCGACGGGCGGGTGGTGAAGGAAACCCTGAAGAACGAAAACCCCAAAGGCATGGAGGGGTTCGTCTTCAACACGCGCCGCCCGCTGTTCAAGGACATTCGTCTGCGCGAAGCGCTCGGCATGATGTTCGACTTCGAATGGATCAATGCGAACCTTTATGCAGGCCTCTACACGCGCACGAAGAGCTTCTTCGACGAGTCGGAATTGTCCTCCTCTGGACGCCCCGCCTCGGCCGCGGAGCGCGCCCTGCTCAAACCATTTCCAGGCGCAGTTCGTGAAGACATTCTGGAAGGCGACTGGCGACCGCCCGTCAATGACGGCTCGGGCCGCGACCGGGACATGGCGAAGCGCGCGCTCGCCCTGCTTGAAAGCGCCGGCTACCACATTGAAAACGGCGTGTTGCGCAAGGACGGCGAGCCTGTCTCATTCGAGATCATGGTCAAGGACCGCAATCAGGAGCGGCTCGCGCTCAACTACGCCGCCTCGCTGCAGCGCATCGGCGTCGACGCCCGCGTGCGACTCGTCGACGAAGTGCAATATCAGCGCCGTCGCCAGAAATTCGACTTCGACATGATGCTCGGCCAATGGATCGCCTCGGCGTCGCCCGGCAATGAGCAGCGCATGCGCTGGGGCTCGGCGAGCGCGAATCAGGAGGCCTCCTTCAATCTCGCCGGGGCCGCGTCGCCGGCGATCGACGCGCTCATCGCAGCCCTGCTTTCAGCGACGAGCAATGACGATTTCGTCACCGCGGTGCGGGCCTATGATCGCGTCCTGCTCTCGGGTTTCTATGTGGTGCCGCTGTTTCACGCCTCCGAACAATGGATCGCGCATTCGACCGACATCGCCCGGCCGGCGCGATTGCCGCGCTATGCGTCGCCGATGTTCGGTCCAACGCTCGAAAGCTGGTGGAGACAGCGCTGAGCGCAGCGGGAAATATGCGCCGGCGCACGGCTTCCGCGCTCGCGGCGCGCTAGGGCTCGAGCGGCGCCGGACCGACCTTCGCAAGGAAGGCCTGCGCCTCGGACAGTGTTAGGAGCAACCGTGTCCCTGTCGCTCGATGACATTCTCTCAACGCGCCTGTCGCCGGGAGTTCATTCCATGGGTTTTGCGCTTTTTATCGTCGGCGCCGTCGCAATCGGCCTCTTGATCCTCGATCGGTCCTTCAATCTCGGCCTGCCGATCGGCCTCTTCCAAAATCCGCTGTTCTGGTTCGCCTATGTCGCGCTGCTGGCGCTGTCGACGATGGTGCGCTTCGTGCGCCAGCAGACCGTGCTCGTTATCGAGCGGCTGGGCCGCTACAACCGATCGCTGACCGCGGGCGTCAATTTCGTCTGGCCGATCGTCGAGCGCGTCGCCTACACCTTCGATCTGCGCGAACAGGTGATCGACGTGCCGGAGCAGGACGCGATCACCAAGGACAACGCCACCGTCACCATCGACGGCGTTCTCTATTACAAGATCGTCAACGCCAAGGACGCGGCCTATGGCGCGCAGGACATCCGCCGCGCCATCATCAATCTGGCGCAGACCTCGATGCGCTCGGCCATTGGCTCGATGGAGCTCGACAAGACCTTCGAGAACAGAAGCGAGATCAACGAGCGCGTCGTGCGCGCGGTCTCCGACGCGGCGCAGCTCTGGGGCGCGCATGTGACGCGCTACGAGATCAAGGACATCGCCATGCCGGAATCGCTGCGCCAGTCGATGGAGCGGCAAATGAAAGCCGAACGCGACAAGCGCGCCGCGGTGCTCGAATCGGAGGGCGTGAAACAGTCCGAGATCAACCGCGCCGAAGGCGAGAAACAGGCGGCAATTTTGCGCGCCGAAGGCCAGGCGAAAGCGATCGAACTCGTACGCACGCAAATCACCCAGGTTGGCGGCGATCAGGCGGTGCAGCTCGAAGTGGCCAAAAGCGCCATCGAGCAATATGGCCGCCTCGCCAAGGCCGGCAATTCGCTGGTGCTGATGGGCGACGGCGCCGATCCCGCCGGCTGGCTCGCCAAGGCGATGGCTGTGCTCAAGGCCGTCAACGCCGGGCCCGCGTCCAACGAGGCCCAGCAGCGCCGCGCGCAGCCCTGGCGGGAAGCGGAGTGATGGAGAGCGGCTTTCTCTACGATCCCGCCAATGCGAGCCTGATCGCCGGCCTTATCCTGCTCGGACTCGACATTGTGGTGATCGGCCTCTCGCCGGTCATGTTCATCGCCGTCGGCGCGCTCTTAACGAGCGCGGCGCTCTATGCGACCGGCTGGCGGCCGTCGATCGTCGAGACGACGGCGATCGTCGCCGGCGCGAGTCTCTTGATCGCCATCGTCGGCAGGAAGCCGCTGCAGCAGTTTCAGAACGCCGACATCGAAGAGGATAAGAGCAGCGATTTGATCGGCCGCGACGTGACGATGACGCATGAGGTGACGAAGACACATGGCGTCGTGTTCTGGTCCGGCGTCGAATGGCAGGCGCGGATTGCCGCAGATTCTGATGTCGAAAGCCTTGCGCCCGGCGCCAGGGCGCGAATCGTGGCGGTGCAGAACCTCGCGCTGGTGCTGGCGCCGCTCGCGTGAAGTTCGCGCGCAGAGAGTTGGCGGAGAATTCTAGTCAGGTGAATCTAAAATTCGTGGCATAACGTCTGTTGAGTTTTCTGGCAGAAGCGTTTGACGGAGGCGAGGATTTCGTCGGCGAATTTTGTCGATCGATGCGGCTTTGGATTTTCATTGTGCCGCTCGATGAAGGCTCGGACATCTTTGTCCAACTGCTTCGTCGAAGTATGGACGTCGCGACGGATCTGCTTGCGGGTGAGTTCAGCAAACCAGCGCTCGACCTGATTAATCCACGACGCCGATGTCGGGGTAAAATGAACGTGATAACGAGGCCGTTGCGCCAACCAGTTTTTGACGACGGCGGTTTTGTGGGTGGCGTAATTTGTCCATGATAATGTGAAGGTCGACGCCGTCCGGAACTTGCGCGTCAACCTGCTTGAGGAAGTCGAGAAACTCGGTGGCGCTTGTAGCATTTGCCTATCACAAATCCGGAAGCGATGTCGAGAGCCGCGAACAGCGACGTTGTCCCATGGCGGACATAAGAGTCAGTCCGGCGCTCTGAACGCCCGGCATCATCGGCAAGACCGGCTGTTCGCGATCAAGCGCCTGTATCTGGTTCTTCTCGTCGACGCTCAGCACCAGCGCCCGAGTGGGCGGCGATAGATCAAGGACCGACGATATCGCGGACCTTGTCGACAAATAATGGACCGCTGGAAAGCTTGAACGTCTCCGAACGATGCGGCTGCAAACCGGAAGCATTCCAGATCCTTCGGATCGTCGTGCGCGAAAAACCGGTCTCGGTCGCCATCGGACGGATGGACCAATGCGTAGCGTCGCTCGGCGTGGACCCGAGCATGCATTCGATAACTGCGGCGACCTGATCATCATCAATCGTGCGAGGCCTGCCAGGGCGGGCCTCATCCAATAGCCCTTCAAAGCGGAACTTCAGAAAGCGCCGCCGCCACTTGCCAACCGTGTGCTCATGGATGCCGAGTTCGATCCCAACGGACTTGCTCGGCACGCCATCCGCGCATCGGAGGATAACGCGGCAGCGTTCAGATAAAGACCGCGCCACACGATGGCGGCGAACCCGTCGTTCGAGATAGGCTCGCTCATCTGCGCTGAGGATTAAGGGAGTAATCGGGCGTCCTGTCGCATTGCCATAACCGCGCTCCGGCACTCTTCGAAAGAGTAATCTTATAATGAAACGAACTTCAGTTCCAGATGACTAGCGTTAGAGTGGTGCTGAGATCAAGGCCGTCAGTCTCGATAACGAGACCGGGTGCGTAGTTCAAGCAGAAACTCAGAACGGACGTCCGCACGCCGCGCTTCTATGCGGTCGAGATGTGCATAGCCATCATACCGTGCATCGCCAAAGCACATCTTGCGTCGCAAGAATTGCGGGCACAGTCGGTCGATACAGCGCGACAGCGTAGCGCTGCCAGCGCCTCTTTGCCGACGCCGCAGACCATCAGGATCCTGCCTGCTCAACCCGCCTTGCCTCTAGGCTCAGGACTCATTGATTGAGGAAGAAGGCGAGGGCTGCGGCGATGCAGATGGCCGAGAAGAAGGCGTGCGCGCAAGGGTGTAGCAGGTGGCGATGCGCCGCCAGTCCTTGAGTTTGGCGAAGAGGTTCTCGATTTTGTGGCGCTTGCGGTAGAGCGCCTTATCTCGAGCGGCGCTTTGCGATTGCGCCGGGGTTCTGTTCCACGCGCTTTGAGCGCTTCGCGGAAGTCGTCGCTGTCATATCCCTTGTCGGCGATCAGCGTTCTAGCGTTTGGGAGTGTGTGGAACATCAGCCGTGCGCCTTTGTGATCGCTCATCTGACCTTCGGTAGCATCATGACGAGCGGCTTGCCGGCGTCATTGCAGACGACATGGAGCTTGGAGTTCAGCCCGCCTTTCGTGCGCCCGATACAACGGGAAAGAACCCCTTTTTTTAAAAGGCTGCCGTCGATCGAGGAGACGCCGGCGGCGAGCTGCACAGGGTCCAGCATATCGCGCACAATGTTCTTATGGTGCTGGACCTTGCCCGAGGCCGTGGTAAACATAAGGCCGTGCTCACTCTTCGGGCAGGCGATTTCCATTCCTTAAAGGACAGTAGCAGGCTCGGCGCGAGCGGAACCTTCCTGTAACCTGACTTGCTCTTCGGCGGGCCTATCTCACAAAAACGGTCGGCGCGCTGTCTGACGTGGACCTCTCCCACCTTTATATCAACATCGTCCCAACGGAGCCCTCTAGGTGTATAGTCCTGAAGTGAGCTGGATGGGATTCTTATTGAAGACGGCGGGTTCGGCTTTCCAGATTTTGCAGACATATTCATGAGGCGTCAGGCCTCGCAGGGTCTTCAGCCGTTTCGCAAAATTATAGGCGGCC
>JBPFDX010000040.1:0-94563 GCA_051061385.1 Methylocystis sp.
AACCTGGACGAAAGCCTGATGTTCCGGCACCGGGTCAGGCGCTCTGATGCGCTCGCCGTCCTCAAAATTGCAGGTGGTCTGAACGACACGCCCCCTTCCCCCTCCGCACGAAAAAGCCCGGCCGTCGCCGACCGGGCTTCAGGTGGTTAAACAGAAGAAGAGGCTGGCCCTGGGAAGGCGCCGGCGCGTGGGCTTCAAGTAGGCTTGCCGCCGCGTGCTTCAAGCGTGGCCGGTCCCGAACTCCGCACCTCCAATGCGCTGAGAGCATCGTCTGGACACAAGAAAAGCCCGGCCACGAGGGCCGGGATTCGCTGGATCGATCGGGCTCGAATGATCAATCAGTATTTCGCCAACACCGGCGCAGAAGAGCCGAAGTTGAAGTGATAATTCACGCCAAAGCGGATTGTGTGGAAGCGGGTGCGGTTGTTGACGTTGTTCAACCCGAGCCCGAAATTGAAGCCGTTGTTGTTGTTGCCGCTGAGCTGCGTATAAAGATACTCGGCCTTGACCGACCAGTTGGGCAGCGCCACGAACATATACTCGGCGCCGCCGCCGGCGGTCCAGCCCGTCTGCACTGTGCTGTTCTGGTTCAACCAGCCGTTGCGTTTCACCTCGCCATAAGCGAATCCGCCTGTGCCATAGACCAGCAGTTGCGGGCTCAGCAGGTTGATCCCCACGCGCCCGCGCACGGTGCCGAACCAGTTCAGGGTCGCGGTGGTTACCGGAGGGAGGCCAAAGAGCCAGGTGAAGCTGTTACCGCCGGCACCAGAGCCGATGCTGGTGCCCTGGAAATCGGTCTCGATGCCCACGACGAACATCGGCGTGATCTGATAATTGTAGCCAATTTGAGCGCCGCCGACGACGCCCGCCCGGCTACCACCGTGATTGCTAAAGCCCACGCCCCACGCGTTGGATGAATTTTGGTCGTAAAAGCCGACACCGAAGTTGAGACCGGCATAAAAGCCCGTCCAGGTCATGATCGGCGGCGGCGGCGGCGGCGCCTTGTAGGACGGAAGGTCGGCAGCTATGGCCGATCCGGCGGTCAGCGCGAGCGCTGCGGCGTACAGTGCAAACTTTTTCATCGTTCAGTCCTGCGTGTTCAAGTCGACGGTCCGGGAGATTCCTTCAGCCTATCGTCAACATGAAACCAGCTAACGCCCCGCACGGTCAAAAGAAATGGTCGCCATTCAGCGCTGCACGTCGCTTTTTTGACGACTGTGGCGCCGGGGACACAATGCCCTCAAAACAAAAAACGCCCCGCCGTTACATCCACGGTCGGGGCGGCGCTCGGAATAATGTATGACGCCAAAGCCTATGCTGCAATCGCGCGTAAGCCTTGCGCTCCTTCGCCGCGCGCCACGCCGTCGACAGGCATTGCCGGAACGTCCAGCCGAGCCCGAGGCGCCGGCCGGCGCGGTAGCGGCGGTGCGCGTCCCGCATGATCGCGGAGCGGTCAATCACGGGCCAGCGCCTCAACGTCGTCGAGAAGAGACCGGAGCAGATCCATATCGGATCCGCCGCGGGCAAGTTCGGACGTCAAGGCCAAGCGCGCGGCCGGGCCTTAGGACGAGCGCCTCGGGTGTCGTGCAGCGACGGACGGTGATGCCTTTGATGGCACCCCAGAATTCGTGCGACGCATTCTCGAATTCGCGGTCATCCTCAGTTGTCTGGCGGACGGTGTGAGCGCGGGCGAGCTGATCACGCCAGATGCGGGGTGTGGTAAGTTCTTGGTTGGTCATCGCGATAGTCCCTCTATTGCTGTGATCTGGGCGGTCGTGGCGTTGCTGCGCCGTGGCCGCCCGCCCCAAAGAATGCTCTCACTCCGAATATTGTCAAGAAATACTTGCAAAGTAGGAGACTGACTATTTCAGGTAGCAAATATAGGATCATTCCTACTTCGATTGCTGGCTCAATTATTTGGTGAATGTTGCTCACACACTGCGGCGAGGCGCTGCCAGTTCGAAGATTGCGGCTTCGAGATGCCGATATCGGAGAGGGTTGTTGACGCGGTCGACTCATCTGACCGCGTCGTTCCTCGCGCAGTGCCGAACTCTCTCGCCCCCTTCGGAACGGGCGTCAGAAAATTGGCCCGCGAATATTTTACCAGCCACCCTTCTACTTTCTCCTTGTCGTTGCCCTTGCCCGGACGGCCAAAGCGATCGTCGAACAAAAAGTGGCTGACGAGTTCGGTAAAGGCTTGCGTGCGCCGCCGTTCGCCACCGCCCAGTATCTTCGCCACGGCGATCTTGAGATTGTCGTAGAGGATCGACAGCGGAACGCCGCCAAAGAACGCGAAGGCCGAGACATGGCCATCAAGAAAGGCCTCCGTCGTCTCCGCCGCGTAAGCCTTGATGAAGCAGGCGTCCGAATGCGGCAGGTCGAAGCAGAACACATGCAGCTTCATCCGCACGCCGCCGATGACGCCGACGCATTCGCCAAAATCCACCTGCGCGTGACCCGGCGGATGCGCGAGCGGCACGAAGACCTCGCGCGAGCGCGTGCGCGCCAGCCGCACATAATCCTTCACCACGTGTAGCCGCCGGCAATGCCGTGCTCATCCCGCCGCCATTCGACAATCCGCTTCGCCGTATGCCGCTGCTTCGGCGGCGCCATCTTGTCGCTGTCCAGGATGGCGTCGATCAACGGAAGCAACGGCCCCAGCTTCGGCCGCTCCGGAGCCCTGGTGCGCACGTAACCCGGCGGCGGAATAGCGGCACATCTTCGCCACCGTGTCCCGGCTCAGTCCGAACACCCGCGCCTCCTCACGCCGGCTCTTGCCCTCAACGAAAACAAGCCGTCGAACCGCCGCGTAAATCTCCACCGCAAACATCCCCGGCCGCCCTCCCGAATCAATGTTTGGGAAGTCAGCCTAAATCTGGCCGGGTTTTACGCCGCCACGCGGTCGCAATATGCGCCGCTCACTGGCGGATTATTGCGCCGCCGCGTGCACTTCGGTTGCTTTCGCGGTCTGCCCGCTTTAGCATCGCGCGGGCGGTGGAGGATGCTGGTTGTATGCCGATCGCATCATATCCGGCAGGATGGGCGCGTCGTCGCCGAACATGCGCGTTGCTTCGGACGCGGCGAGACGATCTATGACCCATTGCACTACGTGCCGGTTCGGCCAGAAAGCCGGGCGTGCTGAGGAATGGCGCGCGGTTCAAGGACTGGGTATTGCGCGGGGGCGCTCAAGCGCGTCCGCCGCAAACTTGCGGGTCCGATGACGGCGATCGTCAAATGGTCGCCACCCTCGCCGCGGTGCTCACCGACGGATTGCCCGCCGCGGACGCCGCCTGCGCTGAAGCGCTCGAAAACGGCGTCCATTACGCCGACGTCATCCTCAACATCCTCGCGCGCCGCCGCGATCCTGAACCGCCGGCAATCATCGCGACCCCGCAGGCGCTTCGCCTGCGGGGTCGCGCCGGCCTGATTCCAGCTCGCAAACTCCCCTAACATTTTGCGCCATCGGGGTCCGCGAGCGGCAAAGTGAGGGTGAATTCGCTGCCCCTGCCGACGCCCGCGCTGCGCGCGTGCACCCGGCCGCCATGCAGTTCGACAAGGCTGCGCACGAGCGCGAGCCCGATGCCGAGTCCCCCTTCGGAAAGTCGAATCTGGCCATCCGTCTGCGCGAAGAGGTCGAAGACGCGCGGCATCATGTCGCCGCTGATGCCGACGCCATTGTCGCGAACGTGCAGCACGAGTTTGTCGCCCTCACGCTCGGCCTCAAACTCGATACGCCCGCCCGGCGGCGTGTATTTCGCCGCGTTGTTGACGATGTTCGCAACAATCTGCGTCAAACGCACCGGATCGCCGAAAAGCCATATCGGCTCGTCCGGCATATTCGCGATCACCTGATGCGCCTTCTTGTCGATCAGCGGCTGACAGGTTTCCAGCGCGTCGCTCAGGATCGTCTGCAAGATCACGAACTCCTTGCGCAATTCGATCTTGCCGCGACTGATCCGCGAGACTTCCAGCAGGTCTTCGACAAGTCGGATCAAATGGCCGACCTGTCGCTGCATCATGTCGAGAAGGCGAGCGTCCGGATACTCGGGACCATGCTTCTTCCTGAGGATGTGCAACGCATTTTGTATCGGCGCGAGCGGATTGCGCAATTCATGCGCCAGAGTGGCGAGGAACTCATCCTTGCGGCGGTCGGCCTCGCGCAGCGCCTGTTCTGTCTCGCCGCGCCGCATGGCGATGGCGACGAGATCCGTGACGGCCTTCATCACGGCGATTTCGTCGGCGCTGAAATAAGCTCGAGAACGGGCGCCGAAGGACAGCGTGCCGATGACGCGGTCCTGATGCAGCAAGGGATGACAGCAGTACGCCTGTATGCCGAGAGACTTCACCAGTTCCGTCCGCGGATCGCTGTCGTTTTGAATGTCCTCCGCGATGATCCGCTCGCGCCGGCTGGCGACGCAGCCACAGACCGCTGCGTCCAAATCGAGCCATTCGAAAGAGGGCGTCAGCTCCGCTGGCACGCCTGCGCAGGCGTTCAGGCGTAATCGGCAGGCCTCTTCGTCCACGAGATAATTGAAGAACAGATCGCAATCGAGAAACGTCATCACCTTGTTGCAGAGTTCGTCAGCCAACCGCTGAGGATCCTCGCTCGCAAGAAGCTGCGCGGCCGTTTCCGACAGCAACTCGCTCCGGCGCATGTGCCAGAGCAATGCCTCTTCCGCCCGCTTGCGCTCGGTGATGTCCCACGTGATGCCCGCGACGCGCAACGGACGTCCGGCGTCGTCGTAGATCACGCGGCCTTCCCTGTGCAGCCAGCGAATCCGCCCGTCGCGGATGATTCGGAACTCGATCTGCTGCGCATCGCGCGTCTCGAGCAAGCGCGCATATTCGCCCTCTACGCGCGGCCGATCATCCGGATGAATGGAGGCGATCCAGTTCTCATAGGAAGGCTGCATGCTGCGCGGCAGGCCGAACAGCTCGTAGTAAGGCTCCGACCAGGCGACGCGATTGGCGATAAGGTCAATGTCCCACACGCCAGCTCGGGCGCTGCGCTGCGCATTGAGCAGCGTCTCCTCGCTCGCCCGCAGCTGTTCCTCGGCTTCCTTACGCTCGGTGATGTCGATGTTCATCCCGAACCATTCGACGATCTCGCCCCTCGCATCGTGTACGGGCGCGACTTGAACGCTCATCCAGCGCCATTGGCCGTCGTGTCGGCGAATGCGATGCTCGTTCTTAAAGAGCGCGCCGCGCGCGACCGCCTCGCGCCACTTGGACGCGGCCTCTGCAAGATCGTCTGGATGAATCGCCTTGGACCAGCCGTCGCCCAGCATTTCCTCGGCGGTCTGACCGGTGAAGGCCATCCATTCCGGTTGCGGTTCAACATGCAGCCCCGACGGCGGACACCGCCATGCGACCGCGCTCGCCGCCGAGACCAGCGTCCGGTAGCGCAGCTCGCTTTCGCGCAGCGCCGCTTCGGCCTCCTTGTACTCGGTGATGTCGCGAGCAGTTCCGACAAGCCCGATGACATTGCCCTCGGCGTCGCGATAAGGCGCCTTGTTGCTGACGAAGTACCTCGTCCCGGACGGCGCTGAGAGCGTTTCCTCGACGATCTCCGTCTGGCCGGACTCCATCACACGGCGGTCATTGGCCATGATGGCGCGGCCATCGTCAGGATTGTCATAAATCTGGTCGTCCGTCTTGCCGATGCACTCTTCCGGCGATTTGCCGGTCACGGCGAAGGTCGCCGGGTTGGCGAGCAGCAACCGGCCTTCGCGATCCTTGAGAAAGATCGCGTCGGGGCTACTGTCGAGCACGGCCTGCAAAAGCGCTCGGCTTTTACGCAGGCTCTCCTCGGCCTCTTTGCGCATGGTGACGTCCCGCGCCATGCCGAACCATTCGGTGATTGCGCCGGACTCATCGAAAATCGGAATGGCGCGCGAATGCGTCCAGCCAACGCCGCGATCAGCGCGAAGCACGCGATGCTCCAGATCGAAAACGCTGGTCGTGCGGATTGCCGCTCTGATGGCCGCCAACACATTCGGCTGATCTTCAGGGAGGATGTATTTCTGAAGCCAAGTCTGGCTCGGCTCCGCCGGGTCATCGATGAAGTCGTGTCCGACGAGATGACGCATCTCGTCCCAGTCGGGACTCATCCGATACACCGCGTCGGAACTGGCGAGGACGAGCGCTCGAAAGCGCTTTTCGCTCATGCGCAGCGCGGTCTCCGCAAGCTTGCGCCCGGTGATGTCGATGTTGACCCCGGTCAGTCTC
The DNA here is from genome assembly GCA_051061385.1 of Methylocystis sp. GTDB lineage: Bacteria > Pseudomonadota > Alphaproteobacteria > Rhizobiales > Beijerinckiaceae > Methylocystis. Next base: position 6,229 of record JBPFDX010000040.1, read on the forward strand.
AGGGGCTTGCCCCCGGCGTCTTTAATGCCCTGAAAACGCCCGGCGATCCAATGCACGCTGCCGTCGGGCCAGATGACCCGCCACTCGTGCTCGACGGGCTCTCCCGTCGCCAGCGTCTCCTCACACTTCGCGACAGCGCCGGCGCGGTCGTCGGGGTGGACCAACTGCTCCCAGGCGCATTGGGTTCGGCTGAACTCGCCGGGCGCCAGGCCATACATCGCCTCGAGTTCCGGCGTCCACGTGTTCACGCCCGTCGCGAGCCGCCAGTCGAAGGCGCCGATCTTCGCGGCTTCGGTCGCAAGCCGCAGCAGAGCTTCGCTCTCGCGCAGCGCCTGTTCGGCCTGCCTTAGCTCCGTGAGGTCCTGCGTGATGCCGAAGCCCCCGAGCAGCGCGCCGGCCGCGTCAAATTCCAGATAGGCCTTTTCACGCACCCATTTGACGTCGTCTCCGGACACGATGCGATGCTCGATGTCGTAAGGCTCGCCGCGCAGGGCCGCCTGCCATTGCGCATCGACATAGTCCCGGTCGTCGGGATGCACCATCGAGAGAAAAATGTTGTAGCTCAGCGGCGTTCCTTTGGGCACGCCGAAGATGCGATAATTCTCGTCCGACCAGGTTAGCACGTTCTGGCGGACGTCGAGACGCCACCAGCCGATCTTTCCGACCTCCTGCGCGCGGTCGAGATCGTTTCGGCTTTGCTGCAGCGCCTCCTCTGCCTCCTTGCGCTCGGTGACGTCCTCGACCAGCGTGATGAGCCACCGCGGCGACCCGTCAGCGTGACGAATGAGCGAGACGCTTTTGCGGACCCAGATGTCTTCGCCGGTTTTGCGCACATAGCGGTTTTCGATGACGAAGCCGGGTATTTCGCCGACGGCCATCCGTTTGACCAGGGCCTCATTGGCCGGCCAGTCGTCAGGATGGATCAGTTCCGAACCCTTGTGAGCGCGAAGTTCTTCGAGCGAGTAACCCGTCAGGGCGCAATAGGCGGGGTTGGCGTCCAAGAACTGATAGTCCGGTCCGTTCATCGCGAAACCGATCGAAGCGTTGGCGAAGGACGCGCGAAAGCGCTCCTCGCTGTCACGCACTCCCGCCTCGGCCTCATGTCGCGAGGTGACGTCGGCATGGGTGCCGATGGCGCGTAGCGGCTTCCCTTGAGCGTCCCGCTCCACCACTTGGCCCCGGTCGAGGATCCACCGCCAGGAGCCGTCTTTGTGCCGCAAGCGGTGCTCGCATTCGTAGAATTCAGTTCTCCCCTCCAGGTGCGCGGAAACTCTCGCCGCAACCGCCTCCCTCTCGTCCGGATGAATAAGCGTCTCCCAGGCTCGGAGATGCGGCTCGATCTCGCTGCGCTCGTAGCCCAGCATTGACGCCCAGCGGCCGCCGAATTGGACGCGGCCGCTAGGCACGTCCCAGTCCCAGAACCCCAGCTGGCCAGCTTCGAGCGCCAGTGCAAGCTGCTGCTGGCTGTCCCGCAGAGCCAGTTCAGCTTGCTTGCGCTCCGTGATGTCGATGCCTTCGACGAGTAGAAACTCGATTTCTCCCCACTCGTCGCGCAGTGCGGTCACGGTGTTGAGCGCATAGCGCTGCGCGCCGTCGCGCGTCTCGTAAGCCCCTTCGCCGTGTGACGGCCCGGGTCGCGCCCGCGCCTCGTCGAACTGCGCCTGCAAACGTGCGCGCGCATCCGGAACGTTTCGCCACCACGGAGCGTCGAGCAGCGGCCTGCCTACAATCTCCTCCCGAGGAACGCCCGTGCCGTGAATGACAGATTCGCTGACTTCGATTACGAGTCCATCGGCGCTCAACAAAGCGCTGTACTGATACTGCTGGTTGAAGATGGCGCGAAAGCGCCGTTCGCTCGCGCGCAGCGCCGCCTCGGCCTGCTTGCGCTCCGTGATGTCCAGCACGAAGGCCACGCCATTGAACCGCGCCTCATCGAGCATGGCGCCGGCGACAATAACCGGCACGCGCGAACCGTTCCTATGGAAGAATTGCTTCTCGAACGGTGAAGCGTTGAAGCCGGTGGCCTTCACTTCTCGAATGGCGGCTTCATCGAGATGCAGGAGTTCCGGCGGCGTCAGTTCGAGCCAGTTGATGCGTCCTTCCTGGAGGTCAGCGCGCGTATAGCCGACCATCTCCAAAAACCTGTCGTTGGCGTCGGTGACCGCGCCAGCCACATTCCAATAGATGACGCCCAACAGGCCGGAGTCGTAAAAGCGACGCATGCGCTGCTCATTGTCGCGCAACGCCGCCTCCGCCGCCTTGCGTTCAGTGATGTCGCGCACGAACGCGCGCATGCCGACAATCCTGCCCTGGTCGTCGGTAACGACCCAGGTGCGCAAGCTTATTGGAAAGACGCCTCCATCCTTGCGGATATATTCCTTCTCATATTCGGCGGATTCGCCGCGCGGAAGAATGTGCTCCCGCACGATCGCAGCTTCCATCTCGCGCCAGACTTCCGGCGTCAGCTCCTGGTAGGTGAGACGCTTCAGCTCTTCGAGCGTGTAGCCGAGCATCTCCTGATATGCGGGATTCGCCTCGATGATGCGTCCGCTCATGTCGACGGTGACGATTCCGTCGCGGCTCGATTCAAAGAGCGTGCGAAAGCGCTGTTCGCTCAAGCGTAATTCGTCGAGCCGCTCCTTGCCTTCCGTTACGTCGACGGTCACGGCGACGGCGCCAAGGACCCTACCATCGGGGGAAACGATCGGCGCGCTCGACGCTTCCAGGCGCCATCGGCGTCCACTCGGCAATTCGACTTCCATCTCCATCGATTGGACGGCGCGACCTTCACGCGACGCCACCTGCAAAGGCAGTTCCGACTCCGTCAGTTCGCGTCCATCCTTGAGATAGCGAATCCGACGTCCCGCGGCGCTCGGGTCGGGAGCCGATGCGGACGCATTGTCCGAGGCGTCAATCTCGAACTGCGTGAAGAGTTCCTTGTTGCCGGTGATGAAGGCGCAGCTTGGATCGGTGGAATAGCTGAGACCAACTGGCGCGGCGTTCATCACCGCTTCCAGCCTTTGCCGCGTTTCGCTGAGTTCGCGTTGAGCGGCTATCCGGTCATGAAAATCGATGATGGCGCCGCTGTGGCCGATACATGCGCCTTGCGCATCATAGCGCGGCGCGCCGACCGCCAGCGCCCAGCGGAATTGGCCATCCGCCTGCCGAAGCCTTACGATGACCTGAAACGAACGCTCCGACCGCCGCGCGCGCGCCAGCTGGGTCTTCGCTTGTTCCTGATCGTCTTGGTGGACGGCTTCGAGCCATCCCTCGCCAAGCGCACGTTCGGGTTTTTGACCCGTAATCCCTTGCCACTGCGGGTCGATGGAGGCGCAACGCCCGTCACAATCTGTCGACCAATTTACAACCCAATATCTGTCCGCATTTGAAAAATTCATTTGCTATCCAGTAGACATTGGCCGCGGCAAGCGCGTTCGACCGGGCGGGCTCGCGATCGTTGGACTGTCCAGGTCGGATATTGCATCGAAAGGATCGATGCCGCCGCAGCGCTCGAACACGAGCTTCGAGCGCTTCCCGCTCTCTGTCCGAGCTTTCCTTAGCTGTCTGCGCCGACGCGCCAAGTCCCATCGCCCCCTGGGATTCTGGCCGATGAGCTACAACCCCATCGCGCCTCTCGAACTACTACGCTGGCGTGTGTCAGGAATCCAGCTGAGCCACGACGATGTGTAACCCGAGCTGAAGCTTTGGCTTCGGGAAGCGCGCTGAGGCGAATAAAGCAAGCGCAAAACGAGCCCCTGCGAACTGCGTAGGCGGGGGGAGATATTCTAGCGACCGGTCTGCCTGTTAGGCCGCTCGGGCGATCAATCTTCCCGATGGGCGGCGATGATTTCTTCCAAAATATCAATATCGGCGGGCTTGACGAGATGACGGTCGAAGCCGGCCTCGCGGGTGCGCTTTTTGTCGACGTCCTGCCCCCAGCCGGAAAGCGCGATAAGCTGCGCCTGCTGACCGGCCGGCTCGCTGCGAATGCGGCGTGCGGTTTCGTAGCCGTTCATATCGGGCATGCCGAGGTCCAGGAAGACGATCGTTGGCTGAAATTCCGCCACAAGAGAAGCGCCCACGGCTCCCGTATAAGCCGTCTTCACGTCGCATCCCAGCAAGTCGAGCAGCATCGCCAGGCTATCGGCGACATCCCTGTCGTCATCGATGACGACCACGCGCGGCGCCGACTGAGCGGCAAAGGGGCGGCCATTCTGTTCGACGGCGTCCGTTTGCGAGATCCGCTCTCTCATGACCAATTTGCTCCCCTACGCTCGGTCTTCCGGATTTGAATACCGAACCACGCACATTGGCAATGCGTGTCCTTACCAACAGAAACTAGTCGCGACGCAGGATTGGCGACGCAGGTTTTCGGGAGCCGCGGTCCCCGGCGCCGCTCGCCGACTCCAAAACATCTCGCCCGTTGAGGACCATTCGGACCAGTTCCGCCAAGTTTCTGACGCGCATCTTGGTCATCACATTGGCGCGGTGCGCTTCGACGGTGCGCACGCTGATGCCGAGATCATGGGCGATCACTTTGTTCGAGTAGCCTTCAGCGAGCCTTTCAAGAATTTCTCGCTCTCGCTTCGTCAGCGACATGAACCTTTCGGACATCCGCCGCTCGTCCGAATAGCGCGACTGCTCGGCGGCGTCCCGCGACAGCGCCCGCTTGACGGCTGCGAAAAGCGCATCGTCGTCGAAAGGCTTTTCCAGGAAATCCACGGCGCCCCGCTTCATCGCCTCCACGGCGAGCGGCACGTCGCCATGACCCGTGATGATGATGATCGGCAATCGAAGATTTCGGTTTTTCATCTCGAGAATGAGATCAAGTCCGCTCACCTCCGGCATGCGAACGTCGGCGATCACGCACCCGGCGCTCTCCGGCCCGACGGCCGAAAGCATGGATGGCGCGGATGGAAAGCTCGACACGGCGTAGCCTTCAGATTCGAGGAGAAGCTGAAGCGCGTCGCGCACCGCCGGGTCGTCGTCGACGACAAAAACCGTTCCTGGGTTCATCCGTTGAACTCTCGCCCTCGCAACGGAAGATCACAGGAGAATATAGCGCCCCCGTCAGGGTTGGCCTTAGCCCACAGGCGCCCATTATGCGCCTCTACAATTGCCTGCGAAATGAGCAGCCCGATGCCGGCCCCCTTTTTTTGCGTCGCAAAAAACTCGAACAGATCAGCGTCCTCCCGTTCGCCGGCCCCGCAGCCGGAATCCTGAATTTCAAATCGGATCGCTCCCGCAGCATCCGTCGCTGTGGAAATCAGCAGCTCGCGTCGCGCGGATCCGTGCATCGCCCCAATCGCGTTTCGCAGAAGATTCACCAGGACATGCTTGATCTGGATCCGGTCGGCGACGATGCAGTCGTCTTCTTCCGTCAGACGTTTGCTGATCGAGACGCCGGCTTCGGCCGCTTCCGCGGCCATAAGGTCGAGCGTCTCCTCGATTAAAGAATTGAGCCGGACATCCGTCTTGTCGGGCTCGCCCAGCGCGGCAAGCTCGCTCAGCCCACGGACCGCCTGCCCCGCCCGGATGATCTGCACCGAAGCCTTGTCGAGCGCGTCGACGATCGGCGCGACCGACTCCCTGGGGAGCCCGCCTGTGAGGCGCTGCGCGGCTCTCAGATAGGCGCTCGCCGCGGTCAAGGGCTGATTGATTTTATGGGCGAGAGTGTCCGCCAATCCGCTGACCGCTCGCAATCGTTCGAGTTCGCCCCGCCCGGCGCCAAGAACATTGCGGTCAGCATCATCCACCGAAGCCACCCTACTGGCATAACCTGACGTGGAAATTACGCCGCATCCGCCGCCGACTGCAATGGCGCTCGGCGCTGGCAAAGCGATAGCCCACCACGAACCCGCCCACAAGCTTAACCGCTGCAGCCGCGCAGACGGCTTTTCTGGGCATTGTCGCTCGCTCGCGGAGGGGCGGCGCTGAGGCTGCGACGACGCTCACGCCGCGGGGGGAAATTTCCACGCGCGGCCGTGGTCCCTCGCTAGTTGTGGCTCTGCGCCTCCATCGAGCCCTCGGTGCGCATCCCCTCGTCCCCCATTCAGGGCGATGCGATCGTGCGACGCGCCGATTGACCTCGGTACAGGCTCTCGAAGGCGCGGGCGCGCTGGGCGTAGCCATTCAATTGCGGACGGTCCCGCATGAAGAGTCCGAGAAGGAGGAACACGTCCGTCGCCAGCGCCTCTGCGCCGAGGTCCAGAAGCCGTCGGATATCCGAGACCATCATCTCGAACACGAACCACTCGCCCCTGCGCAGATTGAGCAGATAGCTCGCGAGCAGGCGCTTCTGCTTCAAAGAAAGCATAGCGCCGGAAAGCTCTTGGTGAGCTTTGAGACTCGATCGCTCCGCACACCACGACATGGACATATCGGACGCTCCCGCCGTTCTTGCGCGCCTTGCTGCAATGCTTGCCGGCCACTGACGTGGCGGCGTTTCACTTGGCGTTTGGACAACAGAGCCATAGAAGCACGCTCGCATGTAAAGCAAAATTGGTAGACTTACGTAAAAGAGATTGGGTCAGACCAGTTCTGGTCGTGATTTCATCATGCGGTCAGGCCATCGGCGAAACAACGCGCGCGCCGAGAGGAAAGGGCGACGATCGCGTGCGATTCGGCGACCAATAAAACCCTGATTGACTCTGATATCGCTAAAAAATTCAATTTCTACGTAAGATTACCAGCTTGGCAGCAGCCTAGTCTCAGCGAAATATGAACATTGCTCAGCCTGTGCGTTTCGGCGAGCGGCGGGCGTCCCCTTGCTTCCTTCTTCCCGAGTTACTGAACTAACTTCTACAAGTTCGGAGCTGCGGAAGAATAGTTGGAGCGAAACTGGAGCGAATCATATGGGCACTGCGGTCAATAAGTCCCGGAGAGGTTTTGCGTCGATGCCGCTGGAGCGGCGGCGTGAAATTGCGCGCAAGGGCGGCAAGAGCGTCCCGAGCGAACAGCGCAGCTTCGCGAAGAATCCCGAACTCGCCTCGACTGCTGGACGCAAGGGCGGCTTAGCCGTCAGCGCGGCCAAGCGCAGTTTTTCCATCGATCGCCAGCTTGCGTCGCAGGCGGGCAAAAAGGGAGGCCACGCCTCGCGCAGCACGCCGCGCGCCGACGATGACATCATGTCAGGAGGCGCATGACGGGGCTTCTGGGACGCGCCGCTGTTCGGGCAATTGGCTCTCGAGATTTGTCGCTGTCGCAGCCGATCAACGTCGGCCCCGGGCGCTCTGGAATGGAGCTGCTCCGGCGTGTAGCGCGTTCGCAGAGCCCGGCGTTTCACCGTTAGAATGTTCAAGGCCGACGGCATTTTGCAGTTGTGCGCCGGATCGCGAGGCCCAATGGTGGCGCAGCGCAGGCATCCGCGGAACGGCGTTGATGGCGATTCGATTCCGATTGGTCTTGGGATTGCTGCCGCTGATCGCCACCACAGCGACAGAAGTAGCAGCCGCGCAAGACGCGCGGCTTCCGAGACTCTACACAAATGAGGCGCTAATCGAGGATGTGACGCGAAAGGCGGAGCTCGCCATCGACGACCCCATCGCCGTCTTCGCCTTCGTGCTCGGCGCTCTTCCAGAGCAAGTTCGAGTCTATCCGACAGAGAATTATTACTATTTCAGCTTCTTCCTCAATGGGAGCCGCTATTCAGGCAATATCCGCCTGCCGGCGGCCGATCGTGACCGCGGCGAACTTCGTTTCGAATATTTTCAGGAGCCGAGCGCGTGGGCGGCGCACGGCAACGCCCATTACACGACGCTCGGCGCTTCGCAGGGCGTCAGAGTCGAGCGGATCGCTCCGCTACTTTATCGGGTTTCGCAGGGCGCAAAGAGCGTCATATTTGCGCTCGAGGATTTGTCGAAGGCGCAGCCGCCTGCGAGCGCCATCGGTCCCGATGAAGAATTTCTTGGACCCATCATCGATGAATCGGGGATACGATTCTACCTCGTCTACAATTCACGACTAAAACTCTTCCATTATGTTCTCGACGAGAGTTCCGCCGGCGCAGACGAATTGGTCCGGTCCCAACGCACACATCGAATCGTCGTCGGCCGAAGGTCCGGCTTTGCGTTCTACCGCGATCATTGGCGCGAACGCCGCATACTGATAGGCGTGCGCGAAGAAGATTCGCGTCTGAACACATATTTCGATGGTCCGTTCGACCAATTGCCGGAAAACTTTGTCGAAGGCGAAAAGCTGCGACACGCGATCGTCGACTCGGACCCCGCGGTCAAAGGCGACATCGATCGCTTCGGCAATTTCGTCGATGGCAGCGGGCGCTATCTGATCCACCCCTACATTCGCTATAGAACGCGAAACGATCTTTATGCGTTGCACAGATGCGCAACCGGCGCTCGTCTGCCGCCGACTTACTACAGGTGCCTCGCAAGCAATGATGACGGGAGGGGCGGCCTCCTGGGCCACTCCGTCCGGCGAGAGGGCGGCGCCGCCCGCCATCGCAGCAAAGCGGCGCCAATCCGGTGAGCGCGCGCGGCCTGCTACCAGCAGCGGCGCCACACGCGGCAGCGACGGCCGCTATAAGCACCGTGCCAGCACCGCCGCCATACGCGGCACCTGGCCTCCTGAACCATCGACGAGACCGCGGTGGCTTCTCCGATTGCGGCGCCGTTCGCCGGCGCTGCAGTCGCGGGCGCCGCGCTTAGGAACAGACTAAACAACCCAGCCGTCGCCAACGCCATCAAGATAGAGCGCATTCCGATCTCCTTCTTCGATACATGGGCCGCGCCTCGACGCTCCGCCGAAGCGGGCGGAGCGTACGCCTGGAAGCAATCTCGATGTGCTTTGGCTTCCGACCCAAAACAACGAATAATTGGAGCCTTGGGGAAAAATGACAAGCCTATGGTCGAAGCGATGCGCCTCAGACGTCTCATGAAGGAAGGCCGGCAAAATCACGCTCCCTGCCACAGAGGCGTTCTGTGCGAGGCGAAGCCCGGACATCCCGCTCGCCCATGCCCGGCATGACTGTTGGCGCGAAACAGACGCACCGCCGAGCATTGGCGCTCGCGGCGCTGATCATCGCCGGCGAGTCGGTTTTTCTGCTGCCGTTCGTATTGGCGCGCGTCTTCCGACCGACGCTTCTCGAAGTCTTTCACCTCACCAATTTTGAACTTGGCGCCGCTTATGCGGTTTACGGGGTGATCGCAGTGGCGGCGTATTTACTTGGCGGCCTGCTGGCTGATCGTTTTCCGGCGCGCACGATGTTGATCGTCGCATTGACGTCGACCGCCGCCGGCGGCGCCGTTATGACGGCGATTCCTTCCCCATCGACGCTTGCGCTGCTGTACGGCTACTGGGGCGTCACCACGATCGCCCTCTTCTGGGCGCCGTTGATACGCGCCACGCGCGAGTGGGGGCTCGACTCTTCACAAAGCCGCGCCTTTGGCTTGCTCGAAGGCGGCAGAGGCGCGCTGGCCGCGGTCATGGCGTCGATCATGGTGATTCTCTTCGCCGCGGCGCTGCCGACAGACGGCGAAACGGTAAGTCTCGCACAGCGCACGGACTCATTGCGACTGATCATCGTGGCGCTGTCCGCGATGACCTGCGCCGCCGCCCTGCTGATCTGGCTGGCGCTGCCGGAGCGCAACGCGCGGTCATCAAGCGACATGTCGATAAGCGGCGACGCTCGCATGTTCGCCATGCCATCCGTCTGGCTTCAGGCGGCAATCATTCTCTGCGCCTACGTCGGATTCAAAGCAATCGATGACTTTTCGTTATATGCGCACCAGGTCATCGGACTTAACGAGGTGGACTCAGCGCGGGCCGGCGTCACATCGCTCTGGATACGACCGTTTGCGGCGATTGGCGTCGGCTATCTTGCTGAGCGTACTGGCGCGACGATTATGACGGTCGTCTGCTTCGCGCTGCTCGCAGCCGGCAGTTTCATACTCGCCTCCGGCGCCCTTGGAGCCGGCATGGTTTGGGCGTTCCTCTTGACAATCGTCCTCAGCGGCGCCGGGATATTCGGGCTGCGCGGCTTGTATTTCGCGATCATGCAGGACGCCAAAATTCCAGTAGAGCATACCGGGATCGTGGTGGGCTTCGTCTCGGTCGTCGGCTTCGCTCCGGACATTTTCATGGGGCCGCTGATGGGCTATCTGCTCGATGAGTGGCCTGGGGCCGCCGGACACGATCGCGTGTTTTGGGCCGTCGCCCTGTTCGCGATTTTGGGATTGATCGCCAGCTGCCTCTTCGCGCGTTTCGCACGCGCGCAGACCAAACTGTGAGTTCCCACTGAACGCTTCGATGCGATCGTCGAGCGCTTGCCGCAGGCGCGTGCTGAACCAGTTGTAAGCTTGGATCTAGCCGCACCGCCAAGCGAGGCGTTGGCGGAAGCGGAGCGGTTCATGGGCTCAGTCTTTCGACCCCCCGCGAATTTCTGGGCATCGCTTGCACTCCTCATGCTGGGGCTGGCGCTCGTGGCCTTTCTACTCGTTATTTGGCTTTGGCCGCACAGCGATTATGCGCGACGCGTGAATTGGGCGCCTGCCCAACCGGTCCCGTTCAGCCACCAACATCACGTGAGCGGATTGGGAATCGACTGCCGCTATTGTCATAACGGAGTCGAAGTTTCCGCCAACGCAGGCATGCCCCCCACCTATACCTGCATGACCTGCCATTCGCAGATCTGGACCAACGCCGCCCTGTTGGAGCCGGTGCGCAACAGTCTGAAGGAAAATCGGCCGATCGTCTGGCGACGCGTTACCGACGTTCCGGACTACGTTTACTTCGATCACAGCATTCACATCGCCAAAGGGGTCGGCTGTTCCAGCTGCCACGGCGACGTGGCGAACATGGCGCTCACCTACAAGGCCAAATCGCTGACGATGCAGTTCTGTCTCGACTGCCATCGCGATCCAGGCCCGCACTTAAGGCCAAAGGACAAGATCTACGACACGAGCTGGACGCGCAATGCGGCGACGCCGGCACCTGAGCTCCTGCTCGCCCAATACGGCGTTCCGCAGAGAAACCTGACGGACTGTTCGATATGTCACAGGTGAACGCGCAATGGCGTAGCCTTGAGGAACTCGCGCGAGATCCGGAATTCCTGTCGCGCGTCGAGCAGGAATTCCCGATGCTCGGCGCAGCGCTTTCAGCGCCGCGCGATCGCCGGCAGGCGCTGGCGCTGATGGCGGCCTCATTGGCGCTCGCGGGCGCGGGCCTCGGCGGATGCGATGGCGCGCCCGAAGGACATCTCATTCCCGCCGTTCGGATGCCGCCGGGCATCGTTCCGGGCGCGCCCGACGACTACAGCAGCGCGCATATCGAGGGCGGCTACGCCGCCGGAACCGTCATCAAACATTTCATGGGACGGCCGATCAAAGTCGAAGGCAATCCCTTTCATCCAGCGAGCCTCGGCGCGACGAGCCCGATGGCGCAGGCTGAACTCCTCAACTTCTACGATCCGCGCCGTTCCTGGGGCGTGACGCAAGGCAATCTCCCGCGAAGCCGAGCGGCGCTCGAGCAGGCCCTCGGCGAGCAGCGGGATAAACTCGCGGCGACTGGCGGCGCAGGCTTCGTGATCCTGACCGGCGCTTCGACATCGCCGACGCTCGGCGCGGGACTCCGCGCGCTTCGCGATTCCTATCCGCAGATTCGCTGGCTGCATTGGGAGGCGATCGGGCGCGAAAACGTCGAACGAGGGATGGCGCTGGCCTATGGCGCCCGCCTTGAACTCAAGCCGCAACTCCAAAACGCCGACGTCATTCTCGCCATCGACAGCGATCTCCTGAGCGCCGCGCCGGGGCATCTCCGCACAGCGCGCGAATTCGCGGCGCGACGCAATCCGACGCGCGCGAAGATGAACCGGCTCTACGCCATCGAAGCCACGCCGTCGCTTACCGGGGCCGTCGCCGATGAGCGCTTCATCGCCGGACCGCGAGAATCCCACCGGATCCTGCTTGCGCTCTCCGGCGCGCTGCTCGGCGGGCCGAGCGTCGAAGGTCCGCCCTGGCTCGAAAGGATCGTGTCCGATCTCACGGCCAATCGCGGACGCGCCTTGATTCACCTGGGACCAGATCATTCGCCGGAAGCGCATGCGCTCGTATTCGCAATGAACGAAGCGCTCGGCGGGCGCGGCGCCACCTACGCGCTGCTCGAGTCCGCGATGCTCGCATCGTCCGACGATTCCCTCTCCCTCGGCGCGCTCGCGGAAGACATGCGCGCGGGTCGAGTCAGCTCGCTGCTCATCGTGGACAGCAATCCGTCCTATGCCGCGCCGGGCGCTCTCGGCTTCGCGGAAGCTCTGGGTCGCGTGGACTTCAGCCTCTGCCTCAGCACGACGCCAAACGAAACCACCGCCGCGTCGCTCTGGGCCGCGCCCATGATTCATGCCTGGGAGGGCTGGACCGACGCGCGCGCTTTCGACGGAACGGCGAGCGTCATGCAGCCGCAAGCCCTGCCCCTCTATCAGGGCGTCGAACCGCATCAGATGTTGGGACTGCTGCTTCGGCCTGATCCGCCGAGCGCCTTCGATCTCGTGCGGCAAACGTGGAAGGATCGGCTCGGGACCAGCGTCAATGAAGCATGGGCCGACGCGCTGGCTCAGGGCGTCATTCCCAATAGCGCCAGCCCTGTCAGCCGACGGCCGCTGCGCGACGCTGCGGCGCGCGCGCGACTTCCCGAACCGCCCACAGGCGCGACGGTCCTGCTGCTTCGCCCCGATCCCTATCTCCTCGACGGGCGCTACGCAGATAATCCCTGGCTCCAGGAATTGCCGCGGCCGCTGACCAAGATCAGCTGGGGCAATCCGCTGATGATATCGCCTAAACGCGCCCGCCAGCTGTCGCTGACGGACGGCGACGTCGTTCGGATCGCCGTCGACGGCGTGCATACTACGACGCCGATCGTCATTGCGCCGGGCCAGTCGGACGATTGCGTCGTTGCGCTCCTTGGATTCGGCAGAAGCCACGCAGGCCCGGTCGGGCAGAACGTCGGCGTCGATTTTTTTGCGTTCACGGGCCGCTCCTGCGGCTCTGCGGACATTCAGAAGACCGGCGCGACGGAAGAATTGGCGAGCACGCAGCACCACTCTACGATCTTCGTCGAAGGCGGCGTCTATGCGCGCCATGGCGTGCTGTCGCAGTTCCTCAAAGATCCCGGCTTTGTTCGAGGAGACCAGGAACCGCAGCCTTCATTTTATGAATGGCGGCCGAAAGGTCCCGCCGCCTGGGGCATGAGCATCGACCTCAACGCCTGCATCGGCTGTAACGCCTGCGTGGTCGCCTGCCAGGCGGAAAACAATATTCCGGTCGTCGGCAAGGCGGAGATGCTGCGCGAGCGCGAGATGTATTGGCTGCGCATCGACCGCTATTACGAGGGCTCGCCAGAGTCGCCGAAGTTCAACTTCCAGCCCGTTCTCTGCATGCATTGCGAGGAGGCGCCTTGCGAACCGGTGTGCCCGGTCGGCGCGACGATGCATGACGCCGAAGGGCTCAACGTCATGGTTTACAACCGCTGCATCGGCACGCGCTTCTGCTCGAATAATTGCCCTTACAAGGTTCGTCGCTTCAATTACTTCGACTTCGCCGGCAAGGAGCGGCGGGCGATCGAGTCGCGAAACCCCGAGGTCACCGTGCGCGCGCGCGGCGTCATGGAGAAGTGCACCTTCTGTCTGCAACGCATCGCCGCCGCGCGCATTGTGGCCGATCGCGAGGGCCAGAGCGCGTCCGCGGTCGTCACCGCCTGCGAAGCCGCATGTCCGACGCAGGCGTTCACTTTCGGCGATCTTGCGGCGAAGGGGAGCGAGGTCGCCGCCCGCCGCGCCGGACCGCTGTCCTACGCGCTGCTCGCCGATCAGAACACTAAGCCGCGCGTCACTTATGAAGCGCACATTTTCAACGTCAATCGCGGGGAAGAAGTCAAGCAATGACGCTCTCCCAGGCCCGGTCGACGCTCGAGGTCTCCGTGACAGGCAGGCGGCCGCGCGCCAATGATCCGATCGTGGCGCCCGAGCAGACCATATCGACATTGACTGCGAAAATATGCGCGCCGCCGCTGCAGGAGAAATGGCCCTTATGGTGGCGGCTCAGTCTAGGCGCGGCGCTTTTCCTCGTTCTTATCCTCGTCATCGCCGTCGGTTGGCTGTTTTATGCGGGCGTCGGCGTCTGGGGCGTCGACTGGCCCGTCGTGTGGGGCTTCGCGATCATCAATTATGTGTGGTGGATCGCGATCGCGTCGGGCGGAACTTTCATCTCGGCGCTCTTCTATCTCGCCGAAGTGGAGTGGCGCAGCGCGCTCAACAGAATCGCCGAGACGATCACCGTCTTCGCCGCGGCCTGCGCAGCCATCTATCCGATTCTGCATCTGGGCAGGCCCTGGCTCTTCTATTGGCTGTTCCCCTATCCCAACACCATGACCGTCTGGCCGCAGTTCCGCAGCCCGCTGCTCTGGGACTTCGTCGCGATCCTCGTCTACGTCATCTCCTCCATCCTCTTCTGGTATTTCGGCCTTGTCCCCGATCTCGCGACGATGCGCGACAAGGCCGAGACTCCGCTCAACCGCCGCTTCTACGGTCTGCTCGCTCTGGGCTTTGGAGGCTCGCGCAACGACTGGCGCTACTACCGTGTCGGCTATGGCTTGCTCGCCGCAGTTATGGCGCCGCTCGTAATTTCGGTGCACAGCATCGTCGGCCTCGACTTCGCCGGCGCCGCAACCGTCGGATGGCATTCAACGCAGTTTCCACCCTTCTTCGTTTTTGGCGCCCTGTTGTCCGGCTTTGCGAGCGTGATGCTGCTCGTCGTGCCGCTGCGGCGACTGCTCGGGCTTGAGGATTTCATCACCGGTCGCCATTTCGACATCCTCGGCAAGCTCTTGCTGACGAGCAGTCTTTGCGTCGGTTACGCCTATCTGATGGAGGCGTTCACGACCTTCTATGGGCCGGACGCCGCCGAGAAGCGGCTTTTCATCAACAAGATAACGGGCGAGCTGGCGCCGATCTACTGGGCGACGATTCTCTTCAATGTGCTCGCGCCGCAACTGATGTGGTGGCGCCGCGTACGGCTTAGCGAGATGCTTGTTCTTCCCATCAGCCTCGTCGTGATCGTCGGGATGTGGTGCGAGCGCTACGTCATTGTCGTGATGAGCTTGCGTCACACGCATCTGCCGTCCGCCTGGGGCGGCTATACGCCGACGATATGGGATTGGCTCACGTTGTTCGGCACGATCGGTCTTTTCATCGCCGGCTTCCTGATCGCCATTCGCCTGTTGCCGTCGGTTTCGATGTTCGAGATGCGCGAAGTGATCTTACGCAATGCGGAGCGCGAAGGATGAGCGCCGCGGCCGAGGCGCGCGCGGCGCCGAACGGACTGACAGCGTCTTTCCTCTCCGAGGAAACTGCGCTCGAAGCGCTCGCGCGGCTCGACGACGCACATCTCGGCGACGCGCAGCTCTTCAGCCCTGTCCCGCCGTCCGAAGCGCCGATGCGGACCCGGCTCCCGGCAATCGCGCTGGCGATGGGCCTTCTTGGCGGCGCCGCCGCATTCGGCCTGCAGAGTTATGCGAACGTCGAAGCCTATCCCCTCGATATCGGCGGCAGGCCGCCGTTTTCCTGGCCGTCGTTCATTCCCATCGCTTTCGGAGCCGGCGTTCTCACGGTCGTGCTCACCACCGTTATCGGCGCCGGCGCGCTCTGCGGCTTCCTGCGCTACTACGACCGGGTCGACGAGACGCGTGCGATCCGGGACGCGATGATCGATCGTTGGGTGATCGTCCTGCGCACGGCGAATTCCGAGGCCCTGACGACGGCGCGGGAGCTCCTGAAACAGAGTAGCGGCGCCCGCGCGATCGAAGAGGTCGAGCTGTGACGCGGGTCTCCCCCATCATCGCTCTGTGCGCTTTGGCCGCGTGCAGCGACATGAGCAACCAGCCGAAGCAGCGCAGCTATTCTCCGCTCGTCGGTCCAGCGCAGACGCCGCCCGACGTCGTCGCCTTTTTGTATCGCGAACCGCCCCCGCCGCCTTTGACGCTCGCGCTCATCGAGCGCGGACAGCAGCGCTTCCGGATTTTCTGCACGCCCTGTCATTCGGAACTTGGCAACGGCCAGGGCATGATCGTCCAGCGCGGCTTCCCTGCGCCGCCTTCCTATGACAGCGAGCGATTGCTGAAAGTGCCGACGCGTCACTTCGTCGATGTGATCGCGCGAGGCCACGGCGCCATGTATTCCTACGGGGCGCGCGTGCCTCCGGCCGATCGCTGGGCGATCGCCGCTTACATCCGAGCCTTGCAGAAGAGTCAGAATGCGACAGCGACGGATCTTGCGGCGTCGAAAGGGGAGGCTGCGCGATGAGCCGCATCCTCGTCATCCTAGCGGGCGCAGCGGGATATGCCGGAGGCTTTCTCGGCTGGACCCTGGCTCCAACGAGCTTCGGCTTTGCCTGGCTCGCTGCAATCAGCGTGTGGATCGCTTGGCCGCTCGGGGCAATGGCCCTGACGCTGATCCATGCGCTGACAGGAGGACGCTGGGGATACGCCATTCGCAACGCTCTTGCGGCTGGCGTGCGGAGCGTGTTTCTGCTTCCGCTGTTCGTCATTCCGTACGTCCTGACCGCACAGCGTCTGTATCCCTGGCTGCAGGGCGGCGCCGCGCAGTTCGACAACGCCATCTATCTGAATGCCGCCGGCTTTGTGGCGCGCGGCGTGATCTATCTCCTGATCTGGCTCATTCTTGCCGTTCTCATTGCCCGCGCCGCCGACGACCCTAAAGAACTCGCGCGGATCGCGCCGATCGGCCTCATCCTTCTCGCCCTGACGACCACCTTCGCCGTCATCGACGCGATCATGTCGCTTGATCCGACCTTCTCGTCGAGCCTGTTCGGTCTTGTATTCATCAGCGAGATCGGCGCGCTCTCGCTCGCCATTGCGATACTCGTGCTGATTTTTTCGTCTGCTCCGGACCCGGAGGCGCTTCGCCAGCTTGCCCGTCTGCTTCTCGCCTTCGTATCTCTCTGGAGCTATCTGGCCTTCATGCAACTACTGATCGTGTGGCAGTCCGACCTTCCGCATGAAGTCGCCTGGTATCTCCCACGCTGGCGGCAGGGCTGGGACATGATCGCCTGGGTGATTGTCTTGACGCATTTCATCGCGCCTTTTTTTGCGCTGCTTTCGAACAGAGCACAACGCTCGCCGAAAGCCCTGGGTTTCGCCGCCGCGTCGACAATCCTGGGCGGAATTCTTCATCAGTTCTGGCTAGTCGCCCCCGCCGCCGGCGCTAAATCAGGGGTAATCGCGCTGCTCACGCTTTCCGCCCTGCTGGCGATGTTCTGCACGTCGTCCGTGATGTCGCGGTGGACAAAACGGATTTGGAATATGGTTGAGGCTTAGCGCAATGCAGGAGGATGACCTTGCGCCAGCTTCGCACGAAGTAAGCGATGTCGGCGGCCGGTTCATTACGATCGGTTTCGTCGCCACGATCCTCGGCGTCGTTTCCCTCGCCATTATGGC
This sequence comes from Methylocystis sp., assembly GCA_051061385.1. Lineage (GTDB taxonomy): Bacteria > Pseudomonadota > Alphaproteobacteria > Rhizobiales > Beijerinckiaceae > Methylocystis. The sequence continues at coordinate 23,686 of JBPFDX010000040.1, forward strand.
GTTGGCCATCTACCCGGGCTCGCTTATCGACAGGACGCTCAATGCGCCACCGCCGCCTTATCCTGAACCGCGGCTGCAGATCAATCCTGGCGAAGACTGGGCGGACTTCCACCGGCGCGAACTGGCGCGCTTGAACAGCGACGGCTGGATCGATCAGTCGAAAGGCCTTGCGCATATTCCGATCGACGTCGCGATGCGGAAAATCGCCCAGCAGGGCATTTCTGACTGGCCGAGCGCTGCTCAGCCGCTGAAGGAGAATGCAAATGAAGCTGCTCCTTACGCTGGCGGCGTTGCTGCTTCTCAATCCCTTTCCCCCGGTCCATGCGCAACAAACGCCAAACACGACGGGGATTGCTTACGAGAAGAAACTCGGCGCGCGCCTTCCGTCCGAAAACGCCTTCACCGATGGAGACGGACATGGCGTCCGTATTGGTGAATTATTCAATCGCGCGCCGATCATTCTCGTATTCGGCTATTTCCATTGCGAAAAGCTCTGCGGCATGACGCGGCTCGCAACATTACGCGCCGCGCAGAAGGCCGGCCTGTCGGCGGGCGCCGACTATGTGTTCGTCGCCGTCAGCATCGATCCAACCGAAACGCGCGACGCCTCAAGACGCGCGCGCGACATCGACTTCGCCGCGGCGTCTCCGAGCGGCGCCACTGATGGCTTTCGCTATCTCACGGGGAAGCAGGCCGACATCCGCACTTTGGCGGACGCAGTCGGATATTCCTATCGCGACGGCGCGGGATCGCGAACCTATATTCATCCGATCGGCGGAGTTATCGTCACGGCGCAGGGCGTCGTCTCGAGCTATCTTTCCGGCATCGGGACCTCGCCCGAAGAGATCGCGGCCGCAATTGCCGCCGCCGCCGCGCGAAAAATTGAGCCTCGCGCGTCGCCTGCGCTGTTGCTCTGTTTCGACTTCGATTCGTCGACCGGCCGATACACATTCGCCATCATCAAATTCTTACGAATGGGCGTCATCGTCACCGCGCTTGCGCTCGCCGCAATGATCTACCGCGAGTTCCGGAAAGGGGCGCGCGCATGAATGGCTACTGGCCGAGCGCAACGGTGGAGGGGCGTGAAGTCGACTTTCTGATTCTCGCCCTTTTGCTCGTCTCCTGCGCCGTGCTCGCTCTCGTCTTCGGGCTCATCCTTCTCTACATGGTTCGCTACCGTGCCGGGAGCCGCGCCCATCGCGGCGCGCCGTCGCGGAAGACCTGGCGTTTTGAAATCGGCTGGACCGCGGCCACTCTCGCGGTTTTTTTTGGCCTGTTTATCTGGGGCGGCGATCTCTACGTGCGCCTGTTCCAGCCGCCTGCCGACGCCTTGCAGCTCTATGTCGTTGGCAAGCAATGGATGTGGAAGGTCGAACATCTCGGCGGCCAACGCGAAATCAACGCTCTCCACATTCCGGTTGGTCGCCCGATCCAGCTGGTGATGACGTCGGAGGACGTCATTCATGATTTCTCCGTGCCGGCTTTTCGCATCAAGCATGACGTTCTGCCAGGACGCTACGAGACCTTGTGGTTCCAGGTCGAAACGCCGGGGAGGTTCGAACTCTTCTGCACCCAGCTCTGCGGCGTAGGGCATTACACGATGACGGGCGAAGTCACCGCGATGACGCAGCCGGATTTCGAGAAGTGGCTTTCTGGCGATGCGCCGACGGGCGGGCACGAAGACATGGCGGCGGCCGGGAAGGAACTCTTCACCGCACATGGATGCAACGGCTGCCACGGGGAAGGCGGCGTCGGAGGTTCGCTTGAGACGACAGGAATCTTGGCGCCGGCGCTCGCCGGGCTGTTCGGCCGTTCGGTCAAACTGCAGAACGGCGCGACCGTAACGGCGGACGAGAAATTCATCCGCGACTGCATCCTCACGCCCGACAAGACGCCCGTCGCCGGCTATCCGCTGATCATGCCGTCCTTCGCAGGCCAGATCAGCGAAGAAAAAGTGCTCCGGCTCATCGCCTATATCAAATCGCTGAAATCCGGGGGCCGGACATGACGCATTCAGCGCCGCAGGTTTCCTATCTCGAAGACGGCTATACGCTGCGCAGCTGGCTGCTCACGACAGATCATAAACGCATCGCTATCCTCTATCTCGTCGCCATCACCTTTTTCTTCTTCGCCGGCGGCTTCGCTGCCTTTCTCATGCGCTACAATTTAATGTCGTCGCATGGCCTGCTCGGATCGGCCGAAACCTACAACCGTCTCTTCTCGATGCACGGCATCCTGATGGTCTGGTTTTTTCTCGTTCCCGCCGTGCCGGTGACGCTGGGAAATTTTCTGACGCCGCTGATGCTCGGAGCCCGCGATCTCGCCTTTCCGCGCCTCAATCTGCTGAGCTGGTATCTGTTCATGGTCGCCGGCTTCGTCGCGCTCTATGCCGTCGTCGTCGGCGGGGTCGATACAGGCTGGACGTTCTATACGCCGCTTACCTCCCTCTTCTCGAAAGGGCATGTCGTCGCGGCCGTTGTCGCCATCTTCATCGCCGGCTTTTCGTCGATCGCGACGGGGCTCAATTTCATTGTCACCATACACAAGCTCCGCGCGCTAGGCATGACCTGGTATAAAATGCCGGTCTTCCTGTGGTCGCTCTATGCGACGAGCGTCATCCTTGTGCTCGCGACTCCGGTGCTCGCGATGACCTTGCTGCTGCTCGCGTTCGAACGCATCTTCAGGATCGGAGTGTTCGACCCGGCGATCGGCGGCGATCCGCTGCTGTTTCAGCATCTCTTCTGGTTCTATTCGCATCCCGCCGTCTATGTGATGATTCTGCCGGGCTTTGGCGTCGTCAGCGAAATCATCCCGGCGTTCTCTCGCAAGGAGCTGTTTGGCTACAAATTCGTCGTGTGGGCAAGCATCGCGATCGCCGTGATCGGCTTCCTCGTCTGGGGCCATCACATGTTCGTCGCGGGAACCTCGCTCTATTCCGCGCTCGTCTTTTCGCTGCTCAGCTACATGGTCGCGGTGCCATCGGCCATCAAAGTCTTCAACTGGATCGGCACGATGCATAAGGGCTACATTCATTTCGACTCGCCGATGCTTTACGCGATTGGCTTTATCGGCCTGTTCACGACCGGCGGCCTGACCGGTCTTTTCGTCGCGGCGCTCGCCGCGGATGTTCATCTGACGCAAACCTATTTCGTGGTCGCGCATTTCCATTATGTGATGGTCGGCGGCATGGTTTCCGCCTATTTCGCCGGCCTGCATTTCTGGTGGCCGAAGATTACCGGACGGCTCTATCCGGAGATGTGGGGACGCGCCGCCGCAATCATCATGTTCGTGGGGTTCAACGTCACTTTTTTTCCGCAGTTCCTGCTTGGATATTTCGGGATGCCGAGGCGCTATTTCGCCTACCCGGCGCAGTTTGAACCCCTGAACCTGCTGTCTTCCGCTGGCGCGGTGGTTCTCGCCGTCGGCTATCTCTTGCCGCTCGGCTATCTCGCCTGGTCGCTCTTTTATGGCGAACGCGCGCCTTCAAATCCTTGGAGCGCCACGGGCCTGGAATGGACGACGCCATCGCCGCCGCCGACGGAGAATTTCCCCGTGACGCCGGTCGTGACTGAAGAGCCTTATCAATATAAGCAGATGGAGGCCGCCGCCCATGAGTGACGCCGCCGCTCATGAATTTCAGTTCGCCAGCGCCGAACACCAGCGTGAAACGGCCATCTCCGGAATTTGGCTGTTCCTCGCGACCGAGGCGCTGTTCTTTGGTCCGATCTTTCTGGCCTGGATCTACGCCCGTTTCGCCGATCCGGGCGCCTTCGACGCCGCCGCTCGACGGACGGCGCTGATGATCGGCTTGACGAACACGGCCCTGCTGATCGCGAGCAGTTTCGCCTACGGCGTCGGAATGGCCTTTATCGGATTAGGCCGCCGTCGCGGGATGGTGATCGCACTGCTGATCGCTGGTGCGCTCGGCGCCGCCTTCCTCGGCCTCAAATTCGGCGTGGAATGGCAAATGGATCTTAAGGAAGGTCTATTTCCCGGCGCGAATTTCGCGATTCAGGGTCCCGCGAGAAGCGGCGCGCAACTCTTCTTCGCCTTCTACTTTTTCAGCACGGCTCTGCATGGCCTGCATCTCGTCGTCGGCCTCGGGCTCATCGCCTGGATCATTTTGAGCGCGAAACAGTTTACGGCCGAGCGTCACACGCCGGTCCGAGTAATCGGCCTCTACTGGACCTTTGTCGACATCATCTGGCTCATTCTGTTTCCGCTCATCTATCTGATCGGACGTGCGACATGACAGCGGCCGTCATTCGCCTCCTGGCGGTCGGGTCGCTGATGTTTGCGCTTCTCGCCGCGGAGCTGGCGGCGACCTTCGCCTTTCCCGGGTGGGGCCGCGTCGGCGTCGCGATCGTCGCGGCGACGATGATCGGCGTGGCGGCGTTCGGATTTATGGACCTGGCGCGAGAGGGCGCGACCGTGTGGCTGTTCGCGGCGGCGGCGGCGCTATGGCTCGTGATCCTATTAGGCCTCGGCAGTCTCGATCCTCTGACGCGCACGCTCTACCCGACGGTGATCGCCGCGCCTTAAGACCGCGAGTTTGCCGTTCTACTCGGCCGCCTGCTTCATTTCCGGATAGGTGCAGTGTGCATCTGCAAACGTCGGGCGCGGGCGCAGCGGGATGACCTTCGCTTCAATAAAGGGCAGCCCCAGCGTCGACCAGACGTCAACCAGCGCCTCGACGAGTTCGGCGACATGCGCTTCGCCGTGACGCGGCGTCGGCGTGATGCGCAGGCGTTCCGTGCCGAGCGCCACCGTCGGATAGTTGATCGGCTGGATATAGATCGAGTGGCGCCGCAGAAGCAGATCGCTCGCCTCCTTGCAGCGCGCCGCGTCGCCAACCATCACCGGCACGATATGCGAATTGTTGTCCATCACCGGCAGGCCGGCCGCGCGCAGCGCATGTTTCGTCAGCATCGCCATGTGCTGATGACGGGCGCGCTCTTCTCCGGAATGTTTGAGATGGCGCACGGCGGCGCGGGCGCTCGCCGCGACCATCGGCGGCAGCGTGGTGGTGAAGATGAACTGCGGCGCATAGCTGCGCACCGCATCGACGATCGCCGGACTTGCGGCGATGTAGCCGCCGAGCGCGCCGAAACCCTTGGCGAGAGTGCCCTCGATGAGGTCGACTCGGCTTTCGACGCCTTCGCGCTGACAGATTCCGCCGCCTCTGGCGCCATACATGCCGACCGCATGAACTTCGTCGACATAGGTGAGCGCGTTGTACTTCTCAGCGAGCGCGACGATCTCGGCGACCGGCGCAATGTCGCCGTCCATCGAATAGAGGCTCTCGAAGACGATGAGCTTGGCGCGTTCGTTCCCGGCGGCCCTCAACAACTCTTCGAGATGAGCGACGTCATTGTGGCGCCAGATCTGCTTCTCGCACCCTGATCGGCGAACGCCCTCGATCATGGAATTGTGATTGAGGGCGTCCGAAAGAATGAGGCAATCCGGCAGCAACGACGCCACTGTCGAAATGCCGGCAAGATTGGAGATCCAGCCGGAGGTGAAGACGAGCGCGGCGGACTTGCCGTGCAGATCAGCGAGCTCCGCTTCAAGCTCGACGATTGGATTGTGCGTGCCCGAAATATTGCGCGTGCCCCCGGCTCCGGCGCCATGGCGGTCCAGCGCGTTCCGCGCAGCGTCGATCACGGCGCGATGGCCGCCCATGCCGAGATAGTCGTTCGAGCACCAGATCGTGACCTCGCGAGGCGGATCTTCTTCGCCTTCTGGCCGCCACAGCGCAGTCGGGAAGCGGACCGCGTCGCGTTCGAGATTGGCGAAGATGCGGTAGCGCTTTTCCATCTTCAAGCGCGCAATCGCGGATTGGAAGTGGTGGTTGTAGCTCAGGGCCATCGGATTCATTTGAGTCTCCATCGGCATAACTTCCCTTGACGCGTCATTCTGCGTAACGCCTATATTCCGTTCATTCGGGAGCGGCGAAGCGTCGCTTCAATTGCGACGACCCGAAGCGAATCACAGCTATTCTCTTCATCCTTCGGATGAATCTCCTTGACGCCCCAGGACCAGAGCGCATTGGCGCGCAGCGGCGCGACCAGAAACCAGTGCTCGGCGACCGCGAGCGCCATGAGCGTCGCTAGTATCGTGTAGCCGACAAGCTCGAAGGCCGTCGTCGCGGCGAGCGCCTTCTGCGCGATCAGCACGGTGACGACGGTCGAGGCGGTGACGGAGAGCGGAAAGAACAGATTCATCGGCCTGCGGGTCATGTAGGTCGCGAGGTAGCGCAAATGCTCCGGCAGAAGCTCTTCGCTCAAGTTCGGCGCGCCGAAATAGAGATTGAGTTTGGCGCTCGTATGCATCCACCAAAGGATGAGGAAGGTCCATGCCCCAATCTGGTTGGGCTGGCCGAGCGTCAACGCGACGATCGCAATGGCGCACAGGATGATCGCGATTTCGTGATAGAGGCTCGTGCGCACCGCCTCGACAAAGCGCGGCCAGCCTCGCAAGTGCGGCGGACAGGCCGTTTTGCGTGGGCCGGTGATGAACCCCATGTAGTAGCTCACGAGTTGCCAGGCCCAGGCGGTCAGTCCGCAAAGGAAGGCGAAGTAGGCGGAAGACGCGGTGGTCTCGGCGCTCGTTGCAACGAGCCCCCAGAGCGACAGCGCAAAGAGAGCGGTTGCGCCCGCCATGCTCCATGCGAAGGAGCGGCGAGAAAGCCCGTCGAGATAGAGAATCGCGCCGGTGCTTCCCCACCAGACGAGGAGCGTTGCGAGGATTGGCGGGGCATAATCGAACATCGACGTTTTCACCAGACCGGCGCGAGACGAATTTCGACCGGCAGCGCATTGGACTTTGCCGGCAAGGCATAGAGGCGCGCGAAGGTCATCGCCGCGGCGGCCGCCAGCGTCGCCTGTTTGACCCTGGCGACGACGCCCTTGCGCTTCTTTGTTTCCGCGATCGCGCGCTCGATCTCGACCAGACGATCGAGGCCCGGCTTGAACGCCGGATGATCGAGATCGAGCGTGATCGGAAACGCCTGGCGGGAGATTTCCGTCGTCAGGCGCAGCACCTTGAAGTCATAGTCGTCGGGGTGCATGCCGATCGCGGCGTGGAACGCAGGCCGGCAGTGATCGCGCACATACATCGTCGCGAAGACCGCAAGGAGAAAGAACTTGATCCAGTAGACGTTCAAGCCCGAGACGAGCTTCGGATTGGCGCGCATCAGCAGCGCGAAGGCTTCGCCATGACGGAACTCGTCATTGCACCACTTCTCGAACCATTTGAAGATCGGATGGAAGCGCCGCTCGGGATGGCGCTCCAGCTGGCGATATATCGTGATGTAGCGGGCGTAGCCGATTTTCTCCGAGAGATAGGTTGCATAGAAAATGAACTTCGGCTTGAAGAAGGTGTATTTCTTCGCTTTCGTCAGAAAGCTCAGATCGACGCCGATGCCGAAATCCTTCAGCGTATCGTTGATGAAGCCCGCGTGGCGGGCCTCGTCGCGGCTCATGAAGGCAAAGAGGTTCTTCATATCCTCGTTGTGCGCGCGCTTCTTCATTTCGGCATAGAGCACGCAGCCGGAGAACTCGGCGGTGATCGAGCTGATGAGAAAGTCGCGGAATTCCTTGTCGAGATCCTCGGGATAGACGAAGTCGCCGTCGAATTCGGGCGTGCGCTGAAAATGCTTGTTGTTGGGATCCGAACGCATCTCGTCCATCAGCGCGTCCCATTCGGCGCGCACGGGCGAGACGTCGGTCTTGTCGAGCTCTGCGAAGTCCGTCGTGTAGAAGCGCGGACTGAGAAGCGCATCTTCCTGCGCGACGCGGGTCGCTTCGAGCGAGACATTTTGGCGCAACGGAGCATTCATAGCGCTCTCCTGTTCGTGAAGCTGACGTCATAGAGTTCGGTAAGCTCAAAGTTGCCGAGAAGCCGCGTCCACAGCCGCTCGATGAATCCCGCACGAATGATGGTCGCGCGGCGCGCCACCGTGATTCGATAGCCGAAGGGCGTTTCGGTCGGCGCATTCTGCACCTGCACGCGATCGCCTGGGCGCATCTCGAAATCTCCTTCGATCTCGACATGCGCAAAAAGGCTCTCGGCGGTATGGCCGATTTCGACAGTGCATGGCGCTTCGAACGTCTGGCGCGTAAGAGGAAGCAACCAGTTCATGGCTGACGCCTCCGTTCGGCAAAGAGTTGCGCAAAGGCGCGCGAATTGTCGGGTCCGAAGGCGTCGAGATTGACGCGTCTGCCCGTCGCCGCATCTTCGAGCGAAAGCGTGCCGTCGCTCCAGCGCGTCAAGGCGAAGGGGGTCGAGGCGTCGAGGCCCGAGCGGCGCCGCTCGCGCGCAAGCCCCCGAAGAGTCGAGCGGATGAAGCCATAGGCGCCCGGCTGAACGACATAGAAGGCGGAGCCGTCGCGCGCATCGCGTATGGCGATCGCGCCGTCGTCGCGATCCTCGAAGCGCAGCGCGAGACTTTCGATCGCGTTCGCCACGGGCATATGCAGCGTGCCGACGTCGGTGAAACGCGCGAGTCCCGTCGTCAGCAGCGCGAAACCGATCAGCACGGCCGCGCCGCGCAGGACGGGGCGTGGCACGCCGTCATGCGCGTTTGGGGGAGTTTCGTTCTTGCCGATCGAAGCTTCGCTCATGATCTCCACCCCTTGCCGTGCTTTACGCCGCGATCGCGTCGCCGGTCGGCATTCGAGCCTCGGCGCCTGCGCCGCCTGTGGCCGCATCATCCTGGCCGGAGGCGTAGAGATCGCCGCGCTCGGCTGCGGCCGCCACGAGAGCGCGCCCGAGGATTTCGCCGACCTGCCGTGCGTCGGAGAGGCCGCGCAGCGCCGGCTCCGGATGCGCAAAGCGAAACGGTCGCGCGAAGGGCCAAAGATGCAGATAGCCGATGCGCTGGCTCGGCGAGAGCGCCAGCGTCACATCGCCGCCACCGTCGCTTTCGACGCGCAGAGTCGCGGCCTTAATCTGCGAGAAAGGCAGATTGTAGAAGACCTGCAAGGCGACGCCAATTTTCAGCACCACGCGGCGCGAGGTGATGACGAAGAGCGCGGTGCGCGCCGACGCCCAGGCGAGCAACGCCAGCAGGGCGAGCGCGGCGGTCGCGATCGCGATCGTCCTGAGGCCCGCCAGAGCCGCCGCGGCGGCGCCGTTCTCGACCGCAGCGTCGAAGACATTCCAGGCGGTCAGCAGAGCGAAGTAGGCAGCGACGAAATCGGCCCGGTAGGCGCGGCGAAAGAGATTCACCCACCTTGGACGGCCATGCCACAGGATGCGCTCGCCTTGTGGGATGTCTTCCGGCAGAAGCTTCTCGAGGTTGACGGCTTTCACAGCAGCGGCTCCACTCTGGCAGGCGTCGCGTAGAGCGTGCCCGCGGCGTAATAGGCGGCGATTTTTTCTTCCTCGAACATCGTCACCTGATCGGGATCGCGCAGCTTCGGCACATTGACGAACTGGTCGGCGAGAAGCGCGTCGACCTGGATCCGCCGCCTTGCGCGATCGATGAGGCCGAAAGGCGCCGGCATAAGAACGTCGCCTGCGCCGTCCGCCAGCGCGATTTCGTAGAAGCGAATAAAGCTTTCCGCTCGATCCACCCAGATGTCCTTGATGACCCCGGCGACGCGGCGATCGGCGGCGACCACTTCCATCCCGATGGGATTCGCGTCTTCGCTCGACACCGCGAAATTCGTCGCGACGCGCAGCGGCGCAATCAGATTGCCGCCTCTGAACAGCTTCTCGGGCTCGTCCACGCGCAGCGCATAGGCGCCGGGCCCGACTTCGGCGAGCATCGGATCGCCGTTGGGCGTCAATGGCGCGCCAGGCCATACGGCCACTTTCGTGGCGTTCGGCGTGCGGGGATCGGGTTTGAAGTTAGGGGCCTGTATCTCCTCGCCATCGCCGCGCAGAAACGTCTTCGGGGTCGGAATCAGCAGGAAGCCGCGATCCCTTTGCGGTCCGACTTCGGACTCCAGCGGGTAGCCTTCGCGGCGGTCCTCGCGGCGCAGATAGAAGACGAGACCCGCGAAGAAGATGAAGAAGGCGTATAGGACGACCTGCGCGACATCGATGTTGCTGGTGATGGCTCCGCGTATCATTGCATCACTCCGGAGTTGAAGCTCGACGAGGGAACGAAGTCGAAATCCGGCTGGGTCTCGCCACTCTGCTTCGCAAAGCGAACGAGCGGTCCGATCACGACGATCGTCGCCACCAGCAGGAAGATTTCGAGGACATAGACGATGGCGTATCCGGTCGCGGGACTGACAAGCGCCTCGCCCAGCGCGCCGCTTGTCGCGAGCATTGCGCCCACATCGTTGACGAGGCCGCTCGCCGCAATGGCGAGGCCCGCCGCCGTCGCCTGCGAAGCGCCCCATGCGCCGAGCGCCAGCCCGCGGTCTTCCGGCCGCGCGGTTTCCATGGAGGCGGTGAGCGTGCCATGCGCGAAAAGGCCGCCGCCGAGCCCAATCAGCGTGACGCCGACGCTGAACAGCGATGAGGAATCCGCCGGCGCCGCGAAGATCACGGCGAAGAAGGCCACGATGCCGACGACCGCGCCGACGCCGGCGACCCGATGCGCATCCGCGCCGCGCGTCAGCCAGCGCGCGGCGATCGCCAGCCCCACGCCGCTGCCGAGCGCCAGCATCGCGGTGAGCGCCGTCGTCGCGCTCACGGGCAGATGCAGCACGCGCCCGCCATAGGGCTCGAGCAGAATGTCCTGCATGCTGAAGCCCGCGGTGCCGAGCGCCGTCGCGAACAGGCGCCGACGCGCGCGGCCCGTCGTCGCGAATCGCTTCCACGCCTGCGAAAAATCCACATCCGTTGCAGGCGGCAACGCGCCCCGCGCTTCCTGCTTCCACAGCGCGACGCAATTCAGGATCATTGTCACGACGGCCGCGCCCTGCACGACCTGAATCAGCCGAATGGCGCTGAAATTCGCAAGCAGCGCGCCGAAGGCGAGCGCGCTCACGCCCATGCCGACGAGCAGCATGGCGCAAAGCAGCGCGACGACGCGCGGCCGCGTATGCGCCGGCGCAAGATCGGTCGCGAGCGCGAGGCCGACCGTCTGCACCGTATGCAGCCCTGCGCCGACGAGAAGGAACGCCAACGCCGCGGCCGCCTGTCCGATGACGATCGGTCCTGTCGTGTCGCCCGAGAGGATGAGCAGCGAGAACGGCATGATCGCCAGGCCGCCGAACTGCAGCATCGTGCCGAACCAGATGTATGGCACGCGTCGCCAGCCCAGCACCGAGCGATGGGTGTCCGAGCGAAAGCCGATCAGCGCGCGCAGCGGCGCGAAGAGCAGCGGCAGCGACAGCATCAGCGCGACGAGCCAGGACGGCACGCCGAGTTCGACGATCATCACGCGGTTGAGCGTGCCGATGAGCAGCACCGCCGCCATGCCGACCGTGACCTGGAAGAGCGAGAGCCGCAGCAGCCGCGGCATCGGCAGTTCGGCGGACCCGGCGTCCGCGAAGGGCAGAATGCTCGGACCGATGCGCATCAGGCTTTTCACCAGGGCGGCGCTGGCGCGATTCATGAGCGTCGCGCCTCCACAGCCTGCGAGATGTAAAATCCGCTGACGATCTTCCCGCTTTGCGCGATGCGCCATTCGTCGAGCGCTTTCTGCGCGCCCATGTGGCGTTCGAGCGCTGCGAGCGCAATCGGCGCGATCGCCGGGGAGCGGTTGCCGCGCGGAAAGAACTGACCGAGGGCGTGCATCGCCGCGAGAGCCGCCGTGCGCGGCGCGATGGTGAAGATCAGCTTGCCGTCGACGCGCGGCGCCAGAGCGGCAAGCGTTCGCGCGATGTCCGCGCCCTCGTAATGGATCAGACTGTCCATCGCGACGACGTGATCGAAACGGCCGAAGGCGGGATCGAGCATGTCGCCGACGGCGAAGGTCACGCGGCCGGCGCCGGGATCGCGCGGCGCGCGCTCCTGCGCGAGAGCGATCAAGGTCGGCGACAGATCGACGGCGATGACCTCGGCGCCGCGACGCGCCGCCTCCATCGCGAGCGCCCCCGTTCCACAGCCGGCGTCGAGCACGCGCTGACCGCGAAGATCCTGCGGCAGCCAGGATAGAAGCCTGTTGCGCATGGCGTTGCGGCCGGCGCGCACCGTCGTGCGAATGCGGTTGACCGGCGCATCGGAGGTCAGGCGTTTCCAGGCCTCGACCGCGGTCCGGTCGAAATAGGCTTCGAGTTCGCCGCGTCTTGCGACATAGCTTGGCGTCGTCATCAGTCGAATCCCAGAAATTCGAAGAGATCGCGGTCCTTCATGGGCGCGGCGTCGAACGGTTCGTAGCCGTTCCACAATTCGTCTGCGAGGCGCAGATATTCGTTTTGCACCGCCTCGAGCTCCGGCGAAGGCTCCATCTCGAAGAGCGTCGATTTCTTGAGGCGGCTGCGGCGGATGACGTCGAGATCGGGAAAATGCGCAACGCGCTTGAGGCCGACCGCTTCGTTATAGCGGTCGATCTCGTCGGTCTTGCCGCTGCGATTGGCGATGACGCCGCCAAGCCGCACCTCATAGTTCTTCGACTTCGCGCGAATCGCCGCGACGATGCGATTCATCGCGAAAATCGAATCAAAGTCATTCGCGGTGACGATCAGCGCTCGGCCGGCATGTTGCAGCGGCGAGGCGAAGCCGCCGCAGACGACGTCGCCGAGCACGTCGAAGATGACGACGTCCGTATCCTCAAGGAGATGATGCTCCTTGAGGAGCTTCACCGTCTGGCCGACGACATAGCCGCCGCAGCCCGTGCCGGCGGGCGGGCCGCCCGCCTCGACGCACATCACGCCATTGTAGCCCTCGACGACGAAGTCCTCGACGCGCAACTCCTCGGAATGGAACTTCACGGATTCGAGCGCGTCGATGACCGTCGGCGCGAGGCGCTTAGTCAGCGTGAAGGTTGAATCATGCTTGGGGTCGCAGCCGATCTGCAGCACGCGCTTGCCGAGTTTCGAAAAGGCGACGGAAAGGTTGGATGACGTCGTGCTCTTGCCGATGCCCCCCTTGCCATAGACCGCGAAGACTTTCGCCGTCCCGATGCTGATCGTTGGATCGAGTTCGACCTGAAAGGAGTCGGTTTCGACCGGCTTGCGGATCTGGAGATTCATGCCGCGATCTCCTCGACGACGCCCTCGAGCCGATCTTCGAGTTCTTCGCTCGCCTGCTGCAGCGCCGCCAGCGTTTCGGCGTTGGGCGTCCAGTAGCGGCGCTCATGCGCCTCAATGAGGCGGTTGGCGATCCTCGCCGAGGCTGTGGGATTGAGCTGCGCGAGACGATGGCGCATCTCCGCGTCGAGCACATAGGTTTCGGTCAGGCGCTGATAGACCCAGGGCTCGACTTGTCCCGTCGTCGCCGACCAGCCCAGCGTATTCGTCACATGCGACTCGATGTGACGCACGCCTTCGTAGCCATGTTTCAACATGCTCTCGTACCATTTCGGGTTCAGCGCGCGCGTTCTGGTCTCCAGCGACACCTGCTCGTTGAGCGTGCGCACGACGCCCTCGCCTTTCGTCTGGTCGCTGATATAGACAGGCGCAGCGACGCCCTTGGCGCGCTTCACGGAACGGCTGACACCGCCAAGCGTGTCGAAGTAGTGGTCGATGGTGGTGACGCCGAGTTCGACCGAATCGAGGTTCTGATAGGCGAAGTCGACGCCGGAAAGGACGCTGTGCAGCACCTCGTTGCGTCTGATCGGGCTGCCCACGACGCCATAGGCGAAGCCCTTGCGGCGCATGTAGGTCTCGGCGAGCTGGTCCTCGTCCTCCCAGCAGCCGCCGTCGATCATGGTGTTGACGTTCGCGCCATAGGCGCCGTCGGCGTTGCCAAAGACGCGCAGCGCCGCCGTCTCCATGTCGCCCCCGAATTCGGCGATGAAAGCGAGCGCATGTTTGCGGACGAAATTCTGTTCGACCGGCTCGTCGGCGGAGGCGGCAAGCAGGCACGCCTGCGCAAGCAGTTTGATCTGCAGCGGCAGAAGATCACGGAAAATGCCCGAGAGCGAAATCATCACGTCGATCCGCGGCCGGGCGAGCGTTTCGAGCGGGATAAGCGTCGCGCCTGCGAGACGACCGTACCCATCGAACCGCGGCTCGGCGCCGATCAGCGCCAGCGCCTGCGCGATAGGACCGCCTTCGGTCTTGAGATTGTCAGTGCCCCAGAGCACCAGAGCGATCGTCTCAGGCAGGGCGGCGCCGTCGCTCATATGGCGTTCAATCAGCCGCGCCGCCTGACGCGCGCCGTCGCGGACGGCGAAGACGCTGGGAATATGGAAGGGATCGAAACCATGCAGATTGCGGCCGGTCGGCAGCACGTCGACCGTGCGCAGCACGTCGCCGCCCGGCGCGGGCCGCACGAAGCGCCCGTCGAGCGCATGGATCAGCGCGCTGAGTTCGTGATCTTTCGCCAGCGCCGCGTCGGCGCATTCGAGCGTTCGCAGCGCTTCCGCCGTCGCCGCGTCATCGGCGAGGCTTTCCGGGGAAGCGCCGCGCGTCAGCGCTTCGATCGTCTCGCGCGCGATCTGCGCGCCGCTCGCGTCCGCCATCGCCAGCAGCATGTCGACGCGGGCGTCCGGCGTCATGGGTTCGCCAACGATATGAAGGCCGTGCGGAATGAGCGTGTATTCGAGTTCAAGCACGGCTCTTGCGAGTTTAGTTATCTGCTGCTCCGCCGCGTCGCGCCAAGCCGGCTCCGCCGCGCAGAGGTCGAGTTCTGCGGCCTGAGTCTGGATGAGTTGAGCGAGTTCATTGCGCTCGCCCGCCTCTACGGGAGCGAGCCCGCGCCAGCGATCGATCGAGGACTTCAGATCGTTCAGTCCGCGATAGAGACCGGCGTTGGCGACCGGCGGCGTCAGATAGCTGATGAGCGTTGCGCCTGAACGACGCTTGGCCAGAACGCCTTCGGAAGGATTGTTGGAAGCGTAGAGATAGAAATTCGGCAGATCGCCGATGAGCCGGTCCGGCCAGCAGTCGGCGGAGAGGCCCGTCTGCTTGCCGGGCATGAATTCAAGCGCGCCATGCGTGCCAAAATGCAGCACTGCGTCGGCGCCAAAATCTTCTCGAAGCCAGCGATAGAAGGCCGAGAAGGCGTGCGTCGGCGCGAAACCCCTTTCGAACAGCAGCCGCATCGGATCGCCCTCATAGCCGAAGGCAGGCTGCACGCCGACGAAGACATTGCCGAAACGCGCGCCATAGATCTGGATCGAACCGCCGTCGCTTTGATGCCGACCCGGCGCCGGACCCCACTGCGCCTCGATTTCGCCAAGCCAGGTCTCGCGGCGCACATGATCGTCGGCGGCGACTCGCGCATGCACATTCGCCTGCGCGCCATAAAGAGCCGCATTGCCCTCGACGACGGCCTTGCGCAGCTCCTCGACCGTCGCCGGCGGATCCGCCGCATAGCCGCTGCTTTTCATCTCCTGCAGCAGAAGATGAAGCGATTCGAAGACGGAGAGAAAGGCGGCGCTTCCGACCGCGCCCGCGTTCGGCGGGAAGTTGAAGAGAACGATCGCAACCTTGCGCGCCGCACGCGACGAGCGCCGCAGCGCGACGAGCTTTTCGACCCGGGCGGCAAGCTTTTCCGAACGCTCCACGCAGGACTGCATGTCCCGCGAACTGTCGCTTGCCGGGAAAACGCAATGGCGCGCGCATGCCGCGCAAGACCCGGCGTCCTGGGGACGTCCGCCGAAGACCATCGGGCCTGTCGCCCCATCGAGCTCGGGAATCGAGATCATGATGGTGGATTCGACGGGCAGCAGGCCGCGATCCGAGCCACGCCATTCCGAGAGGGTCTGAAACTCGACCGGATGCGCGGCAATGTAGGGAATGTCGAGCCGGGCGAGGATTTCCTCGGCCGCTTTCGCGTCATTGTAAGCGGGACCGCCAACAAGCGAGAAGCCGACAAGCGAAACGAGCGCGTCGATCGTCGGCTTGCCGTCGCGCATGAAGAACTTCTCGATCGCCGGACGCGCGTCGAGCCCGGTGGCGTAGGCGGGAACGACTCTCAGCCCGCGCGCCTCCATCGCCGCGATGACGCCGTCATAGTGGCGGGCGTTGTCGGCGAGCACATAGGAGCGCAGCACGAGCAGGCCGATCGTCGCGCTGCCGCCATCCGCCGGCCGAGGCAGTTGATCGAGCCTTTCGCTCACCCTGCCCGACATCCGCGGGTGGTAGAGGCCGACCTCCGGATATTCGACGGGCGGGTGGGAGGTCAGCGCGCCGCGCAACCCCAGCCGCGGTCCGTCCGCATAACGGTCGATGAGGAAGCGGACCATATTCGCGATATTTTCGTCGGAGCCCGCGAGCCAATATTGCAGCGTGAGGAAATAGGCGCGCACGTCCTGCGCCGTTCCGGGAATGAAACGCAGGATTTTCGGCAGACGGCGCAGCATTTTCATCTGCTTGGCGCCGGCGGCTTCGGACTTGCCCTTCTTGCCGCGCAGCCGCTTCAGGAGCGACATGAAGCCGGAGGTCGGCGCGCTCATGTCGAAGCGTCCCATGCGGGTCAGCTTCGCGACCTCGCCCGCCGACATGATGCTGACCATGGCGTCGCAGTCGCCGCGACGCGCGCCGAGAGCCGCGAGCAGCGGCTTGAAATGCTCCTCGAGGAAGAGCATGGCGTTGACGATGACGTGGGCCTCGGCGATCGCCGCGAGGCAGGCTTCGAGCGCCTTCGGGCTCGCGGCGAATTCAGAGGCGGCGTGAACGCTGAGCGTCAGTCCGGGCACTTCGCGGACAAGCGTGCGACGCGCACGGTCGGCGGCGGTGGCCACATGCGTGTCCATCGTCACGATGACGACCTTCACGGGCGTCGCCTCAGCGTGCGAAATGCGCTTTTGCGTCATAGAGCGTCTCGACGGTGATGGTCGAAAGGCCGCGCTCGGCGGCGAATTTCTCGGTGTTGCGGCGCGCTTTGCCGCGCACGAAGAACGGGATTTTCTTGAGCTCCTTCTCGGCGTCGTCGGCCCAGGCGACGACGATGTCGCTGACGATCGCGGCCGCAGAGGTCTCGCGAAGAATCTGTTTTTCTCCGAGGTGCGAAGGCGCGCCGGCGTCGTGGAATTCGGCGTCGTCCCGGAACATCGTCAGAAGATGTTCCTCGAGCCCCATCATCAGCGGATGAACCCAGGAGTCGAAGATCACATTCGCGCCTTCGACGCCCATTTGCGGCGAATAGCGAGCGGGGAAATCCTGCACATGCACCGGCGCCGAGATCACCGCGCAGGGAACGCCAAGTCGTTTGGCGATATGGCGCTCCATCTGCGTTCCGAGCACGAGTTCCGGCTGCAGTTCGGCAATTTTCGCTTCGACCTCGAGATAATCGTCGGTGACGACCGCCTCGACGCCGTAGCGCGCCGCAGCGTCCCGGACGTCGCGCGCCAGTTCGCGCGCGTAGGTTCCAAGGCCCACGACTTCGAAGCCGAGTTCATCCTGCGCGATGCGGGCGGCGGCGATGGCGTGGGTCGCGTCGCCGAAGATGAAGACGCGCTTGCCGGTGAGATAGGTCGAGTCGACCGAGCGCGAATACCAGGGCAGACGTGAGTCGGTCGCTTCCAGCGCCGGCGCGGGATCGACATTGGCGAGCCGCGCTGCTTCAGCGACAAAGTCGCGCGTCGCGCCGACGCCGATGGGGACCATGCGCGTAAACGGCTGGCCATGCGCGCGCTCGAGCCATTGCGCGGCGGCGAGCGCGATCTCCGGATAGAGCAGCACGTTGAAGTCGGCGTCGCCGAGACGCGTGAGGTCCTGCGGACTTGCGCCAAGCGGCGCGACGACATTGACGTCGACGCCAAGCGCGGCAAGCAGCTTTTCGATCTCGCGCACATCGTCGCGGCAGCGGAAGCCGAGCGAGGTCGGCCCGAGAATATTGCAGCTCTTGCGATCGCGCAGCGGCCTTTCGCGACGCGCGCCGGCGAGGCCGCGCACGAGGCGATAGAAAGTCTCTGCCGCGCCCCAGTTCTCCTTCTTCTGATAGGCGGGCAATTCCAGCGGGATCACCGGACAGGGCAGATCGAGCGCCTTGGCGAGACCGCCGGGATCATCCTGCAACAGCTCCGCCGTGCAGGACGCCCCGACGATCATCGCCTGCGGGGAGAATCGCTCATAGGCTTCGCGCGCCGCGGTCTTGAACAGTTCGGCCGTATCGGCGCCGAGATCGCGCGCCTGAAACGTCGTATAGGTGACGGGAGGCCGCGTCGCACGCCGCTCGATCATCGTGAAAAGAAGATCGGCGTAGGTGTCGCCCTGCGGCGCATGCAGCACATAATGCAGGCCGCGCATCGAGGCGGCGACGCGCATGGCGCCGACATGGGGCGGTCCTTCGTAGGTCCAGAGCGTCAGCTGCATGGCCTAGACCTCGAGCCGCGCGCGGCGCTTGAGCGGCCGCACGAAAAGTTCCGCCAGATCGCCGGCCTGCTCGTAGCCCTGGATGGGCGAGAACAGGAGTTCGATCGACCATTTCGTGGCGAAGCCCTCCGCCTCCAGAGGATTGGCGAGGCCGAGTCCGCAAACGACGAGATCGGGGCGCGCCGCGCGACAGCGATCGAGCTGCCTCTCGACGTCCTGGCCTTCGATGATCGGCGCGTCCTTTGGCAGCAGGTCGAGTTCGGCCGCCATGTGCCGGCGATGCAGATAGGGCGTGCCAATCTCAATGATGCGCATCCCCATCTCGCGCGCGAGAAAGCGGGCGAGCGCCGGCTCGAGCTGCGAGTCCGGAAAGAGGAAGACGCGCTTGCCGGCCAGCGCGTCGCGATAATGGGCGAGCCCCTGCTCGGCGCGCGCGCGCGCCGGCAAGGTGACGGAGTCAAAATGCGACTCGGACACGCCGAAGGCCTGCGCAGCGGCGCGCAGCCAGAGCGTAACGCCCTCGGCGCCCAGCGGATAAGGCGCCGCGATCCAGCGCGCGCCGCGCTCCTGCAGCGCATGCGCCGTATCGCCGAGAAAAGGCTGCGCGAGAAGGAACGACGTGTTGGGGCCGACCGGGGGCGGATCGGACGCGCGCCGCATTGGGAGGAATCGAACGGGCGCGACGCCCAACGCGTCGAAGAGGCGGGCGAACTGGTCTTCAACGATGTCGGCAAGCGCGCCGACGACCAGCAGCGAATGCGCGGCGCCTTCCCCCTCGGGCGGAAGCGTCGGAACCAGAGCGGAAAGACAGGCGTCTTCGCCCTGGGTGAATGTCGTCTCGATGCCGCTGCCCGAATAGCTGAGAATGCGCACCTTCGGCGCATGTTGGCGCGACTGGCGCGCGGCGGCGCGCGACAGATCGATCTTGATCACTTCCGACGGGCAGGAGCCGACCAGGAACAGGAGCTTGATGTCGGGGCGACGCGCCAGCAGCCGGTCGACGACGGCGTCGAGTTCGTCGTCGATGTCCGCGACGCCGGCGAGATCGCGGTCCTCGAGAATGGCGGTGGCGAAGCGCGGCTCGGCGAAGATCATCACGCCCGCCGCCGACTGGATGAGATGCGCGCAGGTGCGCGAGCCGACGACGAGAAAGAAGGCGTCCTGAATCTTGCGATGCAGCCAGACGATGCCGGTCAGTCCGCAGAATACTTCACGCTGGCCGCGCTCCTGCAGGATCGGCGCTGCGTCGCATGCCCCATTGGCGAGTCCCGAAAGGGGCGCGAGCGCATTCATAGCGCGCATTCCATTTCGGATTTTTCGCGGGCCGGCTCCTGCAAGCGCGCGGCGCGCAGCTTGAGCAGAAACTGGGTGGCGTTGACGACATAGGCGGCGTAGGCGGCGAGCGCGAGGAACATGAGCCCGCGCGCATCGAGCCAACCGAGGGCAAGCGCGGCGAGATAGGCCGTGTGCAGCGCCAGCACCAGCATGCTGAACACGTCTTCCCAGAAGAACGCCGGCGCGAAGAGGTAACGGCCGAAGACCTCCTTCTCCCAGATCGAGCCGGTGATCATGATGGCGTAGAGCGCGAGCGTCTTGACGACGACCGACGCCGTCGCGGCGGTCTCGCCTTCTCCGGTCGCGAGATAGCGCAGCACGAGAATCAGACTGACGAGAAAGATGAAGAACTGCGCAGGCGCGAGCACGCCCTGGACCAAGGTCCAGACCGACGCGTCGCGCCGGCGGCGCTCGTCGGCCGTATACAGCGGTCTGGCATTTTGAGGCCGGTAGTCGCTCATTCCCGCTTCCTCGCCGCGCCCTGCTTTTGGGGATGATTTTCGTCGTCGCACGCGGCGGGCCTCACCCTCCGAGAAGCTTAAAGCCGCTTGCGGGAATGTGTCAACTAAAATTGACGTTATGTTTGCATGACAAAACGGCGGCCGTGGTTTATGCTTCCAGGCGGAAAGGCGCTGTTGAGCGCCATTGTTGAACATGGCCCAAAATTTTCATTGGACGCGAGGCTTCATCGCGGCGCTCGCACAGATCCCGGCAACCGGCTTGAGCGGAAGGTCTTTGGCAGTGCGCGCAATATTCAGTGAAGCACTGATTCCAAAGGGCTTTGGCGGCGACGCGCAAGGCCCCGTCTTGCTAAGCTTTGGGTAAGTTTGTAAGCATCTACATACACGACGATCTGTCGGAGTAACTGGTCGGAACCGAAAGAAACGCTGTTGAGCGACGCCCCCTCCTCCGTGACGACGACGGGCTTTCTGAGCGCCGACGCGCGACTCGGCGCGCTCAACGCTGAGGGAGTCGCGGACCTCATCGCCGCCGCCGCCGATTTGACGCTCGTCATCGACGCCAAGGGCGTCATTGTCGACGCCGCGGCGAGCGCCGAGTGCAATGCGCCGGCGCGCGAATGGATCGGCCGCGCGTGGATCGACACGGTGACCGTCGAGAGCCGTCCCAAAATCGAGGCGCTGCTGCGCGACGCTCAGAAGGGCGCGGCGCCGCGCGGGCGCCAGGTCAATCACCCGGCGCCGCCCGGCCCCGACCTGCCGGTCCGCTACAGCGCCGTGCAGGCGGGAAAAGACGGCGCCATTGTCGCCTTCGGCCGCGATCTTCGGCCCCTCGCCGCGCTGCAGCAGCGCGTCGCCGAGGCGCAGCAGGAAATGGAGCGCGAATATAATCGCATCCGCAACGCGGAGAAGCGCTACCGGCTGTTGTTTCAGCTCTCCTCGGAGGCGATCCTGATCCTCGACGGCGCCGCCCAGCGCGTCGCCGAAGCCAATCCTGCCGCCGTCGCGCTGATCGGCAAAGCCGCCAAGAAGATCATCGGCGCCAATTTCGGCGATCTTTTCGACGAGGCGAGCCGCCGCGCCGCGCAGTCTTTCGTCACCGCGCTGCTCGTCGCGCCGCGCGTCGACAATGTCCACGCTCAGCTCGCCGAGACCAAGGAATCCCTGCTTCTTTCCGGCGCGCTGTTTCGTCAGGACGGCGCCGCCAATATTTTCGTCATGTTGTCGCGCATGGGCGGCGCCTCGGCGCTCTCGGGCGAAAAATCCGGCATGCTCAGCGCGCTGGAACGCCTGCCGGACGCCTTCGCGCTGACCGACTCCAATCGGCGCATCGTCGCCGCCAACGCCGCCTTTGTCGAACTGGCGCAGGCGGGCTCGGCGGAGCAGCTGCGCGGCGAACCAATCGAACGCTGGATCGGACGGCCGGGCGTCGACTCCGATGTCCTCTTCGCCAATCTCCAGACGCATGGCGTCGTGCGTCATTTCTCAACGATCTTCCGCGGCCAGTATGGCTCATCGGAAGATGTGGAGCTCTCCGCCGTCGAGGTCGCCGACGGCGCGCGCCACTATCTCGGCTTCTCTATCCGAAACGCCGGCTGGCGCGCCGGTCGCGACCGGCTTGGCGGCCATGAGCTGCCGCGCACGGCGGAGCAATTCGCCGATCTCGTCGGTCGCGTGCCGCTGAAGAATCTGGTGCGCGAAACCACCGATCTCATCGAGCGGCTGTGCATCGAGGCCGCGCTCGAACTGACGCGCGATAATCGCGCGTCCGCGGCCGAGATGCTCGGCCTGAGCCGACAGGGCCTCTACACCAAGCTGCGGCGCTATGGATTGGGCGACCTCGACGATGAGGAAGGCGGCGGCGACGGGGAGTGATCGTCAAGCGCGTTATACATTCTGTGTAAATCATAATTGACAGGCATTGGCGTCCAGCGTAGCGTTCGACCATGCGGACGCCCAAACCTGCAGCCGTTCTCGAGCTTCTCAAGCCCATCACCTGGTTCGCGCCGATGTGGGCCTTCGCCTGCGGCATCGTTTCCTCGGGCGTCTCGCCGCTCTCCCGCTGGTCCTTTGCGCTCGCCGGCGTGATCCTCGCCGGGCCGCTCGTCTGCGCGACGAGCCAGGCCGTCAATGACTGGTACGATCGCCACGTCGACGCCATCAATGAGCCGAACCGGCCAATCCCCTCGGGACGCATTCCCGGCCGCTGGGGTTTCTACATCGCCTGTCTGTGGACCCTGCTGTCGCTCGCAGTGGCGGCCGCGCTCGGTCTCTGGGCCTTCGCCGCAGCGGCGCTCGGCCTCCTCCTCGCCTGGGTCTACAGCGCCCCGCCGCTGCGGCTGAAGCAGAATGGCTGGTGGGGCAATTCCGCCGTCGCGCTCTGTTACGAGGGGCTGCCATGGTTCACCGGGGCGGCGGTGATGGCCGCCTCGCTTCCGGACTGGCGCATCATCGCGCTCGCGCTGCTCTACAGCTTCGGCGCGCACGGCATCATGACCTTGAACGACTTCAAGTCGGTCGAAGGCGATCGGCGCATGGGCGTCATGTCGCTGCCGGTGCAACTCGGCGTCGGCGAGGCGGCGCGTCTCGCCTGTTACGTCATGGCGGCGCCGCAGTTCGTCGTCGTCGGGCTGCTCGCCTATTGGGGACATCCGCTTTATGCGGCGATCGTCGCGGCGCTGCTCGCCGGACAATTCGCGCTGATGCGCCGCCTGCTCGCCAATCCGCGCGAACAGGCGCCCTTCTACAACGCCACGGGCACGACTCTTTACGTGCTCGGCATGCTCGTCAGCGCATTCGCCATGCGCGGATAGGAACACCGATGCACGCGCCGCCGCTCGCTTGGTCCGGCATTGTCCGGTTGGGGCTTGTTCAAACCGCGCTCGGCGCCGTCGTCGTTCTGATGACATCGACCATTAATCGGGTGATGGTCATCGAACTCACATTGCCGGCTTTCGTGCCGGGAATCCTCGTCGCCTCGCATTATGCGATTCAGATTCTGCGCCCCGCCTGGGGCTATGGCGCCGACGTCGGCGGACGCCGAACGCCCTGGATCCTCGGCGGGCTGGCCGCATTGGCGCTCGGCGGAATCGGCGCGGCGCTCGCCACCGCGCTCGCCGCGACCAATCTCCCCGCCGGCCTTGCGCTCGCCGCGCTCGCATTTCTTCTCGTCGGCATGGGCGCCGGCTCGGCAGGCACCTCGGTGCTCGCCATGCTGGCGACGCGCGTCGCGCCGGAGCGCCGCGCGGCCGCCGCCACCACGGTCTGGGTGATGATGATCCTCGGCTTCGCGGTGAGCGCCCCGCTCGCCGGCCATTTCCTCGATCCGTTCTCGATGCAGCGCCTTGTCCTCGTCACCGCCTGCGTGTGCGGCGCGGCCTGGTTGATTGCGACCCTCGCGGTCATCGGCCTCGAGACGCAAGCGCCGTCGCCGGCTCCCTCAGCGAAGAGGCCACCGTTCCGGGCGGCCTTTGCACAAGTCTGGAGCGAGCAGGCGGCGCGTCGATTCACCATCTTCATCTTCGTTTCGATGCTCGCCTACAGCATGCAGGAATTGCTCGTCGAGCCCTTCGCCGGCGTCGTCTTCGGCATGACTCCGGGATCGACGACGAAGCTCGCAGGGATTCAGCATGGCGGCGTGCTGCTCGGCATGATCGGCGTGGCGTTCGCCGCGACCGGCATCGGCGGACCGCGTCTCGGCTCGCTGCGGCTATGGACCGTCGGCGGCTGTCTCGCGTCGGGCGTTGCGCTCGCCGCTGTCGCCGCCAGCGGCTACGCGGGACTTTCTCTCGCGCTGCGCATCTCCGTTTTTGCGCTCGGTCTCTCGAACGGCGCCTTCGCGGTCGCCGCCATCGGCTCCATGATGGGACTCGCCGGCGAAGGCGCGCATCAGCGCGCGGGCACGCGCATGGGCCTGTGGGGCGCCGCGCAAGCCGTGGCCTTTGGCCTTGGCGGCTTTGTCGCAACCGTCCTAGTCGATCTGGCGAAGCTCGTCGTCGAGACGCCGCTCGCGGCCTATTCGCTCGTCTTTATTGGAGAGGCGGCGCTGTTCGTCGTCTCCGCGGCGCTCGCGAGCAAAATAGCGGCGCCGCAGCCGGCGCTCGCGAGCGCGCCATTGCCGCCGCATGTCGCGACGGCGCAGTCCTGAAGGAGACGCTGATGAGTGAGGACGCGCTCTTTGACGTCGCCATTGTCGGCGGCGGGCCCGCGGGCGCCACCGCGGCGCATGATCTCGCGCGGCGCGGCCGCAAAGTCGCGCTCATCGACAAGGCCGGCCGCATCAAGCCATGCGGCGGCGCCATCCCGCCGCGGCTCATCCGCGACTTCGCGATACCCGAGCATCTGCTGAAGGCGCGCGTCTCGTCAGCCCGGATGATCTCTCCGAAAGGCGTCGCCGTCGACATGCCGATCAAGGGCGGTTTCGTCGGCATGGTCGACCGCTGCGAATTCGACGAGTGGCTGCGCTCTCGCGCCGCCGCTTGCGGCGCGACGCGCGTGACAGGCGCCTATGAAAAGATCACGCGCGACGAAGACGGCGTCGTGCGCCTGCATTATCGCGCCAAGGGCGAATCCGAGCCGCGGACGCTTCGCGCGCGCTTCGTCATCGGCGCTGACGGCGCGCTCTCCCAGATCGGCCGCCAGGAAGTGCCCGGCGCCGACAAGACGCGTTTCGTCTTCGCCTATCACGAAGTGATCGAGACGCCGCCCGCGGAAAAGAGCGATCCTGATCGCTGCGAGATTCATTATCGCGGCGCGCTCTCGCCGGACTTCTACGCCTGGATCTTCCCGCATGGCGACACGATGAGCGTCGGAACAGGAAGCGCGAACAAGGGCTTTTCGCTGAAGAACTCCGTGCGCGACTTGCGCGACGACACGGGACTTGCGGGCGCCTCGACGGTTCGGCGCGAGGGCGCGCCGATTCCGTTGAAGCCTCTCAAACGCTGGGACAATGGCCGCGACGTCATTCTGGCCGGCGACGCGGCGGGGGTCGTCGCGCCGGCCTCGGGCGAAGGCATTTACTACGCCATGCTCGGCGGCCGGCTCTCCGCCGACTCCGTCGAAGAATGTCTGCGCGCTGGCGACGCCCGCGCGCTGTCGACGGCGCGCAAACGTTTCATGAAGCTGCACGGCCGGGTCTTCTTCATCCTCGGGATCATGCAACATTTCTGGTATCGCAACGACCGGCTGCGCGAAGCCTTCGTCAGCATCTGCAAGGATCCGGACGTTCAGCGCCTTACCTGGGAGGCGTATATGAACAAGGAGCTCGTGCGCGCGGATCCGATGGCGCATGTGCGCATCTTCTTCAAGGACCTCGCCCATCTCCTGAGGCTCGCCTCGCCATGATGGACTCGCTCGCCGCCGATCGCTGGACGCTGGTCGCCGTCGCCACCGCGATCGTTGCGCTCGTCGCGCTGCTCGGCGGTCTCGCCACTGAGATCAGCGATTGGTACGAGGGCTTGAACTTTCCAAGCTGGCGACCGCCGAACTGGTTGTTCGGCCCGGCCTGGACGCTCATCTTTCTGCTGACCGCGACGAGCGGCGTTCTCGCCTGGGAGCGGGCGCCGGACGATGGCGCGCGCCTCTGGCTCTTGGCGCTCTTTGCGATCAACGCCGTGCTGAACGTCGCCTGGAGCCCGCTCTTCTTCAAGCTGCGGCGGCCCGACTGGGCGCTGGTCGAACTCATCTTTCTATGGCTGTCGATCGTGTCGCTCATCGTCGCCGTCGGCGCGATCTCGCCATCCGCGGCCGCATTGCTGGCGCCCTATCTCGCCTGGGTCAGCTTCGCGGGCTTCCTCAACTGGCGCATGGTTGAACTGAACAAGCCCTTCACAACCTATTGGCCGAGCGCCAAACGCCGGACGGAACCCACATGAGCGCCGTTGTCGATCCCCGACTCGTCGACTGGATTTTGCTGCTCATCGTCTTCGAAGCCGTCGGCGCGCTCGCCCTTCGCCGTCTATGGCGGCGCGGGCCGCCGCCGGCCGGCTTTCTCTGCAACCTGCTCGCCGGCGCGGCGCTGCTGCTGGCGCTGCGCTGCGCGCTCGCCGGCGATTCCTCGTGGGCGATCGCCGCAAGTCTCGCCGTGGCCTTCGTCGCGCATCTCGCCGATCTCGCGCTGCGCTGGGAGTCGCCGCCCGCCGAGCGTCAGTCGACGATCGGAAAGGTGACGGCGAGCGCCCAGGCGAGGCCGAAGGCCGCGCCCAGCGCCGAGACGCGCGGATCGCGCGTGCGCGCATAGACCCATCCGCCGACGAGACCGTAGACCGTCAGCAGGATGACGATCACGATCGCGATGATCACAAGAAAGAACAATCGCCTCGGATTGAGCGCGACGGCGATGCCCAGCGAGGCGATGAAGCAGAATTTGCTGAACGCATAGCCGCCTGGCGCCGCGCCGGGTCCCCGCGTCAGCCACTCGTCGGCGAGAAAATAGAACGCGCAGCCGATGAACATCGCCGGGATCAGCGGGCCGCGAACGCCGGTCGGCAGAAAAGAGACGACATAGGCGTCGAGGGGTAGGCCGAGGACGAGCGTGTAATAGGCGGCGAGCGCGGCCGCCGCGATCAGCAAGGGTCTCCAGCGCGGCCGCGGAAAAACCGCGCGCCAGCCTTGCGCAAGCCCGAGCCCCACAAAAATCAGCGCGCCATACACCGCAAGATGGACGACGAGATAATCGCCGAGCAGGATCGGCAGGAAATCCGTCGGCGCTTTCCAGAGAATGAGCGGCGTGAGCAGAGCGGGCGCGACAGCGATCGGCGCGAAACGCCGCCAGGGCAGACCGGCGCCGAGCGGCGCGGACGACACTTGCGGCAGCAATTGCGCGAGCGGGCGCATCAAGGCGATGAGACCGGCAAAGAGCAGCGCCAGCCAGGGGCCGCGCGCGTCGATATAGCCGGCCTCGTCTCGACCGAAAACGGCGTTCATCCAGCCGAGCGTCTCGCGCATCGCGTCGCGGCTGTAGAGAACGCTGATATGTTCGACGCCGCTCGCGATCACGAGCCGGCGCCCGGTTCCGCCAGCGATGTCGCCGTAAGTGACCCCTGCTTGCGCCGGCGCGCCGGCCGTCTGTGAAACGACGCGCGCGCCGGCGTCAATCAACCGCTGCGATTCCCATTCGCCGTCGATGATGAGGAGATTCTTCGGGCTTTCGGGCGTGACGCCCTGGCCGAAAAACGAGAGCGCCGCGACGGCGGCGATCTCAGGCTCGCGGATGGCGTAGCGCACGACAAGGTCGGTGGCCATCGAATGGCCGGCGAGCGCGACGCGCCCATCAGACCATGGCTGAGTTCGCGCGAAGCGCACGACCTCGTCGATATCGTTGAGGAGCGCCGCCGTGCTCGTTTCGAGCTTGGCGAGGCCGCCCGGCATCGGCGTCGGGTTGCGGCCATGTCCCGAGAAGTCGAATGTGACGGCGACATAGCCGCTGCGCGCGAGAGTCGTTGCGAGGGGCGCCATCAATTGCTGTGAGCCGGAGAAGCCGTGGGCGATAATGATGACCGGCGCAGGCCGGCTGTCGCTCGCGCGCATCACCGTCACCGGCGTTTCGCCGACTTTAGTATGTTCGATCGAAAGTCCGGCCTCGGATTCCGATAAGCGCCACAGCGATATCAACACCGCGCCTGCTGTGATCGCTAGAAAAAAAATCGCGCGCAAACGCATCATCGCTGCTGCCCTGCGCGGCGCGATAGGAAGCGGATTCTAAAGCTCATTGGCGAATGCTCCGGTGTGTCCGTGCTGCATGACACAACGACCGATACGGCGCAGCTACCGTCAATTAAGCTTTACTATCGCATTATTGTGCGTTTCAATGCGTCACGGCAGGCGAACGCCCGCCCCAAGCCGAAAAGGCGCAATAAAGAAGCGAAAAATCGTTTCATTCCCATCAAATACGAGGCGGGACCGCTCGCCCGCAACCGGATGGCTGTCAAGATGCGGCGCTTGGGATGTCCATTCGGCGAGGTCGGGACGCGGCGAGCGATGATTTCGGGGCTGCACGCAGGCGAGCCATCGCCGCGGACAGCCCGGGAGGCCAATTTATGACCGATCTAGGGGAATTCGACCCGGCTTCCGCGCGACGCGCGCCGCCGCGCGCGTCCTCCTGCACGAATGAATTTGGATGGCCCGAGCGGAACGATTTTCTGCGCTCGGACCGCGACGATCGGCGGGAGCGACTCGCCTGCGTCATCCTCGACGACATCGTTCCGCGTCTCCAGCTCATGCATCACGCGCTTTCGGCGCAGGAGGCGGAAAACGCCTTCGAGACCGGAGAAATCGAAGCGTTTGGCGCGCTCCTCACACGGGACGACGGCGAGGGATCGGCGGTGTTCTTCGACAGGATGCGCGACAGGGGCCATTCGCTCGAGACGCTGTTTGTCGGCCTCCTCGCGGAAGCCGCGCGCCATCTCGGCGCGCTTTGGGAGGAAGACCGCTGCGATTTCGTCGACGTCACGCTCGGCGTCGCGCGGATGCAGAAGCTGATGTGCCGCTTCGGCGGCGTGGACGAGCCGGCCGCGTGCGATCCCCGACAGCGCGCCCTGCTCGCGACGCTGCCCGGCGAAAAACACGTTTTTGGCGTCGACATGGTCGCGGTGTTTCTGCGCAACGCCGCCTGGGACGTCCGCCTCCAGAAGGATCTCGAAGCCGAAGACGTCGCCGGCGTTTCGGCCGGCGAATGGTTCGGCGTCTTCGGGATCACGCTGAGCGCCGAGTCGGATTTGGAGAGGCTGGCGCGGACGATTCAGGCGGTGCGGGAATCTTCAGCCAACGCCGAACTCGGCGTGATGGTCGGCGGGCCGCTCTTCAAGCGCAATCCCAATCTGGTCGCACAGGTCGGCGCCGACGCAACGGCGCCCGATGCGGCGACCGCGACCATTCTCGCGAAAAAGCTGGTCCTGCGTCAGTCGTGCGCGCCAGGGCGCGCCGCTATTGCGGAACGCCGCCTTTAGTCTCGCGCTTCTCCTCGATCGCCAGGCCCGCGACGCAGCTCGGCGCCGCGCGCCAGTCCCGCATCCATTCCTCGAAAACCTGGAACGTCTCGACGGCGGCTTCTACGGCGCTGGCCCGCTGCGCCCCGGGCGACAGCGTTTCGACGCGCGCCAAAAGCGCCGGCCAGATATCGCCCCGCGACGGGCAGCCGAGAAAAAAACGGCGCGCCTCGCCGACGACCGGCGCGAGCGCTTGCGCGATCAGCGCGCCGCCCAGCGCCGAGCCCTCCACGACATAGAGCGCCCCGAGCGCGGCAGGCTCGCCCGAAGGCTGACGCATCGCGCACAGCGGCAGTCGGGAAATGTCGGCGCGCATGGCTCCGAGCGCCGCGAGATCCAGCGCGATGAGCTCGGCGCGCGATCCGGCAAACAGTCGCAATCGCTGCGCGGCGCTGGCGTAGACATTCTCGAAGGCCCGGTGAAAGCCGTAAAGCCGGCTCAGCAGCTGACGGTAGTCGTCGAGATCGATCGCGCCGCGCGCTGCTGCGGCAAGTCCGGGATGACGATGCAGACGCCGGTGAATCGCCCGCGTGGCGGCGCGCAGTTCATTGTGAACCGACCCATCGCTGGTCATTTTTTTTCGCCGCAGCTTTTCGCAGCCGAAGGCGCGTTGCGCCGGTCTGAGGCGCCGAGCGAAATTTGTTCAAGCACCTCCGCGGCGCGGGCCACAGACGCCCGGACGCTCTCCAGCGTCTCGGGAATGCCGGCGGTGTCGAGACCGTCGGCGATTTCGAGCGCGGCGAGTTGCGCATTGTCGATGATGCTCGACATCACATTCTCAATCGCAAGCGCGGCGCTGGAGTCGATGCGGCGCATGAGCCGCCTCTGGCTCAAGACCAGATTGTCGCGAAAATTCCGGCGGGCGGCTTCCGCCGCCCTGCGCTCCGCAAGGTCTGTGAAGAGAATGACATATCCCAAAACGCGCTCGCGCGAGGCCAGCACGGGATCCGCGCGCACGGCGATCGGACGTGTTGCGCCATGTCGGTCGAGAAGCAGCGCTTCGCCGCGCCAGGGCGTCCGGCTCTCGCGCAGCGCCCGCAACCTTTTCTCCGCGTCGTCGGGATCAGCGAAATGGACGCTCAATTCGTCAAGATGACGAAGCGGTCGCGAGAGACCGAGCAGCAGGTTGAAAGCCGAATTCGCCTCGAGCACGCCGCCGTCGGCGCCCGCGACGATGATCTGCTGACTGGAGGAATGAACCTGTCGCAGGACGTGTTGGAGCTGGTCCTGCGCCACGAGAATCCGCAGCGAACGAAACTGCGCCACGACGTCTGTGACGCTTTCGCCGATCAGACGCGCCGCCGCCCGATCGGCGGCGGTCCAAGGATCGGACGTGCCTTCGACGACTTGATGCCATTGCGCGAAGGAACGGCGCGGCGAGAGTTCGTTGGGGTCGTCGCCGTCCGAGGGCGCCTTGAACGGATTGCCGCCCCAGGTCACCGTTCGCACCCGCTCCTTGCGAAACCAGATCAGCAACTCGCCTGGTTCGCTGGAAACGCGCGTCGCGATAACGCCGCTGGCGACGCCGATCAACGGCGTGAATGCGGGTTCTTGCGAGGCCAACGCGGACGTGGCGAAAACGCCCTCCTGGAGGCGATCCTCCAGCCACCGACCCAAGGCGCGGATCTCTTCAGAACCCGGCACGTCCCCTGCCGTTTGAATCTTGCCTTCGAACAGCAGCGCCGCGCCGCTCGCGTCGAGCGGCAGCAACAGCGAACGCGCGCGGTCGAAGAGCGCGCCCCGCCAGTCCCCCTCGCGCGTCACGCTTTCAATCATCCGCTGTTCCAGGCGGCGCACCGAGAGTTCAGCCTGGCCCTGCGCGAAACTTTCCAGCGCCGCGATTCGTGTGGCCATGACTTCGGCCAGCAGCTCGCAGACGGCGCGCATTTCGAAATGGATGAGACGCGGCGAATAATGATGACAGGAGATCAAGCCCCACAGATCTCCGCCGACCATGAGCGACACGACCAGCGTGGCGGCGACGCCCATGTTCTGCAGATATTGGATATGGATGGGAGACACGCTGCGCAGGAAGCACATCGACATATCGAGTTCTTCGCCCGTGAGAGGCGAAAGACGCGGTTCGAGCGCCGAGGGCGTGTAACCGACGTCTGCGAGCAACCGAACGCGATTGCGCTCATATAGCCGTCGCGCGATATGCGGAATGTCGGAGGCGGGATAGCGGTTGCCGAGAAACGCTTCGAGCTCTGGGCGTCTCGTCTCCGAAAAAACCTCGCCATGACCCTCGTCGTCGAAGCGGTAGACCATGACGCGGTCGTAGCCCGTCAAGTCGCGAAACATCCCCGCGCAGGAATCGCAAAGCGCGCGCAGCGTCGACGCCGAGAGAATCGTATCGACTCCCCGCTGGATTGCGAGCGTATAGTCGACGACGGGTCCGGCATGCTCCAGTTCGACGATCAGGCCGCCGCGAGACGCGCGATGCAACAGCGCATTGAGCGGTTCTCCCCGAGTTCCGGCCATGCACCGCAGCGCGACGGGAATGGCGTCGCTCGCGCGGTCAAGGTACGGGCGGCTCAAGTCCCAAAGGTCGCCGCCAAGATTGCGCAGGTGGGAGCCGCGCAGCGGTCGCGGATAGCCCAGAAAGGCCGCCGCATTGCCGCTCTCCTGCACAATGACGCCGTTCGCTTCGCGAATCGCCAGAAGCGCGCCATGCGGCTGAATCGAGCCGGCGAGATGTATCTGCTCGCGTTCGCAATTCGAAAGGTTCGCCTGACCGAAGGCTGGCGAGGCGGGATCGAGCGTCACGACGTTAGCCTCCCTGCCTGGCTAGTGTATGGGCGATTTGTTTATTCTCGTTCGTATTTCTTTAGCTTTGTGTGCAGGCTCTGCCGACTGAGACCCAGGTGGCGCGCGGCGGCGGTGCGATTGCCGCGGAACCGTTCGAGGGCGCGCGCGATAGCTTTGCGCTCGATCCTTTCCGTGGTCATTTTGACGATCTGCTCGAGCGTGCGATTGTCGAAATCCTCGACCATCGACGGCGCATCGGCCGCCGCCCGCGCAGAATCCGCCGCCTGCGCGCGTTGATGGGCAAGATCGCGGATCAGCAAGCCGAAGTAGCTCGGCTCAGAGGCGTCGTCGCCGACGGCGGAAATCTCGACGGCGGTCGACTGTCCAAGCTCTCCTTCGATCGCCGTCTGAAAGCGCCGCACATCCCCGTGCTTCTGAATGAGCGAAATCACTACATTGGCGTCCGCGCCGGGGCTTGAAAGCCAACGCATCAATTTGCGGCCTATCGCAGCCGCCTCCGATCCGATCTGCACGAGATCGAGAAAAGCGCCATTGGCGGTCTGAACGACGCCGTCGCGGTCGATGATGACGAAGCCTTCCGGCATCCTATCGATGAAGCTCCTCATCGAGAGGCGGTCGGATTTGTCAGCTTCGCCGCTCAGTTCGCGCATCGGGGCGAGCTGGCACAGGTAGAGCGCGCCGGACTCCGCGTTCATCAACGACGCGCGCAGGCTCCACAGTCCGCCAAAAGGCGCTACGCGGAGCACGACGCCCGGCGCGCGTCCTTCTTCGCGCGTCTTCGCCAGCATGTCGTCGAGGACGCGCCTGTCGCGTTCCTCGAGCCGAGGCAGGAAGGGCGCGCCGGGGGCGAGATCGAGGTTCTTGGCCGCGCAGAGATTGGCGTCGACGACGCGCAGATCTGCGACGCCGACCAGCGCCACCGCCTCGCTGGTCGCATCAAACAGCGTCCGGTAGCGCGTCTCGATCTCGCGCATTTTCCAGTAGTCGCGCTCGCGAGCCTCCTGCGCGAGCTGGAGACGCGACTGCAATTCGCTGATCGCCTCAAGGCTGCGGCCGATCGCGACGAAGCCCGCCTTCTTGCCGAGGCTGAAGGTCGTGTACTCCATTGCTAGCTCGCGGCCGCTGGGAAAGCGCTGGCGCACGCGAAAACAGGAGGAATCGCCGTGCAGCCGCACGTCCTCGATCTTCTGCAGCGCGACGTCGTCGATCGCCGGCTCCATCATGTCGCCCCAGCGCCTGCCCAGCCACGCGTCGAGGGGCTCCTGCGCCAGTGACTTCGCCATGACGACGTTCTTGATGACGCCGTCCTGGTCGAGGGTCAGCGTCAGATCGGGGCCGGCTTCAGACCTATCGTGCATGGCCGATCCCGCATGGGTCGTCTACGGCGCGCGCCAGCGCGCGCTCCGAGCCCCCACAGCGTCCGGCGTTGCCGCCAGCAGACATCAACCGAGCCCCCGTTTCGTTCAGCGCATCTTACAGAATGGACCCCCGCGCTGCAGAATACTACGCCTGCGCCGCGAAATTTGCGCGATTTTTGACTGAATCCGTCATGTGCGCTTGCGCGGAGGCGCCAAAAG
This sequence comes from Methylocystis sp., assembly GCA_051061385.1. Classification (GTDB taxonomy): domain Bacteria; phylum Pseudomonadota; class Alphaproteobacteria; order Rhizobiales; family Beijerinckiaceae; genus Methylocystis. Next base: position 57,138 of record JBPFDX010000040.1, read on the forward strand.
TGTCAATTTAGCATGACACACGGCGCGTCAGGCCAGCTACCCGCGTCAAGCCAAAAGGGCCGAGCATGTCGTCGCTTCCGGTCAAGCTCCCACGAACAACGTCGCGCGCGGTGGACGCGCGCCGCGTTCAACCTTCGGACGGCCTCGCGGCGCAGCCGTTCTCGTGGCCCGATTCACAGGCGCCATTTCCCTTCACCGCCATCGTCGGCCAGGACGACATGAAGCTCGCCTTCGTGATCGCCGCGATCGATCCGTCCATCGGCGGCGTGCTGGCGTTTGGCGATCGGGGAACCGGCAAATCGACGGCGGTGCGGGCGTTGGCGCGCCTGCTGCCGCCGATACGCGCGGTCGTCGGCTGCGCCTATAATTGCGATCCCTCCGCGACCGCCGCGCTGTGCGACGGATGCAAAAAGCGCGCGGCGCAGGGCGCGGTCAAGACGACGCTGCGCGCGGCGCCGGTCATTGATCTGCCGCTCGGCGCCACCGAGGATCGCGTCGTCGGCGCGCTCGATCTCGAAAGGGCGCTGACCCGGGGCGAAAAGTCATTCGAACCTGGACTGCTCGCCAGCGCGAACCGCGGCTTTCTCTACATCGACGAAGTGAATCTTCTCGAAGATCACCTCGTCGATCTTTTGCTCGACGTCGCCGCGTCCGGGGAGAATGTCGTCGAACGCGAGGGATTGAGCGTGCGCCATCCGGCGCGCTTCGTCCTGATCGGCAGCGGCAATCCGGAAGAAGGCGAGCTGCGGCCGCAGCTTCTCGACCGGTTCGGCCTCGCCGTCGAGGTGAAGACGCCAATGGACATTCCGACCCGGATCGAAGTCGTGCGCCGCCGCGACGCCTTCGAACGCGATCCGGCGCGCTTCGCCAAGGCCTGGTCCGTCGAAGAGCACAAGTTGCGGCGCCGAATTTCTACGGCGCGCGAACGCAATGCCGTCGTCGAGGCGTCTGACGACGCGCTCGAGAAAGCGGCGAGGCTCTGCGTCGCGCTTGGCGTCGACGGCCTGCGCGGCGAACTGACTCTGCTGCGCGCCGCCCGCGCGCTCGCGAGCTTCGAAGGCGAGGCGCGCGTCAGCGACGAACAGCTGCGGCGCGTGGCGCCGCTCGCGCTCGGCCATCGGCTGCGGCGCAACCCGCTCGACGACAGCGGCTCGGGAGCGCGCGTCGCGCGCGCCGTCGACGAAATCTTCGGCGCATGAGCGGCGCCGGCGAACCCGCCGGCTGGGCGCGCGCCAGCCGCGCCGCGGCGCTGTTCGCCGCCGATCCATCATGTTCCGGCGTGTCGCTGCGCGCGCCGCCCGGCCCCGCGCGCGACGCCTGGCTCGCCCTGCTGCGCGACTATCTCCCCAGCGGCGCGCCGGTGCGCCGCGCGCCGCTCTCCATCGCCGACGACCGCCTCCTCGGCGGACTTGATCTGACCGCGACGCTGCGCGCCGGCCGGCCGATCGCCGAAACCGGTCTCCTCGCGCAGGCGGACGGCGGAATCGTCGTGCTCGCCATGGCCGAGCGGCTCGGCGGCGCGACGGCGGCGCGCGTCGCGGCGGCGCTCGACGCCGGCGAGATCGAACTCGCGCGCGACGGTCTGTCGGCGCGCCAGCGCGCGCGCATCGGGGTCGTCGCTCTTGACGAAGGACGCGACGACGACGAGCGGCCGCCGCAGACGCTGCTCGACCGCCTCGCTTTCCATCTCGACCTCGCCGCGATTGGCCATCACGAGATCGGAAAGCCCAACGTCAGCGCCGCGCAGGTCGCGACGGCGCGTCAGCGATTGCGCTCGATTAACGCGCCGCGGGAGGCGATCGACGCGCTGGTCGCGGCCGCCGCCCGGCTGGGGGTTATATCCTTGCGCGCGCCACTGCTCGCGTTGCGCGTCGCCCGCGCCTGCTGCGCGCTGCGCGGCGCCGACGAGGTCGACGACGAAGACCTCGCCGAGGCGGCGGCTTTCGTCTTCGCGCCGCGCGCCACCTGCGCGCCGACGATCGAAGAAAACGACGCCGTTCCCCAAGAGGCGTCGGAAGAGAACCGCCCGACGACAGAAGACGTCGATGCGCAGAACGACGATGCGCAGCTGCAGCCGGCGCAATCGCTCGATGAAGTCGTCGTCGCCGCGGCGCGCGCCGCTATGCCTGCTGATCTCCTGGCGCGGCTCGAGACCGGCGCGCTGCCCCGCGCGCCCTCCGCGCGCAGCGGAAAATCCGGCGCCACGCTCATGTCCGCGCGGCGCGGACGACCGCTGAGCGCAAGGCGCGGCGCGCTGCGCGAAGGCCGACTCGCCCTCATCGAAACGCTGCGCGCCGCCGCGCCGTGGCAAGGTCTGCGCCGTGCGCGGGCTGATGACGACGCGTCCATCGCGGTGCGCGTGCGCGCCGATGATTTTCGCATCACGCGGTTTCGCGAGCGTCGCGAAACCACCGCGATTTTCGTGGTGGACGCCTCGGGCTCCTCCGCCATGCAGCGACTGGGCGAAGTGAAGGGCGCGATCGAACTGCTGCTCGCCGACTGCTATGTGCGGCGCGACAGCGTCGCGCTCGTCGCCTTCCGCGGCAAAAGCGCCGAAGTCCTGCTGCCGCCGACGCGTTCGCTGGCGCGCGCCAAGCGTCTGCTGGCTGCGCTGCCGGGCGGCGGCGGCACGCCGCTGGCGCATGGGCTCGACACGGCCTGCGCGCTAGCCGAAAGCGTCAAGCGCAAGGGCCAGACGCCGCTCCTGGTGCTGCTCACCGACGGTCGCGGCAATATCGACCGCACGGGCGCGCCGGGTCGCACGCAAGCGCTTGACGATGCGCTCGACGCCGCGCGGCGCCTTCGCGGTCTGGGACTGTCCGCGCTCGCCATCGACTCTTCAGCGCCCGGGGCGACGCGCGCCGACGCGCCGACGCGCAAAATCGCCGAGGCGATGAACGGCCGCTATCTCAAAATGCCGATCGCACAGGCGGCGATGCTTTCGCAAGCGGTGCGCGCCGCCGCTCCGGGACCGTGATCTTCCCGCAATTCTTCGCGCCCGCCGGCCGTCTTTCTCTTGAGCTGGATGGCGCCGACTGGCCGAACCGAGCGGCGAGCCGAATGCTCGAGGCCGGCGGCGTCTCCTGGCATGTGCAGATCCTGGGAGAGGGTCCGCCGCTGCTGCTGCTGCATGGCGCTGGCGCCTCGACGCATTCCTATCGCGACCTCGCGCCGCTGCTTGCGTCGCGTTTTCGCGTGATCGCGCCCGATCTCCCCGGCCACGGCTTTTCGTCGTCGCGCGGCGCATCGACTCAGTCGCTGCCCGGCATGGCCAAGGCGATCGCGAGCCTGCTGCGCACGCTCGGCGCCGCGCCCGAGATCGCCATCGGTCACTCCGCCGGCGCGGCGGTTCTCGCCCGGCTCGTCCTCGACAAGGCGATCGCGCCAACTCTGATGGTCTCGCTCAATGGCGCCTTTGCGCCATTTGGCGGCGTCGCCAGCCATGTGCTGCCATCGCTCGCCAAGGCGTTGTTCCTCAACCCGTTCGCGCCCCGCTATTTCGCCTGGTCGGCCGACCGCGCCGCCGTCGCGCGGCTTCTCACCGGCGTCGGCTCCAGGATCGATGCGCGCGGCGTCGATCTTTACGCCAGACTTATGAGCAATCCGGCGCATGTCGAAGGCGCGCTCGGCATGATGGCGCATTGGGATCTGCATACGCTCAATCGTGATCTGCCGCGCCTCGCAACGCCGCTCGCCATGATCGTCGGCGCCAATGACCGCGCGGTGCGGCCGCAGAGCGCGCTCAAGATCGCGGCGCGTCTGCCGAACGCCCGCGTCTTTGAAATCGGCGGCCTCGGCCATTTGGCGCATGAGGAAGCGCCCGAGGCGCACGCGAGGCTGATTTTTCAGATTTGGGACGGGTCGGAACGACAGGACATGGGTCGCCAGGAACTCGAGCGGCTGGCCGTTCAGGCGCCGTGAGGCGATCGGTCGCGGCTCTTGATGCACGAAAGTGTCAATCGCCATTGCAAAGCGTCCAACTTGCTTTACGCTTAGCTAGATTGACAATCGCCGAGAAAGGGAAATGCGATGCGCATCCTTTTCATCCATCCGAATTATCATTCCGGCGGCGCCGAAATCGCCGGCAACTGGCCGCCGGCCTGGGTGGCCTATCTTTCCGGCGCGCTCAAAAAGGCAGGCTACGCCGAAATCAAATTCATCGACGCGATGACCTTCGACATCGGCGAAGAGGATTTGCGCGAAGCAATCGCCGATTATGCGCCTGACGTCGTCGGCGTCACCTCGATCACGCCGTCGATCTACAAGGCGGAGCGCGTGCTGCAGATCGCCAAGGAGGCGGCGCCAAGCGCCGTCGCGGTGCTCGGCGGCGTCCATGCGACCTTCATGTATCGCCAGGTGCTTGCCGAAGCGCCGTGGATCGACGCGATCGTGCGCGGCGAAGGCGAGGAGATCATCGTCGATCTTGTGCGCGCCATCGACGAGGGCGGATGGCCGGCGCGGCGCGACGAGATCAAAGGCCTTGCCTATGCGGCGGATGGCCAGGTGATCGCCACCGCCGCCGCGCCGACGGTGAAGGACATCGACTCCATCGTCGCCGACTGGGGCCTGCTCAACTGGGACAAATACACTTACATTCCGCTCGGCGTGAAGGTCGCTATTCCCAACATGGCGCGCGGCTGTCCCTTTACTTGCAGCTTCTGCAGTCAGTGGAAATTCTGGCGCGACTACCGCATTCGCGATCCGAAGAAGGTCGTCGACGAGATCGAAACGCTGATGCGCGATCACGGCGTCGGCTTCTTTATCCTCGCGGACGAGGAGCCGACCATCAACAAAAAGAAATTCGTCGCCTTCTGTCAGGAGCTGATCGACCGCAAGCTCGAAATCCTCTGGGGCATCAATACGCGCGTCACCGACATTCTGCGCGATGAAGCACTGCTGCCCTTCTACCGCAAAGCCGGATTGATCCATGTTTCGCTCGGCACCGAGGCGGCGGCGCAATTGAAGCTCGATCTCTTCAACAAGGAGACGACCGTCGCGCAAAACAAGAAGGCGGTCGAGCTGTTGCGCAACGCCGGCATCGTCGTCGAGGCGCAATTCATCGTCGGGCTCGAAAACGAGACGGCGGAGACGCTGGAAGAGACCTATCGCATGGCGCAGGACTGGAAGCCTGACCTCGCCAATTGGTCGATGTATACGCCCTGGCCCTTCTCCGATCTCTTCAAGGAGCTCGGCGACAAGGTCGAGATCTTCGACTATGAAAAATACAATTTCGTCACGCCGATCATCAAACCGCAGGCGATGGATCGCGGCGAATTGCTCGACCGGGTGATGAACAACTACCGCCGCTTCTACATGAAGAAGGCCTTTTTCTCCTATCCCTGGGCGGGCAGCGGACAACGCCGACGCTATCTCCTGGGCTGCCTCAAGGCGTTCCTCAAAGCGGGCTTCGAGCGCAAATTCTACGATCTCGGCAAGGTCGACTATTGGGGACCGCAGTCGCGCTCCAAGGTGAAATTCAACTTCGATGCGACACGCCAGCGCGCGGCGGACGAGGACGTCGAATGGCAGGTCACACATAAGCGTCCCGCCAGCACCATGCATGAAGCGGCGCAGGCGATGGCCTGCGGCGGCGGCAAGGAACAGCTCGCCGAGGAGCTGGACGAAGCGCCGCTCGACTCGGTCGTCCTGCGCGAACCGGCGGCGCCGCATGAGCATCGCGCACACTGAAGCCGAGAAGATGCGACTTGGCTCGATCGGAGTTGGCCTGATCGGACCAAACGCCATCACGCAGATGGCGGCGGCGCTGTCCGCCATCTGCGGCGAACGGTTGCGCCAGGAGATTTTCGGCGATGCGGGCCTCGCGCGCTATCTGGCGGCGCCGCCGACGCATATGACGCCTGAAGACGATGTCGCGCGGCTGCATCGCGCGGCGATCGGCCGGCTCGGCGAGGCGCAAGCCGCCGAGGTCTCTCGCGAAGCGGGACGACGCACGGGAGATTATCTGCTCGCCAACCGCATTCCCCCTCTTGCGCAGCGCATGCTGAAAGTCACGCCGCGTCCGCTCGCGGCGCGCATTCTCGCGGCGGCGATTGCGCGCCACGCCTGGACATTCTCAGGAAGCGGCGAATTCTCCTATGAATTTTCGCCGCATCTGCGTCTACGCATCGCTGGTTCGCCGATCTGCAAAGGGCTCCACACGGAAACGCCGGCCTGCGCCTATTTCGCCGCGACCTTCGAGCGGGTGTTCGCGGAAATGCTGGGTCCCACTCTGAGCGTCGCCGAAGTCGAGTGCGAAGCGACCGGCGCGCCGGCCTGCGTTTTCGAGGTGCGCTGGTAAGCGCGTCATCGCTAGCGACGCGAAGCAGTCCAGCGCCATGAAGCGGCCCCAGATCGCTTTGTCGCTTCCTGCTCCTGGCAATAACGACGCGCTTCTAGCTTCCTGCCGGAACGAGCCAGTCTTCGGCTGGCGCATAGCCTTCGCCGACCGCCTTGCGATAGTGCATGGTGAAGCCGCTGATCGCCTTGCGCAACGCGTCTCCCGGCGTCTCGGCCTCCGACGCGCAGCTCCAATAGGGGCTCGGCTGACGCGGCGTCTTGATGGCGTGACTCAGGCGGTAGGCCGTGCGCGATCCCCATGTCCGGCGCAGTCGAATGGTGACGATCGTCTCAAGGGTTCCGATCCGAATCATATAAGCGCCTTCGTCGTCCTGCCTTTGAACGACCCTGACGCAATCGTCTTGCAACGCGCTGTCTACCGAACACACGGCGTCATCCTCCCTGCTTGCGCTCAGCGAAACGAAAGCAAAGCTCAAAACCGCCGAAATTGAAATCCTTGTTAACCATTCTTTTTTTGAAGAGCTCGAAGAGCGCCCGGCCGCTGTGACTGTCGGCCGGGCGAAGAGCCGACGGTCAGGGCGCAGCCCTGCCGCCGAGTTCGGGGAAGTCCTTCAACATGCTTTGGCCGTAAAGCGGTTTGCTCACGCCCTGATGACAGGTCCCGCAATTGGCTTTCGGGTTGTCGCCGAGCGGCCCTAAGCGGTTGGCGGGATAGACGGATTTCAGGGTTTCGAGATAGACGGCGTTCAGCTCCCGCACCATCTGCAATCCGTTCCAGGCGACCGAGCGCTGCGGCGCGCTCTGGGACCATTCCAGAAATGCGCGGGTGTTATGACAGAAGGTGCAATTCACGCCGAGCGCTTGTGACATGTGCATCATAAGCGAGTAGCTCTGCTCCGTCTGCTGGATCGAGGCACCCAGGCCCGTCGGCAAGGCGGATTTTCCTTCGACCCGGATGCTGTCGTCGCCAAGAAGATGCGGCGTGAAGGGGTCGATGGGAAGCGCCGTCGTTCCATTCGATGTGGACGGATGGCCGAAGCCATAATTATGCGCCGCCATGCCGCCGGCATGCGGCCTGCCCGGATTTTCATACCAGACCTCCTTGGGCACGGGCTGGCCGCGGTGACAGGTGTAGCACGTCACGCCGACGTCGCCGACATGCGACGTCCAGTCCTTGTTGATGTCGCGCGTCATCTCGATCATGCGCCGCGAGACGACCTTGGTGTAGAGGCTGTCGTCGGCAAGATCGTCGGTGTGACAATAGGCGCAGCCCTGTTCGGGCGACACCCATTGGGTGATGGCGACCATCAGGCGGTTGAACTCATCCGTGCTGAGGTCGGTCAGCACTTTCACATTCTTGTATGTGGCCGTCGCACGCTCGCCCGAAGGCGACGCCCTGTCGATCGGCGCCGGCAGCGCGTTGGCGGCTTCAAGGATGCGCTTGTTCTGCGCGCTGATGAGCTGGTCCTGGCCGGTGCCGCGGTAGCCGGTCTGCACGCCGATGATCGGCGGGCGAACCCAGCCGGGGGTGAACAGCATGGCGACCGTCAGCATCGACGCCACCACGATGCCGAGGAGAGAAAAAGCCAGTCTCATGGCGCGCCTCCTGGAGCGAGCGCGGGATCGACGACCGGCGCGAAGACATGGGGATATTCCGGCGCGATGCCATGCATGACGCCCCAGAGATACCAATTGTCGACGACCGTGCCGGTGAGAAGAATGCCAATGCCGCCGCTCAACGGGCACAGCACGGCGAACCACCACGCCCAGCGATGGATCGACTCCATCGTTGCGTTGAAGCCCATCGTCCAGCGCCAGAACAGCGCCGCGCGCTCCGAGGCCGTGCCGCGATCGAGGATCTGCTCGATCTCGCGCTCGCCGCCGAAGCGGCCGACCGCCAGAATTGTCGCGCCATGCATGGCGAACAGCAGCGCCGATCCGTAGAGGAAGGCGATCGAAAGCATGTGGAACGGGTTGTAGAAGAGATTGCCGTAGCGGATCGAGAAGGCCGCCGTCCAATCAAGATGCGGGAAGATGCCGAAAGGCACGGCCTCGCTCCAACTGCCCATCAGCAGCGGACGGATGAAGCCCAGCACGAGATAGAGCCATATCGCCGAGAGGAAGGCCCATGCGGTGTGCGTGCCGAGACCAAGCGCACGCGCCCGGCGATACATGCGCCACCACCACAGCAGCACGGAGGAGGTCAGGAAGAAGCCGGCGAACAGCCACCAGCCGCCTTCGCTGAGCGGCGGGAAGATCTTGATGCCATATTGTGGTTTCGGCGGCTCGAGCGCCAGCCATGGCAATTGCCTGACGAACTGCACCGGATCCCAGTTCACCGAGGCCCACATGTTGAGGCCGATGATCTCGAAGGCGATGAATCCGAAGACGAGCGACAACGTTCCGAGATAGCCGAGATAGATCGGCCCGATCTGCGCATTGCCAATGCGTCCGAGCAGATGCGAAAACGTCGCATAGCTCGTTCGCTTCATTCCGGGAACCGGGACGCCCGGGTCGGGCGCCTCGGCTCGGACCTGAATCTGCGTAAAGATGTTCTGATAATAGGCCACGGGTCGTCTCCCTTACGCGTTAGCGCCAGACGGGAAGATTGAGCCACCAGTTCCACCACTCGGGCCAGCCGCGAGTCCAGAACGGGCCGCTGATGATCATGCACACCGCGCTCCAGAAGGCGGAGGAAACCGCGAGGAACAGGCCGAGCCGATGAATGCCGAGCGTGCCGATCGAGTAGCCGATCGCGTCCCGAAAGAACGTGTCTTCGTGCTCGGGCGACTTGACGACCTCGCCTTTGCCCGGATTGGTCGCGGAAAGCACCAGCGAGCCGTGCAGGGACAGCGCGAAGCATGTCGCGAAGAAGAACGACACCGCGATCATATGCGCAGGATTGTAGTGGAAGTGCAGATATTGGTAGCCGGTGTTCGACACCCAATCGAGATGGCTGATGATGCCGTAGGGGAAGCCGTAGCCCCAGGCGCCGAGCAGCAGCGGTCGGATGCCGACGAGCGACACATAGGCGAAGATCGCGAAGCCGAATGCGACGGGCACGTGATAGTTCATGCCGAGCTTGCGACAGATTTCGACCTGGCGCAGCGCCCATGAGACGAACGCCCCGGTTGCGCAAAGGGTGATGATCTGCCAGAGCCCGCCTTCCTTCAGCGGCGCGAGCGCGAGACCGTATTTGATGTCGGGCGGCGCGATGTTGATCTGCCAGATGTTCCAGGTCGGGCCCATCGCCGCGCCCCAGATGATCAACGCCGTGCCGAGCGTCGAGAGGATGATCGTGGTGACGCCGAAGAAGCCGACGTAAAAGGGCCCGACCCAGAAATCGAAGAGGTCGCCGCCGATGAGCGTGCCGCCGCGCACGCGATATTTTCTTTCGAAACTCAGCATGGCCATGGCCGCGCCTCCCTCGGATGCCGTTAAATGTGTTGCGTCCGCGGGCGGAAGCGAAACGCGTCCGTCCGCAGCGCGTGATGTGCGTCGTCGATCAGCCGAACGCGGCGGGGGGACCGCCGGGAATCGTCTGTTCGATCTGTCCCGTGCGCGCCGGCCGCGGACCTTCCAGCCAGTTGAAGCGGTCGGTGCTGAGCAAAATGAAATGAATCAGCAGCGCCAGCGTGAACAGGAAGGTAAACAGCGCGACCAGCGTGCGACGCGGATCGAAAAGCAGCCATATTTTGTGCATGCCGATCTCCTATCAGCCGAGGAGCGACAGCGCCGCGTGAGCGACGTTTGTCACGCCGTCGAGCAGAGCGTAGCCCTTGGGACCCGGCAACCAAGGCCGCCAGAACCACACCAGCACATGCGCGATGATCGCGATGAAGGTGAAGATCAGGAAGCTCTTGACGAAGAGGCTATGGAATTCGATAGCCTCTGCCTCTGTCAGACCCGACAGAGAACTCCTTTCTTTGTCGATGGCCATATGTTGACCTCCGTTACGATTGCCGCGCACGCCTTACGCGGCGGAAGCATCGCGACTTTCTAGTCACGACAGGCGTTCCGCCCGGTTATCCCGGGCGAAGCTCTGCAACATCGCGCGCGCAATCATGGCGTAGGAGATCACCGTCAGCATGTTCTCGCGCGCTTCGGCCATCACCGAAGCCCGGGGGGCGTCGCCGTGCTCTCGCGCGTGGAAGAGAAGGCGCTGCGCCGCCGTCATCACGAGAAGAATCGGGAAGAGCAGGCCGAGCAGCAGCTGGAATTTGAATTCCGTCGCGCGAAGACCTTTCGTCGAATAGATCGCGGAACTCATGGCTTCTCCTTCCATGCGGGAACGAATGTCAGAGCGGGATGGTCGCGCAGGGTCATGCGCCACGGCCCTCCATAACGAGATCGCGGGCGCTTTCGACGCGCGCCGCCGTGACCATGTCTTCGCCGGCGCTGCGCGCCGCGCGTTCAGCGGCGTCGCGCAGCCGCTTTGCCGCGGAAATGCGCACCAGCACCGGCGTCGCCTCGACGAGTTCGTCGAGCATCGATTTTGCGGAATCGTCCCAGGCGATCTCGCGGTGCAGACGCGCCGGCGTCGGGTCGACCTTGTCGAGTTCAGTGCCGAGCGGCAGAATGTTGAAGAGCGCGTCAAACAGCGCGTTGCAGACTTCCTGCACGAGGTAGACGGCGCCCGAATATCCCATGAAGGGCGTGCCGACGTGGCGCCGGATGATCGCTCCCGGAAAAGACGCGGGGATATAGATCGAGCGTCCGCCGGCTTCCGCCGCATACATGCGCTCATTGTAGCTGCCGAAGAGAACGAGCGGCGCCGCGCCCTTGACCGCTGCGCGCACGGCGGCGTTGTCGGTCTTCTCGCCCGGGCGCCGGCTGATGGCGAAGGCGCAGGGCAGACCCATTTCGTCTTCGAGAAAATGCCGCACGCCGCGCGCATAGGTGTCGGTCGCGACAATGCCGAAGCTGGCGGTGCCGAAGAAATCTTGCGTCACCGAACGCCACAGATCCCAGAGCGGCTTGATCGTCGTGTGCTTCTCGCGTTCGATGAACGGCTCGGGATCGAGCCCCAGCTCTTCGCCGAGCCTGCGCAGGAATTTCGTCGTGCTGTGCAGTCCGATCGGCGCCTGCAGATAGGGACGATCCAGCGCCTCGCACAGCTGGCGGCCGAATTCGCGATACATGCAGATGTTGACGTCGGCGTCGGCGAGTTTAGGCGTGTCGGCGATATGGCTGCCGAGCGGAAAGACCATGTTGATTTCGGCGCCGATTCCTTCGACGAGACGTTTCATCTCGGCGAGATCGGACGGCATGTTGAACACGCCATAGCAGGGGCCGATGAGGTTGACGCGCGGCTTCTCGCCGGCCGCGCGCTCCTTGCGCTTCGGCGCTCTGCCCTTCTTCACGCCATATTCGCTCCAGAGCCAGCTCATGGCGCGGTTGGCGCACTGCCACTGATCTTCATCGATGGTGCGCGGCAGGAAGCGCTGAATCCCTGTGCCTTCCGGCGTCACCCCGCCGCCGACCATCTCGGCGATCGATCCGGTGACGACAACGCTCGGCAATTCCGGATCGAGCGTCGCATGGGCGCGTTTCATCGCGCCCTCGGTGCCATGACGGCCGAGCTCCTCCTCCGCCAGTCCGGTGACGACGATCGGCAGCTCGTGCGGCGGCAGTGCGTCGGTGTAATGCAGCACCGACGTCACGGGGAGGTTTTCGCAGCCTACCGGACCGTCGATGACGACCTGCAGGCCTTTGATCGCCGTGAAGACATAGACGGCGCCCCAGTAGCCGCCGGCGCGATCGTGGTCGAGGACTAGCATGCACCCATCTCCTCGATGGGCTTCGCCGCCAGTTTCGCGCGCTGCTTCTTGCGGAACTCCGGACGATCGCGCGGAACGTCCTGCCATATGCCCGCCGCGAATCCTGACCCCACGCCTTCGAAAAAGTCATTCATCGCGTCGAAGCGCGCGCGATTGGCGATCGCCGTGTTGATGACTTTCGCAAGCGAACCGGCGCCGGCGACGCCCATCAACGGACGCGCTGAGATGAGATTGGTGAAATAGAGCGCCGGCGTCGAATTCTGTTTCGCCTTCTGCACGACGGGCGTCGTGCCGATGGCGAGATCCGGCTTGAATTCGTCGAAGGCGGCGAAGTCCTGTTCGAGCGAGGCGCGGAACTGCACATGCACGCCCTTCGCCTCGAGCCATTCCCGATCGGTGTCGGAAAAGCGCGTGCGCGGGCAGGCCGTGCCGACATAACGCAGATCGGCGCCGGATTCGACAAGCAGGCGTCCGACGAGAAGCTCGGAGCCTTCATAGCCGGACAGCGTCACGCGGCCCGTGATCGGCGTCGCCGACAAGGCGGCCTTGATCGCCGGCAGCAAGCGATTTTTCGCCGCGTCGACCGTTTCGCGCGCGACATTGCAGGCGCCGCCGATCGCCTCGAGCCAGGCGGCCGTTCCGTCATGGCCGACGGGCGCGGAGCCGATGACGCTGCGCCCCGCAGCTTCAAATTCACGCACGCAGGAGGCGTAGAACGGGTGGATCGCCGCGACGGCGGCACAGTCCAATGCCCCATAGAGTTCGCGCCACTCGCGCGTCGGCGTCACAGGGCCCGCGGCGAGTCCCAGCAGATCGAGCATCGCGCCGATCTGCATCGGATCGGCGGGGAACATTTCGCCGAGCAATGACACTGTCGGCTTGTCGGCGCGCGGCGCGCGCGGCGCTTGAACCGGTCCGCGCTCCGCCTCGAGCCGCGCAAAGCGCAGCATCGCGCCGGCGAGCACGTCTTTCGCTTCGGCGTGAGTCGGCACGCCGAAACCCGGCACGTCGATGCCGATGATGCGCACGCCGTTGATCTCTTTCGGCAGCAGACGCAACGGCACGCCGGACGCCGTCGGCACGCAGAGGTTGATCACGACGATCGCGTCGTAATCCTCAGGCTTGGCGAGCGCGTGAACTGACTCGCGGATGTCCTCGAACAGTTTGCCGGTGACGAGCGTTTCCGAATTGAACGGCACATAGCCGACGGTGCGCTTCGCGCCGTAGAAATGCGACGTGAAGGTGAGCCCATAGACGCAGCAGGCGGAGCCAGAAAGCACCATCGCCGTGCGGCGCATGCGCAGGCCGATGCGCAGCGAACCGAAGGCGGGACACATGCTCTGGGGCTGATCATGCGGGCCTTGTGGATAGTCCTTTGCGTATTGGCCAAGCGTGTCGCTCATGCCAGCGGCTTCCGCGGCTGACCGCAGCGTCTCCTTTCCGGCATGACAGCCGATACCGTCCGCCTGCGCCGCCGCAAGATTGACGTCGCCTCTCACATTTGCGACATCGCCGGCGCCCGCCGAACGATCTTCTCCCTCGAGGGGAAGCGCGGGCGACTGAGATGTCCGGTGAGAGGCGAAATCGTCCATCTTCTTCCTCTCAGATCGATTCGTAGACGACTTCGAGGGAAGGCTTCTGCGCCAGCGCGCCGCCACACATGTCCTGCGGCGTCGCAGGCTCGAGCACGACGTCGCGCCCGACCGAGTCGCCGGAGAAAAGCCCGAGCAGTTCGTCTTGCGTCAGCGGCGAGGGGCGATTCGCCTTTGCATCGGCGACATTGGCGGCAAGTTCGGCGAAGAGCGCGCCCCAGCGTCCGTCCGGCCGGCCGATGATTTCGTAATTCGCGCTCTTGCGGCGAATGTCGTCGTCCGCGGGAATCGAGGCGAGAATCGGAATGCCGGCGGCCTGCGCAAAGGCCTGCGCCTCGCCGGTTCCGTCGTCCTTGTTGATGACGAGACCGCCGACGCCGACATTGCCGCCGAGTTTGTGGAAATATTCCACCGCGGAGCAGACATTGTTGGCGACGTAGAGCGACTGCAGATCATTCGAGCCGACGACGATGACCTTCTGGCACATGTCGCGCGCGATCGGCAGGCCGAAGCCGCCGCACACGACGTCGCCGAGAAAGTCGAGCAGAACGTAATCGAAGCCCCATTCATGGAACCCGAGTTTTTCCAGAAGCTCGAACCCATGAATGATGCCGCGTCCCCCGCAGCCGCGGCCGACCTCGGGTCCGCCGAGCTCCATCGCGAAGACGCCGTCGCGCTTGAAGCACACGTCGCCGATCGCGACCTGATCGCCGGCGAGCTTTTTCTTCGTCGAGGTTTCGATGATCGTCGGACAGGCGCGCCCGCCAAAGAGCAGCGATGTCGTGTCGCTCTTCGGATCGCAGCCGATGAGCAGCACTTTCTTTCCCTGCTGCGCCATCATGTAGGAGAGATTGGCGAGCGTGAAGCTCTTGCCGATGCCGCCCTTGCCATAGATCGCGATGATCTGCGTCTCTTTCGTCGCTGTCGCCGGCGCGGGGTCCGGCTCGATCGCGGCTTCCTCGCGCAGAAGATGCGTGGGAGGACTGGCGAGTTCGGCGGCCGTGAGGAAGCCTTGCGCGTAATTCATGCTGCCGCTCTCCAATCGAGGACCATCTTGAGACAGCGCGGATCGTCGAAGGCGACCGGATAGGCGTCCTCCGCCTGCCGCGCAGAGCGCCGGTGCGTGATCAGCCCGTCGAGCGAAAGACGCTCGTCTTCGACAAGACGAATGACGGTCGCAAGATCGCCGGGGCGCCATTGAGCCGCGACGCGCAGGCGCGCTTCGCGCATGAAGGCCGGCGGGAAAGCGAAGGCGAGAGGACGCTCGTAGAAACCCGCGAGAACGATTTCGCCGCCGGGCGCAAGACGCGCGATCAGAGCGTCGAGGATCGTCGGATCGCCGCTCACGTCATAGATGACGCGATAGTCGCGGCGCTGATCTTCCTCAGGCGTCGTGACGGAATAGCCGTCGGCGCCATCCGCGCGTAGCGGATTGCGCTCCCATACGGTCGGCGCGCCTCCGGCGACGACGGAAAGACGCGCGAGCAGTCGTCCGAGAACCCCATGGCCGACGATCAGTTCGGCGCCTTGCGTTGCGACATCGCCGCGCGCGTGCTGCGCGGTCGCCGCAAGGGCGAGAAGCGCGCCTTTGTCGCCAAGTTCACTTGGGATGGCGGCGACTCGAGAACCTTTGACGACGAGATGCGAAGCGGCGCCGCCAAATAATCCGCGAACGGCGCCATAGCAGGTCGCGCCCGGCGCAAAGACGCGCTGGCCGACGCTGTAGCCGCTCTCGGGACCAGCTTCGACGATTTCGCCAACTGTCTCGTAGCCGGGGACGAGCGGATATCCCATGCCGGGGAAGTCGGGCATGCGCCCGCTATAGAGAAGCCGCTCGGTGCCGGTGCTGATTCCGCTCCACGCGGTTTCGACGACGACGTCGTCGGCGCCGGGCGCATCGAGCGGCAAGCGGCTCAACGCCAGCCGGCGGGGCTGTTCAAGGACGATGGCCAGCGTTTCCAACATCATCGACCTTTCGCGCACCCGCCGCGCCATATTCTGGAGCGATCGTCAGTCTATAATGACATATTGTGGCGTCAAGTAAATATTACACTCGACGCGCGGTCAGCACGCTGGCGAAGAGCGGGCGTGGCGATTTGAGGAAGCGAACGCGTTCAAAACCGGCGCTCTGGAGGAGCTGCGTCATTTCGCCTTGTCGGCGCGGGCGGCCGCTGCCCATGGCGAGCAGATAGAAGCCGAAATAGGCGTCGCCGATCGCTTCGGCGCCAGGCGTTTCCGCCATGGGTTCTGCGACGAGCAGCACGCCGCCTGGCGGCAGCGCGGCGTGGGCGGCGCGCAGCCCTGCGAGCGCCTTCTCGTCGTCGTGGTCGTGCAGCACGCGGATGAGCGTGACGATGTCGGCGCCTGTGGGCGGCGACGCGTCGAGAAAGCTCCCCGAATGGATTTCGACCCGCGACAGCCCTTGCGAGGCAAGCAGCGCGCGCGCCCGCTCGGCGACCGGCGGCAGATCGAACAGCTGCAGCCGCAGCTCGGGATGGCGCGCCGCGACGGCGGCGAGGAATGCGCCCTCTCCCCCGCCGAGATCGAGCAGACATCGGTGGCGCTCGAGCGGATAGGCGTCGAGCACGTCCTCGGCGATGAGCCTTTGCGAGCGCGCCATCAACTCGCTATAGGCGTCGCAGGCGGCGTCGTCGCCGGATCGGCCCGCGGCGTAGGGCCAGAATTGCGCGAGCCGCGTCTTCGTCTCGCCACGCAGCAGCGCGACCGGGTCGCGCAGATCGTCATAGAGCAGCGCATGATGTTCGACGAAGGCGGCGACGGAAGGATTGCCCAGCATCGACGCGCCGAGGTCATCAAGCGCAAATCGGTCGTTCGGCAGCGCGCGCAGAAGCTTGAGCGACGCCGCCGCGCGCAGCAGTCGCTGCGCGGCCTCGGGCGGAAGCGCGAGCCGCGCGGCGATGTCGTTTACACCCTGCGGACCCGCCGCCAGCGTCTCGAAGAGACGCAGCCGCACGCAGGCGAGCAGGATCTGCGAATAGACGAAGCCGGCGCAGAGATCGAAGAGCGCCTTGGCGCGGCGCTGCGCGATGGAGCGCGTGAACGGCGAAACCGCCGCCCAGCGCTGAAACCCTGCGTCTGCGACAAGGCGGTTGCGCCAGTTGAGCCAGCGTTCGCGCCACGCCGCAAAGCCGCCGGGCGCCGGATGCGAGGCGGCTGACATCGGCGCGCCGCTCAGGCCGCTTCGCGCGCGAGTTGTTTGGGAAAGAACAGCGCGGTCTGCGCCTTAATCAGCGTGCGCAGCTCGGCCGCTCCGGGACAGTCGGGAATCGAGTTGACGGCCGCCTTGACCAGCTCCTCGAGCCTTGATTTGGCGCCGGCGACGCCAAGCTGCGCCGCGGCGTTGGGGCGTAGGCGCACGGCGTCCTGGCCGATCGGCTTGCCGAGTTCATCGGCGTCGCACAGCACGTCGCGCAAATCGTCGGCGACCTGATAGGCTTCGCCCAGCTTTTCGCCGAGCGTGCGCCAGGGCTCCGAGTCCGCGCCGGCAGCGGCCGCGCCGGCGCGGGTCGCGGCGACGAAGAGCGCGCCGGTCTTCGCCCGCTGATAGTCCGCGAGCGGCACGGCGACTTCGCATTCCCAGGCCTGTCCGGCGACGATGCCGCCTGGCGAGCCGACGGCCTCGGCGACGATGCCGAGCAGCGCCGCCATCCGCGCCGGATCGCGGGCCGCGACCGGCCGCAGCGTCGCGAAGGCGTGGACGATCAGCGCGTCGCCGGTCAGCACGGCGATGGGCGCGCCATATTCGGCGTGGACCGAAGCCTTGCCGCGACGCAGCGGCGAATCGTCGAAGCAGGGCAGATCGTCATGCACGAGCGAGGCGCAATGCAGCAGCTCGATCGCCGACGCGGCGGCGTCGGCCGCCCTCGGGTCGCTGTCTCCGCAGGCGCCGGCGACGGCGAGGCAGAGCTGCGGGCGGATGCGGTGGCCGGCGGGGAAGACCGCGTAGCGCAGGGCCGACGCCAGCAGCGGCGGCGCCCCTGGGCCTTGCGCCAGCGTCACGGCCTCGTCGAGCGCCGCTTCGATACGGTCGGCAATCTGCATCGTCCGCCTCCGTTGTAAATTTTGATAGTCTCACTTTGTGTCAATTTAGATTGACATAGACAAAAGGTTAGATCAACTCTTTTCAGGGGCGCACAGGCGCCTTTCCGGATGAGCGCATGGCAACGCATCGCATCGCCGTCATCGGCGCTGGAATTGGCGGGCTCGTTTCGGCGCTGCTGCTTTCGGCGCGCGGCTTCGACGTCACCGTGCTCGAGCGGGCGCAGTCGCCCGGCGGCAAGATGCGGCAGGTCGAAGCGGGCGGCGCGCTGCTCGACGCCGGTCCGACGGTGATGACGATGCGCTGGGTTTTCGATCAGATCTTCGACGACGCCGGCGCTGATTTTTCCGACTGCGTGAAACTGCTTCGCCTCGAGACGCTCGCGCGCCACGCCTGGAGCGCAAGCGAAAGACTAGATCTCTTCGCCGATCCGGCGCGCAGCTTCGAGGCCATCCACGCCTTCGCCGGCAAGACGGAAGCCGAAGGCTTCGCGCGCTTCTGCAGGCGGGCGCGCGGCATTTACGAGACGCTGCGCGATTCCTTCATTCTCGCGCAGCGGCCGAGTCCGATCGATCTTGTGCGCCATGCTGGCGTGTCAGGCCTCGCCAATCTCACGCGCATTTCGCCGTTTGCGTCGATGTGGGACGAACTCGGCAAATATTTTAGCGATCCGCGCCTGCGACAGCTCTTCGGGCGCTACGCGACCTATTGCGGCTCTTCGCCCTTTCAGGCGCCGGCGACTCTGATGCTCGTCGCGCATGTCGAGATGGACGGTGTTTGGCGCATCGAAGGCGGCATGCATCGTCTCGCCGCTGTTCTGGCCGATCTCGCGCGCGCCCGCGGCGCGAAGATCCTTTATGGACGAAACACGAAACGCATTCTCATCGAGGGCGCGCGCGCCGCCGGCGTCGAGACCGACCAGGGCGACGTCATCAACGCCGACGCCGTGGTGATGAACGGCGATGTCGCCGCGCTGCGCGCCGGACTGCTTGGCGCGCCGGCGACGGCGGCGCTGAGCGGCGCGCCGCGCGCGCAGCCGTCTCTGTCGGCGGCGACATTCGCGATTCGCGCGCGGACCAACGGCTTCCCGCTCGTCCACCACAATGTGTTCTTTTCGCGCGACTACCGCGCCGAATTCGACGACGTCTTTCGCGATCGGCGGCTGCCGCGCGCGCCGACGATCTATGTCTGTGCGCAGGATCGCGGCGACGAGGATTCGTTAAGCGACGAAGAGCGGCTGTTCGCGCTCGCCAATGCGCCCGCCGCCGACGGCCCGCGAGACATCCCGACCGAGGAGTTACGCCAATGCGAGGAGACGGCCTTTCGATTTCTCGCCGACTGCGGTCTCGAAATCACAGCCTCGCCGGAAGCGATCACGCGCACGGCGCCGAGGGATTTCGCCAATCTGTTTCCGGCGTCGGGCGGGGCGATCTACGGCCAGGCGTCGCACGGCTGGATGGCTTCCTTCACGCGGCCGGGATCCCGCACGCGGCTTCCGGGTCTCTATCTCGCGGGGGGCAGCGCGCATCCGGGACCGGGCGTGCCGATGGCGGCGATCTCGGGTCGGCTCGCGGCGCAGAGCCTGATGGCGGACCTTGCTTCGACGCGCCCGTCGCGCCGCGCGGCTATCGCTGGTGGTATATCGACGCGCTGAGCGATGATGGCGATTATGGCGTGACCGTCATCGCTTTCATCGGCAGCGTCTTCTCGCCCTACTACGCCTGGTCAGACTGGGCCGATCCCTTCAACCATTGCGCCGTCAATGTCGCGCTCTATGGCCCCCGCGGTGCGCGCTGGGCGATGACCGAGCGCGGCCGCAGGAGCCTGAAACGCACCCGCGACGTTCTGCTGATCGGACCGAGTTCGCTCGAATGGCGCAACGGCGTTCTGACGATCCGCATCAATGAGATCGCAGCGCCTCTGCCCAAACCCATCCGCGGGGAAATTCGTCTCGAACCCTGCGCCGTCAACATGCAGGAGTTCATGCTCGAAGCTCACGGACGCCACCTCTGGCGGCCGATCGCCCCCGTGGCGCGCGTCTCGCTCGATCTCGATGCGCCCGACCTGCGCTGGAAAGGTCACGGCTATTTCGACACGAATTCAGGCGACGAACCGCTCGAAAAGGGCTTTTCATTCTGGACCTGGTCGCGCGCCAATCTCGCAGACGGCGCCGCAATCCTTTACGACGCCGAGCGACGCCGCGAAGCGCCGTTGTCGCTGGCCTTACGCTTCAATCGCTCGGGCGAATTGGAGACGCTTGATCCTCCGACCCTCGCGCCGCTGCCTTCGACGAAATGGCGCGTTCAACGCCGCACGCGCGCCGACGACGGAGTGGCGCAGGCGCTACGCAGCTTCGAGGACGCGCCCTTCTATTCCCGCTCGCTCATTTCGGCGAAGTTTGGCGGCGAAGCGGTTCGTTGGGTGAACGAGAGCCTGTCGCTCGATCGCTTCGCGAATCCGCTCGTGCGGCTGATGCTGCCGTTCCGCATGCCGCGTCGCGCTTGAATCAAGCGACGTCAACGCTTGTCGTCGGCCTTTGACTGCTCATCGCGCAGCCGCTTCCTTGCCTTCTCCAGCGACCGGAGCTGCCAAACGCCTAGAATGATGATCAGGCCGAAGGAAAACGCCATCTCGACCACGCCGAAATATTCATCTGACATCACGCCAGTCGCTTCAACGTTCAGCGCGTTCGAGACGTTCGAAGATTTCGAGCACGCGCAGGAATTGCGGGACGACGCCGTCGGCTTTCGGGCGCCGCGGCCGAACTGGATGACGCGCCACCGCCTGGATCAAAAATGTCGCGGCGTCGAGCGGCGGCGGCTGCGCGTCGCTCGAAAGGAGCGGCGACGCCGCACAGGCCTTCGCGACCAGCGCGAGTTTGCGCGCCGAACCGACGCGCGCGCGGCGCGTCACCGAGTCGAACGCCCAGCGCAGGTCGAGTTCGCGGCCAATCTCGGCGTATAGCAGCGCCGCCGCGAGAATGGCGGGCCGGCAGGAAAGTGGAAGTTGCGCAATGCCGCGCCGCGCACGCAGATAGAGCGCGTCGGCTTCGCCCAGAAGCCGACGCACGATGCTTTTGAGCGCCGGCGTCGCCATGGGGGTCGCGAGAAAAGCCCCGGCATCCACGCCCGCCTCGCGCAGCCAGAGAAGCGGCAGATAGAGCCGGCCGGCGCGCGCGTCCTCGCCGACGTCGCGCGCAATATTGGTGAGTTGCATCGCGCTCCCGAGATCGCAGGCGCGCGCCAATGTCTGCTGATCGCGCACGCCCATGATCAGCGTCATCATCACGCCGACCGTTCCGGCGACGCGTGCGGCGTAATCGTGAAGTTCCTCCAGCGTCTCGTAACGCCGCCCTTCGGCGTCCCAGGCAAGGCCTTCGAGCAGCGCTTCAGGCACGGCGCGAGGTATGGCGTAGCGGCGAACGAGATCCGCCATGGCGCGGTCGGCGGCGATGGGGTGCGGATCGCCCTCATAGGCGCGCGACAGTCGCTCGCGCAGCCGCTCCACTGCGGCCGAGGAGCCGCCTTCGATATCGACGGCGTCATCCGAGAGTCGGCAGAAGGCGTAAAGCCCGTAAGCCGGCGTGCGCACCTTGCCCGGCAATAAAAGCGACGCCGCGAAGAAAGAACGCGATCCCTGTCGGATCGCTTCTCGGCAGGCGGCGTAATCCTCTCGCGCAGCAAGCGCGGCGTCAGGCGAAGACGGATGCATCGGGCGCCACCTTGTCGAGTATCCGCGCCGACGACAGAACGCCCGGCAGTCCGGCGCCGGGATGCGTGCCCGCCCCGACCAGAAAGAGATTGCGCACGTCCTCGCTCGCATTATGCGGACGGAACCATGCGCTTTGCGTCAATATCGGCTCGAGCCCAAAGGCCGCGCCGCGGAAAGCGTTGAGTTCGGTTTCGAAATTCAGCGGAGTCGCGATGCGCGACGTGACGATTTCAGCAGCTAGGCCCGGCAAGATCGTCGTTTGCAGGGCCTGTTCGATTCGCTCGCGATAGCGCTCTGCGAGCGCCGTCCAGTCCTGTCCGCCTTCGCGATTGGGCACGGGCGAAAGCACGTAAAAAGTATCGCAGCCGGGCGGCGCGAGCGCCGGGTCCGTCGCCGTCGGCCGATGCAGATAGAGGCTGAAATCATCGGCGAGCGTCTTGCGCTCGAAGATGTCCTTTAGCAGTTCGCGATAGCGCGCCCCGAGCAAAATCGTGTGATGCGCTACGTCTTCATATTTGCGGCGCGTCCCGAAATACCAAAGGTAAAGACCCATCGAATAGCTGGCGCGCTCGAGCTTGCGGTCGCTCCAGCGTCGCCGCTCGGAAGGATGCAGCAGGTGACGATAGGTCCAGGCCGAATCGGCGTTGGATACGACAATGTCGGAGGCGATGCGCTCGCCCGAGGCGAGACGCACGCCCTTGGCGGCGCCATTTTCGACGATGATCGAATCGACCTCGGCGTCGCAGCGAATCCCGCCGCCCTGGCTTTCAATGAGATCGACAAGCCCTTTGACCAGGCTGCCCGTTCCGCCCATGGCGAAATGCACGCCCCAGCGCTTCTCCAGCGCCGCGATCAGACAATAGATCGCGCTGGCGCGGAAGGGGTTGCCGCCGATGAGCAGCGGATGAAAGCTGAAGACCGTGCGCAGCCGTTCGTCGCGCAAAAATTGCGACACAAGCGCGTAGACGCTGCGATAGCCTTGAAGTCGGATGAGGTCGCCGGCGACCCGCGCCATATCGAACGGCGAAGAGAAAGGAACGTCGCCGAGTTCCTCGAAGCCGATGCGGCAGATCTCGCGGCTTTTGTCCATGAAGCGCGTAAAGCCGTCGACGTCCTGCGGCGAGAAGCGCGCGACTTCGGCGCGCATCGCCTCCATGTCGCCGCTGTAGTTGAAGCAGGCGCCGTCGGCGAAGCGGATGCGGTAGAAGGGCGACATCGGACGCAACTCGATGTCGTCGGCCATGTCGCGCCCGCATAGCGCCCAGAGCTCTTCGAAGAGGAATGGCGCGGTGACGATTGTCGGGCCAGCGTCGAACGTAAAGCCATCTTGACGATAGACATAGGCGCGGCCGCCCGGCGCGCTTTGCTTTTCCAGGACGGTGACGCTGTAGCCGCGCGCGCCTAGCCTCACGGCTGCGGCAAGCCCGCCGAAACCGCTGCCGATCACGACGGCGCGCGGCTTCCTACCGGAGGCCGCCGCAAAGCGGGGACGCTCAGCTAGTGTCAACATAAGTAGACAGTAGCGCGACCAGTGCGAACGATCAAGGGAGAGTCTGGCCGCCTGTCCGCCGACCGCAGCCGCGGGGTTACAAATTCAGAACCAGCAGGTCGCTCTTGGCCCGCGATACGCAGGCCAGAAAAAAGCCTTCCGCCTTTTCCTGATCGGAAAGACGCTTGTCGCGATGGTCCGCCTCGCCTTCGATGACCTGGACCTTGCAGGTTCCACACATGCCTTGCTCGCAGGACGTGGGGATCTTCACGCCCTGCTCCTCGAGGAAAGCCGTGACGGTCTTGTCGCCGGGGATTTTATACACGGCTCCAGTGCTCGCGATTTTAACTTCGAAGACCTTGTCGAGCGCCGCCGGCGGCACTTTCGCCGTGAATCTTTCGACGTGGATCCGCTCCTTCGTGAAGCCCTTCTGCTCCGCCAGGTTGATGATCGGATCCTGCCACCAGTCAACGCCACAGATGAAAAGCTGCGTGTCTTCCGGCTGGTCCTGCAGGAGAGCGGCGGGATTGAGCAGCTGATCGCGTTCGCTCGCCTCATAATAATAGTTCGTGTCGTCGGCGAAGTTTGATGTCGCGATCATCTCGCTGAAGGAGCCCGGCGACATCATCGCGTAGACGTAGTGCAACTCGAACGGAATGTCCTGGCGCTTGAGATGATCCGCGATGCTCAGGATCGGCGTCACGCCGATGCCTCGCGCCATCAGGATCGCCCGCTTCGTTTGCCGCGGCGCGCGAAACCGATTTCTCGGCAAGCCCACCTGTAATTTGTCGCCGACAGTCACCTGGGTGTGCAGCGCCTTGGAGCCGCCGCGGCTGTTGGCGTCATTCCATACGCCGATGACATAGCGATGGCGTTCCGTCGCGCTGTTGCACAAGGAATATTGACGCACCAAGCCGCCGGGAAGCGTGACGTCGACATGCGCGCCAGGCGAGAAGGCCGGCAGCTCGGCGCCAGTTGGATCGACCAGTTCGAACGAGGCCATATTGTGGGCCTCTTCCGTCTTCTTGGCCACAATCACTTCACGCAGGGCGTAGTCCATCGCGTCGTCCGATCAGATGCGAAACAGAGCGCAGAAAGTAGCAAGAAGCATACCCTGCGATCGCCGCAGATCGCGCCAGGGATCAAGGCCCTCGCCCGCTGGCGGCTGTCGCGTCCCGCGAACAGCGCCTCGAGCGCACGTGGTGCGACCTCGCTGTGCGGCATCCGCGCATCCGACGGCGAATGCGAAGTCATCTTCACGCGCTTAGGCTGGCGGGGAACCGACAATGTCGCCAACCGGCCAAAGCCGAGCGCGGCGTCCTTGCGCACGCGACAAAAAACCCTTGATCTCGCTTGCCATTCTCAACGCTCCAAACTGGGCGCCGTTCTTGAATTGACGATGCGATGAGGAGGCCGCATGGCTGAAGCCGAGACCGAAATCCAGAGTCCGCAGGAACGGCTGGTGGACGCCGACGCGCTGCCGAGCGACATTCGCGGCTATCACAAGCGCACCAAACATGCGCCGACGCGCTACGCGCTCGGGCCGGCCTTTCTCGATTGGTCCTCGCAGCCTTCGCCCTTCCGCCGCTTCGACGGCGCACCGCGCATCGAACTGCCGCTGCGCGATCGCGAAGAGACCGCGCCTTTCCCCGGCCCAGCGCTGCGCTCCGCCCCGCTGGACCGCATGGCGCTCGGCCTCTTTCTGGAGCTCGGCTTCGGAATCACCGCCTGGAAATCCTACGAAGGCTCGACCTGGGCGCTGCGCAACAATCCATCTTCCGGCAATCTGCATCCGACCGAAATCTATCTCCTCGCCAACGCCGCAGAGGGGCTCGGCGAATACGCCGCCCTTCATCACTATGCGCCGGAAGATCATGCGCTGGAACGTCGCGCGGTCTTTGAAAAGCCGGGCGTTCTTCCCGAGAACGGCTTCGTGCTCGGTCTGAGTTCGGTGGCGTGGCGCGAGAGCTGGAAATATGGCGAGCGCGCGTTTCGCTATTGCCAGCTCGACGTCGGCCATGCGATCGGCGCCGCGGCGCAGGCCGCCGCCGCGCTCGGCTGGCGCGCGCATCTCCTGTGCGAACCTGGCGACGCTGCAGTCGCGGCGCTCCTCGGTCTCGATCGGGCGGACGCCGCGCATCGGCGTGAGGAAGAACATCCCGATGCGCTGTTGTGGATCGCCACGGAGGCGAACGCGCCGCCCGCCATAGATGTCGCGCGCCTGGCGCAGGCGCCGCGGACGTGGACGGGAGCCGCAAATCGCTTGAGCGAAGATCACGATGGCTGGCCGCTCGTCGACCGGGCCACGCGACTATGCGTCAAGACCCGCACGCCGGCGTTGGAGCGCGTGTCGCCACTTGCGCCAAAGCCCGCAGTCCCCTTCCCGCTGCCGGACATCGGGCGCGTGGTGCGGCGTCGGCGCAGCGCGCAGCGCATGGACGGCGTCGCACGCCTTTCGCATGAAGCGTTTTGCGCGATGCTCACGGCGACGCTTCCCGGCGCCGAGCCATGCCTTGCGCCCTTCTCATGGCCGCCACGCCTGAACCTGCTGCTCTTCGTGCATCGCGTCGATGGCCTGGAGCCGGGTCTCTACCTTCTGCAACGCGACGCCGAAGCCGTCGCGCGGCTGCGCGAGATGTCGGCGCTGGCCTTGCTTTGGACGCTGATGGAGATCGGCCCTCTCAAACTCTTCCGTCTGCGGCGCGGCTCTGTTGAACGCGAGGCGAGCATGAACGCCTGCCGCCAGGCGATCGCCGGCAAGGGCTGTTTTTCCATTGCGATGATCGCCGACTTCGACCGCACGCTTCGAGAAGACGGCGACTTCGGCTATCGCCGGCTGCACTGGGAGGCCGGCGCGATCGGCCAGGCGCTCTATCTCTGGGCCAGCGCCATCGGTCTTTCCGGCACGGGCATTGGTTGCTTCTTCGACGACGAGATCCACGCGATGCTTGGCCTGTCGCCAGAACAATACGCCTTTCAGGACGTCTACCACTTCACCGTCGGCGCCGCGCTGGAAGACGCACGCATATTGACGCTCCCCGCCTACCCCGAAGAGCTGCGCGAGCGAACGTGACGTTCAATCGTCGCATCCGCCGTAAAGCCGCTCGCGCCAGCGCTCACGAAAGGCGTTTGCCAGCGCCTCCCCCGCAAAGACAACCTCGATCGACCATTCCGTGGTCCGCGTAGCGTCAGGCCAGACGCGTTCCGTGCGACGCCAGACAACCTGTGGCCAATCGGGATTGCGCAGCGGCTTGCCGCTCTCGCGCGCCGATGGCCGGCCGACGTGCGCGATCAGCCAATCCATGATTTCGGGCCGAAAGGCCGCGCCAAAAAACAGCCCGTGCCGACCCATGCGCTCCGGCGTGCGAAAAATGCGCTGATCAAGCCAGGCGAAGGACGGCGGATCAGGATCGTTGTGAAAGCAGCGCAGCGTCAGCAAGCGAAACCCCATAGGAATGCGCAGCGCGGGCACGGCGTTGACGCAGCTCGCTGACTCCAGCAACGCCGTGTCTTCCATAGTCACGCGCAGTCTCCCCTGCCTCCGGCGATAGCGGCTCGAATCTTGCTCCCCGTCGAAGCAAATTCGCAGCCAGCCTTACGGAGCGCCCTCATGTTCGTTCGCGTCTGCAAGGAAGACACCCTCATGGAGGGCGGGATGCGCATTGTCATCGCCGACGCGCAACTGATCGTTCTCGCCTGGCCGGAAAACGGCGTCGTCAGGGCGTTTCAGGGAGTCTGTCCGCACGCCAACATCCCCTTGGCGGACGCCGATTTCGACGGGGCGACGCTCACCTGTCCGCGGCATTTGTGGTCCTGGGACTTGAACAGCGGCCAGCCCACCCATCCGCATGCGACGCCGCTTGCCGAATATCCCCTCCGGATTGAAGACGGCGTCGTCTATATCGACGCCGAAGGCGTCGCGCCGATCTTCGCAGAACCCTGAAAAGCAACTCTGGTCCGTATATTTCGCAGGCGCGATCGCGTCAGAAAAGGTTGGCGAGCATGGCGGTGGATTTGAAGACGGATTGGACGAACGACGATCTCGCCAGGCTGATGGCTTCCGTCGAAGACGATCGCGACTGGCGGCTCGAGGTCAGCGCCGAAGGCGTCGCCGATCCTAGCGACAAGACCGCCAATCCCACCGGCGCGGACTATGACGAGTCGCTGCATTGTTTCTTCGAAACCTGGATGCAAGGAACGGATTTCGTCGGCGCTTCGGCCGCCGCCGACAAGAGCCTCGTCGAAAAAATCGCGAAAGCCCTGCGCGAAAACTATCCACAGCAGAAAGCAGGAAAATTCGTTTACGTGGCTTTGTAGCGAATTCCGACGCCGAGCGACGCGCGCCGCTTCAGTCGCTGGTGCGCTTTTTGCTTTTGCCGAGCGCAGGGGGACGATGTCACACGAGCGATTCCGCGAATTTCTGTCCAGTCGAAGCGCGCCTTTCGTGATCGTTCTGGGCACGAATGAGATTGCGTCGGCGGTCGCTGCGCGCCTGACGCGGGAAGGCTGCCGCGTCGTGCTCAGTCATGACCCTAACCCGCCCGTCATCCGGCGCGGCATGGCCCTTCACGACGCTCTTTTCCAGGATCGCGCCGAGGTCGATGGCATTCAGGGTCGCCGCGGCGAGACTGCGCTGGAAATCGTACAGGTGTTGACGCGAACTGGGGTCGTCGCAGTAACCTCGCTGCAACTGACCGATCTCATCGCGCTCCGCACGCCCGACGTGCTGATCGACGCCCGAATGCAGAAAAACTGCATGACCACGAATCTGCGCAACATCGCCAATCTGGCCATCGGCCTCGGCCCCGGTTTCAGCGCCGGCCTCAACTGTGACGTCGCCATCGAGACGCATCCCGAACATGCCGGCGAACTTGTCGAGAGCGGCGAAACCCGGCCCAAGGACCATATTCCGCGCTGCCTCGGCGGCGTCGGCCGCAGCCGCTTCGTGTATTCCGCACGAGCGGGCGTCTGGCGCACGCCGCTCGACATCGGCGCGCGAACCTTCAAGGATTATCTCCTCGGGCTCCTCGACGGTCATCGTGTGCTTTCGCCGATGGACGGATTCCTGCGCGGCATTGCGCGCGACGGCGCCGTCGTGCCACAAAACGTCAAACTCGTCGAAGTCGATCCACGTGGGCGCGCCTCAAATTGGACGGGCTCAGACGAACATGGACGCGCCATAGCGGACGCCGCCTTCCGCGTGATCGCCAGGGCCGCCCACCGACGCTTCTGGGGGCGGCCCGTTACCGAGAGTTATCATTGAGGCTTAAGCTGTGACGACGGCCATGCTCGACAGTCCCGTATCGATCTACGACCGCATCGGCGGCTCCGAAACGATCGACCGGCTTGTCGATACCTTCTATCGCAACATGGATGAACTGCCAGAAGCGCGCGGCATACGCGCCGTTCACGCGGACGACTTGGGACCGACGCGCGCCATTTTGAAGGTCTATCTGGCCGAGTGGCTCGGCGGCCCCAAGGAATATTCCGCTAAGAAAGGACATCCACGCCTGCGTATGCGGCATGCGCATTTGCAAATCGGTCCGGCCGAGCGTGACGCCTGGATGCTGTGCATGAACGGCGCGCTGGATGCGACGATCGAAGACGCGGGCATACGCGAGGGCCTGCGCGAAAATCTTGCCAAGCTCGCCGATTGGATGCGCAATGACCCGGACAATGCGCACGACAAGCGCCATTGAGCGCGAAGCAGCTGCGCCTCTCAGAGGACCCACTGGCTGAAGCGCGCGCGTCGTATCAGACGCGATAGCCTTCCTCGGCGAGCACTTGGCGGACGGCTGGACGCGTTTTCATGCGCTCATAATGCGCCTGGCAATTGCGGGGCAGCTTCATGCCGGTCTTGTCGGCCCAAAACTCCACATAGAACAGCGCCGCATCGGCGATGGAAAAGCCGCCCGCGACATAGTCCTTGCCCGCGAGTTCGGCATCGATCGCGATCAGCGCCGAGGCGACGATCTCGCGTCCTTCGGCCTTGATCGCGTCGACCTCGATCTGCCGTCCGGCGTAGCGCTCCGGCGTGAACACGCGTCGAAAGCCTTCGCCGTGAATGTGCTGGACGCAGAAGCGCATGGCGCCCAGCGCCGCCTCGCGCGCATCCACGTCCTCCGGCAGCAGCTTGCGGCGCGGATAGGCCTCCGCCAGCCATAGGGCGATCGAGTGAAAGTCGGTCAGCGCGACGCCGTCGTCGCGCAGAAGAGTCGGTATCGTCCCATTCGGGTTGATCGCCAGATAATCCGGCTTTAGGTGATCGCCTTTGACGAGATTGACGATATAGGCCTCGAAGACCAGCCCGATCTCTTCCAGCAGAATGTGTATGCCCGTGGAGCAGGATCCGGGCGTCATGTAAAATTTCATTCCCGGCTCGCTTGGCGCGCGTCCGATCGGCGGCGCGATCTCAGCCGAATTTGAACAGCACGCCATAGCCGCCGCGCGGATAGTTCCATTCGATGTCGCCGCTCGGCTCGGCAATGATCCGGCAAGTGCCGCATTCGACGCAGCCGTCCGTGGCGATCTCGACCTGCCCCGCCGAGTTCATTTCATAGCAATGCGCCGGACAGACGTTCAGCAGGCTGAGCAATTGCGGCGAGGGCGTGCTGTGCGGACGCACCTTGATGTGGGCGCGGCCAGCGTCGACGAGATAGCGATTGAGGTATAGCTTGTCCTCCACCCGGACAGCTGCATCTGCGCTCATTGTCCTTCTCCGTTGCTAGAGGGCATCGCGCCCGACTACCTCCACGCGCGCGCCAGACGAAAGGCGTCGCCGACCAGTCCTGTCAGCGATCGCGCCGCGAGGAAGGAGCGGAACGTGGTCTTCTCCTTTTCGCGCTTCGGTGTGCCGTCGACGCGAAGGAAATTCGTCATCGCCTTGGAGACGAGCTGCGGATAGGTGAGGAAGAAGTTCTGCGCCTGGATGTGGAGCAGGTCCGGCATGTCGCGATACTTCTTGAGATCCTTCATCACGAAGGATTCGTCGAGCATCTTCTTGTAGAGTGCGAGATTTTCCTTGGTCATCGGCTCGCGGCGCGATTTGATCTGGAAGATCGCTTCCGCGGCGAGTCGTCCGGAGGTCATCGCGAGATTTGATCCCTCGCGATGCACGGCGTTGTTCAATTGCGCGGCGTCGCCAACGACGACCCAGCCGTCGCCATAGAGCTGCGGGATCGCCTTGAAGCCGCCTTCCGGGATGAGATGCGCGGCGTATTCCTTGACTTCCGAACCTGCGATGAGCGCCGCCACGGAGGGATGCTGCTTGAACTTCTCCAACAGTCCGTACGGCGTCTGTCCCGTCTTCTCGAAGTCCGCGACGAGACAGCCGATGCCGAGCGAGATGGACTCCTTGTTGGTGTATATGAAACCCATGCCGGTCATGCCCTGCGAGATGGTGCCGACCGCCTCGATGACCGCGCCCTCGTCCCCGCGCAAATTGAAGCGGGCTTCCAAAGTTTCCTGCGGAAGGAAGTGCATTTCCTTCACCGCCAGAGCGACATTGTTCTTGTCCGGCGTCTTGCGCAGTCCGGCTCTTGTGCCGAGCAGCCCGCTGACGCCTTCCGCCAGCACGACGACGTCAGCGCCGACCTGTCCGTTCTTGCGGTCGGTGCGCACGCCGATGACTTTGCCATAGGCGTCCTGCAACAATTCGACGACTGTTGTTTCGCACAGCACGACCGCGCCGGCCTCCTGAACCTTCTTGGAGAACCATTTGTCGAATTGCGCGCGGATGATCGTGTAGCGATTGGGACGCTCCTCGTTGAATTCGTCGGAGCGGTAATGCAGTCCAGTATGGGAGTTGTCGTCCATCATCCAGAAGCGCTGCTCGACGAGATGGCGTTCGAGCGGCGCGTCTTCGCGGAAGTCCGGGACAAGCTTCTCGAGCATGTCGGAATAGAGGATCGCGCCCTGCACGTTCTTGGAGCCGGAATATTCGCCGCGCTCCAACTGCAGGACCTTGAGGCCTTTGCGCGCCAGCGTGAGAGCGGCGGCGTTGCCGGCCATGCCGGCGCCAACAACGATCGCGTCGAATCTTTCGTCGATCATGCCTATCTCCTCTAGCTCGCTAGACGATCGCGCTGATGCGGAGACAATCGTTTCGAGAACGCTTCAGTGAGGGCAGGCAAAAGCCGTACCGCGTCGGTGACAATCCCGAGATGGGCGAAATCGAAGATCGGCGCATTCTTGTCGGTGTTGATTGCGACGATGTAATCCGCGCCCTCGACGCCGACGCGATGCTGGATCGCGCCGGAAATGCCCGCCGCGATATAGAGCTTGGGGCGGATTGTCTTGCCGGTCTGGCCGATCTGTCGATCCGAGCTGACCCATCCCTTCTGCACAAGCGGGCGCGAACAGCCGAATTCCGCGCCGATTGCGCTCGCGAGCTGACGCACAAGTTGGAAATTTTCCGGAGAGCCGAGACCGAGGCCGCCCGCGACGACCACGTCGGCGAAGGCCAGGTTGGATTTTGTCGAATCACGGTCTGGCAGAAACGACAGCACTTTCGTGACAATGTCGTCTTCCATCATGTTCAGAGGATGTTCGATCACGCGGCCGATCGGCTTTTCGACGCGCTCCGGCATCGGCATCACGCGCGGACGCACGGTCGCCATCTGCGGACGGTAGTTCAGCGTGAAGATCGTGCAGAGCAGCGAGCCGCCGAACGTCGGACGCGTCGCGGCGAGCGAGCCTTCCGCGTCGACGTCGAGTTCCGTACAATCGGCGGTGAGGCCGGTCAGCAGCGTGGTCGCCACCGAGCCGGCGAGGTCGCGCCCCAAAATCGTCGCGCCGAGCAGCAGGATTTCCGGCTGATAGGCGTTGACGAGATCGGTCATCGCCTTGGTGTAGCTCTCGTTGCGGTAGTCCGTCAGGATGTCGTCGGCGACGACGTAGGCGACGTCTGCGCCATAGTTGAAGCTTTCCCGCACGACGGCCTGCGTCGCTTCGTTGCGCGCGCCGATGACCACCGCAGCGAGATTGACTCCGAGCTTATTGGCAAGAATCCGCCCGGCGCCCATCAACTCCCACGACACGGGGTGCGCCTGTCCGCGCTCCTGCTCGATGAAGACCCAGACATGCTTGTAGGCTTTGAGATGTTCGGGCAGCTCTTTCTTCGCCGCTGCGCGCCCCGCCGGAGCAGGAGCCTTTGGTGTGTCGTTCATCAGTGGCGCTCCTGTTTTAAGATCAATAGCCGCGGGTCAATTGGCCGAGTTCGGCTTCGAGCGCGGGTCGGCGCTTGAACAATTCATCGACGAAGGCGTCGCCCGGCTTGTCGCCGAGTTCGATGAATTCGGCTTTTTCCGCACGCGGCTTCGGCGCGAAGACGCGCTTGACGATCGTCGGCGAGCCGCGCAGTCCGCATTTGGTGATGTCCTCGACGCCGGCGTCCTGCGCGCTCCATTTGACGATCGTCGCGCGCGCCGCCGCCAATGCGTCGCTCAGCGAACCAATGCGCAGCTCGTTGACGCCTTCGAGGATGGAGATCAGGCAGGGCATCTTGCTGCGCAGCTTCTGCACGCCGCCTTCGCTGCGCCGTTCGACGTCGATCGTGCCGGCCTCGAGATCGACGTTGTCGATGTGTGAGACATAGGTGAGCTGCATCAGGCCGAGACGCTTGGCGACGCCCGGCCCCACCTGCGCCGTGTCGCCGTCGATCGTCTGCTTGCCCGTGAAGACGATGTTGGGCGGGCCAAACTCGACGCCGATCTTGCGAATCGCCGTGGCCAGCGCATAGGTCGTCGCGAGCGTGTCGGCGCCGGCGAAGAAGCGGTCGGTCAGGAGCACCGCGCGATCGGCGCCGAAGCTCAGCGCCTTACGGAGACTGTCCTCGGCGGAGGGCGGACCCATGGTGAGAATGGTGACCTCGCCGCCGAACTGTTGGCGCAGCCGCAACGCCTCTTCGATCGCAAAGAGATCATAGGGGTTGATGATCGTCGGAACGCCCTGGCGCATGATCGTGTTGGTCACCGGGTGAACGCGGATCTGCGCCGAGTCGGGCACTTGCTTCATGCAGACGACGATATGCATTGGAGTTGTCCCCGTTATCGTTGAGCGTTCACTTCGGAACGTTGAGCTGCACGAGATTTGGCGTCGGCGGCGGCTTGACGGCGTCCTTGTGGACTTTGAACAAGCGCTCGTTGATCGGCGTCGACGTCAAGAAGTCCTGATAGGCGCGCTCCAGGAAGTCCTTGCAGCGCTGTGTCACCGTGGCTTCATCGAGCTCGCAGAGATCCTCGCTGAACAGATATTGCCCCATGCGCCGCAGGATATGGAGCCGCGCGACATTGACGACTTTGGGATCGAAGTCGACGCCAAGCAGCGCGAAGAACTCTTCGGCGCAGGACGCCTTTTTCAATTGCTCCAGAATGGCGGGCTCGGACATTTCGGTCTCCTTCATGCGATTTCGGCCGCGTCCCCCTTTGGCGCGGCGCCATCAGGCGCCTTGAGCGTCCGTTCGCGCTCTCGCAGGCGCCTCTGCAGATGCGACACGCGCGTCTCCAGAAACTCGACGCGATCGAGCAGAACCGAGAACGCCTCGCCAACCGGATCTGGCATCAGGTGGTGATTGAGGTTGATGCGGCCGTCGAACGTGCAGCGGCCAATGTCGCGATGCACGATTTTCGCCGGAATGCCGACCACCGTCGCATCGCGCATCACGCTTTCGATCACGACGGAATTGGCCCCGACGCGCGCATTACGGCCGATGGTGATCGGCCCGAGAATCTTCGCGCCGGCCCCGACGATCACTTCGTCTTCAAGCGTCGGATGGCGCTTGCCGGGCGACCAGGACACGCCGCCGAGCGTTACGCCATGATAGAGCGTCACGTCATCGCCGACGACCGCTGTCTCGCCGATGACGACGCCGGCGCCATGATCGATGAAAAAGCGTCGGCCGATCGTCGCGCCAGGATGAATGTCCACATTGGTCAGAAAGCGCGCGAGCCAGGAGAGGAGACGCGCGCCAAAGCGATGATCATTGATCCACAGCCAGTTGGCGAGGCGATGCCAGATGACGGCGTGCAGCCCGGGATAGGTGAGCAGCGTCTCGAAACGTCCGCGGGCGGCGGGATCGCGCGTCGCGACGCACGCCAGGTCCTCGCGGATCAGTTGCAAACGCGTGGGTTCTTTCGGCGCTGTCGACGCCTCGGCGCGCCCCGCATCGTCCGTCATGGTGGCGACTCGTTCGAGCATGACGCCTCACATGCCTCTCGCGTGCGCGCTCGCGCAGACGCTGCGCCAGATCGAGGTCAAGGCCTCGCCGCTGACCGGCCCCTTGTGATCGAGCGCATGCGCGCGCACGCAGGAGACGATTTCGCCGATCTCCTCGACGTTCACCGATAAATTCAATCGTCGCAGCATCGCAGTGACGGCCGCCGAGCCGGAATGTTTGCCGATCACGATTTCATGCGCGCGGCCGAGCACGCCGGGATCGAAGGCTTCATAGGTGCTTGGGTCTTTAAGCAGCCCGTCGACGTGAATCCCGGATTCATGTGTGAAGGCGTGCTCGCCGACGATGGATTTGTTCAGCGGAATCGGTCGCCGCGCCGCGGCGGAGACCAGCGCCGCGACGTTGCGCAATTCGGTGAGCACAATGCCGGTTTCGTATTTGTGCAGCTGACGCGCCGCGACGGCCACTTCCTCCAGCGGCGCATTGCCGGCGCGCTCTCCGAGTCCGATGACGGTGACCGACGCATGCGTCGCGCCCGCCCGAATGCCCGCCAGCGTATTGGCGGTGGCGAGGCCAAGATCGTCGTGACAGTGAATTTCAATCTCGAGGTCGCTCTCCGCGCGCAGCTTGGCGATCAGCTCGAACGCGGCGAAAGGATCGAGCACGCTCAACGTGTCGGCGACGCGGAAGCGGCGGGCGCCGGCGGCTTTCGCGACCGCCATCGTCTCCATCAGGAATTCGGGCTCGGCGCGCGAAGAATCCTCGCCGCCGACCGCGACGTCGAGGCCCTTATCGCGCGCATAGCCGACGACGCGCCGCGTCATCCCCAGCGCCTGGGCGCGCCCGCCGCGCAATTTGGCGCCGATCTGCGTCTCGGACACGGGCACGGACAGGTTCACCATCGAGACGCCCGACGCCAGCGCCGCATCGACGTCTTCGACGCGCATCCGGCACCAGGCGATCGCCCGCAGCGGCAATTCGGCCTCGACGATCGACCGGATCATCGCGATCTCCACACCGCCCATCGCCGGCGTACCAGCTTCGAGTTCGGTGACGCCGGCGCGCGCCAGCGCGCGGGCGATCTCGAGTTTTTCTTCGCAAGTGAAAGCGACGCCCGGCGCCTGCTCGCCGTCCCGTAGGGTGGTGTCGTTCAACACCACGTCCAGCACGCTCTGCGCCGACGAAGCGGCGGGAGAGCGCGAAGTCTTTAGGGACATGTCGTTCGTCATCGACTCATACGAGCGCCCAAGACGCCCGCTTTCCTGCAACCAAGGCACAACCGCACAACCGCTTCACGCATCCGGACAGCTGTCAGCTGAAGGACTTTTGACAGCCGCAGGTGGAGCTTGCGTTGGGATTTTCGAAGGTGAAGCCGGATCCGGCGAGATCCTGACGGAAGCCGAGCGTCATGCCTTCGAGGCGCGGACGCGAAGCCGGATCGATCAGCACGCGTATGCCGTCCGCCTCCACGACCGTGTCATCGGTTCTCTGCTGCGGATCAAGATCGACAACATACTCGTAGCCGGCGCAGCCGCCTTCCTTGACCAGGATGCGCAGACCACCTTCTCGTTGAGAGGCCCGCGTCATCGCATCCTTTACTGCGGCGACGGCTGCCTGCGAGACCGTGATCATACTGGATACTCCGGGATGAATCTGCTTGCGCCTATATCAAGCAATCGACATGCCATCCCGTCTCCGGCCAAAAACCGCCAGTCCGTCAGCCAGTTAAGCGAATTGTCGAAAACTCGACAGACGTTGTTCGAATGAACCTACACCGTCTGTCCGGCGTCGCGCGTCGCTGAGGGCTGCGACACCGATGCAACGCGGCTGTTCCCGGATTCCGCGCCATAGCAGAGTTCGTAATCGGCGCAGTTCGTACATACCGGCGTGCTGCACATGACGAACCCGTCGTCTTCGCACATCATGCGATAGATGAACCGCTTCCAGCGCATGTTTTTGTCGTTGCGTCTGGCAAGCGGCGCGAAATGGCGCGCGATCAGCCGCGTCAATTCGGATCTGTCGCGAAGTCCGAGGTCCTCCCAAAGATGGTTCGGCTCCATTGCGCGGCGTGCGATCATCGCGGCGAGCCAGCGGCCGTAGTCGCCCTCGCTGGAGCGGTTCTCAGCGAGAAGCTCCCGCACCATTTCGATTTCGTCCGCATCGACGAGATTCCCCACGTCTTCGCCGCGGGATTCGATGCTTCGCGCAGGAAAGCAGCAAGTAAAGAGACCGGCGAGTTCCGCTTCCGTCAGACCGGCTTGCGTCGC
Source organism: Methylocystis sp. (assembly GCA_051061385.1). Lineage (GTDB taxonomy): Bacteria > Pseudomonadota > Alphaproteobacteria > Rhizobiales > Beijerinckiaceae > Methylocystis. The sequence continues at coordinate 93,507 of JBPFDX010000040.1, forward strand.
GAGGCGCCCACCCTCGCTGGACGCCAGAGCGAGAATAGAAGCCAGAACGTGGCGGTCGAAATTGGCGTCGCCATCGATGTTTGCCGTCTCAGGCAAAACCCCGGTCAGATCACGATAGGCGCGCGCCGCGTCAGTAACGTTGGGCCCGCTTTCCGTCGCCGCAGACGCGAAGCCGCTTCTGCCGTCCATATCCGGAAAGGCGCGCACCATCACGTCACGCTCCGCTGAGAAGAGAGCGTCGGCCTCCCTTTTTGAGGGAGGTCGACGCGCAAGCATTGGCGGATCAGGCGATCGCCTGGAGTTCGGACGCGGTCTTGCCGACCTGGCTCTCGTCGACCGCCTTCATGATGCCGTGCTCCATCAGCATGTCTTCGAGCTCGTCCATCGTGATCGGCGTCGGGATGATGCCCTTGCCCTGGTTGGCGTGGATCCGGGTCGCCAGATTGCGGTAGTGGTTCGCCTGTTCGGACTCCGGCGCTTATTCCAGAACCGTCATGCGGCGCGGCTCCGCGTGCTGAACGATATTGTCGCGCGGCACGAAGTAGATCAGCTGCGTGCCGAGCTTCTTAGCCAGAGCTTCCGCAAGCTCCAGCTCCTTGTCGGTCTGACGCTCGTTGCAGACCAGGCCGCCCAGGCGCACGCCGCCGGAGTTGGCGTATTTGAGAATGCCCTTCGAGATGTTGTTGGCCGCATACATCGCCATCATCTCGCCGGACATGACGATGTAGATCTCCTGCGCCTTGTTCTCGCGGATCGGCATCGCGAAGCCGCCGCAGACCACGTCGCCCAGCACGTCGTAGGTCACATAGTCGATGTCCTCGTATGCGCCGTTCTCCTCGAGGAAGTTGATCGAGGTGATGACGCCGCGGCCGGCGCAGCCGACGCCAGGCTCGGGACCGCCGGACTCGACGCAGCGAATGTCGCGATAGCCGACCTTCATCACGTCTTCGATTTCGAGGTCCTCGACGCTGCCGGCGTTCGCCGCCAGGCTGAGGATCGTGTCCTGCGCCTTGGCGTGCAGGATGAGGCGCGTCGAGTCAGCCTTCGGATCGCAACC
>JBPFDX010000041.1:0-6644 GCA_051061385.1 Methylocystis sp.
GCGCGAAAACAATGTCGGCGGCGAGGTGCTGTGCAAGGTCTTCTAGACCTTGCGCCTCATCAAACAGGATTTGCAACAATGTCTCGTATCGGCAAGAAGCCTGTCGTCGTTCCCGCCGGCGTCACCGCCAAGGTGGACGGCCAGCTCGTGCAGGTGAAGGGCGCGAAGGGCCAGCTGGAGTTCCTGGTTCCCGACGACGTTTCCGTCGTCCAGCAGGACAACGCCATTAAGGTCGACCCGCGCAATGAAACGAAGCGCGCCCGCGCGCTGTGGGGCACGTCGCGCGCGCAGATCAACAATATCGTCGTCGGCGTGACGACGGGCTTCGAGAAGAAGCTCGAGATCACGGGCGTCGGCTACCGCGCCGCGGTGCAGGGCAAAACCCTGCAGCTCGCGCTCGGCTATTCGCATGACGTGAACTATCCGATCCCGGCCGGCATCGCGATCGTGACGCCGAAGCCGACGGAAATCACCGTCAGCGGCATGGACAAGCGTCAGGTCGGCCAGGTCGCGGCTGAAATTCGCGCGCTGCGCGGCCCCGAGCCCTACAAGGGCAAGGGCGTCAAATACGCCAATGAATTCATCTTCCGTAAGGAAGGCAAGAAGAAGTAAGGACCCGCCATGGCCAGGGATGTCAAAGTCGAACAGCGTCGCAAGGCGCGCGTGCGCCGGGCGATCCGTGAGCGCGCCAATGGGCGTTTGCGCCTATCGGTGTTTCGCTCGTCGAAGCAGATCTATGCGCAGATCATCGATGACGAGAAGGGCGCGACGGTCGTCGCCGCCTCTTCGCTCGAGAAGGCGAATCGCGAGGGTCTGAAGACCGGCGCGGACGTCGAGGCGGCGAAGGTCGTCGGCAAATTGCTCGCCGAGCGCGCCGTCGCCAAGGGCGTCAAAGAGGTCGTCTTCGACCGCGGCGCATACATGTATCACGGCCGCGTCAAGGCGCTGGCCGACGGCGCCCGCGAGGGCGGTCTGGAATTCTAAGGCCCTCCCCCCGCACGCGGGAGAGGGATGACGCGAAGCGAGCGGCGCGCAAGCGCCGCGCAAGTGACGGAAGAGAAAATGGCGCGTGATGGAGAAGGCGGTCGCGGCCGCGATCGTGAGGAGCGCGACAGCGAATTTGTGGATCGTCTGGTCCACATCAATCGCGTCGCCAAGGTGGTGAAGGGCGGCCGTCGGTTCGGCTTCGCCGCCCTTGTGGTCGTCGGCGACCAGAAGGGCCGCGTCGGCTTTGGGCATGGCAAGGCGCGCGAAGTGCCGGAGGCGATCCGCAAGGCGACGGAAGCGGCGAAGCGGGCTTTAATCCGCGTGCCGCTGCGCGAAGGCCGCACCCTGCACCATGACGTTCAGGGACGACACGGCGCGGGCCGCGTCATCCTGCGCGCGGCGCCCGCGGGCACGGGCATCATCGCTGGCGGCCCGATGCGCGCCGTCTTCGAAACGCTCGGCATGCATGACGTCGTGGCGAAGAGCCAGGGTTCGTCGAACCCCTACAACATGATCCGCGCCACCTTCAATGCGCTTGGCCGCGAGGATTCGCCGCGCTCCGTCGCGGCGCGGCGCTCGTTGAAAGTCTCGGTGCTTCAGTCGCGCCGTCAGGGCGTCGACGCCGACGCCGTCGACGCGTAAGGAGGCGAGCCATGACCAAGAGCAAGCAGCAGATCGTGGTCGAGCAGACCGGCAGCCCGATCGGCCGGCCCGAGCGTCAGCGCCGTACGCTTCTCGGCCTCGGCCTGACGCGCATCGGCCGCCGCCGGGCGCTGGAAGACACGCCGGCCGTGCGCGGAATGATCGCCAAGGTGGCGCCTCTCGTCAAAATCGTCGACGAGAAGTGAGGACGCGGCCATGAAACTCAACGAACTTTCCGACAATCAAGGCGCAAGCAAGAACCGCATGCGCGTCGGCCGCGGCATCGGCTCCGGCAAGGGCAAGACCGGCGGGCGCGGCGTCAAGGGCCAGAAGGCGCGCACCGGCGTCGCGATCAAGGGCTTCGAGGGCGGTCAGATGCCGCTGCATCGGCGCCTGCCCAAGCGCGGATTCTACAATCCGTTCTCGATCGACTACAACGAAGTCAATCTCGGGCGCATTCAGCAGGCGGTCGACGCCGGCAAGCTCGACGCCAATTCGCCGGTGACGGTCGATTCGCTGCTTGCAGCGGGCGTCGTCACCAAGCCCCGCGACGGCGTGAAGATCCTCGGCCAGGGCGAGTTGAAGACGAAGCTCGCCTTCGAGGTTTCGGCGGCCTCGAAGTCGGCGGTCGCCGCCATCGAGGGCGCGGGCGGCTCGGTGAAACTTCTCGCCGGCGAGTCGCCGGCCCAATAACCAAAAAGCGCGGCCGCTCTCGCATGAGCGGCTGCGCTGTTTTATATCAAGCGCTCCACGGGGAGCGGGCGCGCCTCGCGCGACGCGCTGCGCTCCGAGCGCTCCGCCCAACAAGAATGCGTCGTGTCGACAGCGGCGCGACAGGGGAGTTCCTACATGGCATCGGCAGCCGAGCAGCTCGCGGCCAACGTCAATCTCTCCGCCTTCGGCAAATCCGAGGAATTGAAGAGACGCATCTGGTTCACGCTGGGCGCGCTGATCGTCTATCGTCTCGGCACTTACGTGCCGCTGCCGGGCATCGATCCCGAAGCCTTCGCCAAGAGCTTCTTCGGCCAGTCGAAGGGCATGCTCGAACTCTTCAACATGTTCGCCGGCGGCGCCGTGCAGCGCCGCGCGATCTTCGCGCTCAACATCATGCCGTATATTTCGGCGTCGATCATCATCCAGCTGCTGACGTCTGTCATTCCGACGCTGGAATCGCTGAAGAAAGAAGGCGAGCAGGGCCGCAAGGTCCTCAATCAATATACGCGCTACCTCACCGTCGCGCTCGCGACCTTCCAGGCCTACGCGATGGCGATCGGACTCGAAGGCCAGCAGGGCGTCGTCACCGACCCGGGCATCTTCTTCCGCATCACGACGGTCGTGACGCTTGTCGGCGGCACGATGTTCCTGATGTGGCTTGGCGAGCAGATCACCTCGCGTGGCATCGGCAACGGGTCCTCGCTCATCATCTTCGCGGGCATCGTCGCGGCGTTCCCCTCCGCCATCGTCTCGACGCTGGAGCTGGGGCGCCAAGGCGCGATCTCGACAGGGCTGATCATCGCGGTGATGGTTATGTCCTTCGCCGTCGTCGGCTTCATCGTCTTCATGGAGCGCGCCCAGCGGCGGCTGCTGATCACCTATCCCAAGCGCCAGCACGGCAATCGGGTCTATGAGGGACAGACCTCGTTCCTGCCGCTGAAGCTGAACACGTCCGGCGTCATTCCGCCGATCTTCGCCTCCTCGCTGCTGCTGCTGCCGACGACTGTCGCGAATTTCTACCAGTCCACCGGCAGCGAAAGCATTTTCGCGACCATCTCCGCTTACTTCGGCCACGGCCGGCCGCTGTATATGCTCGCCTATGTCGGATTGATCGTGTTCTTCGCCTTCTTCTACACGGCGATCGTGTTCAATCCGGTCGAGACGGCTGACAATCTCAAGAAGCATGGCGGCTTCCTGCCCGGCATCCGCCCCGGCGAGCGCACGGCGAAATTCATCGACGACGTGCTGATGCGGATCACGGTGCTCGGCGCGGCCTATCTCGCCATCATCTGTCTCATTCCCGAGGGGCTGATCGCCTACGCCAATCTGCCGTTCTACTTCGGCGGCACGTCGCTGCTCATCGTCGTCAGCGTCACCATGGACACGGTGGCGCAGATCCACGGCCATATGCAGGCGCAGCAATACGAGGGGCTGATCCGCAAGACCAAGCTTCGCGGCGGAAAGCGCGCCAGATGAGGTTGGTGCTGCTCGGTCCGCCCGGGGCCGGCAAGGGCACGCAGGCGACGCGTCTGGTCGAAAAGCACGGGGCGCCGCAGCTTTCGACCGGCGACATGCTGCGCGCCGCCGTCGCGGCGAAAACGCCGATCGGATTGAAGGCCAAGGAGATCATGGACGCCGGCGCGCTGGTGCCCGACGAGGTCGTGATCGGGCTGATCGACGAACGGCTCGATGCGCCAGACTGCGCCGGGGGCTTCATCCTCGACGGCTTCCCGCGCACCGTGGCGCAGGCCGAGGCGCTGCAGAAGCTGCTCGAGCGCCGGGGCCTGTCGCTTGACGCCGTGCTCGAGCTCGTCGTCGACGAAGGGGCGCTCGTCGACAGGATGCGCAAGCGCGTGGACGAAACCCGCGCCGCGGGCGGCGCGGTGCGCGCCGACGACAATCCGGAAAGCTTCAAGACGCGGCTCGAAGCCTATCGCGCCCAGACCGCCCCGGTATCGGCGCACTACGCCAGCCGCCGCGAACTGACCAGAATCGACGGCATGGCGCCGATTGACGATGTCACGGCGGCGATCGACCGGGCCCTCTCGAGCGGCCGCTAGGTATTTTTCGTGAAGCCGCTTGACCCTTTAGGCGTTCGCCCCTAAATAATCGGTCTTCACGTTGTTGAACAGGCGGCTCCGGCTCCCGGAACGGGGGGCGGGGCCTGTTTTCGTATGAAAACGGTTCGCAACCGTCCGCAAGGGCCGGACTCCACCGGACGCGGGCGTCATCCCGGAGCCTAGCGCTCCCTCCCAAATGGAGAGACTAAAGTGGCCCGTATTGCAGGCGTCAACATCCCGACAAATAAGCGCGTCGTCATCGCGCTCCAGTATATCCACGGCATCGGCGCCAAAAAGGCGGCGGAGATCTGCGAGAAGGTGAGCATCCCGGCCGAGCGTCGCGTCGCCCAGCTCACCGACGCCGAAGTCCTGCAAATCCGTGAGACGATCGACCGCGATTACATGGTCGAGGGCGATCTGCGCCGTGAGGTCGCGATCAATATCAAGCGCCTGATGGACCTTGGCTGCTATCGCGGCCTGCGTCATCGTCGGCAGCTTCCCGTGCGCGGCCAGCGCACGCACACCAACGCCCGCACCCGCAAGGGCAAGGCGAAGCCGATCGCCGGCAAGAAGAAGTGATCGTCCGTCAGGACGATCATCCCCGGACTTGATACGGGGATCGCAACCGCATGGATGGCCGGGACAAGCCCGGCCATGACGACTGAAATCCCTAGCGCCTGGAACTACGGGCGCGTTTGAAGGACGCAAAACACTATGGCTAAAGACACAACGCGCGTTCGTCGCCGTGAGCGCAAGAACATCGTTTCCGGCGTCGCGCATGTGAATTCGACGTTCAACAACACGATGATCACCATCACCGACGCGCAGGGCAACACTGTGTCCTGGTCGTCCGCGGGTTCGATGGGCTTCAAGGGCTCGCGCAAGTCGACGCCCTACGCCGCGCAGATGGCCGCCGAGGACGCCGCCCGCAAGGCAGGCGAGCACGGCGTGCGGACGCTGGAAGTCGAAGTCTCGGGCCCGGGCTCCGGTCGCGAGTCGGCGCTGCGCGCGCTGCAGGCGGCGGGCTTCACCGTCACGTCGATCCGCGATGTGACGCCCATTCCCCATAACGGCTGCCGGCCGCGCAAGCGCCGCCGCGTCTGAGACATTTCAGATTGTCTGATTTGATTTCGCGCGGCGCGCGGCGCATGCCCGGACGCCGCATTCAGGAGCTTCAAGGAAAGGCCTCCACGTGAGCATCCAGAAGAACTGGCAGGAACTCATCAAGCCGAACAAGCTCGAAGTCACGGCCGGAGACGATCCCAAGCGCGTCGCGACCGCCGTAGCGGAGCCGCTCGAGCGCGGCTTCGGCGTGACGCTCGGCAACGCTTTGCGCCGCATCCTGCTCTCGTCCTTGCAGGGCGCCGCGATCACTTCGATTCATATCGACGGCGTGCTGCATGAGTTCTCGTCGATCCCCGGCGTGCGCGAGGACGTGACCGACATCGTCCTCAACATCAAGGACATCGCCATCAAATATCAGGGCGAGGGCATGAAGCGCCTGACGCTCAAGAAGACGGGACCGGGAGTCGTCACTGCTGGCGACATCCAGTTGTCGGGCGATGTGCAGATCCTGAATCCCGAACTCGTCATCTGCACGCTCGACGAAGGCGCCGAAATCCGTATCGAATTCACTGTCGCCACCGGCAAGGGCTATGCGCCGGCGGACCGCAACCGCGCCGAAGACGCGCCGATCGGCCTGATTCCGATCGACAGCCTCTATTCGCCGGTCAAGAAGGTCAGCTATCGCGTCGAGAACACCCGCGAGGGCCAGGTTCTCGACTATGACAAGCTGACGCTGACCGTCGAAACCAATGGCGCGATCACGCCCGAGGACGCGCTCGCCTTCTCGGCGCGCATTCTGCAGGACCAGCTCAACGTCTTCGTCAATTTCGAGGAGCCGCGCCGCGAGGAGGCCGCCCCGTCGATTCCGCAGCTCGCCTTCAATCCGGCGCTGCTGAAGAAGGTGGACGAACTCGAACTTTCGGTGCGTTCGGCGAACTGCCTGAAGAACGACAACATCGTCTACATCGGCGACCTCATTCAGAAGTCGGAAGCCGAAATGCTGCGCACGCCGAACTTCGGCCGCAAGTCCTTGAACGAGATCAAGGAGGTGCTGGCGCAGATGGGTCTGCATCTCGGCATGGAAGTTCCCGGCTGGCCGCCGGAGAACATCGACGATCTGGCGAAGAGGTTCGAAGAGCATTACTGACGGCAATCGTCAGTGGGCTTCGGCAGTCG
>JBPFDX010000042.1:0-163526 GCA_051061385.1 Methylocystis sp.
GAAAGGGATAACCAGCCATCCGGCTGACTATCCAACCCTCCTCTTCTTCTCAGAAGGTCAAATTTCCCATGGCGCGCGACAAGATTGCTTTGATTGGCTCCGGTCAGATCGGCGGAACGCTGGCTCACCTCATCGGCCTGAAGGAGCTCGGCGACGTCGTGATGTTCGATATCGCCGAGGGCGTGCCGCAGGGCAAGGCGCTTGATATCGCGCAGTCTTCCCCGGTCGACGGGTTCGACGCGCATTTCACCGGCGCCAATTCCTACGAGGCGCTCGACAATGCCAAGGTCTGCATCGTCACCGCCGGCGTGCCGCGCAAGCCCGGCATGAGCCGCGACGACCTTCTCAGCATCAATCTCAAGGTCATGGAGCAGGTCGGCGCCGGCATCAAGAAATACGCCCCCGACGCGTTCGTCATCTGCATCACCAATCCGCTCGATGCGATGGTGTGGGCGTTGCAGAAGGCTTCCGGCATGCCGCACAAGAAGGTGGTCGGCATGGCGGGGGTGCTCGACTCCGCGCGTTTCCGCTATTTCCTGGCCGATGAATTCAACGTCTCGGTCGAAGACGTCACCGCTTTCGTGCTCGGCGGGCATGGCGACACCATGGTGCCGTTGACGCGCTATTCCACCGTGGCCGGCATTCCGCTGCCTGACCTCGTCAAGATGGGATGGACCTCGCAGGTGCGCATCGACGAGATCGTCGACCGCACCTGCAACGGCGGCGCCGAGATCGTCAACCTGTTGAAGACCGGCTCGGCCTTCTATGCGCCGGCTGCCTCTGCGATCGCGATGGCCGAGAGCTATCTGAAGGACAAGAAGCGCGTGCTGCCCTGCGCCGCCTATCTCAACGGCGAGTACAGCGTGAAGGACATGTATGTCGGCGTGCCTGTCGTGATCGGCTCGAAGGGTGTCGAGCGCATCGTCGAGATCGAACTTGCCGGCAAGGACCGCGAAGCTTTCGACAAGTCGGTGGGCGCCGTTCAGGGCCTGGTCGATGCCTGCAAGAAGATCGCGCCCGATCTGCTCGGACGCTGATTTTGTTCGGCTTTCGGCCCGATTTCGGGCCGAGAGCCTTTTCAGGGTTGCAGTTCTATTGGTATGTGGTATGCCAACTACCAATGCAGGTGAACTGTAGAACTCGCCGCATTGGGATTTGGGGAGCGTCCAGATGAATATCCATGAATACCAGGCCAAGGCTCTGCTGCATGAATTCGGCGTGCCGATTTCGCGCGGCGTGCCCGTGTTGAAGGCCTCGGATTCCGATGCCGCCGCCAGGACGCTTCCCGGCCCGATCTGGGTGGTGAAGAGCCAGATCCATGCCGGCGGCCGCGGCAAGGGCAAGTTCAAGGAAGCCAGCGCCGGCGACAAGGGCGGCGTCCGCATCGCCAAGTCCGTCGCCGAGGTCAACGAATTCGCCAAGCAGATGCTGGGCGCGACCCTGGTCACGATCCAGACCGGCGCGCACGGCAAGCAGGTCAACCGCCTCTACATCGAGGAAGGCTCCGACATCGACAAGGAGTTTTATCTCTCGATCCTGGTCGATCGCGAAACCTCGGAAGTATCGTTCGTGGTCTCGACCGAAGGCGGCGTCAACATCGAGGACGTCGCGCACAACACGCCTGAAAAGATCGTGACCTTCTCGGTCGATCCGGCGACCGGCATCATGGGCCATCACGGCCGGACGGTGGCGAAGGCGCTCAATCTCTCCGGCGACCTCGCCAAGCACGCCGAGAAGCTGGTGACGCAGCTCTACAACGCCTTCGTCGCCAAGGACATGGCGATGCTGGAAATCAATCCGCTGGTCGTTACCAAGCAGGGCCAGTTGCGCGTGCTCGACGCCAAGGTCTCGTTCGACGACAACGCGATGTATCGCCATCCGGAGATCGCCGCACTGCGCGACGAGACCGAAGAGGACGCCAAGGAGATCGAGGCGTCGAAGCACGATCTCAATTACGTCACGCTCGACGGCACCATCGGCTGCATGGTCAACGGCGCCGGCCTTGCCATGGCGACGATGGACATCATCAAGCTCTATGGCGCCGAGCCGGCTAACTTCCTCGACGTCGGCGGCGGCGCCTCCAAGGAAAAGGTCACGGCGGCTTTCAAGATCATCACCAAGGATCCGGCCGTCGAAGGCATCCTGATTAACATCTTCGGCGGCATCATGAAGTGCGACGTCATCGCTGAAGGCGTGATCGCCGCGGTCAAGGAAGTGGGTCTCAAGGTGCCGCTGGTCGTGCGTCTTGAAGGCACCAATGCCGAGCTCGGCAAGAAGATCATCAACGACAGCGGCCTCAATGTCGTGTCGGCCGACGATCTCGACGATGCGGCCAAGAAAATCGTCAAGGCGGTGAAGGGCTGAGCGGATGCCTCCGCGCAAGATCAACCTGGTCGAGGCGGCGGATCGGACGATCACCAAGGTCTTCGATCCGCATATCGCCGGCGACGTCAATGACAGCCAGGCCAAGGTCGCCAAGTTCGGCGAGGCCTTCGACTGGCATGCGCATGACAATGAGGACGAGGCCTTCCTGGTGCTGCGCGGCAGGATCGCGATCGATTTCCGCGACGGGCCGGTCGAGCTCGGCGAGGGCGATTTCATCGTCGTGCCGCGCGGCGTCGAGCACCGGCCGCGCTCGCTGACCGCCGAGCCCGTGGTGCTGATGTTCGAGCCGGCGACGACCTTGAACACCGGCAATGCCCAGAGTGACCTCACCGTCACCGACCTGAAGCGGCTCTGAGCCATGAACGCGGCGTCTTTCACCTCCCTCTCGGCCGGTCACCAGCGCCTGCAGGCGCTGGTCGGCGCGTGGCGCGGTGAGGAAGAAGTCGCGGCGACGCAGTGGACCGATGCCGGCGCGGCGACTTCGGAAGTTCAGGCCGAGGCGCAATTCGGCGGCTTGTTCGTGGTGCAGCGCTACCGCCAGCGTCGCGACGGCACGATCTCATTCGGTTCACACAATGTGTTCGGCTTCGACCAGCAGAACGGCCTGGTCACCATGCACCAGTTCGACTCGATGGGGTTCGTGCCGATGTCGCCGGCCACGGGCGCGTGGAACGACAACGAGCTGGTCCTGGAACGGTCGTCGCCGCGTGGCGCCGCCCGCGTGACGTATGGTTTTGACGGCACTGAATCCTACCGCATGAAACTTCAGTTCAAGCCCGCCGGCAGCGATGCCTGGCAAGACATGGTGAGCGGCGTCTACCGGCGCGTCTCGCCTTCCACGATCAACGGTTTTTAGAAAAGGGCCGCGATGTCCATTCTCATCGACAAGAATACCAAGGTGCTGGTGCAGGGTCTGACCGGCAAGACCGGCACGTTCCATACCGAGCAGGCGCTGGCCTATCACGGCACCAAGATGGTGGGCGGCATCCATCCCAAGAAGGGCGGCGAGACCTGGACCGGTTCCAAGGGCGAGAGCCTGCCGATCTTCGCCACCGTCGCCGAAGGCAAGGCAAGGACCGGCGCCAACGCCTCGGTCATCTATGTGCCGCCGGCGGGCGCCGGCGAAGCGATCATCGAGGCGATCGAGGCGGAGATTCCGCTGATCGTCTGCATCACCGAAGGCATTCCGGTGATGGACATGGTCAAGGTCAAGGCGCGGCTCGACCGTTCGACTTCGCGGCTGATCGGCCCGAACTGCCCGGGCGTGCTGACGCCGGACGAATGCAAGATCGGCATCATGCCGGGCAACATCTTCCGCAAGGGCTCGGTCGGCGTTGTTTCCCGCTCGGGAACGCTTACCTATGAGGCAGTCTTCCAGACCACCAATGTCGGCCTCGGCCAGACAACGGCGGTGGGCATCGGCGGCGACCCGGTCAAGGGCACCGAATTCATCGATGTGCTGGAGATGCTCCTCGCCGACGACGAGACCAAGTCGATCATCATGATCGGCGAGATCGGTGGCTCGGCCGAGGAAGACGCCGCGCAGTTCTTGAAGGACGAGGCCAAGCGCGGCCGCAAGAAACCGATGGCGGGCTTCATCGCCGGGCGCACGGCGCCGGCCGGCCGAACCATGGGCCATGCGGGCGCGGTGATCTCGGGCGGCAAGGGCGGCGCGGAAGACAAGATCGCGGCGATGGAATCGGCCGGCATCAAGGTATCGCCGTCGCCGGCGCGGCTGGGGACGACGCTGGTCGAGGCGATCAAAGGTTAAGGCAGTAGTGAGTAGGCAATAGTCAGTAGTGAAAAAGAGAAGAACGGGCGAGTAGCAGTTGAGCGGGAGTTTCCATCTTTCTACTCACTACTGACTACTCACTATTCCCCTCGAAAGGAGACGGAGCCACGGCTCCGCTGAAACGACATGGCAAGACAAGATCAGGCCAACGACCAATTCTCGCTCACCTCATTCCTCTATGGCGGCAATGCCGATTACATCGACGCGCTCTACGCGGCCTATGAGGACGATCCGGCCTCCGTCGATCCGGAGTGGCAGGACTTCTTCGCCGCGCTGAAGGATGACGCGGGCGATGTCCGCAAGAACGCCAAGGGCGCCTCCTGGGCCAAGCCTTCCTGGCCGCTCACCGCCAATGGCGAACTGGTCTCGGCGCTCGACGGCAATTGGGGCCTGGTCGAAAAGGCGATCGAAAAGAAGGTCAAGGAAAAGGTGGTCGTCAACGGCGCCGTGCTTTCCGACGCCGACGTCCACCAGGCGACGCGCGATTCCGTGCGCGCCATCATGATGATCCGCGCCTACCGCATGCGCGGCCATCTGCACGCCAATCTCGACCCACTCGGCATCGCCAAGCCGCTGGAGGATTATAACGAGCTGTCGCCGGAGAATTACGGCTTCACCGAAGCCGACTACGACCGGCCGATCTTCCTCGACAATGTGCTCGGCCTGGAATTCGGCACCGTCCGACAGATGCTGGACATCCTGACCCGCACCTATTGCTCGACGCTCGGCGTCGAGTTCATGCACATTTCAGACCCGGAAGAGAAGGCCTGGATCCAGGCGCGCATCGAAGGCGCCGACAAGGAGATCACCTTCACCGCCACCGGCAAGAAGGCGATCCTGTCGAAGCTGATCGAGGCCGAGGGCTTCGAGCAATATATCGACGTCAAGTACAAGGGCACCAAGCGTTTCGGCCTCGACGGCGGTGAATCGTTGATCCCGGCGCTGGAGCAGATCGTCAAGCGCGGCGGCCAGCTCGGCCTGAAGGAAATCGTGCTCGGCATGGCGCATCGCGGCCGCCTCAATGTGCTTTCCCAGGTGATGGCCAAGCCCCACCGCGCCATCTTCCACGAATTCAAGGGCGGCTCGGCCGCGCCCGACGAGGTCGAAGGCTCGGGCGACGTGAAGTACCATCTCGGCGCCTCGTCGGACCGCGAGTTCGACGGCAACAAGGTGCATCTGTCGCTGACCGCCAACCCCTCGCATCTGGAAATCGTCGACCCGGTCGTGATGGGCAAGGCGCGCGCCAAGCAGGACCAGCTTTCCGGCCGCGAGCGCGGCGAGATCGTGCCGCTGTCGGAACGCGCCAAGGTGATGCCGCTGCTGCTGCACGGCGACGCGGCCTTTGCCGGCCAGGGCGTGATTGCCGAAATTCTCGGCCTGTCCGGCCTGCGCGGCCATCGCGTCGCCGGCACGCTGCATGTCATCATCAACAACCAGATCGGCTTCACCACCAATCCGCGCTTCTCGCGCTCCTCGCCCTATCCGTCGGATGTGGCCAAGATGATCGAGGCGCCGATCTTCCACGTGAACGGCGACGACCCGGAAGCCGTGGTGCATGCCGCCAAGGTCGCGACCGAGTTCCGCATGAAGTTCCACAAGCCGGTGGTGGTGGACATGTTCTGCTACCGCCGCTTCGGCCACAATGAAGGCGACGAGCCGGCCTTCACCCAGCCGATCATGTACCGCAACATCCGCACCCATAAGACCGTGGTGCAGGTCTATGCCGACCGGCTGATCGCCGAGGGCCACGTCACCCAGGCCGAGGTCGACAAGATGCGGGCCGACTGGCGCGCGCATCTGGAAGCCGAATGGGAAGTCGGCCAGCACTACAAGCCCAACAAGGCCGATTGGCTGGACGGCGCGTGGTCGGGCCTGCGCACCGCCGACAACCAGGATGAGCAGCGGCGCGGCAAGACCGCCGTGCCGGTGCGCACGCTGAAGGATATCGGCAAGAAGCTGACCGAAGTGCCTAAGGATTTCGAGGCGCACAAGACCATCCTGCGTTTCCTCGAAAACCGCCGCCAGGCGATCGAATCCGGCGAAGGCATCGACTGGTCGACAGCCGAGGCGCTGGCTTTCGGCGCCATCCTGCTCGACGGCAATCCGATCCGGCTTTCCGGCCAGGATTCGGAGCGTGGCACCTTCTCGCAGCGCCATTCGGTGCTTTACGACCAGCGCGACGAAAACCGCTATATCCCGCTCAACAACCTGTCGGCGGCGCAGGCCGGCTACGAAGTCATCAACTCGATGCTGTCGGAAGAAGCGGTGCTCGGTTTCGAATATGGCTACAGCCTGGCAGAGCCCAAGGCGCTGACGCTTTGGGAGGCGCAGTTCGGCGACTTCGCCAACGGCGCCCAGGTGGTGTTCGACCAGTTCATCTCGTCGGGCGAACGCAAGTGGCTCAGAATGTCGGGCCTCGTCTGCCTGCTGCCGCATGGCTATGAAGGCCAGGGCCCGGAACATTCCTCGGCCCGGCTCGAACGCTTCCTGCAGCTTTGCGCCGAAGACAATATGCAAGTCGCCAATTGCACGACGCCTGCGAACTACTTCCATATCCTGCGCCGGCAGCTGCACAGAAGCTTCCGCAAACCTCTCGTGCTGATGACGCCGAAATCCCTGCTGCGCCACAAACGGGCCGTCTCGCGCCTCGGCGAGATGGGGATGGCGTCGAGCTTCCAGCGTCTCCTTCTCGACGACGCCGAAACGGCGCCGACCGAGACCTTCGTTCTTCAACCTGACGAGAAGATCCGCCGCGTCATCCTGTGTTCGGGCAAGGTCTATTACGATCTTTTCGAAGATCGCGAGAAACGCGGCGTCGACGACGTGTATCTGCTGCGCGTCGAGCAGCTCTATCCGTTTCCGCTCAAGGGCCTCGTCACCGCGCTCGGGCGGTTCAAGGACGCCGACGTCGTATGGTGTCAGGAAGAGCCAAAGAACATGGGCGCCTGGTCCTTCGTCGAATCCTATCTTGAATGGGTGCTGACGCAGATCGGCGGAAAATCAAAGCGCGCGCGCTACGTTGGCCGTCCCGCGTCGGCCTCGACCGCCGCGGGGACGATGTCCCGGCACCTGGCGCAGCTGAAACTGTTTCTGGACGAAGCGTTCGCGCCTTAACGCGCGACGCGGACCAAAAGTGAGAAGTGAGGCAATGGCTGAAATCCGCGTGCCGACCCTGGGCGAATCGGTGACTGAGGCGACTATCGGCCGCTGGTTCAAGAAAGCAGGCGATGCGGTGCGCGCCGACGAGCCTCTCGCCGAGCTCGAAACCGACAAAGTCACGCTCGAAGTC
Organism: Methylocystis sp.; assembly: GCA_051061385.1. GTDB lineage: Bacteria > Pseudomonadota > Alphaproteobacteria > Rhizobiales > Beijerinckiaceae > Methylocystis. The sequence goes on from JBPFDX010000042.1 coordinate 7,467, forward strand.
AACGCCCCGACCGCGGGCGTGCTCGCCGAGATCGTCGCGAAGGAAGGCGAAACCGTCGAGCCGGGCGCGCTGCTCGGACAGATCGCGGAGGGAGCGGCGGCGGCGCCGAAGAGCGGCGAGGCCGCGCCCAAGCCCGCCCCCGCCCAGCCGGCTGCAGCGCCGGCGCCCAAGCAAGCGCCGGCGCCGGCGCCCGCTCCAGCGACGGCCATGCCGCCCTCGCCCTCAGCCGCCAAGATCGCTGTGGAACAGGGCATCGACATCGCCCAGGTTCCGGGCAGCGGCAAGCGCGGCCAGGCGCTGAAATCAGACGTCGTTCAATTCGCCGCGCGGCAGGCGGCGCCGCAGCCCGCGCAGGAAATCCGGGCTCAAACGGCTCCCGCGCAGGAAGCGCGCATCGAAGCGCCGGCGCCCCGGACTCCGGTTCCGCAGGAAGACGCCGGCCGCGAAGAGCGGGTGAAGATGTCGCGCCTGCGTCAGACGATCGCGCGGCGCCTGAAAGAAGCGCAGAACACGGCCGCCATGCTGACGACCTTCAACGAGGTCGACATGTCGGCGCTCATCGAACTGCGAAAACGCTACAAGGAGGCGTTCGAGAAGCGGCACGGCGTGAAGCTCGGCTTCATGGGCTTTTTCGTGAAGGCCTGCTGCCAGGCTTTGGAGGAAATTCCCGCCGTCAATGCGGAGATCGACGGCGCGGATATCATCTACAAGCGCTTCTGCCATATCGGCGTGGCTGTCGGCACGGATAAGGGCCTCGTCGTGCCGGTGGTGCGCGACGCGGACCGCATGTCGCTTGCAGAGATCGAACGGACCATCGCCGAACTCGGCCGCAAGGCGCGCGACGGCGCGCTCGACATCGCCGATCTTCAAGGCGGCACGTTCACGATTTCGAACGGCGGGGTCTATGGTTCACTCATGTCCACCCCGATCCTCAATGCGCCGCAGGCGGGCATTCTCGGCATGCACAAGATTCAGGAGCGTCCCGTCGTCATCGACGGCAAGATCGAAGCGCGGCCGATGATGTATCTCGCGCTTTCCTACGATCACCGCCTCGTCGACGGAAAGGAGGCGGTGACTTTCCTGGTGCGCGTCAAGGAGTTGCTCGAAGACCCGGCAAGGCTTGCGCTCGCCCTGTAGCGGCGCGCCCCTTCAAAATCTCCGAATCATGCACATCTAACTTCAGACGGCGCGCCGCTCATTGGGCGTCGTCGGCGGGGCGAAAGGACCGCCATGGAGGTAGAGATGGAAATGAAGACCGCGACCGAAACGAGAGAGTCTCCGCTGACGGCCGAGCAGTTCGCCCACCTTGGCGATGGCCTCATCGCTTATGTGCGGCCGATGCGCTCGGAAGACGTCAATCGGCTTTACCCGCAGGCGCCGCAGATTGCGCCGGGGCTGACGATCTTCGCGCTTTTCGGCGCGGACGGAGCGCCCATTGTGCTCGCAGACTCGGAAGAGGGCTGCATCGGCAACGCTCGCGAAAACCATCTCCAGATGGTTAGCCTGCATTAAAGCCATCCCAGACAAGGCGCGCCAAGCGCGCGCCGCTCTGGGCGAGGCTCACGCGAACCTCACCTAAATAAGCTCTACGCCCAACGCTTCTGCGATCCGCGGATTCCGATACGCTACGGCTCTTCTACCGGCAGCCGGCTCGCGAGCACCTTGTCGAGGCGGCGGCCGTCGAGGTCCACGACCTCGAAACGCCATCCCAGCTTCTCGACCGTTTCGCCAAGCGTCGGGAAGCGGATGAGCCCGTCGAGCACGAGGCCGGCGACGGTTTCGAAGCTGCGGTTCTCCGGCAGCGCGACGTGCAGGAGTTCGGCCATTTCGTCGACCGGCATCCATCCGGCCAGGAGCCAGCTGCCGTCTTCGCGTTGAAGCGCCTCCGGCTCTTCATGTCCCTCGTCGGATCTGAACGCGCCGGCAATGGCGTCGAGAATATCCGCAGGCGTCACCACCCCGTCGAAGTGCCCGTATTCGTCATGCACGAGCGCCATCGGCGTCTCGGCTTCGCGCAGGACGTTCAGCGCGTCGAGCGCATCGATAGAATCGGGGACGACGGGCGCCGGCCGCACATGAGCTTCAAGGTCGAGCGGCTCGCCGCGCAGCGCGGGCCCAAGAAGGTCGCGGATCAGCAGCACGCCGATCATGTCGTCCATGTCGCCGCGGCTGACCGGCAGACGCGCGTGCGTGGTCTCGACAAGCTTCTGGCGCAAGATGTCCTCCGGCTCGCTGAGATTAAGCCAGTCCACCTCGGCGCGCGGCGTCATCAGCGCGCGCGCGGCGCGGTCGCCCAGGCGCAGCACGCCCGCGATCATCTGCTGCTCGTCAGCCTCGATCGCGCCGGCCGAATGCGCTTCAGCGACGATCGTCTTGATCTCCTCGTCCGTGACGGCGGCAGGCGGCTCGTTCTTCTGTCCGACGAGCAGCAGAACGAGCTTCGTCGACGCGTCGAGCAGCCAGACGACCGGCGCGCCGAGCGTGGAAAGAAACGCCATCGGCGCCGCCATCCTGCAGGCGATGGCTTCGGCGTGCCTTAATGCGATGTTCTTTGGCAGAAGCTCGCCGATGACGACGGACAGGTAGGTGATGACCCCAATGACGCCGCCATAGCCAATCCAATCGGCGGTCGCTCCCGACAGGCCCTGCGCGCGCAATTCCTGGGAGAGCCGCTGACCGAGCGCCGCGCCGGAAAAAGCGCCTGCCAGCACGCCAACGAGCGTGATGCCGATCTGCACCGTGGAGAGAAAACGCCCCGGATCCTCAGAGAGCGCCAGAGCCGTCGCGGCGCCCCGGCGCCCTTCCGCGGCCAAAGTCTTCAGCCTGACCTTGCGCGCCGAGACGATGGCGAGTTCTGACAACGAGAAGATCCCGTTGATCACGATCAATACAAGCGCGACGGCAAGCTCGAACATGATTCCTGATAGGGCTTTCCGCGCCGGCTCTCAAGCAACTGGCTCGACCGCGGCGCGTCGCCAACCGCGACGCCCGCGGATCATCGTTCACCGCGGCCGGGCGCGGTTCAGTCGCGCGCCGCGATTTCTATCTTCTTGATCACGCGCTCGGGCTCGGGCCGCGCCAGGTCGATCGACAGCAGGCCATTGACGAGATCGGCGCCCAGCACCTGCATCCCTTCGGCCAGAAGGAAGGCGCGCTGAAACTGCCGCGCGGCGATGCCGCGATGCAGGAAGTGCCGCTCACGCTCCTCGGTCTGCCGCCCGCGGATGACGAGCTGGTTTTCTTCGAGCGAGACGTCAAGCTGATCGCGCGTGAAGCCGGCGACGGCGAGCGTGATCCGAAGCCGTTCCGGCGCGCTCTCGCTGCGGGGAATGCGTTCGATGTTATATGGCGGGTACCCGTCGGACGCGGTGCGGGCGACTCGGTCGAGCGCCCGTTCGATCTCATCGAATCCGAGCAGGAACGGCGAATTGAGCGGCGGACGCGACATTGTGACTGAAGCCCTGTTGGCGCCTCGCCGGAGCCCGCGAAGCGCCCCGGCTACAGCTATATGGCCGAGCCGGCCGCGCCGTTCAAGCGCGGCCGATGGGCGCGCCCGCCATTGACGCGCCGCCGCCGAACGCCCATGTGCGAGCGAGTTTCCCTTAAAGAGCGGCGACCCATGAGCCAGGCACGGCATGTTGTTCTCGCAATCGTTTTCGCCGCCGCTTGCGCAGGGCCGTCACTCGCCGAAGCGCCGCCGCCGATCATCGCGCCGGAGGGCGAGCGGTTCACCCTCACCCCCGCGGAAGGCGGCTATGTCCGGCTGAACAAGGAAACCGGCGCGATCTCCTATTGTTCGGTGAAGGACGGCGTCGCCGTATGTCGACTCGGCGCCGAGGAGCGCGCCGCGCTCGAGGCGGAGATCGACCGGCTGCGCAAGGAGAACGCCGCGCTCAAAACGCGCGCCGAAGCGGCGCCCGTCCCGCCGGGAGCAAGGCCAAATACGGCGCCGAGCGAAGAAGAATTCGAGCGCGCGCTCTCCTTTACCGAGCGCTTTCTGCGCCGCATAATGCGTCTCTTCCGCGAAGAGACGTCGCCGGGGGGCTCTCTGTGAGCGCCGCAGGGCCGACGCATCCGCAGGAGCGCCCCGATGGCCGCTGATCAGGGACCTTTCGCCAATTGGCCGCATCTCGACAAGCCGCATCGGCCGACCGAGCGGCAAGATGCCGAACGCGACGTCCTGCTCCTTCCAGGCTCCGACAAATTTTCACAGGAAACCAGCCCGATGGCGTCGATCAACACGCTTGAAAATTTCCTTGGCGGCTCGCCGCTCAACACTTTCGCGCGGTTGTTCTTCATTTCGCTCGTGGTCGGCGCGCTGCTGATGTGGCTCGACCTGCGGCCGATCGATATTTTCCGCGGCGTCCAGGCCTTTTTCGACCGCATCTATCAGCTGGGTTTCGGCGCCGTGCGGGAGCTTGTCAGCTATGTGCTCGCCGGCGCCGTTTTCGTCGTGCCGGCGTGGCTCATTTTGCGGCTCATGAATATGGGCGCCAGCAAACGCTGAACCGCTTCAGCCGGTCTATAGTCTCCTGCGCCGGCCGATGCTCGACGTCTGATCCGGATCCTCGATCAGCTGCCCGATGCCGTCGCGGCGCGGCGGCAGCGGCGGCGGAGGCGGCGCATAGGCCTCCGGTCCGGCGACGGGTCCAAACCCATCCCGCGCGCCGACTCCGGGTCCCTCGAACGCCGCGAGCGGCGGCTTGCCCGTCGTATCATTGTCGGTTTCGTCATCGGGCGCCGGCGTCCCGCGCCGCTCGGCCATGAGCGGCGACGGATCGGGCGGCGGCAGCGTTTCCTGCGGCGCCGGCTTGCAAATGCTGCGTCCCGATCGGCCATGCAGCGCCAGATCGACATGGATGTGATTGTAGTGAAAGGCGTTGGAGCCTGGAGACAGCACCGTCGAGAAATGCCCGCAGGAGCCGCGATGCACATCCATCAAAAAGGCGCGGGTCTGTTCGTCGCCGCGCCACCAGTCGCGCACCAGCGTGATCTCGCGGCCGTCGGCAAGCACGAAGCCGCCGATGTCCAGCGCATTGCCGAAGGAATGTTCCGAAAGCTGCGCGCCACGCTGATTGTTCATGCCGCGGCAGGCGTAGGAGCCCATTGAATTGATCTGAACCACCTGCTGCCCGAAGCGCGCCTGCGCGGCGGGCTGCACGGAGTCCGAGAGCCATGCGTCGAGCTCCGCGACCATCGAGCAGTCGAGCGTCGCGGTGGAGTTGAAGGCGACCGCGCCGCCCTGCAGCGCCGTCACCTTGAACGGCTTCGTGAGGCCGCAGATGCCGGGTCCGTCGATTTCGGTCGCGAGCGCGATGAATTCGGAAGGGTTGACGCGTCTTTCTGCGAGACAGGCGTTTTCAGCCTGGGTGCGCCACGCGGGTCGCTGCGGCTTCTGCCCGATGGAGCACGCCGAAAGAGCCGCCGCTGCGAGCGCCAGCAATAGCAGCGATTGATGGGCGCGGCGGACCATCCCGCGAGAATGGGCGCCGGGCGGTTAATTCGGGGTCGAAAATTGTGGTTAATAGTCAGATATTTGCCGGCTGTGGCGGGCGATCCACACGCAGGCGCGCGGCATGCCAACGCGCTGCTCAGGCGCCGGCACGAAGCGGCGTGCGCTAAAGCCGAGCCTCGCAGCGACCGCGATCAACGCGCAAATCTGCTCAAGCGCCGCTTCCACCTTTCGCCGGCCTTGAGCTCCGTCTTCAGAACCCATTTCCGCTGAATCATGCTGATCGCCCGGGGCGACGCATCGAGAATGATCTCCGGCCTGGGGGCTTTCGCGGCTGGCGTGGGGGGAATTGGGGCGGGCGCCGCCGTCCGCGGCTTCGCCTTTTTGGGTTCCGCAGGAACAGCCTGTGCGACTTTGGCGGGCTGGCGCGCACGCCGCGTCTTGGCTGGCGCGCCTCTCGCCGGAAGCGCGCCTGGGATGTCTTCTTGCAGCAGGTTGGGGAGCACCCGCCCCGGAACGCTCGTCGCTTGCGGAGTTGGGGGCGGCTCAGCGGCCCTGGCGCCGAAAACCGCGTCCGCGGCTTCGAGAGCCGCGAGATATGAGGCGTCCCGTTCGACCTCAGGGGCCGTCAGAGCGCGAGCCTCGTTGATAGATGGACTCGAACCAGCATTCGCAGCCTCTTCGATCTTCCACGGATTGGAACTACGCGCTTTGGAAGACCGACCTTTGTAAGCGGTTATGAACGGACGCGTGGGCTGGCGCATTGGAATTGGAGATCTTTCTGTTGACGCATCAGGCGGGAGGGGTCGCTCGAAAGACCCGCCTCGGCGTCGGCGTCCCTTGATGTTGAAACACGCCCAAGGGCATGACGCTCAAGGCCAAGCGTCTCGGACGAAGGGCGTTCGTTATCTATAACGAATGAGTCGTAACAAGTCATCGTAATGGCGCGCGCGTGGCGCAAATCGGACATTGCCGATTTGCGCCACTGATATTTGGCTTCGAGATCGTCCGCTCTAAGCGGACTACGCGCTCGCGCCGTCGCCTTTGCGGCCGCGCATGAAGGATTCGAATTCCTCGCGGTCGCGGGCGCGGCGCAGCTGCTCGATATGCTCGGCGAAATCGCGTTCGGCTTCGGCAAGCTTGCGGCGCTCTTCCTCGAGACGGGCGAGTTCGCCTTCGCGCCACTCGTCGAAGGCGACATTGCCGGTCGAGCGCATGAAGGACGGACCGCCCCAGCCGGCCGCGCTCTCGCGGGCGACGCCGCTGACCGCTTCCTTGACGCGCACGCCCTGCTCCTGCGCGAAAGCGAGGAAATCGCCTTCATAGCCCAGGCTGCGCTGCCAGAGCTTCCAGAAGAGGAGCGCGAGTCCGAGCGGCCAGAAGATGAAGAAGCCGAGGATCACCGCCGCGATCTCGTAAGGCCTCCAGGACATTCGCCCGCAATGCCCCCAGGGCGATCCGCGCTCTCCGGATGACGACATGCGAGAATTACGATGGCAGCTCATGATGGGCTCCAGGGTTGTCAACGGCGGCCCGCCGCGAAGCGGGGCCGCAGACAATGTAATATGCATTAACATTGGCGCAAGGGAAAGGGGCTGCGAAATCGGCGCGCGCCTTTACGCATCGCGGCGACGCCGGTCCCAGATGGAGCCGCGCCGCCGCGCATGGAGGCATGGAGAGTCGTCAGCCGCCGGCGCTGGCGGCATTAGGCCGCCTTGCCGCTCAGATCGTCTTCAAAAGCGTCGTCGTCTTCCAGCGCCGCTTCGCGTTCGAGCGTCGCGTCCGGCTCGATCTCGATGTCGATTTCGAGCAGCGACACGTCGTCTTTGCGGTGCATTTTCACCATGACCTTTTCGGGGTCGATGGCGATGTGCTTGGAGATCGCCACGAGGACCTCCTTGTGCAGCAACGCGATCAGATTTGAATCCTGCGAAGACTTTCGTTCATGCGCGAGAAGAATCTGCAGGCGCTCGCGCGCAACGGGCGCGGTGGCGCCGCGGCGCCCAAACAATCCGAAAATATTCATGCCGCCCTCCGACCAAAGAGCCGAACGAGAAGTCCTCTCTTGTCCGTAGGAATGTTGACCGGCAGCTTTTCGCCGCACAGTCGTTTCGCCGCTTCCGAATAGGCGCGGGCCGCCGCGCTCATCGCGTTGTGCAGAATGATCGGCGCGCCGACGTTCGAGGCGCGCAGGACTTCTTCGCTCTCCGGCACGATTCCAAGCAGCGGTATCGAGAGAATTTCGAGCACGTCGTCGACGCTGAGCATCTCGCCGCGGCCCGCGCGCTGCGCGTCGTAGCGCGTCAGCAGCAGATGCTTCTCGACGCGCTCGCCCTTTTCGGCGCGTTCGGTCTTGGCGTCGAGCAATCCGATGATGCGGTCTGAGTCGCGGACCGACGAGACTTCCGGATTCGCGACGACGACGGCGACGTCGGCGAAGCGCATCGCGAGCGTCGCGCCGCGTTCGATTCCGGCGGGGCTGTCGCAGACGATCCAGTCGAACTTCTCACGCAATTCGCCGATCACGCGCTGGACGCCTTCTTCCGTCAAGGCGTCTTTGTCGCGCGTCTGCGAGGCTGGAAGCAGATAGAGGTTGCTCAGGCGCTTGTCGCGGATGAGCGCCTGATGGAGCTTCGCGTCGCCCTGCGCGACGTTGATGAGATCGAAGACGACGCGCCGCTCGGCGCCCATCACGAGGTCTAGGTTGCGCAAGCCGACGTCGAAATCGACGACCGCCACCTTGTGACCCTGCTGCGCCAGCGCGGCGCCGAGCGCCGCGGTCGAGGTTGTCTTTCCGACGCCCCCTTTGCCGGAGGTCACCACCAAAGTCTTGGCCATTGTTCGTCCCTCTTAATCGAGCCGCTCGATCTTGACCGTCTCGTTTTCGAGCCAGGCCTGAATGGCTTGGCTCTGCACACTCGCTGAAATCTCGTCGGCTGTGAGATACACGCCGCAAACCGAAATCAATTCGGCTTCGAGCTTGCGGCAGAAAATTCGCGCGCGCTTTTCGCCATAGGCGCCGGCCATCGCGCGGCCGCGCAGCGTTCCGTAGATATGAACGGAGCCGCCGGCCATGATCTCCGCGCCGGAAGCGACCGACCCGACCACGGTGACGTCGCCGTCCGGATAGTAGATCGACTGGCCGGAGCGCACCGGTTCGAGCACAATCAGCGGCGGAGGCGTCGGCGCCGGCGGCGCGGCCGACTTGCCGTCGGCCGCCAGCGCGCCGCCAGCGCCGAGCGCATTCGCAATGTCCTCGAACGCCGCTTCTTCGCTTGGGGTCAGCGTTCCAGTATTTGCGTCTTTGGCGCGCGCGGCGCTGGCTTCCGCCGGAGGTTGCGGGGTGGCGCGACCGCCAGCCAGAATCGGCGGCAGATCGTCGGCGGCCCATGCCGGGTCAGCGCCTGACAGGCCCATGACGCGTATGCCGCGCCGAGCGAGATTTTCGAGAAGCTCGGTGAGTTGCGGCCGTTCGAGCGTCAGTTTGGCAAGTTCGATGACGATCGACTTCCGGCTGAAGAAGGCCGGCGACTGCTCGAGCAGCGCATCGAGCTGCTCCAGCCAGCCTTCGAGCGGCTGCTCGGGTTCAAGCGTCAGGACGGGAAAGGACCGGCCCTTGAAGCGGATGTGTTTGGAAGACGCTTGCGGCACGAGAGCCTCACGCAATTAAGATTTGCTTCATTTGAGGGCGTTAACGTTAATGAAGGATTAAAGCGGACGCGTAATTCGACGCCGGAACGCGCTTTATAAGAGATTAAGCCGTCGCGGCTTTCGCGCGCGCCGCGGCGCTCTCCATGACGCCCTGCGCCGCGCTCTCCAGCACCAGCGCCGGATCCGCGCTTTTCACCGGATCGAAATGGCCAGAGATCGTCAGCATCGCGACGCCATGCGCGAGCGACCAGATTTGCAGCGCCGCGTAGCGCGCGCCCTGCGCGGGCGCCCCCGCCTGCTGCAGCCACGCGACGACGGCGCGCCAGAGAATCTCCAGCGCATGATCGGCGGCGCCGCCGGCTCCAGGGTCGGCGAGCGTCTGCGCCTGTCCGAACATGGCCGCGTAAAGTCCGGGCTCTTCGCGCGCGAATTTGAGATAGGCCGCGCACATCGCCCGCATTGCGCTTTTGGCGTCAGGCCGGCCCTCGTCCCACGCCGCTTCGATTCGCGCGCCGAAGGTCTCGAAGCCGCGCCGCGCGAGTTCGCTGATCAGCGCGTCGCGGCCGCTGAAATGGCGATAGGGCGCTGCGGGCGAAACGCCGGCGCGGCGCGCCGCCTCGGTGAGGGTCAGCGCCGACGGCCCGCCCTCGGCAAGAATCTCGAGAGCGGCGTCGATCAGCGCCTGCTTGAGCGAACCGTGGTGATAGCCCCGCTTGTTGTGCATCGCTCACCGCGGCGCGCGATCGGCGCTCATCGTCCCGCTTCGCTAACCCGCAAGCTTGGCGACGAGCGCGTCGGAGACCTCGAAATTGGCGTAGACGTTCTGAACGTCGTCATTGTCTTCGAGCAGGCCGACGAGCTTGAGGATCTTCTCGCCCGAATCATCGTCGACCTTGATCGTGTTCTGCGGGCGCCAGACGAGCGCCGCCTTGCGCGGCTCGCCGAACTTATCCTCGAGCGCCTTGGCGACGTCGCGCAGCGATTCGACCGACGTGATCACTTCATGCGTCTCGTCCGTCGTCGACACGTCTTCGGCGCCGGCGTCGATCGCCGCCTCCATCATCGCGTCTTCCGTGGCGGCTTTCTTGTCGAATTCGACGAGCCCGACCCGGTCGAACATGAAGGAGACGGCGCCGGTCTCGGCGAGCGAGCCGCCAGCCTTGGTGAAATAGGAGCGCACCTCGCCGGCCGTTCGATTGCGATTGTCGGTGAGCGCCTCGACGATGACCGCGACGCCGCCGGGCGCATAGCCTTCGTAGCGCACTTCATCATAGTTCTCGGCGTCCGCGCCGGAGGCCTTCTTGATGGCGCGCTCGATATTGTCCTTCGGCATATTTTCCGCCCGCGCGGCGAGCACGGCGGCGCGCAGGCGGGCGTTCATGTTCGGGTCGGGCAGGCCCATCTTGGCGGCGACGGTTATTTCTCGGGCAAGCTTTGAAAAAAGCTTGGAGCGGATCGCGTCCTGCTTGCCCTTCTTGTGCATGATATTCTTGAATTGACTATGCCCGGCCATGCGCTCCCGTCCTGCTCCTCGATAAATCTTCGCCGTCAGGCGTCCGGCGGGTCATATACGCCGGACCCAAGCGGAAATAAAGAAAAGCGCCGCAACGGCTGCCAGGGAGCGGATGATTGAACGCAAAAGATGAAGAGCTGAATCCTCGACCCGATGCCGGCGGCGGGCCTCCGTCCGAACTCCCGGCGCCGCACATCCCGGATCTCGCCGCGGCGAAGCGGCTGCAGGCGATACTCTCCAGCCCCTCCTATCGCAAGGCGGATGAGGACGTAGATTTCCTCACCTCGGCCGACGCCCGCGGACCGCGCCTCGAACTCGAATACCTCAAGGCCGAACTGCTGCTGCGCCGACACGGCGTCGCCGACACGATCGTCGTCTTTGGCTCGACCCGGATCGTCGAACCCGCTCTCGCCGCAAGCCGGCTCGCCGAAGCGCAGGCGCTCGCAAGCGCCGCGCCCGACGACGCGACGCTCGCCAGACGGCTCGCTGTCGCCAAACGAGTATGCCAAAATTCGCGCTACTATGAGATCGCCCGCGAATTCGGCGCGATCGTCGGCGCGGCCCGCAAGACCGGCGCGCCGCGTCTCGCCATCGTGACGGGCGGCGGACCGGGCATAATGGAGGCGGCGAACCGCGGCGCCTTCGAAGTCGGCGCCGAGACGGTGGGGCTCAACATCACCCTGCCGCACGAGCAGCTTCCAAACAGCTATGTCACGCCGTCGCTTTGCCTGCGCTTCCGCTACTTTGCGCTGCGCAAGATGCATTTCATGCTGCGCGCGCGGGCGCTGGTCGCCTTTCCCGGAGGCTTCGGCACCTTCGACGAATTGTTCGAGACGCTGACCCTGGTGCAGACCGGCAAGGTCGAACCGATCCCGGTCATTCTCGTCGGCGAAAACTATTGGCGACGCGCCTTCGACGTCGACTTTCTCGTCGACGAAGGCGTGATCGAGCTGCAAGACCGCCGTCTCTTCCGCTATGCGGAAACCGCTGCGGACATATGGGAGGAAATCCAGCGCTGGGGCGAAAGGAAAGAAGATCTTCTATTTGAATGAATAGTTTAGCCCACGACAGCAGCGACCCTCCATTGTAAAGCCTATGCCCCGGCTCTATCTCACCTAGCGCGGCGCGACGCGCACGCTTTTTTTGAAAGGGAGAATGGCTATGAGTTGGCTCAAAGCGATCGCTGGCGGCGTGATCGGCGCTGAGGCTCTGAATCTTATCAAGGATTATGTGGAGAAGCAGGGCGGCCTCGACGGCGTCGTCAAGAATTTCGAGAATTCGGGACTGGGAAAGCAGATGCATTCGTGGATCGGCCTCGGGCCCAATGAAAAGATCAGCGAGATGGACATCGGCAAGGTGGTCAACGCCGACAAGCTGATGGAAATCGCCAAGAACGCCGGCGTCGACGTCGACAAGGCAAAAGCGCTTCTCGCACAATATTTGCCGGAACTGATCGACAAGGCGACGCCGGAAGGCAAACTGCCGCCGCCCGACAAGCCGGCGTGAGCCGCTATAGAGGCCGATTATGCAACTGCCGGCGGCGCCTCGCCGCCGGCGGACATCCGCCCACGCTCTTGCTTCAGGCGCCTTGATTCTGTAATTCCGTCGCGCGCGCCCTTTGCGCCCGCCCGCGGCTTGGGCGAGGACGGCCCTGAGGCCGCGCCGCCGCGGAGGTTTCGCCTTCGCCACAGGCCGCCGGCCATTTTGAATAGGACCATTAATGAGCAAGCGCGCGCTGGTGACCGGCGTTACAGGACAGGACGGCGCCTATCTCTCACAATTCCTGCTCGACAAGGGCTATGAGGTGCATGGCGTGGTGCGGCGCTCGTCGCACCGTGGCGTCGAGGACCACCGCCTGCGCTGGCTCGGCATCAGCGGCAAGCTGAATTTGCACGACGCCGACCTCGCCGACCTGTCGAGCCTGCTGCGCACCGTGCAGGACATCCAGCCCGACGAAATCTACAATCTTGCGGCGCAATCCTATGTCGCCTCATCCTGGCGCCAGCCGATCCTGACGGCGAACGTCACCGGCGTCGGCGTGACCAACATGCTGGAGGCGATGCGGCTCGGCGCGCCGAAAGCGCGCTTCTATCAGGCCTCTTCTTCCGAAATGTATGGCCTCATCCAGGAGCCGATGCAGAGCGAGAAGACGCCCTTCTATCCGCGCAGCCCCTACGCCGTGGCGAAACTCTATGGCCACTGGATCACGGTGAACTATCGCGAGAGCTTCGGCCTGCACGCGTCTTCGGGCATTCTGTTCAATCATGAAAGCCCGCTGCGCGGCGTCGAATTCGTCACCCGCAAGGTGACGCGCGGCGTCGCCGCGATCAAGCTCGGTCTCGCCAGCGAGTTGCGGCTCGGCAACATCGACGCGAAGCGCGACTGGGGCCACGCCAAGGACTACGTGCGCGCCATGTGGCTCATGCTGCAGCAGGAGAAACCGGACGACTATGTCGTCGCGACCGGCGTCACCACCACGGTGCGCGACATGTGCCGCATCGCTTTCGAGCACGCCGGCCTCGACATGGAGAAATTCGTCATCATCGATCCGGCGTTCTATCGCCCGGCAGAGGTCGACGTTCTGCTTGGCGACTCCAGCAAGGCGCGCCAGGTTCTCGGCTGGAAGCCGGAGATCGATCTTCGTGAGATGATCTGCGAGATGGTCGAGGCCGATCTTGAGCGGTTGCGGCGCGAGTCGGCCTAACCCCAAAAAAGGGCGCGCGCCATGGCCGCCTTCGAGCGCATCTTGGTGACGGGCGGCGCCGGATTTGTCGGCGGCCATCTCTGCGCCGCCTTGGCCGAGACATATCCGCAGGCGACGCGGGCGCTGCTGCTGCGTCCAGGCGAACGCGGCGGCCACGAGGCGTTCTCGGCCGCCGTCGCCGATCTTGTCGATGAGGCCGCGATCGACGCGCTGATCGCGCGCCTGCGCCCCGACCTCGTCATCCATCTTGCGGGCCAATCGTCGATCGGCCAGGCGCTGCACGCGGCCGAACTGACCTGGCGGGTGAATTTTCACGGCTCCTTCGCGCTCGGCGCGGCGATCGCCCGTCACTGTCCCACGGCGGCCTTCCTTTTCGCTTCGACGGCGGCCGCCTATGGCGCGAGCTTTCGTGACGGCGTCCTGAATGAGGACGCGCCGCTGCGGCCGGTCGACGTCTACAGCCGCTCAAAGCTCGCTGCGGAGAGCGCGCTCGGGGATCTGCTCGCGCCCAAGGGGCGGCTCATCGTGGCGCGGCCGGTCAACCACTCCGGCCCCGGTCAGCGCAATCGCAATTTCGCCCTCGCCTCCTTCGCCGCGCAGATCGCCGCCATCGAATCGGGTCGCGCCGAACCCCGCCTCAAGGTCGGCGATCTGTCGAAGGCGCGCGATTTCCTCGACGTGCGCGACGTGATCGACGCCTATATGCGGCTGATCGAAAAGGCGCGGGATCTGCCCAGGCCGGTTTCGACGTTCAACATCGCTTCCGGCAAGGCGCATCGCATGGAAGCGTTGCTCGAGCGACTTCGCGAAAAATCCAGGGCGCAATTCGCGATCGAGGTCGATCCGTCGCTGCTGCGTCCCGAGAGCGATATCGCCAGCGTCGCTTGCGACGCGAGGCGACTGACCGATGCGACGGGCTGGCGCCCGCGCCACGACATCGACGACATGCTGCAGGCGCTCCTTGACGATGCGCGCGCGGCGGAGGCGCAGGCGACAAAGGCGCCGTCATGAGCGAGCGGCAGAACCGGGAGCGCGAAGAGGACCGGGACCGCGAGCGCACCCGCCTGCTCGAATTTCAGCTCGATCATCTGCGCGCCGAACTCCTGCATCTGACGCATGAACGCTATCGGCTGATCTATTCGGTTTCCGGCCACATCTATCGCTTCCTTCGACCGATCGAAGCCTTCATCGCCGACAGCGCGAGCGCTGTCGCCGCGCGTTTTCGCCCGACGCCGCCGCGCGAGACGGCGCCGATCGCCAGCGATGACCGCGCGCTGGCCACTCGAAGCGCGCCGCTGCCGGCGCGTCGGCTGCTGGTCGACGTGACCGGGACGATCAAGCGCGACGCTGGCACCGGCATTCAGCGCGTCGTCAAGGAAGTGACGCGCGGCCTCTATTGCGGCGAGAGTTTCGACATTCCAGCAGTTGCGGTTCGCTGCGAGGGCGGCCGTCTGCTGACGGCCAACGGATTCGTCGCCGAGCTTGTCGGCGGCGAGGCGGCGCCCGACTCCGAAATCTCGATCGCCCCCGGCGACCGCTTTCTGATGCTTTCCGACAGCTGGAACGCCTTCGAGGAGCTGGCGCCCGTATTCGCGAAGATTCGCGACGCGGGCGGCGAAGTGGTCACCTGCATCTTCGATCTCATTCCTGAGTTGTATCCGCACGCGTGCCATGAAGTGACCGTGCCGCGCTATCGCGCCTGGCTGCGCAAGGCGCTGCTCGAGAGCGACAGTTTCCTGGCGATTTCGCAAACCGTCGCCGACGAGCTCGCCGACTATGTCGCCGCGCAAAAACTGCCGCATCGTCCTGGCCTGAAGATCGGCTGGTTTCACTGCGGCTCCGATCTGCCGTTGCGCGCTGAAGCCGCGCCGCGCGAGAAGATCAAAACGGCGGCGGCCGGCGAAGCGCCGGTCTTTCTGACTGTCGGCACCATCGAACCGCGCAAGGGCCAGCGCGTCGCCCTGCGCGCTTTCGACGAACTCTGGGCGAAGGGCCGCGACGTCCGGCTGATCGTCGTCGGTCGGCGCGGCTGGTTCGAAGAAGCGGTCGTCAGCGAAATCCTCGGCCATGAGGAATTCGGCCGTCGGCTGTTCTGGTTCGACGACGCGGACGACGATGAACTCTCCTTTCTCTACGATCAGGCGGCGGCGCTGATTTTTCCCTCTTATGCTGAAGGCTTCGGCCTGCCGATCGTCGAGGCGGCGCGGCGCGGCAGGCACGTGATCTGCAGCGACATCCCGGTCTTTCGCGAGGTCGGGCGCGATGGCGCGCTCTATTTCCGCGTCAACGATCCCTTGGCGCTGGCCGAGACGGTCGCCGATTTTCTCGACGGCCGACGCGCCGCCGACCCGCGGCAGGTCTTGCGCGTGGACTGGCGCGACGCCGCGCGACGCGTCGTCGAGGCGATCGCGCGCGAGGATTGGAGCCGGCGCCAGCCATAGCCTCGTGGTTGCGCTGCAACAAAGCAATCGCCGCATTTCCGCGCTCCGCCAAAGCGTGCTAGAGAGGCGCCAATTGGTCGTGCGGCTCCGCCAGCGCCTTTGCGGCGCGCTGGGCCGCACGGCTTTTCGCTTCTAATGCGGGCAAGGCGTTCGCCTTTTCCCCTGCGACAACGGAAACGCTCTCCATGAAGATCAATATCCCGCTTCTCAATGAGCAGACGCCGCAGACCGTCCTCAAGATGCTCAATCTGGAGGCGTCGCAACTGTCGCTGCCGGATTCGCGCGAATTGATGTGGGGGGCTTTCGGCGCCTATGCCGTGCTGCAGGCGTTCGCGCAGGCGTTCAACCATTCGCTGCTCGGCAGCCTGCTCTATGGCGCGCTGAGCGCGGGCTTTCTCTACGGCGCGACCTACGGTCTGCTGCGCGTTCTGAAAGAGGACGCGAAATTTCAGCGCACGGCGACGGCGCTCGCCATCATGGGCGCGTTTGCGGCGCTTGCATACATTATCCTGCACCTCATCTTCGGCATCGCACTGCCGCCGCCGCTGCCGACCGAAAAGCTGCTGCGCTTTCTGCTCTTCCCGATCCTGATCTGGATGGTGTTCATGTACGCCTTCCTGTTCCGGCACGTGTCGCTGCGACCGCTGCCGGCCTTCACGGCGGCGGCGCTGTTCGTGATCGTGATCGAAATCATTCTGTCGCCGATCTGCAGATAGTCGCTGATCCGAAAGGGCTTCGACTTCCTTCGGACGGTTTCGTGGTGAATAGCGCGCCTGCGCGGCGCAGGCGCTCTCGATTGCTTTCCTGGACGGATTACGACTCTCATGACCTCATCATTTGACGTGCTGGGCATTGGCAACGCGATCGTCGACACGATCGCGCGCGCCGAGGATGACGATTTGCTGCGGGCCGGACTGCACAAAGGCTCGATGACGCTCGTCGACGAAGCGCGCGCGGCTGAACTCTATGCGGCGATGGGCCCGACGATGGTCATCTCCGGCGGCTCGGCCGCCAATACGATGGCGGGCCTTGCGAGCCTCGGGCGCGCCGCCGGATTCGTCGGCAAGGTAAAAGAAGACGATGCAGGGCGCGAATTCGCGCATGACATCCGCAAGGCCGGCGTCGCCTTCGACACGCCCGCCGCGGGCGATGGCGCGGCGACCGCGCGCTGCCTGATTTTCGTGACGCCGGATGGCCAGCGCACGATGAACACCTATCTCGGCGCCTGCCAGGCGCTCGCGCCGGACGACATTGACGAAGCGACCGTCGCGCGCGCCAAGGTTCTCTACATGGAAGGCTATCTCTGGGACCCGCCGGGGGCCAAGGAAGCCTTTCTCAAGGCGGCGAAGATTTCGCGCGCCAACGGCCGCAAAGTGGCGCTCACGCTTTCAGACAGTTTCTGCGTCGATCGCTATCGCGGCGAGTTTCTCTCGCTCATTCGCGACCGTGTCGTCGACATCGTTTTCGCCAATGAAAGCGAATTGCACGCGCTCTATGAGACCGGCGATTTCGACACTGCGCTTGCCGCGCTGCGCGCCGAGGACGGCTTGCTCGGGGTCGTCACGCGCTCTGAAAATGGCTGCGTCGTGGCGAATGGCGCGAGCGCGCTCGCGGCGCCGGCGTTTCCCGTCGACGAGGTCGTCGACACGACCGGCGCCGGCGATCTTTTCGCCGCCGGCTTTCTCGCGGGCTATACGCAGGACTTGCCGCATGAGCGCAGCGCCATGCTCGGCGCGCTCGCCGCGGCGGAGATCATTTCTCACGTCGGCGCGCGGCCGCAGAAGGATCTGCTGCAGCTCGCCCGCGACAATGGCGTGCTGAACTGATGCGCGCTTTCTCGATCTCGACGAGATCGAGCGCGATTTGAAAGCTGGAGGAATGAACGATGCGCCTTGTCTCCAAAACGATGCTTGCCGCCTTTTCCCTCGCCGCCGTCGCGAACTTCGCGCTCCCCATTGACGCGCGCGCCGAAGAGCAGATGACGAAGAGCCTGACGGGCCTTCAATACAAGGACACGAAGGTCGGAACCGGCGCCTCTCCGAAGCTCGGGCAGACCGCGGTCGTCCACTATACGGGCTGGCTCTACAATAATGGCGCGAAGGGCAAGAAGTTCGACTCCTCGCGCGATCGTGGAGAGCCGTTCGCATTCCCGCTCGGCCAAGGTCAGGTGATCAAAGGCTGGGATGAAGGCGTCGAAGGCATGAAGGTCGGCGGCAAGCGCACGCTGGTCATTCCGCCGGAGCTCGGCTATGGCGCGCGCGGCGCGGGCGGCGCGATTCCGCCGAACTCTTGGCTGATCTTCGACGTGGAGCTGGTGGGCGTGAAGTAGCGCCGCGCCGCACATTGACGAAATCCAGCGCCGCCCGCCATATTTAAGCGGGCGGCGTTTTTATTTTTTTAGGGATGCATTATGAGCAGCGCTCAATCACAGGCGGCGTGTGCCGCGCCGCAGGAATATTGCGACATCGTCATGAAGGGCGGCATCACGTCCGGCGTCGTTTATCCTCATGCAATATGCGAAATCGCCAAACACTATCGCTTCCATCAAATCGGAGGCACATCGGCAGGCGCTATGGCCGCGGCGGCGGCTGCCGCTGCCGAATATGGAAGACGCTCTCCGGCGGGAGGATTCGCCAGGCTTTCCTCGGTGCCAAAAGAAGTCGGGAAAGATCTTCTTAGCCTCTTCCATCCCTCCCCCAGAGTCGCGCCGCTCTTCAATATGTTCGTGGGCGTCTTGCGCGGGCGGGGACCCGCCACGCGCACATTGCTCGCGCTTGCGGCCGCGCTCAAAGGCTATTGGCCAACAACCCTGCTCGGCGCGGCCCTGGGTTTTCTGATCGCAGCGGGAATTGCGCTCCTGACAGGGGCAAGTCAAACCGCCTTGATGGTCTTCGGCGTTTGTTTCGCGTTAGCCTCGGCGTTGGCGGCGATCATTTTGCGGGTTTATGTCGCACTGTCGAAGGAACTGCCGAAAGAAGACTATGGCTTGTGCACGGGCCAAAGCGCTCCCAATTCAAAGGAACCAGCTTTTACGGATTGGCTGGCCGGCCTGATAGACGATCTTGCGGGTCGGGGGAAGGGAGCTGATCCGCTAACCTTCGGCGATCTGAAAACTATCGCAGAACGTCCGGTCGATTTACGCATGATGACGACCAGTCTCATGGAGCGTCGTCCCTATACCTTGCCTTTGGAGCGCAAACCCGAAACACCTGATTTTTCTTTCGAGCGCAGCGAATGGGCACGCATCTTTCCAAAAAAAGTAATGGACTATCTGATCTCTCATTGCGATCGGGTCACGAACGTAACAGCTTCAACCGAACTCTCAGAGAACCACGTTCGCGAATTCTATAGATTCCCGGACCCTGATCATCTTCCGATAGTGGTCGCGGCGCGAATGAGTTTGAGCTTTCCGCTCTTGGTTACGGCGGTGCCGTTGTGGCGAAGTGACGACAGTGCCTCGAAAGAAGGGCAGAACGCCAAACTGCACCGCTGCCTGTTCAGCGATGGAGGACTGTCGAGCAATTTCCCGATCCATTTTTTTGACGGCTTGCTTCCGCAAAAGCCCACCTTCGCCATTTCACTTGAAGAAGTGAATGAACAGAGTGATGGCTTTCCGTGGATGTCGAATCTAGATGAGAAATTGCCTCGTCTCCCGGTTCAACCCTTTGAGGGGTTGCTCGGCTTTCTACTGAGAATCGTTGATTCGGCGAAAGATTGGCAAGACAATCTGCAAAGTCTGCTGCCTGGATATCGTGAGCGCATCGTCTACTTGGGCCTAAAGCCAAACGAAGGAGGACTGAACGTCACAATGTCACCGGGGGTAATCGCCGATCTTGGGCAGCGGGGCGCTAAGGCGGGGGAAATGCTCGTCGCACAGTTCGACGGAAGCAACGCCCGCCGTTGGAACGAACATCGCTGGCGTCGCTATCTCGTCGCGCAAGCACGTTTAGAGGAAACTCTCGCCGACATGGCCGATCGCTTGTCCAAAAAGGGAGCTGGCAGCTGGGACGATTTTCTCTCCCCGACAGGCTATGGTGCGAGGCCGGACTTCTATAAGCAAGATGGCGGATTGTTCGAGGTCCTGAGGGATCGCGGCTCCAAGCTGTCGGCTCTATGCGGGAAGTGGACCGACGTGCCTTCGCTTAAGGCGCAAGGCGATGTGCCGAAGCCCGATACGAACCTGCGCATAACCCCGAAGCCTTAAGGTCAGCGCTAGAAAATCCACACCGCCAGCAGCGCCAGCGCGATCACCGCCAGCACGAACCAGCGGTCGGAGCGGCGTCTCATTTGGTCGAGCGCGTCGAGCGAGCGGTCCGACAGTTCGACGCCCTCCTGCGTCATCTTCGACACGCGGTGGATGGCGAGCTCCGCCTCCGCCAGCGTGCGCGGCAGATGCGTCGCGAGCTTCGCCAGCTCCGTGACGCTTCTGCTCGCGTCCTCGATCTTCGCCTTGACGCCGAGATTCTCCTCGATCCAGGAGCGCACCACGGGGTCGCAGGTCTTCCAGATGTCGAGCGTCGGATCATAGGTGCGGGCGACGCCCTCGGCGACGACCATGGTCTTTTGCAGCAGCACCAGCTCGGTGCGGGTGCGCATGTCGAAGAGCGCCGTCACCTCGAAGAGCAGGGTCAGCAGCCGCGCCATCGAGATGTCGGCGGCGTTGATCGTGTGCATCGGCTCGCCGATCGCCCGCAGCGCCTGCGCGAACTCTTCGATGGAATGGTTCGCCGGCACATAGCCCGCCTCGAAATGCACCTCGGCGACGCGCTTATAATCGCGAACGATGAAGCCGTAGAGGATTTCGGCGAGGAAGCGGCGCTCCTTGAGGCCGAGCCGGCCCATGATGCCGAAATCGATGGCGACGAGCCTTCCCTTCTTGTCGACGAAGAGATTGCCCTGATGCATGTCGGCGTGAAAGAAGCCGTCGCGCATCGCATGACGCAGGAAGGACTGCAGCACATTGCGGCCGATCGCCTTGAGGTCATGCCCCTCGACGGCGACGCGCTCGATGTCGGAGAGCGGAATGCCGTCGATCCATTCGAGCGTCAACACTTCGCGATCGGTCCGACTCCAGTCGACATGCGGAACATGGATCTCCGGATCGCCGGCGACATTGTCGCCGAATTCCGAAGCCGCCGCGGCCTCGAGACGAAAATCCGTTTCGAGCCGCACGGTGCGCGCCAGCGTGTCGACGACTTCGATCATGCGCAGCCGGCGCGCTTCGGAGGAATAGCGCTCGGCGAGCCGCGCGATGCGATACATGTCGCGAAGATCGAGCGCGAACTGGCTCTCGATCCCGGGCCGCAGCACCTTCACCGCGACCTTGCGCACGCCTTCCTTGTATTGCGCCTCGGCGACATGCACCTGAGCCACGGAGGCGGCCGCGACAGGTTCGCCGAAGTAGATAAAGAGTTCGTCGACGCTTCTGCCGAGCGCCTTTTCCACGATGGCGACGGCCCGCTCGCGGCCGAAGGGCTCCATGCGGTCCTGCAGCGCGGTCAGCGCGTCGGCGATCTCGCCGCCGACGATGTCGGGACGCGTCGCCAGAAACTGTCCGAGCTTCACATAGGAGGGGCCAATCTGCGCCAGCGCCCGCACAAGCGCCTTGCCGGCACCGTCGCGCTTGCCGCCGGCGAAGAGATTGGCGAAGCGCACGAGCGGCGCCGCGGCCGGCGGCAGAAGCGCGGGATCGACCAGCGCAAAGACGCCTTCGCGCGCCATGATGTAGCCGGCGCGCGCCAGACGATAGAAATGACCGACGCCAAGGATCACGGAAGCCGCCGCTCTTTAGAGATCAGCTCTTCCAGCCGGAATGGATCGCCACCACGCCGCCCGTCAGTCGCTCATAACCCGTGCGGCGAAAGCCCGCTTTGCGGATCATCCGTTCGAATTCTTCCGCGCTCGGGAATTTGCGGATCGATTCGACCAGATAGCGGTAGGGCTCCGAGTCTCCAGCGACGAATTTGCCGATCGTCGGAATGACGTTGAAGGAATAGGCCTCATAAAGCTTGTCGAGCCCCGGGACGGCGACTTGCGAAAACTCAAGGCACAGGAAACGGCCGCCCGGCTTCAGCACGCGATAAGCTTCCGCAAGCGCGGCGTCGATGCGCGGCACGTTGCGGATGCCGAAAGCGATCGTGTAGCAGTCGAAATGCGCGTCCGGAAGCGGCAGCGATTCCGCATTCGCCTGCACGAACTCGACGCCGGAAAGGCCGCGATCGCGCGCGCGATCGCGGCCGACCTCGAGCATGTCGCCATTGATGTCGAGCACGACGACCTCGGCGTCGTGCGCCGCGCCTGCGGCGATGCGGAAGGCGACGTCGCCCGTGCCGCCGGCGACGTCGAGATGACGAAAGCCTCTGCGGCCGCGCGCATTGACCTTGGCGGCCAACGTGTCCTTCCACAGCCGGTGCATGCCCGCCGACATGAGGTCGTTCATGATGTCGTAGCGCCGCGCGACCTTATGGAAGACGTCGTCGACGAGGCCCTGTTTCTCGTTCAGGGGAACCTCGGAATAGCCGAAATGGGTCGAGCCATCTCGCTCGGAACTTCGATCAGTCATCAGGCGCTCGGGTGACGAGGAAGGAAGGGGACGGTATAGCCTGTCGCCGGGCCGGTGGCTACGCCTGCGCCGCCGCGGCCCGCCGCCTTCCGACGGGATCAACCTGAGTTTATGCCTGAGCTGCCCGAAGTCGAAACCGTGCGGCGGGGTCTCGCGCCGGCGCTGGTCGGCGCGACCATCGAGCGCGTCGAGCTCGCGCGGCAGGATCTGCGCTTTCCCTTTCCGGAAGGCTTCGCCGCGCGTCTTCAGAACCGGCGCGTTCTCGACCTTCGCCGCCGCGCCAAATATCTGATCGCCGATCTCGACGACGGAACTTCGCTGATCATGCATCTCGGCATGAGCGGCTCTTTTCGCATCGATGGGGAGACGCCCGGCGCCTTTCACCACAAGCGCGACAAGAGCGCGGCGCATGATCACGTCGTCTTCCATCTCGAACATGATCGGCGCGTCATCTACAATGATCCGCGCCGCTTCGGCTACATGCTGCTCATCGCGACGCATGCGATCGACGCCGACAAGCTCTTCCACGGTCTCGGCGTCGAACCGCTGAGCGACGCGCTCGACGCGGCCTTCCTGGCGCGCGCCTTTCGCGGACGCTCGGCGCCGGTCAAGGCGCTTCTGCTCGATCAGCGTCTCATCGCCGGACTAGGCAATATCTATGTGTGCGAGGCGCTGCATCGCGCGCGCGTCTCGCCGCTGCGCGCCGCCAAGGCGCTCGTCCTGGAGCGCGGCAAGCCGTCCGCGGCGCTGGCGCGGCTGCCGCAGGCGATCAGGGACGTGCTGAAGGAGGCGCTGAAGGCCGGCGGATCGTCGCTGCGCGATCACCGCCAGATCGACGGCTCGCTTGGCTATTTCCAGCACAGCTTCCGCGTCTACGACCGCGAAGGCGCGGCCTGCCCGACGCCTGGCTGCAGGGGCACGATCGCGCGCGTCGTTCAATCCGGCCGCTCCACCTTTTATTGTCCCCGCTGCCAGAAGTGACGGCCTTGCGAGCCCGGCCGCGGGAGGCTTAATAACGCCCATGTCCCAAAACGCAGAAGCGCCAGAGCCGACGCTCTCCGTCGCCGGCCTGTCGAAAAGCTATGGCGAACGCCGCGTGGTCGGCCCGCTCGATTTCGCGCTTGGCGCCGGCTCCGTCACCGGCCTGCTCGGCGGCAATGGGGCCGGCAAGACCACGACCATCGGCATGGTGATGGGGTTGATCGAACCGACGGAAGGCTCGGTCCGCGCTTTCGGTTGCGACATGTCGCGCCAGCGCTATGGCGCGCTCGGCCGGATGAATTTCGAAAGCCCCTATGTCGACCTGCCGCATCGGCTCACCGTCCGGCAGAATCTGCGCATCTTCGGGATGCTCTACAATGTCGAGGATCTCGACGAAAAGATCGACCAGCTCGCGAGCGATCTCGCGCTTGGCGATTTTCTGGACCGCCAGACAGGGCGTCTTTCCGCCGGCCAGAAGACGCGCGTCGCCATCGCCAAATCGCTGATCAACGACCCCCAGCTTCTGCTGCTCGACGAACCGACCGCGTCGCTCGACCCCGACACGGCGGATTGGGTGCGGGCGCGGCTCGAGGCGCATCGGCGCACGCATAATTGCGCGATTCTTCTCGCCTCGCACAACATGAGCGAGGTCGAGCGTCTCTGTGACCGCGTGCTGATGCTAAGGGACGGAATCCTCGTCGACGACGATTCGCCCGCGAACCTCCTCGCGCGCTACGGCCGCGCTACGCTCGAAGAAGTCTTTCTCGATGTCGCCCGCGGCCGCGTCGACGGAGCCGCGGCATGAATTTTTCCTTCAAGCGCGTCGGCGCGATGGTGCTGCGCTACGCCTATCTCCTTCGCGCGTCATACACGCGCGTGCTCGACATCATCTACTGGCCGGCCGTCCAGCTCCTCACCTGGGGGTTTCTGCAGACCTATCTGGTGCGCGCCGGGGCGCTCGCGGCGCCCGGCGGCGCCGCGCAGGCCGCCGGCACGCTCATCGGCGCCATTCTCCTATGGGACATTCTGCTGCGCGGCCAGCAAGGCTTCTGTTTCTCCTTCATCGAGGAGCTGTGGTCGCGCAATCTGCCGAACATCCTGATGAGCCCGCTGCGGCCCGTGGAATTCGTCAGTTCGCTCGTCGCCATGAGTCTCATTCGACTTGCCGTGGGCGTGTTTCCCGTCACGATCATGGCGATCCTGTTCTTCGGCTTCAATCTCTGGGCGCTCGGGGTGGCCTTCGCCGCCTTCTTCGTCGTGCTGATGTTCTTCGCCTGGAGCATCGGCCTCTTCGTTACGGGCATTCTGCTGCGTTTCGGGCTTGGCGCGGAAAATCTCGTCTGGTCGCTGATGTTTTTCGTACAGCCGCTCGGCGCCGTCTATTACCCTGTGAGCACATTGCCGAATTGGCTGCAGCCGATCTCATGGATGCTGCCGCCGACTTATGTCTTCGAGGGGTTGCGCGGCATTTTGATCGATCGCGTCATCCGCTGGGATTTGCTCGCGCAGGGTCTCGCCATCGACTTATTTCTGTTTGCGGCGGCATCGGCGGCTTTCGGCCTGCTGCTGAAAAGCGCGCGGCGCGCCGGCACGCTGCTGCAGACGGGAGAATGACGATGGCCACGACCCGCGCCGACGCGGCGCTCCATGCACGGGGGCTTTTCGAGAGCCGCGCCAAAGCGCGCGAGGCGATCGAAGCCGGCCTCGTGAGCGTCGACGGCCGCGTCGTCAAAAAGCCTTCGGAGCCGATCGCCGCCGAAGCGAAGATCGTCGCGCGCGCGGCGTACCCATGGGTGTCGCGCGGCGGCGTGAAGCTCGCGCATGCGCTCGAGCATTTCGGCGTTGATCCTGAAGGACGCTTTTGTCTCGACGTCGGCGCCTCGACGGGCGGCTTCACCGACGTTCTGCTGGCGCGCCGCGCGCGCCATGTCGTCGCCGTCGATGTTGGTCACGGGCAATTGCACGAGAGGCTGCGTGGAGATCCGCGCGTCACGTCGCTGGAAGGGCAGGACGCGCGCGCCCTGACGGCGGCGATTCTTGGCGAGACGCCGAGCCTCATCGTGATCGACGCGAGCTTCATTTCACTCGGCGCGCTGCTGCCGCATGTCCTTTCTCTGGCGGCGCCGCGCGCCGATCTTATCGCGCTGATCAAGCCGCAATTCGAGGCGGGCCGCGGCGCCGTAAAGAAGGGCGTCGTGCGCGACGAGAAGATTCACGCGCAGGTCTGCGCGCGCACGACGGGAGACATCGAAGCTCTGGGCTGGCGCGTTTGCGGCGTCATCCCTTCCCCGATCGCGGGCGGGGACGGCAATAAGGAATTTTTGATACATGGCGCCAATAGTTGAAAGCGGAGCCAATCCCCTGGCCCCTCACCTTACCTCTCCCCGCAAGCGGGGAGAGGGGCTGTTAGCGTTGCGCCTTCCGCCACTTCTCCCCACAAGCGGGGAGAAGTGAGATGAGGGGCTTGGGTGATTAGCCCGCAGCGTCTCGTCATCGAGCGGCTTGGCGCGCGCGGCGAGGGCGTCGCGACGCTTGGCGATCGACGCGTCTTTGTTCCTTACGCGTTGCCGGGCGACACCGTTACGGCTGATATCGACGGCGAAAAGGCGCGCCTTGTCGATATTATCGAATCGTCGCCACAGCGGATCGCGCCGATCTGTCCTTACTTTGAGGATTGCGGCGGCTGCGCAGTCCAGGCGCTTCGCGCCGACGCCTATGCGGCGTGGAAGCGCGGCCTCGTCGAAACGGCGCTCACCAACGCCGGACTGAAAACTGACGTCGCGTCCCTCGTCGACGCTCATGGCGCCGGACGCCGCCGCGTCACCTTTCACGCGCGATTCGAATCTGGCAAGGCGCGCGTCGGCTTCATGGCGGCGCGCTCGCATCGGATCGTCGAGATCGACGCGTGCCCCCTGCTCGCGCCCGAACTCGACACTGCGCTGGACGCCGCCCGCACCATCGCCGCAGTTCTCGCGCCGCGCGGCAAGCCGCTGGACATCGCCGTCACGGCGACCCTTGGCGGTCTGGACGTCGAACTGCGCGGCGCCGGCCCGCTCGATGATTCGGAAACCGGCGCGCTGATCGCCGCCGCCGACGCGCATGGTCTGGCGCGGCTGACGAATCACGGCAGGCTCGTCGCACTGCGCCATGCGCCACAAATCGAAATCGGCATGGCGACGCTCACGCTGCCGCCCGGCGCCTTCCTGCAGGCGACGCGGAGCGGCGAACAGGAGATCGCGGCACGTGTCCTAAGAGCGACTGAGAAGGTGAAAAGAATCGCCGATCTCTTCTGCGGCGTCGGCGCCTTCGCGCTGCGGCTGGCGCAGCGGGCCCAGGTGAAAGCCTATGATTTGGACGCCGCCGCGGTCGCGGCGATGCGCGCCGCCGCGCGGTCGGCGCAAGGGCTGCGAACGCTTGAGGGCGTCGAGCGCGATCTTTTTGCACGGCCGCTGAGCGCCAGCGAACTCAATGGCTTCGACGCGGTCGTGTTCGATCCGCCGCGCGCCGGCGCCGCCGGGCAGGCGGCCGAGATCGCGCGATCGGACGTTCCGACCGTCGTCGCCGTCTCCTGCAGTGCACAAAGTTTCGCCCGCGACGCCGCAATTTTGCTCAAAGGCGGGTACGTCATTCGGGAAATCACGCCCATCGACCAGTTCCGCTATGCGGCGCATGTCGAGATCGTGGCGATTTTCGAGAAAGCGGGCGAACGCAAAGCCGCCAAACGTCGTCTGCTTGGATGAATTGCCGGCGTTTTCGGCGCGTTTGCGTGCCAAGAATGTCACAGGAGAGTCAAGAAACGCCGAGAAGCGGCCCGGTTCCCGCAAAGTGGAGTTGCCGGCCACCCAAATCAGGCATAGGATTTGCGAAGTGGTCCAGCGTAGCCGGAAGTTCAATGATTTCCGTGATCTGGAAGGAGGACGTCATGATGAATGCGCTTATCGCCGCAACATTGTGCAGTGTCGTCCTCGCGAGCGCGCCCGTCGCCATGCGCGCTTATGTCTACGCCCGTCAAAAAGATAATCGTCGCCGCCGTTACCGCTAAGGACTGCGCGACAAAAAGGGCGCATCTTACTGACTGTGACAGCAAATCGGTCTGACGCGCCTCTTCTTGTTTCTCGTCTCGCGGCGATTGTCGGCGAGGCGGCCGTCGTAACCGATGCGACGGCGATGTCCCCTTACCTGGCCGAGCCCCGCGACCTCTATCATGGCCGCGCGCTCTGTGTTCTCAAGCCGGGAAGCGCGCGCGAAGTCGCTGACATTCTCGCGCTCTGCAATGAAACCGGGACATCCGTAACGCCCCAGGGCGGCAATACCGGGCTCGTTGGCGGCCAGACTCCCGACCCGAGCGCCACGGCGGTCGTGCTCTCGCTCGAACGGCTCAACAGGATTCGCGCCGTCGACGCGACGGCGGACGCCATGACGGTCGAGGCCGGCGTCACGCTGTCGCAGGCGCAGGATGCGGCGCTGAGCGCGGACCGCTATTTTCCGCTTTCGCTCGCCTCGGAAGGCAGCTGCACGATCGGCGGCAATCTCGCGACCAACGCCGGCGGCGTGCATGTGCTCGCGCATGGGTCGATGCGGGATCTTGTGCTCGGCGTCGAAGTGGCGCTGGCCGACGGGCGGCTGCTGTCGACGCTCGGCGCGCTGCGCAAGGACAACACGGGCTATGATATGACGCGGCTCTTCGTCGGATCGGAAGGAACGCTCGGCGTCATCACCGCCGCGACGCTGAAGCTTTTTCCGCGGCCGCGCTCGCGCGCCGTCGCCTTTCTCGGACTTCGCGATTCGGACGAGGCGCTGCAGCTCCTGAACTTCGTCAAGGGACGCGCCGGTCCGATGCTCAACGCCTTCGAGGTGTTGTCGCGGCTGGGGCTGGACCTCGTTCTGCGCCACATCCCCGGAACGCGCGATCCACTTGCGGATCGCCACGACTGGTATGCGCTTGTCGAACTTGCGGGCTTCTCGGACGGCGAGGCCGAGCGCGTCTCGACCGAGATCCTGACCGCGGCGCTCGACGCCGGCATGGCGCAGGACGCGACGCTCGCGCAATCGCTGGATCAGGCGCAGGCCTTATGGAAGCTGCGCGAAAGCATGTCGGAAGCGCAAAAGCGCGAGGGCGGCTCGATCAAGCACGACATCGCCGTTCCGGTGAATGAAATTCCGCGCTTCATCGCGGAGGCGGGACAAAAGCTCGCCGCCGCCTTCCCGCAGGCGCGGCCTGTGCCCTTCGGGCACATGGGCGACGGCAACATCCACTACAACGTCTCCCAGCCTGTCGGCGGCGACAAGGCCGAGTTCCTCGCGCGCTGGGCGGACGTCAACGCCATCGTGCACGGCGTCGTGCGCGAACTCGGCGGCTCGATCTCCGCCGAACATGGCATCGGGCGGCTGAAACGCGATCTGTTGCGCCAGACGAAGGACCCCGTGGCGCTCGACGCCATGCGCGCGATCAAGGCGGTGCTCGACCCGAAGGGGATCCTGAACCCGGGCGTGCTGCTTTAGCGTTTCACCCGCGCGGGCAGACGATCTTCACGGTCATGCCTTCCCGGTAAAGGAAATATTCGACGCAGGACTGGCTGTTGACGTCGACCGGACGCTTACCGACATCGGCGGCGCGCAGGAAGTCCGCGATTGACGTATGGCCCTTGTCGTCCCAGTCCATTTCCGCCCAGTCATACCCCTGCCGCCACGCCGTGACGGCGCGGGCGACGACAAAATACGCCGGGATCGCCAGGATCGCCGCGATGGTCGTTATAGCGAGCCGTCTGCCGAAGGGCCCCGACATGTCATCCTTTCTTGCGCTTTACCTCGGTGAGCGCCCATTCGGCGGTCTTGTCCCGACAGGCCGCGCCCTCGAGGCTTTCCTGAGTCTCGTTCACCGCGATGTTGGCGTGGAAGGCGCGGCAGATTTTGCCCTCGGTGGGATAGGGCTGTCCGGCTGGCGTGAAGGAGCCCTTGGCGCCCGTCTGCGGATTATCCCAATTGACGCTCGCGCCGCTCCCCTGCGGATCGAGCGCGGTGCTCATGGCAGCGATGGCGCGGCGCTGATCTTCGGAATCGAGCGCGCGCGACAATTTCGGCGGGGATTTCGGGATCGCGCCGGTGACGTCCGACGCCACCCGCTCGGAACTCCACATCGGCGAGGGTTCCGAGGCCATGGGCGCGGCGATCGAGCAGCCGGCGAGGCTGCCGGCTGTCGCTGTGAGGACAACTAGCCTTGCGCCGCGCGGCATTTGAGCAATGACGCAAGCGGCGGTATGTCTGACGCGCTGGAACTGCAAAGCGCCACCTTCGAAGCGCCGATCTTTTGACTCGGCTTAGAAAGGATTCTCGCTTGAACGCGTTAACGCCGGGTGACTTTGTCGACGCCGCCGAACCTTTCGCGTTGTTTGGACAATGGTTCGAGGAAGCGAAGGCCAAAGAGCCAAATGATCCCGAGGCGATGGCCTTGGCGACGGCCGACGCCAGCGGCCTGCCCGACGCGCGGATGGTGCTCCTGAAGGAATGGACGCCCGACGGCTTCGTATTCTACACCAACGCCGAGAGCGCTAAGGGGCGTCAACTCGAGGCCAATATGCAGGCGGCGGGTCTCTTTCACTGGAAGTCGCTTCGCCGGCAGGTGCGGCTGCGCGGCCCCGTCAGCCCGGTCAGCGACGCCGAGGCGGACGAATATTTCTCCAGCCGCCCGCGCGACTCGCGCATCGGCGCCTGGGCGAGCCAGCAGTCGCGGCCGCTGGAAAGTCGTTTCGCGCTCGAAAAATCGGTCGCCGCCTTCGCCGCCAAATATGCGATAGGCGCGATACCCCGGCCCGCCTACTGGCGAGGCTTTCGAATCGCGCCGATCGCGATGGAATTCTGGTCCGACCGGCCGTTCAGGCTACATGACCGGGTCCGCTTCCACCGGGCGGCGCCTGGCGAAGATTGGCGAAAGGAGCGGCTCTATCCATGACGGCGCAAGCAAAGCGCGCGACGGCGGCGCTCGTCGCGACGGCGGCCGCGATGCTCTTCTCGGCGGAAGCGGCCGCGCAAGATCCCTTCGATTTCCTGTTCGGCGGCTTCGACGGTCCGCGCCGCGCGCGGCGCGCGCCCGAACCGAGGCGAGAGCGTCCGCCGCCGCGTAAGCGGGACGGCGACGCGCAGAGCCAGAGCAAGCGCCGCGATCAGCAGCAGGCGCCGGGCGCCCCAGGCGCGCCCGCCGGGACGGCGTCGACGGGAACCCAGGCGCCGAGCGGACCCGAGCGGCCGCCGCCGCCCTACGAGCCTCAGATCACGCGGCTCTCCGAGGTTCTCGGCGCCCTCGCCTTCCTGCGCGATCTGTGCGGGGCCGGCGACGGCGAGGAATGGCGCGGGAAAATGGCCGCGCTGCTCGACGCCGACGCCCCCAGCGGATCGCGGCGCCAGAAGCTGATGGCCTCCTTCAACCGCGGATTTCGCGGCTACGAGCTGACCTACCGGGCCTGCACGCCCAACGCCAAGACGGTCATCTCGCGTTATCTTACGGAAGCCTCGCGGCTCAGCCGGGATATCACTTATCGCTACGGCAACCCTTAAGCTAAGCCGCGGAAATTAACCGTCTGGCGAGCCTCGGCTCGCGCGCTGCGGGCGCCTTCTCTAGAGTGCCGGCATGAACCAATTGGACGTCGCCGCGCTCTGCGACTCGGGCGGGGACCAGCGCCGAGCCGCTCTGGACTATGTCACCGAGGCCTTCGCTGAAGCCATTCTCGCGGGGATCGAAGGCGATTCCTTCGCCCATGCCGCTCTGACCGCGGCCTTGCGCGAATTGGTCGCGACCTACGGCGAGGACTGCGTGGCCGCCTTCGCCGAAACGCTTCCCGCCAAGCTGCGCGCCGGGGAGTTCACCACCGGCCTGAGGCACTAGGACATCCGCGGTTATTCGCCGCGTCCCCCCGAATGCGGACTGACTTTTGCACGCCAAAGCCCTAGAACGCCCCGCGCCGCACACATGGACGCCGGGCGGCTTTGCACAGCGGCTCCTGCGCCTTAAATCCCGAAACGACATGCCCCGCACGCTTCTGTGTCTCGCGCGCCACGGCGAGACCAACTGGAATATCGAAAGGCGCTTTCAAGGCCAGTTCGACATCGCGCTCAACGCGCGCGGCCGCGCGCAGGCGGCCGCCCTGGCGAGGGAGCTCGCCGGCGCGCATTTCGACAGAGTGTATTCGAGCGACCTGCGCCGCGCGCTCGCCACAGCGACGCCGATCGCCGGCGTGCGCGGCCTGGAGGTCGCCAAGACCCCGGCCCTCCGCGAGAAGGACGACGGCGTCTGGCAGGGGCACACGCACGCCGAAGTGCAGGCGACGCACGCCGACATCTATCCGAACTATCTGACGCGCAAGCCGGATTTCGCCGCGCCGCAGGGCGAAACGCTCCAACATTTCGCCGAGCGGGTGCGCAAGGCCTTGACCCAGATCGCCAGGGAAAGCGCCGGCAAGACCGTGCTTGTCGTCGCCCACGCCGGCGTGCTCGACATCGCCTGGCGCCTCGCCGCCGGCAAGAAGCTCGACGAGAAGCGCGAACATCCGGTGCTCAACGCCACGCCGAATTGGATTGCCTATGAGGACGGGAAATGGTCGCTCGTCGACTGGGCGACGCCGGAGGGCCGCGCCGAAATCGCCGCGCCATGGGACGGTCGTGAACTGCCCCGGCGCGAAGCCGCCCGCGCGCTCATCGTCGATCAGGACAATGACGTCCTGCTGATGCGCTACGCCGGCGGGCTGACGCCGCATTTCCTGGCGCTCGGACACCATCACTTCTGGGCGACGCCGGGCGGCGCCGTCATGGAAGGCGAAGGCTTCGAGTCGACCTTGCGCAGAGAGGTTTACGAGGAGACGGGCTTAACGATCGTCGATCCCGGTCCGGTCGTCGCCACGCGCGAATTCCCGATGGAGATCGGCGACGACTGGCATCAGGCGGTCGAGCGCTACTACCTGATCCGCACCGAGCGCTTCGCGCCCGACCCGCGCGACCTGACCGAGGAAGAAAAGATCCACGTGCTCGGCTGGCGCTGGTGGAGCGCCGACGAGATCGCCGTCTCGCATGATCTGATCTTCCCCGAAGGCCTCGAGGCGCTGCTGCGCAAAGTCAGCAAATGACGGCGTAGAGAGGCTCGCTGACGCGAGCCTCTTGCACTCACTTCGTCATGAAGACGTCCCTGCGCGGGAATTTCTCGAAGACAGAAGGGTCCTGGCCGAAATTCGTCGCGAGAATGTCGACCGGATTGCCGGCGATCCACTGTGACAGATCGATCGTCTGATAATGCGCGTTGTTGAAGACGATGAGCACGCGCACTTTCTCGGTTCCGACGTTCTCCAGCGAATGACCCATGCCCTGGGGAATATAGCCGACGTCGCCCTTCGCGAAGGTCTCCTGGCGCCAGCGTCCCTTTGACCCAAAGAGCGTGACGCAGAGCTGACCGCTCAGCACATATTGCCATTCCGACGCGTTGGGATGCCAATGCAGTTCGCGCAACGCGCCCGGCTCCATTTCCAGCACCACGCCGGTCATCGTCGTCGAGATCGGGAACTGAGAGCCGTCGACGCGCCATTCGATTCCGCCCGGGAACGTCTCGAAGGGCTTTTGCGACAGCAGGCCGTATTTATGGGTGAGCGGCGGCGGCTTCCATCCCTGCAGCGGCGGCGACGGCGTCTCCGGCGGCACATTCCCCCTGGCGAAATAGACCTCCTGCTTGGGGAAGCTGTCGAAGGTCGACGCGGGAACGCCGAAATTCTTCGCGAGCAGTTCCTTTGGCGCGTGGCCGATCCAGTCGCTGATGCTGAACGTGCCGAATTCGGAGAAATAGCCGTTGTCAAAGACAAGGATGAAATGACACAGGTCTTTCCCGAGCGTCTCGATGACATGGCCATGGCCGCGCGGGAAATACCAGAGATCGCCCGGCTCGAAATCGTTGGTCTCCGAACAGCCCGCCGGGTCGATGACGGTGGTGCGCACCCGGCCCTCGGTGACGAAGCCCCACTCGGCCGCGGTCGCATGCCAGTGCAGTTCGCGCATGACGCCCTGCTCCATGCGCATCGATACTCCGGCGATATCCTTGGAGATTGGCAGCTGCGCGACGGTCGCTTCCTTGCCATAGCTCGCGCCGTCGACGCGCCCTTTGGATTTTTCCAGCTCGAACTTGAACGTCGGCAGTTCGGCGCCCGAGGTCACGGGATCGGGCACGTTGTTGTGAAAGCTCGTATGTCCGCCTTCCGAGCTGATCGGGATCGTCAATGAGAACATCTATAAGCCCCCGCTGTTGAGCATGGATCGCGACTCTATGGCGATCGCCGTTCGCGCTGTTTCTACGTCACAGCGGCTCAGCTCGAAAACATGCCTTCTACAGTCGCGCTCGACAAGCCGCAGCCGCGGCGACGCGGCTTCAATCGCACATGAAATTTTGCGCGCGCGATTTACATGGGTGACAAAGGAACGCCGTAAGGCGAAACTTCTTGCCGAGAAAAAACTCCTACCGGAGATCTAGTGTCGGGCCGGCGCCGGCGCCGCCAGGGAGAAAAATGTGACGCCAGCGACGACCGCCCAAGCGCCCGTTCCGCCGCGCGGCGACATGCGCCGATCCGTGCATGTGCCTGAAGGCGGCGCGTTCCTGCGGCGGCTCTTCGTGTTTCTCGGCCCCGGCTATCTCGTCGCCACCGGCTATATGGACCCGGGTAACTGGGCGACCGCGCTCGCCGGCGGCTCGAAGTTCGGCACCGCTCTGCTGTTCGTCGCCGTGCTGTCGAGCCTGATGGCGATCGTGTTGCAATCCCTTGCGGCGCGCCTTGGAGTCGGCGCCGAGCTGGACCTCGCGCAGGCCTGCCGCAAGCATTACTCGGCCCCCGCCGCCGTCGGGCTCTGGATCCTGGCGGAAGTCGGCATTTTCGCCACGGACCTCGCAGAAGTGATCGGCACCGCGATCGGCCTGCAGTTGCTGTTCGGCCTGCCGCTCGCGGTCGGCATTCTCATCACCGTGCTCGACACCTTTCTGGTCCTTGCCCTGGAGCGCGCCGGCTTTCGCAAGATCGAACTGTTCGTCGTGGCGATGCTGGCGCTCATCGCCTTTTCCTTCACCGCGCAGCTCATATTGGCGCGTCCCGATCTCGCGCAGGTGGCGCAAGGACTGGTTCCCACGGGGCGCTTCTTCACCGATCCCGAAATGCTCTACATCGGACTGGGCATTCTCGGCGCGACGGTGATGCCGCATAACCTCTTTCTGCACTCCTTCGTCGTGCAGACGCGCGCCGTCGCCGAGCCTCTCGAGAAAAAGCGCGAGGCGATCCGCTTCGCGGTGATCGACAGCACGCTGGCGCTGCTTCTCGCCCTGCTCGTCAACGGCGCCATACTCGTTCTCGCCGCCGCCGTCTTCCACACGACCGGCCACACCGAAGTCGCCGAGCTGGGCGAAGCCTACAGGCTCATTGCGCCGCTGCTCGGTCAGCCGATCGCGGCGACGCTCTTCGCCGTAGCGCTGATCGCCTGCGGTCTCAACTCCACTGTGACCGCCACCCTCACCGGCCAGATCGTGATGGAAGGTTTCGTGCGGCTGCGGATGAAGCCGGCGGTGCGCCGCTTCATCACCCGTTGCATCGCCATCGCACCGGCGATCGGCGTGACGCTTTACGCCGGCGAGTCGGCGACGGCGCAGCTTCTCGTTCTGAGCCAGGTGGCGCTCAGCGTGACGCTGCCTTTCGCCGTGGTGCCGCTCGTCGCCTTCACGGCGCAGCGCAGGGTCATGGGCGAACTCGTCGCGCCGCGGCGCACCACCGCGCTCGCTGGCCTCATCGCGACGGCGATCATCGTGCTCAATGTGAAGCTCCTGTGGGACGCTGTCGCGGGTTGACGATGATCCTGCTACGCGGCGCTCCTGCCGGCGCGCCGACTGCGATCCGCGAGCGCCTCCATGACGAGCGCCGCAGTTTTCGCCGCGGACGCGGGATTTTGACCCGTGACGAGATCGCCGTCGCGCACCGCGAAAGCTGCGAAATCCGGCCCCGAAACGTAGCGTGCGCCGA
Source organism: Methylocystis sp. (assembly GCA_051061385.1). Classification (GTDB taxonomy): domain Bacteria; phylum Pseudomonadota; class Alphaproteobacteria; order Rhizobiales; family Beijerinckiaceae; genus Methylocystis. The sequence continues at coordinate 42,797 of JBPFDX010000042.1, forward strand.
GTTCGCGCAATCTTGTCTCGAGCAGGAAAGGCACGGCGTCCTCTAAGCCGACGGCCCGTTCCTCGCTGTCGGTGAAACCCGCCACCGTGCGGCCTCGGACAAATGGCGCGCCATCCGCCGTTCTGGCCGATACAAGTCCTGCAGGACCATGGCACACGGCCGAGACCACCCGGCCCTCGCGGGCAAAGCGCGCGACCAGATCCGCTAGCGCAAGGCTATTCGGATAATCGAACATCGCGCCATGGCCGCCGGGCAGGAAAACCGCGTCGTAAGCGTCAGTATCCAGAGTCTCGAAGCGCGAGGATTCCTCCACCGCGCGCTGCAACTCCGGATCCGAGAGATAGCGCTCGACGGATTCCTCGTTTTCGCCGCGCTGTTTGACGCTGCGCGGATCAATAGGAATGGCGCCGCCCGCCATCGATGCGACCGTCACATCGGCGCCGGCGTCTTTGAACGCGTAATAGGGCGTCGTCAGTTCTTCGAGCCACAGGCCGGTCGACTCGCCGCTTCCGGCGAACGCTCCCGCTGAAGTGGCGATGATCAGGATCTTAGCGGGCTTGGTCATCTCTCATCTCCGATCGTCGATAGATAGCGCTTCCCCGCGCGACCGACCCAGTTCGCTCGCCTGACGCCGTCCAGCATTGCCAAGCCGACGCATCTGGCTTAACTCGACGCAACTTTTCGCCGGAGTTGCGCTCGAATGAAACTGCCCAATCAATTCTACCGACCGCTCGCCATCGGCGCCCCGGCGCCTTTGCGGGAGCCGCCCGTCAAGGTCGAGCGGATGATTCATTTCGTGCCCCCGCATCTTGAAAAATTCCGCGCCAAGGTTCCTGAAATCGTCAAGCAGGTCGACGTCGTGCTCGGCAATCTGGAAGACGCGATTCCAGCCGACGCCAAGGAGGCCGCGCGCGCCGGCTTCATCGAAATGGCCAAGTCCACCGACTTCGGCTCGACCGGCCTGTGGACGCGCATGAATGCGCTCAACAGTCCTTGGGCGCTCGACGACATGATCGAGGTCGTCGGCGCGGTCGGCGATAAGCTCGACGTCGTGATGCTGCCCAAGGTCGAGGGCCCCTGGGACATCGCCTACCTCGATCAGCTTCTGGCGCAGCTCGAAGCGCGCCACGGCGTTAAAAAGCCGATCCTCATCCACGCGATCCTGGAAACGGCCGAGGGCGTCAAGAATGTCGACGCCATCGCTTCGGCTTCGCCGCGCATGCATGGCATTTCGCTCGGGCCCGCCGATCTCGCCGCCTCCCGCGCGATGAAGACCACCCGGGTTGGCGGCGGCCACCCGGACTATAAGGTGATCGCCGACGCCGAGCCGGGCCAGGGCCTGCGGGCCTCATTCCAGCAGGACCTCTGGCATTACACGATCGCCAAGATGGTCGACGCCTGCGCTTCAGCCGGCATCAAGGCGTTCTACGGCCCCTTCGGCGATTTCTCGGACGCGCCGGCCTGCGAGGCGCAGTTCCGCAACGCCTTTTTGCTCGGCTGCGCCGGCGCCTGGTCGCTGCATCCGTCCCAGATCGCCATCGCCAAGAAGGTCTTCTCGCCCGATCCGCAGGAAGTCGCCTTCGCCAAGCGGGTGCTCGAAGCCATGCCGGACGGCACCGGCGCGGTGATGATCGATGGCCGCATGCAGGACGACGCGACGTGGAAGCAGTGCAAGGTCGTGGTCGATCTCGCCAAGCAGGTCGCCGCCAAAGACGCCGACTTCGCGAAGATCTACGGCCTCTAGAGCGTGACGGCGACGAGGCGCCGCAATTGACGCCAGCGCCCCGGCTGCGCTACTAAAAAGCGCGTAAACAGCGTGTTAAGGGCGCTTTTTAAATGCCGCGGGAGAGCATCGCCAAATTCGCCATCGGCCAGGTGGTCAAGCATCGCCGCTATCCTTTTCGCGGCGTGATCTATGACGTCGACCCGGTGTTCGCCAACACGGAAGAATGGTGGCTGTCGATTCCCGAAGAGCTGCGTCCGCATAAGGATCAGCCCTTCTACCATCTCTTCGCCGAGAACGCCGAAACCGAATATGTCGCCTATGTGTCGGAGCAAAATCTGCTGCCCGACGACAGCAACAGACCGGTGCGCCATCCCCAGGTCGACGAGACCTTCGAGCGCGACGGTGACGGCGTTTATCGCATGCGGACGCCCAAGCGCCACTGAAGCGCGCGACTTGGTTAACTGATCGTTATCGCCCTGCTGCGGAAAAAACGCGCAGCCGTCGGGATTGACGATTGCGCGAATCGCCCACATCTTGGATCGAGGTCTAACTTCATCGCGGGAGAGTCCGGCGCTCGCGCCGGCGCCGAAGGCGAAACCGCCCCGGAAACGCTCAGGCCAAAGGACCGCGACGAAGCCTAAACTCTGGAAAGCGGCGAAGCGCGCAAGCGTTTCGCCCACCGACGGGCGTAACCTCCGCTTCGGCGCAGGGAAATCTCTCAGGTCACCGGACAGAGGGGGCGTGCAGCAAAGTTCGGCTTTGCTGTGCGAGCCATGTTCCGCCGGAGTTGATGGTGACCGAACTCGACCTCGCGACTGCTGCGCCTCCCGCGCTGGCCAAACTGCCGCTCGACGCCGTGCACCTGCGCCTTGGGGCGCGCATGGCGCCGTTCGCCGGCTACGACATGCCGCTGCAATATGAGCAGGGCATCGTCGCCGAAACGCTGCATACGCGGCGCGCGGCAAGCCTCTTCGATGTTTCGCACATGGGACAGGCGATCCTCGCCGGCGCGGGCGTCGCGCGGGCGCTCGAAAGTCTGACGCCCGCGGACCTGGTTTCGCTTGCGCCGGAACGCACGCGCTACACGCAGCTCCTCAACGAGCAGGGCGGCATTCTCGACGATCTACTCGTCACCCGCCTGCCCGGCGTCGAGCAGCGACTCCTGCTGGTCGTCAACGCGGCGCGCAAACATGACGATTTCGCGCTCATCGAAGCCGCGCTGCCGCGGTTCGATTTCAATTCTTTAGACCGCGCGCTTCTCGCCCTCCAGGGCCCGCGCGCGGCTGCGGTCCTCGGCGCACTCCTCCCCGGCGCCGAGGACCTTCCTTTCATGGGATGGCGCGCCTTCGACTTTGGCGGCGCGCCGCTCTTCGTGTCGCGCAGCGGCTATACGGGCGAAGACGGATTTGAGCTGTCGGTGCGCGGCGAACAAGCGGAAGACCTCGCGCGCCTCCTGCTGTCTCATGACGACGTCGCGCCCGCCGGGCTCGGCGCGCGCGACGCGCTTCGTCTGGAGGCGGGCCTGCCGCTTTACGGCCACGACCTCGACGAGACGACGGACCCGGTCGAAGCGGGACTTGGCTGGTCGATCGGCAAGCGCCGCCGCATCGAAGGCGGGTTTCCCGGTTTCGAACGCATTCGTCTGGCGTTCGAGCAGGGTCCTGCGCGCAGGCGCGTCGGGCTTCTGCCGCGAACAAAGGCGCCGCTGCGCGAGGGCGCCGAGCTCCACGCCGCCAAGGGCGATAACGCGGGCCGCGTGACATCGGGCGGCTTTTCGCCGACTCTGCAACGCCCCATCGCAATGGGCTATGTCGCCAGCGATTGTGCGAATGTCGGGGCGACGCTATCGGCGACGTTGCGCGATAAACGTATCGAGGCCGACGTGGCCGCTCTGCCCTTCGTCCCGCATCGCTATTTCAAAACGCCAGCTGGGAAGGACGCGAGATGAGCGATCTCCGCTACTCCAAGGATCATGAATATATCGCGGTCGACGGCGAGGTCGCGACGCTGGGCATATCGGACTATGCGCAGTCGCAGCTCGGCGACATCGTCTTCATCGAACTGCCCGAAGTCGGCAAGAAGGTCACAAAGGGCAAGGAGATCGCTGTCATCGAGAGCGTAAAGGCCGCGAGCGAAGTCTATTCGCCGATCAGCGGCGAAGTCGTCGAGATCAATCCGGAACTCGGCGAAACGCCGGCGCTCGTCAATGACGATCCGCTCGGACGCGGCTGGCTCGTGAAGCTGCGGGTCAGCGATCCGGCCGAATGCGCTGCCCTGATGGACGAACCCGCTTATTCAAGCTTCCTGAAGACGCTTTAGGAAAGAAAAAACGATGCGCTATCATCCGCTGTCAGAGGCCGACAGGAGCGCGATGCTCGCGAGGATCGGCGCGCCTTCAATCGATGCGCTCTACGCCGACGCGCCGGCCGAGACGCTGTTAAAGGCGCCGCTCGACCTGCCCAGGGGCAAGTCGGAGCTCGACGTCGAACGTTTCTTCGCAAGGCTTTCCGCGCGCAATCTTCCCGCTTCGCGCGCGCCCTTCTTCGTCGGCGCCGGCGCCTACAAGCATCACATTCCGGCGAGCGTCGACCATCTGATTCAACGCTCGGAATTTCTGACGAGCTACACGCCGTATCAGCCGGAGATCTCGCAGGGCACGCTGCAATATCTCTTCGAGTTCCAGACCCAGGTGGCGCTGCTGACAGGCATGGAGGTCGCCAACGCCTCGATGTATGACGGCTCGACGGCGACCGCCGAGGCCGTGCTGATGGCGCACCGCCTGACCAAGCGGCGCAAGGCGCTTCTTTCTGGCGGTCTGCATCCGCATTACGCCGAAGTCGTCCGCACGATCTCGCGCCTTGCCGAAGATGAAGTGGCGACGATGGCGCCCGACGCTGGCGGCGTCGAAGATCTCATCGCGCAAATTGATGACACGCTCTCCTGCGTCGTCGTGCAGACGCCCGACGTCTTCGGCAATCTGCGCGATCTGACGAAGGTCGCGGAAGCCTGCCATCGCAACGGCGCGCTGCTCATCGCCGTCTTTACCGAGGCCGTGTCGCTCGGACTGCTGAAATCTCCAGGCGAGATGGGCGCCGACATCGTCGTCGGCGAAGGACAGTCGATCGGCAATTCGCTGAATTTCGGCGGGCCTTACGTCGGCCTCTTCGCCACGCGGCATGAATTCCTGCGGCAGACGCCGGGCCGGCTTGCCGGCGAAAGCGTCGACGCCGACGGCAGGCGCTCCTATGTGCTGACGCTGTCGACGCGCGAACAGCACATTCGGCGCGACAAGGCGACGTCGAACATCTGCACCAATTCTGGCCTCTGCGCGCTCGCTTTCACCATTCATCTGACGCTGCTCGGCGAAGCGGGGCTGACGCGGCTGGCGCGCGTCAATCACGCCAACGCGGTTCTGCTGGCGCAGATGCTGGCGGACGTTCCGAAGGTCGACGTGCTCAACGGGACTTTCTTCAACGAGTTTACGCTGCGCGTCGAAGGCGACGCCGCCGCGCTCGTTGAGAAAATGGCGGCGCGCGGCGTTCTCGCAGGCGTTCCGGTTTCCCGGCTCTTGCCTAAAGCCAGCCTCGACGATCTCCTGATCGTCGCCAGCACCGAAGTCAACACGGATGAAGACCGCGACGCATTTGTCGCGGCGCTGAAGGAGTCGCTCTGATGCTCGACAGACCCGCCGTTGTCGAACCGCTCGAAGACGACAAGACGCCCGCGACCTTCACCGGCAATCGCGGGCTCGATCAGGAAGAACCGCTGCTCTTCGAAATCGGCCGGCTCGACGCGACCGGCGTAGACGTCGATGACCCAGCTCCTGTCGCGACGCGGCTCGGGTCGCTCGAGCGCAGCTCTCCGCTCGGGCTTCCGGGACTGACCGAACCGGAGACGATGCGCCATTACGTGCGCCTGTCGCGCAAGAATTATTCGATCGACGCGGGACTCTATCCGCTCGGCTCCTGCACGATGAAGCACAATCCGCGCAGCAACGAGAAGATCGCGCGCTATGAAGGCTTCGCGGATCTGCATCCTCTGCAGCCGCAGTCGACCGCGCAGGGCGCGCTGGCGCTGATGCAGACGCTCGCCGATTGGCTGATGACGCTCACCAACATGCACGCGGTGGCGCTGTCGCCGAAGGCTGGCGCGCATGGCGAACTCTGCGGCATGATGGCCATCAAGAGCGCGATCGCCGCGAAGGGAGAAGGCGCGACGCGCAACGTCGTGCTCATTCCGCAATCCGCGCATGGCACGAATCCCGCCACGGCGGCGCTGCTCGGCTTTTCCGTTCGCGTCGTTCCGGCGGCGCCCGATGGGACGGTGCGCGTCGAAGCCTTGAAGGAGGCGCTGGGTTCCGACGTCGCGGCGATCATGCTGACCAACCCCAACACGTGCGGGCTGTTCGAGCGCGAGATCGTCGAGATCGCGGAGGCGATGCACGAGGCCGGCGGCTATTTCTACTGCGACGGCGCGAATTTCAACGCCATCGCCGGCGTCGCGCGGCCGGGCGACTTCGGCATCGACGCCATGCACATCAATCTGCACAAGACCTTCTCGACGCCGCATGGCGGCGGCGGTCCTGGCGCGGGTCCTGTCGTGCTGTCGGAGCGTCTCGCGGCTTTCGCGCCCGTGCCGTTCATCCGCCGCAAGGGCGACGCTTTGGAGCTCGTCGAAGACGCCGAGGGCACGCAGAGCTTCGGCCGGCTGACCGCCTTCCACGGGCAGATGGGCATGTTCGTCCGAGCGCTCGCCTATATGCTGGCGCATGGGTCCGACGGTCTCGCGCAGGCGTCCAAAGACGCGGTGCTCGCCGCGAACTATGTGCGCGCCTCGCTGCGCGACGTGATGACTCAGCCCTTCGGCGACCGCATCTGCATGCATGAAGTTCTGTTCGACGACGCCTGGCTGCGCGGAACCGGCGTGACGACGCTCGACTTCGCCAAGGCGATGATCGACGAAGGCTATCATCCGATGACGATCTACTTCCCGCTCGTCGCGCATGGCGCGATGCTCATCGAGCCGACGGAATCGGAATCGAAAGCTTCGCTCGATCTCTTCATCGCGACACTGCGCGATCTCGCGCGAAGCGCGAAAGCCGGGGAAGTCGGGCGCTTCGGTCCCGCGCCGCGGCTCGCGCCGCGCAGGCGCGTGGACGAGGCGCTCGCGGCGCGAAAGCCGGTGTTGCGGTGGGAGAAGAAAGAGGCCGCCGCTTAGCGATTCACAGCAAGGTCGAAGGAAAACCTATCATGTCGAAGCCGTTTCAAATTTCATTGGCGCCGGAGCGGCTTTTTCAGCCGATCAACCCGCTCACCTTTTTTCAGCAAGGCGCGTCATTCGGCATCATCAACGTCAACTTTGGTCAGACGCCTCGCCCTGACATCGAGCAGGAGATTCTCGAAGAAGTCGGCAGTTACGGACGTCAGATTGGCCGGATCGGCGACGCGCTCGAGATTCTGCTGAAGAATTTCGAGCCCGCCAATCAGGAGGAGCGCGACGCGATAGACGCGCTTCGCGGTCAGCTCGCCGGAATACGCCAGATCAAGAGGCGCATGCAGAGCCGGCGCGCCTCAACGGTCGAGATTTAGCCCTGGCCTCAGCTCGGCGGCTCAGGGCCCCTCCGGCGGCGCCGTGCGCGGCGGCAGGATCGGCAGGACGACTTCCGGCTGGCGCCCCGTCAGCGAATCCAGGAAGGCGACGATCTTGTCGGTCTCGTCCGAACTGAGCTCGACGCCAAGCTGGCTCTCTCCCATCACCGCGACGGCCTTCTTCAGATCGAAGGTCGCGCCGGTGTGGAAATAGGGCGCCGTCAGTTCGACGTTGCGCAGCGAAGGAACCTTGAAGGCGTATTTGTCGGCGATCGCCTTGGTGACGGCGAAACGGCCCCAATCGTCGGGCGGCAAATATTCCGGCGCCGGCTGTTTGGCGACGCCGAACCGCGCAAACATCCCGCCCCCGACGTTGACGCCGTTGTGGCAGGTCGCGCAGCCCTTTTCGATGAAGAGCTTCAACCCCTCCTTCTGCGCGTCGGACAGGGCCTGATCGTCTCCCTTGAGCCAGCGGTCGAAGGGCGCGTCGGGCGTGATCAGCGTCGCCTCAAAGAGCGCGATGGCGCGCCCGATATTGTCGTAGGCGACGGGATCGCTCTGCTCGGGAAAGGCCTGTTTGAAGGCCGCCACATAGCCAGGGATCTTTTTGAACTGCTCGACGGCGCGCTGCTTCGCCGCCGCATGTTCCGTCGGATTGATCGGCATGGGGCCGCCGCGCGTTTTCAACATCGCCTTCGGATTGGCCATCACCGAGTTGACGACCTGATCTGAAAGATTGGCGGCGCGCCCGTCCCAATACTGCGACTTGTTGAAAATGGCGTTCATCACCGTGAGCACTTCGCGGCCGGCGAGCTGCGCATTGTGGCCGCCCGAGAGCTTGCCGCCGTCGACGCCGCCCATGCTCAGATTGTGGCAGTCGGCGCAGCTCACATCGCCGCTTCCAGAAAGCCGCGGCTCGAAATAGAGCATCTTGCCGAGCGCGAGTTTTTCCGGCGTCGCGGTTTCGCTTGGAATCGCCGGCGGCGCTGAAGGAATCGGCTGAAACAGATCTTTCGCCTTGTCCCTGAGGCCGGCGTCGGCGAACGCCGGGCCGCTGATGAGGAGCGCGACAAGAGAGGCGGTCAAAGAAACACGCATGGCGGCGTTCACCTGGATTGAAGCGGGCGTAAGAGTTTGAAGCTTATAGCACAGCTGCATCCGCCTCAGGCTAGATGCGGCGAAAGGCGGCTAAGCGTCACAGTCACTGGCTGGCCCAGAGGATGCGGGCGATCCAGCTGACCTCGTCGCGGGGAATCGTGCGGTCGGGATAGGCGGGATTGACCGAGCGCAGCTCGATGGTCCGCGCCGTCTCGCGTTTGAGCTCCTTGGCCATGACCTCGCCCGAAGTGGTCTTCACGACCACGCGGTCGCCGCGCCGCACGGGGGCGGAGGGCGAGACGATCACCACGTCGCCGTCGCGGTAAAGCGGCGCCATGGAGTCGCCCGAGATCTCCAGCGCGTAGGAATTCTCGTCGGCCTCTGCGAGCACGTCGATCTCGTCCCAGCCCGCGCCGGTGGCGAAGCCCGCATCGTCGAAAAAGCCGCCGACGCCGGCCTGCGCCAGGCCGATCAGCGGCCGCGTGTGGCGCAGCCGGCCCGCGGCGCTGTTCGCCGTCACCAGCGACATGAATTCGTCGAGCCCGGCGCCCGTCGCCTGCAACACTTTCGCGATCGATTCGGTCGACGGCCAACGCTGGCGCCCGCTCGCCGTCGCGCGCTTGGAGCGGTTGAAGGTCGTGGGGTCGAGACCGGCCTTGCGCGCAAGGCCCGACGGCGTCAGCCCGTAGCGTTCGCCGAGCGCGTCTATCGCCGCCCAGATCTGGGCGTGGGTGAGAATGTCGGACATGGGAGCCGCGATTCGGAAGAATTTCCTATCGATAGGAATATAACTATTAACCATGCCGCACAATAGGAAATCGGCGGAGCCAGCTTGGCGCAAGCGCGGCCAAGCGCCATAACCCAGTGCGCCTGCGTAGTCTTCGATGGCGGGCCCTCTAATCCGGCGAGTTGATGCCTCTCCCGCCCCAGCCCGCCCCGAGCACTACGCGCCACGCTTTCCTCCGACTCTGGCTCGGGATTCTCGCCGCCATCATCGTCGCCGGCGGCGCGGCGCTGGCGGGCGCCGCATTCCTCGGCGTCGGCGAACTGATGTCGGTCCTCGGCCGGCTGCCGACGCCGACCCCCGAGGCCGCGGCGGTCACGGCGATCTTCGCGGCGACCTATCTCGTGCTCGCGATCGGCAAACTTCCCTATTATCGCCTCGACCGCGCCGGCGGCGCTTTGCTCGGCGCGAGCCTGATGATCGGCGTCGGAGCGCTGACGCTCGACGAGGCCTATCGGGCGATCGATTTCGACGCCATCACCCTGCTTCTGGGCATGATGATCGTCGTCGCCAATCTGCGGCTTTCGGGCTTCTTTCGCCGCGCCGCCGACTGGCTCGCGGACGCCGCGCGGCGGCCGATCTTCCTTCTCGTGGCGGTCGCGGCGGCGACGGGGCTTTTTTCCGCCTTTCTCGTCAATGACGCGATCTGTCTCGTCATGCCGCCGCTCATCATCGATCTGACGCAGCGCCTAAAGCGCGACCCGACGCCCTATGTTCTCGCCATTCCGCTCGCCTCCAACGTCGGCAGCGTCGCGACGATCACGGGCAATCCGCAGAATATGATCATCGCGGGCGCCTCCGGCATATCCTATGGCGATTTTTCAGCGGCGCTCTGGCCCATCGCCTTCGCCGGCGTCGCGCTGACGATCCTCTTTGTGGCGCTCGCCTTTCCGCGTGAGTTCCTGACGCGCGAGAAGCTGGCGCCAATCGCGCCGGTGGCGCGGCCCTATCACGCCGCGCTCGCCTCCAAGGCGCTGCTGATCACCGCGGCGATGATCGGGTTCTTTTTCGCCGGCGTTCCGCCCGCCAAAGCGGCGATCGTCGCCGGCGGGCTCTTGCTGCTGACGCGGCGGATCGGCTCCAAGAAGATCTATCGCGAGATCGACTGGCCGCTGCTCCTGATGTTCGCGGGACTGTTCATCGTCGTCGCCGCTTTCGACAAGGTGGTCCTGACGCCGGGTGAAGTCGCAGGCTTCGGAGCCCTTCGACTCGATCAGGCGCCGACGCTCGCGCTCGTCTCGGCGGTGCTCTCCAACGTCGTCAGCAATGTGCCGGCGGTTCTCGCGCTGAAGCCCTTCGTCGCGGAGCTGAGCGATCCGAAACGGGCGTGGCTGATCGTCGCCATGGCTTCGACTCTCGCCGGCAATTTCACGCTCGTCGGCTCGATCGCCAATCTCATCGTCGTCGAGCGGGCGCGCGCGCTCGGCGTGAGAATAGGCTTCTGGACCTATTTCAAGGTCGGCGCGCCGCTCACCCTCGCGACGATCGCGCTCGGACTCTGGAGGCTGTAGGCGGCTGTGCAGCACATTGCTCGCGATGTTGCCTTCCTGCGGCTCGATTCTTTGTAAGGCTGCTTTCGCGAGGCGAAGGAAAAGTACTACAAATCGGCCGATTTGTAGTACAGTACGTGTGACAGGGGTTGCCGAAACACATTATCAATTTAGAGCGCCTACGCGAAACAACGAACCAATCATGAGCCATCGAATGAACGGCGAACTGCGCCACCACGTTAGATTTGACTGGGTGGTAAAAGGACAGCAACGCGGGCCCCTAGCTGTTTTTGACGAACCGCTGATTGCGGATGCTGAAGGAGTCGCGCTGCCTTCTCTTGGTAGCATCGTTCCCGGTTGGACACTGCTAGTCCCGCGTCATACTTCACCCAATATTGCAGCGTTAGGGCGTTATGGCCGTGACGCGCTCAAAAGGCTACGGGAAGAAGTACTAGTTCGTCTTAGTGCTTCCTTCGAAGGCGTGATTTATGAGTTTGAGCACGGCCCTGCGATGATCGGTAGCATTCTGGGCTGTGGAGTTGACCAAGCTCACTTGCACCTCGTTCCGCTCTCATTCGATTTGGTTGACGCTGCGCATTCAATTTCAGGAAAGTTGATCGAGTTCTCCGGCGAGAAGTCGGATCCATGGGAACTAGTGCCAAGCGCAAAAAACTATTTTCTCATTCGCAATTCGTCTAGTGGAGACGGCGTAATAGTTTTTCCGTCTCGGCTGGAGTCCCAAGCCATTCGTAAGATAATCGCTACTCGTATGCGGCTTGACAGTAATTGGGATTATCGGCTCGCAGCTGGGCTCAAGCAGGCTGCGTTAACCCGGCTCGCATTTAATTCTCACGCAATCTGAGAGACCCACGTGACGGAGACATTCGAATCTCCACGGCCATCCGCCATCAGCCAAGGGCCGCGATGCAGCGATGGCACGTTCGAGATTACCCACGCTAACTACTCAGATAATCGGCAGCTTGGGGACTTTGGGAGCCGCTACCCAGGTTCCGCATGGCTCCAAATTGCCGCCGAAGGAGCGTACCTAGCGATAGTGATTGCCTTTGCTCTAACGCAGATCTTGATTGTCTGCGTTTGGCCCGATCATTTTTTTGACGAAATTCGCTTTGTCTTTCGCAGATTCGATCTTCAACCGAATCCGGCTCTGACGCGCGCGGTACAGCTATGGACCGTGGTTGGATTCTCTGGAGCGCTTGGGTCAGCCTCCTTCGCGCTAAAATGGCTCTACCATTCGGTTGCATGGAGAGAGTGGAATCGTGATCGCATAATCTGGCGATTGGCTGTGCCGATTCAGGGAGGCTTGCTCGCGCTCTTCATAGGCGCGATGGTAATATCAGGGATCATCCCGCTGCTAAGCAAGCAAATCTTCCTTCGATTATTGTCATGCGCTGGTTTCGGGTTTTTCGTCGGCCTCTTCGCAGACAATTTCCTCGCGGCGCTACAGAAGTTTGCGAAGCGCATGTTAGGGACGCTCGGCCACTCCACGTGATCTACCTATTTACGCCAGACTCGATCAGTTCAATGGCACCTGAGGAAGCTCGTGGCCTATTCGGGGGTAAAACCCTGGGACTCCTCAATATCCCCATTTCCTGGCGACCACCCGCAGTGTTTATATCAGGGGAACTCTTTAAGAGATGGCAATCAGCGGGGTCGGTGCTTGATGCGAACCTCCGAAAAGAACTCGGTTTCGAATTAGAGCAAGCGATATCTACAGTCGGCATCGAGGTTATACTGAGATCAAGCGCGTCAGACGAAACGATACGTGAGCGCGGGCAATTCTTAAGCCGACATGTTGTTCTAAGCACGGGACAAACAACCTTTTTCGACGCCATCGAGGAGATTTTTACCCAATACAATGGCCAGAGTGGAGTGATGTGCCTAGTCCTGCAGAAGTTCATTCCCGCTAACGCAACAGGATTTCTCTCAAATGAGCTTCGCTTAGTCGACAAACCGTATCGATGGGTTGCGGAACGTCAGACCATGAAGTCTGACGAAGCTACGTGCCACCAATATCGCCTCTCTGCAAAGCAAGCCAAAAAGTTTCCTACCGAGGAAGCGCTGATTTGTATGTCTGATGCCGAACTGCTCGCGCGACTAAGGTCGGTCGCGCTCCACTTTTGGAAGGCGTCGCCACAGAGGACATTGCTTGAATGGTGCTGGGATGGCAACCGTCTTTGGTTGCTGCAGCGAGACTTAGCGTCCCACCCAGGTGGAAAAGTGCCATCTTCACTCATGAATGTAGCGATATGCCCGCCTCGCACGAGGGATGGAAGTATTTTTCGTCGGTTTGTCGTGGGGGAAAGCACCCCTTGGGGAAAGTTGCGCAATGTAAGCGACTTTGTAATTGACGGGAAAATTCCCCCTCACAGACTTTTCTTTGCCACCGCCGCAAGAGTTGCGGATGCTCTAATTCACGGAGACGATAGCTTAGAAGCCGAGATCGACGCGCTTACGGGCGGTCGATGCGTTGTACGTACGGATGCACTTGAACTACGCTTCAACAGGAAGCGCACTAACACAGTCAATGCAGCTTCGGCTATTAAGTGGATGAGAGACGAGATCGTAACGTGGGGGAGAGCTAGCGGGTGTGCGCTTCAGGATGTCGTCTTCATCTTGCATGCATACATCCCCGCATCTGCAGCCGCATGGTCTTACTACAGCGTGGGGTCGAACTATGTGCGAGTTGACGGCTTGTGGGGCCTTGCTGACGGCATGCAGTTTTATCCATGCGACACATACATATGCGACCCCGGTGCGGGATATGAAATTTCCGCTACCCAACGATTCAAGAATCTCGCACTTCTGGAACAAGATGGGGGCTCCTGGCAAACAGAACGGATTGACGAGCGATACGCCCGACATAGAGCTCTTCCAAAGTCGGCGACGCGCGATATTGCGATCAAGACACGTAAAATAGCAGTCAGTATCAAACGCGACGTTCAAATCATGTGGTTTGTCGGCATACCAGACGGCCTTGAACTCGGGTCCAATCTTCCTTGGTTCATGGTGACGCCTGAACAACGAATTGAGGAACGTCGCTCAAAGCTACTCCATTCTATTCTCATAAGGAGCATCTCAGAGATCGATAAATTGAACGCTGTCGAGACAGGGTCATGCAAGGTCATACTAGAGCCAACAGGAGAGGATATTCGTAGCAACGAATTCATCGACGCGGTCAGCGCGCGCTGCGGAGAGCTTCGCTTACCCGTAGAACTTCGGGGGTCGAATTTAGCTCATGCTTATCATCAGCTGTCAAAAGCTGGGGTACAAGTTTTTTCCGCGGAACCCGGCAAAAAGGTAATGGAGGTGCGGCAACGCAAAGCATTCGATAAGCTCGTTCGAGATCATATCCCCGACGTCATTGCCAAGGGCGGGGAAACCGTACGAGCTGATGCATTAGATCCCGACGATTTGCTCGTTGCCCTGGTGGGAAAACTATTTGAAGAAGTGGAAGAATTTTCGAGAGCAGTTGGCATCTCAGCACAGACGGAGGAACTCTCTGACGTCTTAGAAGTTGTTCGAGGGCTAGCAGCATCCGTCAAAATTCGCTTTTCCGATGTTTCGAAAAAGGCAGATGAAAAGGCCTCTAAGCGCGGCGGATTTAAAAAAGGTATAATCCTCCGAAGCACGGAGATTAACCGCAAGGGAACTGCCGATGCTCAGCTGTTCGATTCGAACGATGACTCTAAAAGGAAAATTAGACTTCACTCAATCCAAGAGAGCAAGAGTGGCGCGTCGGAGCAGCAAGTTCCATTGGCCGATGTGATACTCAAAGGTCCCCGTGAGGTCACCCTGCAACTCGACACAAAGACCCGCATAACGATTCGCATGTTCGCAAAAGCGGGTGTGCTGCACGTGGAAACTCGCGGTTTCGAACGTGTCGAAGAAGACCAACCCAAACTAATATGACGCGAGTTAATCATCGGACGGCGAAGCTATAATTGCCTGAAGTCCATCATCCCTTGGGGTCTAGGCGGCTCTACGCCTCCTCCTCCCGCTCTTCCGCGGCGCGGCCGGAGATGCGCCGGCGCGCCTGCTCCCGCTTGATCCTGTTGCGCCGATCGGTCTGACGCGCGCGCGCATCCTTGTCCGAAGGCTGCAGGAGCTTGCGGAATTCGTCGCGCTTTTCATGGATCGAGGCGATGACATAGCCCATCGGCACGCCGATATCGACGAGCACGGTTTCGGCGAGCTGCAGGCTCGCTTCGACCGTCTCGGGAATCGCGTCCGTCGCGCCGAGCTTATAAAGCTCCGTCGCGTGGCCCGCGTCGCGGGCGCGCGCCACGATCGTCAGATCATTGCGGATCTCATGCGCCAGCCGCACGACCTCCTCCGCAGAGCGGGCGTTCTCGATCGTCACCACGAGCGCGCGAGCCTGAGCGACGCCGCAGCGCACCAGGAATTCGCGCCGCGCCGCATTGCCCCAATAAATTTCGATCCCCTGTTCGCGCGCCTCCGCCACGGTCGAGACGACGTCTTCGACCGCCACGAACGGGATGTCGTGCCGCGACAGCATATCGCCGACGAGGCTGCCGATTCGGCCATAGCCGACGATCACGACGCGACCCTCGGCGATCTGTCCCTCGGGGGCGAGATGCGCGTATTGCGCGTCATCCGCAACAACCGCCGCGCGGCGCGAGAGTCGTGCGCCAAAGCGGCCAAGGAACGGGATGGCGAAAATGCTTAAGGTGACGACGATCATGGCGTCGGCGCCGAAGCGGCCGGGCAGCACGCCTGCGCTCATCGCGGACGTCAGCAAGGCGAAGGCGAATTCGCCCCCCGGCGCGAGCAGCAGCGCGGCTTCCGCCGAGGCGCGCCATTCGATTCGGAAGGCGCGCGCGAGGGCAAAGATCAGCACCGCCTTAATCGCGATCAGGCCGACCGCGTACAACGCGAAGTTTTCGGGATCGGCGGCCACCGCGCCCATGTCCAGGCCAGCGCCGACGGAAACGAAGAAGAGGCCGAGGAGCAGACCCTTAAAGGGTTCGATCGTCACCTCGATCTCGCGCCTGAATTCCGTCTCCGCGAGCAGCAGCCCGGCGATGAAGGCGCCGAGCCCCATCGATAGTCCTGCGGCGGCGGTGATGATGGCCTCGCCGATCACCACGAGGAGGCAGGCCGCCATGAAGAGTTCGGTCAGCTGCACGGAGGCGACGAGGCGGAACAGCGGCCGCAACAACAGACGACCAATGATGATGAGCCCGGCCAGCGCGACGAAAGCCGGCAGAAATGTCCACAGCGCGTCGACCGCGCTGAACCCGCTCTCGCCGTCGACGCCATGCTTCGCTTTCGCCAGCACGGAAACGAAGAACAGCGCCGGCGCGACCATCAAATCCTGCAGCAGCAGCACGGAAAAGGCGACTTTGCCGGGCGTTTTGTTCAGCCGCTTTCCCTCGGCGAGCACCGGCATGACGACCGCTGTGGAAGACATGCCCAGCGCAATGCCGATGAGAATCCCGGGAGCCACCTCGACCCCGAACCACACGTGACCGACCGTGGCGAGCACCGCGGTGCAAACGACGACCTGCGCCAGCCCCAGCCCGAAAACGAGTTCGCGCATGCGCACGAGCCGCTCCCAGGACAGTTCGAGACCGATCATGAACAGCAGGAAGACCAGGCCGAATTCGGCGAGATCGGAAACGCCCTCGACATTGGTGATGGTGAAGTAGCGCGCCCATTCATGATCGCGCGCGAACCGGCCGAGGCCGAACGGCCCCAGAGCGGCGCCGGCGAAGAGAAAGCCCAGCACCGGCGAAATCTTCATGCGATGAAACAGCGGGACGACGACGCCCGCCGTGGCGAGAAAAACAAGCGCTTCTCGATAGGACTCTAAATGTAGGGAACTCGTCATGCCGCCTCGTTGCTCGCGCTGCTCCATGCGCAGGATAAATGGGTCGCACGGCGATGACGATGAGACAGCAAAAGTTGCGCCGCCGGGCGCGCATGCGCGCCCGACGGATGCGACGCTGGCGCTGGCCGCGACCTCAGTCCGATTGACGGAGGAACCCTACCAAATCCAGCGGCTGTCGCGCGACAAAATAGTCATTGGTCCGCAACGGCTTCGGTCAGCGGAGGTTTGTCACGGCCACGCGCGGTTTGGATAGCTGAGCTCGAGCCCGGAGTCGCGACGCTGACGGCGTCCTCCGCGATAATTCGAAGAGCAGGATGTCGCGCGAAGGATTCGCGTTATTCAGAGACGGAAGGCCCCTTCGCCCCGCAAGGTGTTCGCGGCTATTCGTCAGCGTCCGGCGCCTGGCCCTTGTCCGTAGCCTTGACTCCCGCCGTCGCGGTCGCTCTTCGCCAGGTTTCGCCCTTGCAGAGCACGCCCCACAGACAGCCCTTCAGCGTCAGTTCATTGGCCGATTTGAGGGTGATCACCCCGTCATAGGTGTTGCCGTCCTTGGCGTTGTAGAGCTTGCCGCGCCATTCCCTCGGGCCGCTTTTCGTGGCGCCGCGCAGAATGATCGTGCCGATCGAGCGCTGCTCCTCGGCGTTGCGAACCGATATCAGTTTCGCGCAAAGCAGGCCCCCGCAATCGTAGAAGCTGAACTGCTGGCCGGCCTCCGGCCGCATCCAGACCCCGTAAGGCTCGTTTCCGGCCCATGCGGCCGGCGCGCCCGCCAGCGCCAAAACCGCGGCGGCGGCGAAGCGTCGCCAGCGAAGATCGAACATGCTGCTCTTCATTTCGACCGCTCCCTTGCTGAGGCAACGCCGATTGCCGACACAGTCGCTGAGGAGCGCGCGCAAGTCAGGTTTACCCGACTTGCGAGTTTGAATGTCGATCTCGGGCAAGCCCGAGATCGAAGCCGCCGCCTCGAAGGATGAGGAAAATGGCGTCACCCATACCTGCGCTTCATAAGCCCTCAATCGCGAAATAGCTGAAGTTTGCCGCGCGCCACGCACCGCTGCGCAATCTCATTCAAGCGCCGCTCGCGCTCGGCTTCGTCGGTGACGCCGGCGAGCGCCTTGCTGCGGATCGCTTCCTGCGCCGTGCACTGACACGCGTCGTGGCAGATCTTGCCCTCGCCGCCCTCATTCATGCAGCGCGCTTCGCAGGAGGCGACGAATTCGGTCGTGTCGATGGCGGGCGGCACCAGAAAAGCGATCCCGAGCAGCAGCGCGAACAGCGCCGGCTGATGCGCGAGATAGATGAGAAGGCTGTGGCGGCCGAGGAACGGCAGCCATGTCCTCGCGCCGCTTGCGGGCGGAGTATCAGCGCTCGCGCCTGCCCTCTCCCCGTAAACGGGCAGAGGGAGCTTCCCCGCCGCTACGCCGAGCAGCAACGCGCCGGCCCAGGGAAAGAGCGGACGCCAGTCCTGCGTCATCGGCTCGCTTGTCGATAGCCCGATCCACTGCAGCCAATCGGCGTTGAAGACGGGCGACGCAAGAAACTCACCGCCGACAAGGAAGAAGGCCCCGCCGGCGAGCGCGACGGGCCAGGGCGCAAAGAGAAAGGGAATCGCGATGAGGCTCGCGACGGCGATGCAATGCAGGATGCCGAAGAACACAAAGGCCTTCGGAAAGGCGACATAGGTGCCCGCCGACACCAGCGCAGCCGCGGCCACGATGATCGCGAAGCGTCGCCAGAAGGCCGGCCAGCGCAGATGCGCGCGATGCGCCAGCACCAGCGCGACGCCGGCGATGAAGAGAAAGGCGAAAGCGATCGAGTGGCCGAAGATCGTCACGGGCGTCGACCATGGCAGATTCGCCGGCGCATAGCCGAAGTGGGAAAGATCCCAGATCAGGTGAAAGACGATCATCGCCAGGACGGCGAGGCCGCGTGCGACGTCGAGCGCCAGCCAGCGGGTTTTCGTCATCGACGCGCGGACGACGGCGGCGCGCCCTGGAACTTGCTGAACACCATGTCCGGCGCCGACAGATTATGCCGCGACGGCAGATGCCGTCCGACCCATACTTCCGCCGCGTTGGCGCCCGGGAAGCGCGTGACCGGGGCTTCTTCCCAGCCTTTGCCGCGCTTGTTGCGCCAGGCGACGATGGCGGCGTCGCTCATCGTCTCCATGGCGTACATCGAGCGCAGCGCCGCGAAGGGCAGTCCGTTCGGCATCGGCTGGCTGAAAGCGACGTCGAGCGTCAAGCGGTCCTGATCGACGCTCTTGATCGAGACGCGCGCTTCGCCGCCGCGTCTGAATTTGAGAATCAGGCTGCGCGATTGAGGGTCGAAGACGATCTCGTCGAGATCGACGATCGGACGCTCCTGCACCTCGACCGGCCCGACAAGAAAGGACGAGCCATAAGCCGTCCAGCGCATGTCGTCGAACGGCAGGGGCCGCGCCCGCCAATAGCCGTCGGGCGGATAGAGCACCATGATCTCTTCGGCGCGCTCGCGGTGCCACATCCAGAGCTGAATCAGATGGAAGCCCCGCTCTACCGAATCGCCAATCCTGATCGGCACGTCGTTTGGTCGCCAGAAGGAGGGAAAGGTGAAGCCCGTCAGCCAGAATTCCGGCGTCTCCCAGAAGGTCTTGCGGCGCGCCTGCGAGAACGCCTTGGGATCGACGGTGAGGTCGCAGCTCGACCAGTCCGGCGCCCAGCGGTCGGAGACGATGGTGTTGATGTAGGACGGATGCACCGCCTGGATTTGCAGACTGCGGACGCGGGGCGAGATGAAGTCGAGCTCGATATTGTCCTTTTCGGCGCAAAGCTCCGGCGCCGAATTGTTCTCCACCCGCACCTGCAACTCTTCGGCCGCTTCGGGAAGCTCCGCCGAAGCGGGTCCGGCGAGAGCCAGGCCGCCGGCGCCCAGCAGAAAGCGGCGGCGGTCGAATGTCGTCGTCAAGCGGATGTTTCCTTGTTGCTTTTGCAGCTCTTATCGCGCGCAAAGGAAGCGCGGCAAGCGTCGCGACCATTAACGGGCCGCAAGAGGCAAAAGCAAGGAGGGCCTGTCGCGCTAGAGACAGGCCCTTGCGTCATCGTTTCAGAAAGCGCCTCCGCCGAAGAAAAGGGCGAAAGGATCCACGGTGGCGTAACCTGAGCCGTAAGCGCGACGGCCGCGCGACGCCGCATAGGCGACGGCTCCGCCGCGCCGCGCGCTGGCGTAATAGCCGCCTCGGGGCGGCGCGCCGGTGATCGAAATGCGGCCGCCTTCCCGCTGCACCATCTGATACAGCATCGCTGCGTGGCCGGGGGAGAGGCGCACGCAGCCGTGCGACGCGGGCCGGCCGAGGCTGCCCGTTTCATACGACCCGTGGATCGCATAGCCGCCGCGGAAGAAGATCGAGTGCGGCATGGGCGACATGTGATATTTTCGCGAGTAATGCATGGGCTGCATGCCGGTCGGCGCGAAGGAGCCGCGCGGGGTATAATAGCCCGCGCGCGCCGTCGACACCGGCCACGAATAACTGCCCGACGACGACTGCACGTGCATCGTCTGCGTCGAAAGATTAATGTGAATATGGGCGGCCGCGTTCGCCGCGCCCGTCCAAGCACATAGGGAAATGACAGCGGGAAGGATGACTGGGAAACGCATGACGGACTCCTGACCCCAACGCGCGAGCGGCCAGGCCGGCATCTGCTGGGGCTTGGCGCTCCATCAAACTTAAATGAAGCGGTAAGGTTTCGCGGCAAGGATGAATCGCAACCTTTGCGTCCTGCGCAGAAGACTGGGGGCGCGACGCCCATGACAGACCGCATGATGCGCGTGATTTTCGCGGCGCTATTCGCCGTCGCGGGGCTGGCGAGCGAAAATGGCGCACTGGCGCAGGACAGGGGCACGCTTAACCCCAAGCCCCTGCCGCCGCTCGCCAATCCCTCCAGCCCGGCGACGCCGGCGCGCGAGCTGTTCGGCCGCGCGCAGGAGGCGGCGTCGCTGCGTCCCGATCCGATCGGCTTCTATTCGCGCGGCTGCCTCGCCGGAGGCGAGCCGCTGCCGATCAACGGCACGCACTGGCAGGTCATGCGCCTGTCGCGCAACCGCAATTGGGGCCATCCCAACCTCATCGCCTTTTTGAAGCATTTCTCCACGAAAGCGGCGCGCGAGTCCGGCTGGCCGGGGCTGCTGATCGGCGATCTGTCGCAGCCGCGCGGCGGGCCGATGCTTTCCGGTCACGCCTCGCATCAGATCGGACTCGACGCCGACATCTGGCTGACGCCGATGCCCAAACGCGAATTGACCCGCGAGGAGCGCGAGGAGCTGATGTCGACCGACGTCGTGCGCGACGACCAACTCGACGTCCGGTCCGACGTGTGGAGCGCGGGCCATATCGCGGTGATCCGCGCGGCGGCGATGGAGCCCGCCGTGCAGCGCATCTTCGTCAACGCCGCGATCAAACGCGCGCTATGCCGCTCGGCGCAGGGCGAGAGCTGGATGCATAAGGTGCGGCCGATGTGGGGGCACAATTACCACTTCCACATAAGGCTCCACTGCCCGAACGGCTCCAACTGCCGCGACCAGGACCCGACGCCGCCGGGCGACGGCTGCGACGCCTCTCTCGCCTGGTGGTTCCAGGACGGGGTGCTGCATGCCAAGAAATCGGGCAAGAGCTGGCCGCCGATGACGCTGGCGGGCCTCCCCGCCGCCTGCCGCGACGTGCTGCGCGCGCAGTAGCTCAGGCGACGCGGGCGCCGGTTCCAATGGGGCAGGCGACGCCAGTGCCGCCGAGGCCGCAGTAGCCGCCGGGATTCTTGGCGAGATACTGCTGATGATAATCCTCCGCGTAGTAGAACGGCCGGGCTTCGGCGATTTCCGTGGTGATCGTCCCCAGCCTCGCCTCCGTCAATACGCTTTGGTACGCCGCGAGCGACTGCTTGGCGGCGGCGAGCTGTTCGCGGGTCGAGACATAGATCGCCGAGCGATATTGGGTGCCGTGGTCATTGCCCTGGCGCATGCCCTGGGTCGGGTCGTGGCTCTCCCAGAAGATGCGCAGCAGGTCATCGAATGAGATGGCCGGCGGCTGATAGACGACGAGAACGACCTCGGCGTGCCCGGTGCGGCCGCTGCAGACGTCCTCATAGGTCGGATTTTTCGTCACCCCGCCGGCGTAGCCGACCGCCGTCACATAGACGCCTTCGCCGGCCTGCCAGAATTTGCGCTCCGCGCCCCAGAAGCAGCCCATGCCGAAGAGGACCTGTTCGGACCCCAGCGGAAACGGCGGGTCCAGCGGCCGTCCGTTGACGAAATGGCGGGCGCCATGCGCGACCGGCGCGTCGTGGTCGGGAATCGGCCCGAGCAGCTTGGAGAGACTGAGTTCGTCGAAGATCGCCATGGCGCCGATATAGTGCGCGGCCCGCCGGGAAACTAGCGGCGGGCGTAATAGAGCGGGGCCTGCCGCCGGTGGCTGACCAGAATGAGCAGGGCGCCGAGCGCGCCGAAGGCGACGCTGACCGGCGCCAGCATCAGCGTGGTCAGCACCGGATCCCACAGAAAGCTCGAGACGTTCTCGACGCTCGACTGGATCGACTGGTAGAGGCCGGGGAAAAGCTCGGACGCGCCCCGGCTGACGCTCGTCACCGTGACGCGCCCGGCGGCGATCGAGCGCGTGCCGTCGACGATGAGGGCGATGAAGCCGCCGGCGAGCAGGAGGAGGCCGATCAGTCTTGTGAGGAGTCGCAGCATGGTCTCGTCGTCGGAAGGCTCGAAGGGCGGTGGCGGAAATCGTGGGGAGAATAGGCGCCAGATCAGCGCCTGTCCATGCGCGACGTTGCGTTTGAGGCGCGCGTGAATATAGTGCGCGCTTCGCGGAGGGGTGGCCGAGTGGTTGAAGGCGCACGCCTGGAAAGTGTGTATGCGGGAAACCGTATCGCGGGTTCGAATCCCGCCCCCTCCGCCAGTTCAGTCCCTGAGTGGGCACTGAGTTTACGCCAGTTTTTCCGGTAAGCGCCTGTAGCAGCCGGGTCTTCGATCCCATGATCCTGACTTCGCCGTCCGCGACCTCGACGCGCTGGGCGAGCGCGCGGAGATGGTCGCGGCGGTAGCCACCGCCTTCAAGGCGGATGCGCTGGCGGGCGGTCTTGGCGAAGGTGCGGACCATTTGCGGGGTAATGGCCTTGGCACCGGAGGTGTCGAGCATGGCCTGGGCGCGCTCGGCATCGGTCTTGGCTTGGTCCCTGATGGCCTTGAGGCCGTCGATGCGGTCTTTCAGGGCCGGATCGTCGATGCCGGCCACGCCCGCCTCAATGGCGTCGTAGAGGCGCTTGAGGCGAAGTTCGGATTCGGCGGCGCGTTTGTTCAGTTCGGCGATGTGCTCGCGGCGGCGTTCGGATTGCTCCTGCCGCCGATCGAGAACGCTGGCGAGGATGGTTTCCAGCCGCTCGGGCTGGAGAAGCTGGTCTTCGAGGTGACTGGCGACAAGCTCGTCGAGCTTGTCCATCGGCACGGCCAAGCCCTCGCAAGCGGTCGGCCCCTGCCGTGCCTTCATTGAGCAAGCGTAATAGCGGTAGCGCCCTCCCTTGCCGGTGCGGATGGTCATGGCCCCGCCGCACTTGGCGCAATGGATCAAGCCGGTGAGCATGGTCGGGCCGCTGATGACGGCGGATGGCGTGACCTTGGGATTGCGGGCCTTTAAGAGCGCCTGCACGGTGTCGAACGTCTCACGGTCGATGATCGGCTGGACCGGAACCGTGACAATCTCGCTGACGGGTTTCAGTTCCTTGGTCTTGCTGCGCTTGTTGAACTCATGCTCGCCCATATAGGTGCGGCGGGTCAGGATGCGGTGGACTTGGCCGATGCCCCAGCGGCCTCCGTCGCGCGTGAAGATGCGGCGGCTGTTGAGGTAGGAGACGATGTTCTTGACGCCCATCTGGCCGGTCGTGCCGTCGCCTTCCAGCGCCAGGCGATAGATTAGCCGCACCGTGTCGGCGTGCAGTGGGTCGATCTCAAGCTTTTTCTTGGTCTTGGCCCCGCGCTGCTCGGCCGCGACAACACGGTAGCCGATGGGCGGCAGCGAGCCATTCCAGAAGCCTTGGCGGGCGTTTTCCTTCAAGGCGCGCATCACATGCTTGGCGTTTTCCTTCGACTGGTATTCATCGAACAGCGCCATGATCTGCCGCATCATCTGATGCACCGGATCATCGCCGATCTCCTGGGTGATCGACAGCAGCTTGACGCCGTTTTTGGCGAGCTTGCGGACGTAGAATTCCATATCGAAGGCGTCGCGGAAGAAGCGGCTGAACGAATGGACGATCACGACGTCGAAGGGCGCGGGCTTCGACGTGCCTGCCTCGATCATGCGCTGGAACTCGGGGCGGCGGTCGTTGGTCGCCGATGCGCCCGGCTCCACAAAGGTCTCAACGAGTTGATAGCCGCGCGCCTCGCAATAGGCTTCGCCCTGCCGCTTCTGGTCTGGAATGGAAACATCATGCTCCGCCTGCCGCGCCGTCGAGACGCGCAGGTAGAGGGCGGCGCGTAGCGGCACGGTCATGGGCGATGTCTCCTTCTCGAATAATGGTCCCGGCCCGAATCATCGGGCTGCATGGTCCCGCTCAGGCAGCCTTCTTCACGGGACGCGCGCGCTCGACCCGTTCGCGCTCCTTGGGTGTATTCATCACCTCCCAAAGATCGTTACGCCGCTGCACGTTGAGCCAGAAGTCGGGGCTGTTGCCGAACACACGGGCCAGGATCAGCGCCGTCGCGGCCGTCACGTTTCTGCGGTTGCCGCACAGTTCGTTGACGTGTTTGCGCTGGACGCCCATCGCCTCGGCGAGCGCCCCCTGCGTCAGTCCCATCGGCTCCATGAACTCTTCGGTCAGTATCTCGCCGACGCTCGCCGGCTTGCGCTTGGTGGTCAGCATGGTTTGCCTCGTTCTCATCGGTAGCTGTGATCGTCCAGATAGATTCCGCCGGCCTCGCCGCGTTCACCATCCCAGCGAAAGACCAGCCGGTATTGCTTGTTGACGCGGATCGAGCGGAGACCCGCCAGATTGCCTTTCAGCTTCTCGAAATGATTGCTGGGTGGCACAAGCAAGTCCTGATCGGTCGTGGCGTCGTCAATCATCTGGAGCTTGCGGAACAACCTGGCTTCCAGGTCGGATGGGATGTTGCGGGAGTGGGCGTCGTCCACGAAGAAAGCCCGCAACCATTCATCCCGAAAGCCAACGATCATCCAGCCTCTCCAGTTATGAGTATATGTACCACACTATACCTCACATTGCAATGGGGGCGGTCAGCCCTTGGAGCCGAACAACTCGTCGAAGATGTCGCCGAACCATTGCTCGAATACCTCGATCTCGGCCTCTGTGACCGGAACAGGATGGGGCCAGTCGTCAGTGACGGTCCAGGTGGACAGGTCATGCTTGGGCGGCCTACCGGGGAACGGCCACGGGTAGCCCAATAGTGCTTCAAGCTGCTCCGACGCCGTAGGCGGCCTGACGCGCCGGGCGCGGGAGCGCGCGCCGCGATCAGACGCCATCGAGGCCGCGCCCGCTTCCCGGTCGCCACGCCACGGGGTTGGCGACCCATCGGTCGATGTCGGATTCCCGCCAGCCCGCGCCGTTGACGCTGATCTTGATCTGGGGCGGGAACGTGCCCTCGGCGATCTTGCGGTAGATGGTGGACCGGGACAGGCCGGTGCGGGCGAGAACGGTTTTGAGGCGGACGATACGGTCTGATGCGAGCATGGCTGCGCTGCCTCCAGCTGGCTGTTCGTGGGACTGCCGGGACAGGCAAACGCAACGATTTGTCGTTGTGCAATAGATAGTTAGGCGTCGTAGGGCTGTGGCGTGGAGACGGCGAAAAATAGGATGGTTCTACAACCCGAGACCCCGGCCCCGACCGAGCCCGAACGTGAGGGTGAGGTCGCGGCCGACGCTCATCCCCGAATCGAATGAGATGCCGAGTTCCCGCTTGCGGCCCGCCAGAAGGGACTCCATTTGCGGGTCGCGTTCGAGGCTCTGCGCCATGTTCCCCATTTCCGTCCGCGCGGCCCGATGGCCGGCATAGTCGCCCGCCGCATAGCGTTCCTCACTGGCCCTGTGCAGATTTCGCCAGCGTTCCACGAAACGGTCGGCGCGGCGGGCCGGTTCGGTGCGCAGCTCGGTTTCCAGTTGCAGGGCGCGGATCGCGCGCCGGGCGTCGCCTAACGCCGCCTCCGCCGCAAGCTCCGGGTTTTTCTTGTAGGCCGCCTCAGCGTCATGCGAGCCGTAGGGGCGCACCTCCTCGAACCGCTGGCGCGCCTCCTGCAATTCCCTGATCTGATCGGGGCTGGCCCTGCCGCCCTGGTCCTGCGCCGTGAAGATCGCATCGACGGCGCGGGCATGGCGGACGAGCGCCCGGCCACGGGAGCGGCGCAAAGCTTCCTCGGGGTCTTCCTCTACCTTCCTTTCCGGCCCCTGTTCGCTCTCGGCGGGCAGGCGCAACCCGTCGAACATGCCGCGCACCTTTTCGGGCACTTGGCGGACAATCTCGACGACCCGGTCCACGCGCTCGCGGAAGGTGATGCCGCGCCGTTCGGCATAGTCGCGGGCGGGTTCGTAGTCGCTCGCCATGTCCTTGGCCCGGTCGCGTGATAAGACGCTAATGAGCTTGTCCTGACTGGCGAAGTCGTCGCGGCCATAGTGCAGGTCCATACCGTCGCGGTGGCGCGAGAGGGCGACATAGCTGCCGTGAGCGTCCATGCCCGGTGTCGCCAGCACATGGGCGCGATCCACGGTCATACCCTGCGCTTTGTGGATCGTCGCGGCATAGCCGTGGTCGATGCGATTGTAGTCCTTCAGGTCGAACGCCACATCGCGGCCGTCATCGGTGCGCACGGTCATGCTCTGGGCGTTGACTTGCTCGATGGTCCCGAGCGTGCCGTTCTTCACGCCAAGCCCGCGCTCGTTAGCCAAGAACATCACGCGGTCGCCAGGTGCGAAGTTCCGGGCACCGCGTTCGGCGGCGACATACACGTCGTCGCCAAGGTTTCCGGCTTCACGCATCCGCCCACGCGCCACCTCGTTTAGCGCGCGCACCTCGGCATTGGTGTGAGTGAGGATGATGCGGCTTGCGTCCGGGTTCGCCTGCCGCTCGCGGTCCCAGCGGTCGATCAATTCGCCGCGCGCCTGCTCGCGTGATGCGGCCTCATGCACCATGCCATGCGCGTCATAGGCATGGATCGCGTCGCCGGTTCGGCCGGTCGCCAGGTCGCGGGTGGCGTCGCGCTGCCAGTCCTGCCGCTGGCGGCGCACCTCGCCCATCTCCGCGCCGCGGTGGCGTTCGTGGATCGAACGGAACGCCGCGCCCGCCTCGATGGATTGCAACTGCTGCGGATCGCCGACCAGCACGACCTTCGCGCCCGCGTCGGCGGCATGGGACAGCACGCGCTCAAACTGCCGCGTGCCGACCATGCCCGCCTCGTCGATGACAAGCACATCGCGGGATGTGAGAAGGTCGCGGCCCTGCGCCCAACCATGCTCCATGCTGGCGATGGTGCGCGATGCGATGCCTGATCCGCCCTCCAGATTCTCGGCGGCGATACCGGACAGGGCCGCGCCGCGCACGGTGTAACCGGCATCCTCCCAAGCCTCGCGCGCCACACCCAGCATCGCGCTCTTGCCCGTTCCGGCATACCCCACCACAATGCCAAGATCGCGTCCGTCCGTGACATGCGCCAGCGCCTCAGCCTGCTCGCCGGACAGGACAAGGCCGCGATCCGCCGCGCGGGCCAATGCGGCTTCGCGGTTCCTGCCGCTGACCTCATGACGTTCCCGTTCAGCCATCATCGCGGCGGCCCGATGCAGGCGCTGTTCTGCCTCGATCATCTCGCGGGTCGTGAAACGCTCCTCGCCGCGACCGTCCTTGCCGAGTTCGACAAGATCGGGCGCGTTACGCATCGCGCCCATCACTTCGTTGAACTGCTCCACGCCGTCGCTGTGCCGGTGCGCGAACATCGCCAGGTCACGCCGAGTGAAGGTCGATTGCTGCCGCGTGATCGCGTCAAGCGCGGTGGACGGATCGGCGACGATCCGCGCGCCATTCTCGCGGGCGATGCGCCTGTGGTCCTCGGCGCGGTCGGCCTCAAGCCCGGCGGCCTCGATGCGTTGCGCGGGCGCGCCGATCTTGGTCTGCGGTTCAAGGCCGATGCCCTGGGCCTCAAGGCTGCGATGGTCGATCCGCGCGTCGATGTCGAGTTCGGCCAGCCGCTCGTTGACATGATCGGCCCAACGCTCGCGCCAATGCTCCACAAACTCCGTGCGGTTCCAGTCCCGCGCCTTCGGGCCGAAACCGTTCTCGTCCACCGACCGCATGGTGAGCATGACGTGGGCGTGGGGCTTGGGCTGGCCGTCCGCGCCCATGTCGCAATGCACGTTGAGGTCGGCGATCATGCCCCGATCCACGAACTCGGCCTTCACGAAGTCGCGGGCGAGTTCGACGCCCTGCGCCTGCGGCATCTCGCGCGGGATAGCGAACTCCACCTCGCGGCAAAGCTGGGCGTCCTTCCGCTTCTCGAACGCTTCGACATCGTTCCAGAGCTTTTCGCGGTCGTGCCATTCCTCCGGCGCGTTCTCCGGCAGCATGACCTCGGAATGAACCACGCCGCGCTTGGCGGAAAAGTCCTGATCGCGGCCTAGCCGGTTGTCCCGCAGCCGCGAGGCCGAACGGTAGGCGGCGGCTGCGACCGCGCTGCGGCCCGCCGCGCGTCCGATGACCTGAACGGAGAAATGGTAGATCGCCATGGCGACCGACCAGATACTGCTCTGAAGCGCACGTCGGAACGACGTATAAGCGCGCCCTCGAAACAAATTTCTCGGGATGATCCGCGCTGTTCCACGCCGTCCCGGCAACCTTACAGCATTCCGGCCGACACGAAACTATCATCGCTCCATCGATTGCCTATGGAGGACATGATGCGAAAACCGAGAGACTTCGATGCGGAACTCAAAGCGCTTGAGGACAAGGCGCGAGACCTGAAAGCCCGCAAGGTGCAGCAGCTCGGCGAGCTGGTCATCTCGACCGGAGCCGACGCCCTCAGCGCCGACGAACTGGCGGGCGCGCTGATCGTGCTGACGGAGACGAAAGATACCGGAAAGAGGGAGGCATGGGCCAAGCGCGGCGCCGCGTTCTTTCAGGGCCGGGCGCGGCGATCTGTATCAGCGCCTGACCGCGACGGTGGCGACCCTCCGGCGCAACCGGGCGGCGCACAACCGACATCGGGCGGCGCTGGCGCGACATAACATGCGAACCTGGCAGCTCGAACGCCGCAAACGCACGCGGCATCTCATCGAACTCGGCGGCCTTGTCGTCAAGGCCGGCATCGTGGACCTGACCGGCGACGACCGCGCCATGATCTACGGCGCGCTGCTCTGGATGGCCGACAAGCTCCAAAGCGATCAGGGCGAACATGCGCGAACTCTCTGGAACGCGAAGGGCAAGCAGGCGTTCGAGGATGACTAAGCATCAGTATCGCCAAACGACGCGCCCCCTCGATAGGCGTTGTGGTTATGGAAAGAAGGATCAGCGTCAAGGAGCTATCGCTGAAAGTTGGTGACGGCGGGAATCGGAAAGGCGGCATATCGTGGGGGTGCTTGACGCCTCCACTTCTCCACCGAAGGAGCGATATGCCGTGTCCAACGATAACGTCATCCAGCTGATTCAGCCAGGAATCTTCGACGATCAACTCACAGAAGTGTTGCGCAACGGGGCACGTGCCCTTCTCGCCAAGGCGATCGAGGCCGAAGTCGCGGACTTTCTCGGCCAGCATGCCGATTTGAAGACCGCGGACGGCCACCAGCGCGTCGTGCGCCACGGTCACCTGCCGGAACGCGAGGTGATGACCGGCATCGGTCCGGTTGCCGTCCGCCAGCCACGTGTACGCGATCGCGAGGCGGCCGCCACCGACCCCGACCGCACCCGGTTCTCTCCGTCGATCCTGCCGCCCTACATGCGCCGCTCGAAATCGATCGAGACGCTGCTGCCGATCCTTTAGCTGAAGGGTATCTCGACCGGCGACTTCTCGGAGGCGCTGGCTGCGCTGCTCGGCAAGGATGCTGCCGGGTTGTCGGCTTCCGCCATCGGTCGCCTGAAGGACGGTTGGCTCGATGAACACACCGCGTGGCAGAAGCGCGATCTGTCGGCAAAGCGCTACGTCTACATCTGGGCCGACGGCATCCATCTCGAAGCCCGCCTCGAGGACGAAAAGCAGTGCATCCTGGTGCTGATCGGTGCGACGCCGGAAGGCCGCAAGGAACTGGTCGGCTTCACCGATGGTTCCCGCGAGAGCGCGCACGACTGGCGCGAGCTGCTGCTTGATCTGAAGCGGCGCGGGCTTGTCGTGCCTCCGCGGCTCGTCATCGCCGATGGAGCGCTCGGCTTCTGGAAAGCTGCCGGCGAGGTCTGGCCGAAAACGCGCGAGCAGCGCTGCTGGGTGCACAAGACCGCGAACGTGCTCGCCAAGTTGCCGAAGAGCCAGCAGCCGAAAGCCAAGCGCGCGTTGCAGGAGATCTGGATGGCTGAAACGAAGGTCGCAGCCGAGCTGGCGTTCGACGCCTTCATCGAGAGCTACGCGCTGAAATACGACAAGGCGGCCGACTGCCTGAACAAGGATCGGTACACGCTGCTGGCTTTCTACGACTTCCCGGCTGAGCACTGGAAACACTTGCGGACGACGGATGAGATGGACAAGCGATTTCTTCCTGGCCGAGACGACGATTGCGGAGATCGCTGTAAGTCCATTCTTTTGTTCGGCTGCGCTGCGGGCCATTCTTCCGTCCCGGCCACCGATCTCGCAGCCGCCGCGCGCAGGGGCGGTCAAGGCTGGCCGCATTTGCGGCCACCGGAAGGCTTGGTCTTGACCGGCCCGAGCACGGCGGCACGCTGGCGTGGAATGGGACTGCATTCCTGCTAGAACTTGCCGTCAGGCGCGACTATGGTTGTTGGGCGTGGGTGACCTCGTGGCGAAGCGTGATGCGTCGGCTGCAAGCGTCACCGGACTGCCTATTTTGTCCTGCCGAGCTGAGGCGCCCGCGCGCCGGTTTTTGGCCGCCGCGGTTTCCATTGCGACACGAATTGTTCGTAGTTTCGCTCCGCCTGGGCGGCAATCACCATCTCGCGGTCGCGCAGCGCCTTGATGTTGTAGGCGTAGGCAGGTCCACGCCGGTTACCTTTCTGTTGCGGATGTCCGGCTTGAAGTTGCATTGCGCGGGTCTTGTTGGCGACCAGCGCTGGGCGCGCCCACAGGTAATCTTCGCCCTTCGTCAGCAAATGCCAGCAAAGCACAGTGAGCTTGCGAGCCACGGCCACCGCAGCGATCTGATGACCGCGCCGAGCGCGGATGCGCACGAAAAACGCATGCAGTGGGCCGGGCGCCTTGGCCGCTGCCCAGGCCGCCTCGACCAGTATGGCGCGCGCGTGAGAACGGCCGATCTTGCTGATGCGGCCGTGGTGGGCCGCTACCAACCCCGACTGCCGCACCCGCGGGTTCAGCCCGAAATAGCTCACCAGCTTCTGTGGGCTGCTGAACCGGCTGACGTCGCCGATCGCCGCCACGATGCCGGCGGCGACCGCCAGATTGACGCCGGTGATCGTCATCAATCTGTTGACCGCGGAATCGTCGATGGCGTCCTGCGCGATCTCGCGGTCGAGCAGGGCCAGATCTTCCGCCAAACGGTCAAGCTCACGGACGTGCCGATCGATCGCTGCGCGCTCATCGTCCGGCAACTGTTGAGCGGCCAACCACGCCCGGCCGCGGGCGTTGAAAAGATCGGCATGCGGGCACTTCGGGATCAGGTGCGCGTGCAGGATCGAATGCACCTCGTTCTTGAGCCGCGTGCGATGCCGCACAACCTGGTAGCGCCGCGCCACCAGCCGACGCTTGCGTTCGGTCTCCGCGTCCGGCGTCCAGATCTGCGGCAGATACCCGGCCGCCTGCAGACTGGCGAGCGTGCCGGCATCGATCTTGTCGGTCTTGACGTGAGCCTGGGCGATCGCCTTCACCTGCAACGGATTCGCGATAATCACCCGCGCCACGAACGGCGCCAGAACCCGCGACACCGCCATGCTGTTGGCGGTCGCTTCAACCACCACCTCATCATTGGCCAGCAGGGTCTTGCCAAATCCCTCCAGCGCAGTCCGCGTCATATCAATGCGGCCCGCATGTCGGAGCCTGCCGTCTGCCCAAAACACCACCTCCCCGAAAGTTCGGTGGACGTCAATGCCAACTACCCGTCGCATTTGCACCTCCTGCCTGACACATGACGGGAGCTGCGGGCGACACGACAACTACGGATTCGCGATCTCGGCGCAACCGGGCGAGTCGCAGAGGCGGCCAGCTACTAACTCGAACTCTCGGCTCATCGTGTGTATCGGCCTGCCCGCACCTTCGTGCTCCCGGTGCCTCTGTCCCGATGGTCGCACCATACGCCACGGCGCGGGACGCCGGGGCAGAACGTTGGCACCGAGACATCTCATACCGGTTACCAACCCCATCGAAAGCACCTTCGCCACCGTGCGCCACCGCACCATCCGATCGAAGGGCTGCCTATCCAACAAGACCGCGCTCGCGATGGTCTTCAAACTGGTCGAGGGCGCGCAGAGAAGCTGGCGCCGCCTCGACGGTCATAACCAGTTGTCAAAACTCGTTCTCGGTGTGACATTCAACGACGGGATCGAGGTCATCGCCAAGTCGACCGACCGCCAGCCCACAACCGCCGCCGCCTGACCGGCTCAGGCCGTCACCAAAATTTGGCGATAGCTCGTACCTGACTCAAGTCCCTTTTCTCAACCCGAGCGAGATAGCGCACCGGGCAGGAAACTTCCCTTCAATGCTAGGATCACGTCGCGCACTCGCTTTGCCGAAGGCGTCATTGGGGTATCACGCCGACGGACTAGAAACCACTGACGGATGATCGGAAAGCCAGGAAACGAGAGCATTGCTAGGCGCCCCCCCATGAGCTCTGCTTGCACCGTGTGTGCCGAAATGACCGCGATGCCAAGCCCCGCCATCACCGCCTGCTTAATGGTCTCATTGCTTCCGAACTCGATGGACTCGTAGTCACTGCCGACCCCGATCCGATCGAAAAGGCGCTCCATGAGCGCGCGCGTGCCCGAGCCTTTCTCGCGCACCAAAAAGGCGTTAGTTAATAGGTCACTGGACGAAATGTCGTGGCGTCCGACAAGGGGATGCTTCGGTGGCGCGATAAGCACATGGGGGTGATCGCCAAGCAGGTCCGTATCCACTTCCGGCTCTCGCGGTGGCCGGCCCATGATCGCCAACTCAATCCGACGACTCTTTAGAGCCGAGATGATTTCCTCACGATTGCCAATACGAAATTCAATCTTGATGCGTGGCACCTGACGTCGAAGCTGAGCAATGAGATGTGGTGCAAAGTACTTTGCAGTGCTCACTGCGCCAAGGAAGACGAGCCCTTCATGTCCGGCCGAGATCGCAGAGACTTTTTGAATACAAGAAGACAATATCGCATCAATCTGTTCGGCTGCGGCCAGAACCTCCCGTCCTATCGCGGTTAGAAGCGTCTTACCGTCGGGGCCGCGCTCCAACAGCGGTTCGCCCAGATTCGCTTCCAGATTGCGAAGCTGCGTTGAAACCGCGGGGACGGTTACGTTGAGCCGGCTGGCAGCCAACGACAGGTTCCCTCCTGCGACAATCGCTGCCAGCGCGCGCAGCTGTTTTAGCGTGATCGCTTGTTCATGGATCATCGTTGTAGCTTTGTTTAATGCAGCAAAGATTTTTTTAATTTTTCCTTTCGCATGCGTCAAGGCATGTTATGCGGGAACTAGCTGCCGGAGGACGATCATGACGGCACCGGAAGGCACTCTCGAAAGCTTCCTAGAGGGCGACTGCTCCGTTTCGGAACCGCTTGCGATCACCGTTACGGCGCTCGCCTTTGTCGCGGAGACCCTAGCCGGGGTGATATCGAGCGGTCCGCTCAATGGGCGCCTCGGCGAGGAGGTGGGTGCGAACAGCGATGGCGACCGCCAGAAGAAACTCGACGTCGTGGCGGATGAACTCTTCGCCGGGGCGCTCGCTCCCACACCTGTTCGCTGGTATGCGTCGGAGGAGCGCCCAACTGCCGAAATGCTCAACCCCGAAGGCACTCTAGCGCTTGCGATCGATCCGCTGGACGGGTCGTCCAATATCGATGTGAACATATCGATCGGGACGATCTTCTCGGTCTTCGAAGCCAAAGAATCCGGCGTGGAGAGTTTCCTTCGTCCGGGCCGTGAGCAAATCGCTGCAGGATATGTGGTCTATGGCCCCCAGACGGTGTTCATCCTCGCGACTCGGACCACACTCGCCCAATTTGTGCTCCACCGTGGTCATTTCTTCCTCGTTTCCGACAGCTTGCGCATCCCTGATCGGACAACCGAGTTCGCCATCAACGCATCCAATTACCGGCATTGGTCGCGGCCGATACGGGCTTTCGTCGACGACTGCATCGCCGGTGATGAAGGGCCGTGGGGAGAGAACTTCAATATGCGTTGGGTCGCATCGCTGGTCGCCGAGACCCACCGAATTCTCACGCGTGGCGGGATTTTCCTCTATCCCGCTGACGCCAGGCGAGGCTATGGCCAGGGGCGACTGCGCCTAGTCTATGAGTGCGCTCCGATCGCCTTCATCGTTGAGCGCGCAGGCGGCAAGGCGACCGACGGGATCGACCGCATCCTCGACCTGACACCGAGTGAGCTCCATCAGCGCACGCCCCTCGTCTTCGGCACTGCCGAGAAAGTCAGCCAAGTTTGCGCTTATCACGACCTTCCCGAAAGCGAGGTCTCGCCACTGTTCGGCACACGTGGCTTGTTCAGAGCTTGACGAGCAATCGCGGAAGGAGCGGGACGGTGAGCGAACAGCATCCAATCATCTCGGTTGTCGGGTCCTCCGGCGCCGGTACAAGCACGGTGAAGCACACATTCGATCAGATCTTCCGACGGGAGGGTATCAAGGCAGTCTCGATCGAGGGCGACGCGTTCCACAAGTTCGATCGAGCATCGATGAAGGCTGAGTTACAGCGCCGCTATGATGCGGGCGACCGCACCTTCAGCCACTTCAGCTTCGAAGCAAATGAGCTTTCCGAGCTTGAGAAAGTCTTCGCTTCCTACGGTGCGACAGGTACTGGGCGGACGCGTCACTACGTCCACGACGACGAGGAAGCTGAACGCTATGGAGTGCCGCCCGGTCGCTTCACTGAATGGGAAGATTTCGATAAGGGGTCGGACATTCTCCTCTATGAAGGGCTGCACGGAGCTGTGCGTACCCAGGACATTCGCATCGCTGACCATGCCGATCTGAAGATCGGCGTTGTTCCGGTGATCAACCTCGAATGGATCCAGAAAGTCCATAGGGACAAGGCTTCGCGCGGCTACACCGCCGAAGCCGTGACCGATGTCATTCTGCGGCGGATGCACGCCTATGTGCACTGCATCTGTCCGCAGTTCTCTGAGACCGACATCAATTTCCAGCGCGTGCCGGTTGTGGATACATCCAATCCGTTCATCGCCCGCTGGATTCCGACGGCGGGGGAAAGCCTTGTCGTCATCCGCTTTAAGAACCCGCGGGGCATCGATTTTCCGTATCTCGTACAGATGATCCGTGACAGCTGGATGAGCCGTGCCAACTCGATTGTCGTGCCGGGAGACAAGCTCGATCTCGCCATGCAGCTCATCCTCACGCCGATGATCCTTCGGCTCGTCGACCAATCCAAACGTTTGAAAAGGGCTTCCTCATGAATCTCGTTGCGGAGCGCAGAGCAGCCTTAGATGAGGCGCAGATGGCGAACGCGATCCGCGCGCTCGCGATGGACGCGGTCGAGGCTGCGAAGTCGGGCCATCCCGGAATGCCCATGGGCATGGCGGATGTGGCTACGGTGCTCTTCAAGCACTTCGTCAAGATCGACCCGACGCAGCCCAATTGGCCTGATCGCGATCGCTTTGTGCTGAGCGCTGGGCATGGATCGATGTTGCTGTACGCGCTTCATCACCTCCTCGGCTTCCACGACATGCCGATGGATCAATTGCGCCGTTTTCGTCAGCTCGGTAGTCGCACTGCCGGGCATCCGGAATTCGGCCATGCCGCTGGCATCGAAACGACCACCGGTCCGCTCGGTCAGGGAATCGCAACCGCCGTGGGTATGGCTCTCAGCGAACGCATGCTGAATGCGCGTTTCGGCGATGACCTCGTCGATCACCACACCTATGTGATCGCCGGCGACGGCTGCCTGATGGAGGGGATCAGTCACGAGGCGATTGATCTTGCCGGCCATCTCGGCCTTGGCCGGCTCATCGTGCTGTGGGACGACAACCAGATCACGATCGACGGGCCCACAAGTCTGTCGACCTCGCTGGATCAGAAGGCACGGTTCGTTGCTGCGGGCTGGCATGTCGCGGCCGTCGACGGCCACGACGGTGAAGCGGTCGCCAACGCGATTATCGAAGCAAGAGCCGATCCCCGTCCGTCCTTGATTGCCTGCCGCACCATTATCGGCTTTGGCGCACCCAACAAGCAGGGGACATCGGCCACGCATGGTGCGCCGCTGGGCAAGGAGGAGGTGGCCGCGGCACGCGAGAGCCTCGGCTGGATCTATTCGCCCTTCGAGGTTCCGGAGGCGATCGTCCATGCCTGGCGCGTAGTTGGCGCTCGCGGAACGCGCATCCGAGCCGAATGGCAAGAGCGGCTCGCTCGCAGCCCCCAGCGGGAGGAGTTTGTGGCCCATCTCGCGCCCCCCGATGCCGCGAGGTTGCACGCAGCGTTGGCCGATCATCGCCGACGCCTGTGCGGCGAGCGGCCGAAGGTTGCCACTCGCAAGGCTTCCGAGCTGGCGTTGGAGGTCGTGAATTCAACCATCCCCAACATGGTAGGCGGCTCAGCCGATCTCACCGGCTCCAACAACACGCGCACCAAGGGCATGCGTCCCGTGACGCGGAGCGATTTCACGGGCAACTACATCCACTACGGGGTGCGCGAGCATGGGATGGCCGCGGCGATGAACGGCATCTCGCTGCATGGAGGATTGCGCCCCTATGGCGGCACGTTCCTCGCCTTTTCGGATTATTGCCGCGGGGCGATCCGCCTTTCTGCTCTCATGGGTCGGCCGGTCATCTACGTGATGACGCACGATAGCATCGGCCTGGGGGAGGACGGTCCGACGCACCAACCGGTCGAGCACCTCGCATCGCTAAGAGCGATGCCGAACGTCTACGTGTTCCGGCCCGCCGACGCGGTGGAGACGGCGGAAGCCTGGGAGGTCGCGCTTGCCGCAGCCAAGACGCCGTCGGTGCTTTGCCTCTCGCGGCAGGATCTGCCGACGCTGCGCACGGAGCACGGCGACGAGAACATGACGGCACGCGGCGCCTATCTCCTGCGCGATCCTGGCGAGCATAGGGATCTGACCATCATCGCCACAGGTTCCGAAGTCGCTATTGCGGTCGAGGCCGCCGACGAGTTGTCGGCGGACGGGCTGGCGGTCGCCGTAGTTTCTGCGCCCTGCTGGGAGCTGTTTGCCGCCCAGGAAGCCGGCTATCGCGCTGCTGTTCTGGGCGAGGGACCGCGCGTCGGCGTCGAGGCCGGAGTCGCTCTCGGCTGGGCAGAATGGCTCGGGCCCAATTCCATCTTCATTGGAATGACGGGCTTCGGCGCCTCTGGTCCTGCCGCCGATCTCTACAACCACTTTGGCATCACAGCCGAACGGGTCGCGGCCGAGGGGTGGAGGCTCGCCCGTAAGCCCGGGGAGGAGCACGAATGACGGTCAGGGTTGCCATCAATGGATTCGGGCGCATCGGGCGCAACGTGCTGCGCGCGATCTACGAGTCGGGGCGGGGCGATATCGAAGTCGTCGCGATTAACGACCTCGGCTCGGTCGATATTAACGCCCATCTGCTGCGATACGACAGCGTGCACGGAACTTTCCCAGGCGCCGTCAAGGTGAACGGCGCCAGCATTGATATTGGTCGCGGCTCGCCGATCCGTGTGACCGCCGAGCGCGACCCCAAAACACTGCCATGGAAAGACGTAGACATCGCGCTTGAATGCACCGGCATCTTCACCGCGCGCGAGAAGGCCTCGCTACACCTCGAGAACGGCTCGAAGCGCGTCCTCGTCTCCGCACCCGCCGCGGGCGCCGACAAGACAATCGTCTTCGGCGTCAACCACAATAGCCTGTCGCCGGGAGACAATGTCGTTTCCTGCGCGTCCTGCACCACCAATTGTCTCGCCCCGGTTGCGGCCGTGCTTCATCGGACCATCGGCATCGACAAGGGATTCATGACTACCATCCATAGCTATACTGGCGACCAGCCGACACTGGATACCCTGCACAAGGATCCGTACCGAGCCCGCGCCGCCGCGATGTCGATGATTCCAACCTCGACGGGAGCGGCCAAGGCCGTGGGCCTGGTGCTGCCAGAGCTGAATGGGAAGCTCGACGGTGTCGCGATCAGAGTGCCGACGCCGAACGTTTCGGTCGTCGATTTTAAGTTCATCGCAAGCCGCGAAACGACCGCCGAGGAGATCAACAGCGTCGTCCGGACAGCTGCTGGCGCGGACCTTGAGGGTATCCTGGGCTTCACGGACGAACCGCTGGTCTCTGTGGATTTCACGCATGATCCGCGCTCTTCGATCGTCCATATGGATCAGACCAAGGTGATCGACGGGCGCCTCTGTCGCGTCATGTCGTGGTACGACAATGAGTGGGGCTTCTCGAACCGGATGGCCGATACAGCTGTCGCGATGGGGAGGCTCAT
The DNA here is from genome assembly GCA_051061385.1 of Methylocystis sp. Taxonomy (GTDB): domain Bacteria; phylum Pseudomonadota; class Alphaproteobacteria; order Rhizobiales; family Beijerinckiaceae; genus Methylocystis. Next base: position 81,126 of record JBPFDX010000042.1, read on the forward strand.
CGGATGACGCTGAAGTCCGTCCACGACGTCGACATATCCAGCCGTCGCCTCCTCATTCGTGCGGACTTGAATGTGCCGATGAACAACGGCGGCGTTGCGGACGCGACGCGCATCGAGCGCTTCGTGGCTGGTCTGAAGCCGCTTCTGGCGAGAGGTGCCCGAGCCGTCGTTCTCTCTCACCTCGGGCGACCCGACGGGCAGCGGCGGCCGGAACTCTCACTTGAACCAGTGGCCGCGGCATTGGGCCGAGTGCTTGGCAAGGACGTGGCCTTCAGCGAAGCGATAAGTGGACCCGTCGCCGCGAGATCCGCCGCCGCACTCGGCCCTGGCGATGTTCTCGTCTGCGAGAATCTACGGTTCGACCAGCGCGAGGAAGCCAATGACGCGAGCCTGGCGGAAGAACTGGCGGAGCTCGGCGATCTCTACGTCAACGATGCATTCTCCTGTGCGCATCGGGCACACGCCTCGACGGTAGCCATCGCGGAGCGACTGCCGGCAGTGGCCGGTCCGCTGATGATGGCGGAGATCTCGGCACTGACGCAGGCGCTGGAAGCACCGCAGCGGCCTGCTGTCGCGCTCGTGGGCGGTGCCAAGGTATCGAGCAAGATTGACGTGCTCTTCAATCTGATCGGCAAGCTCGATACCGTGATCGTTGGCGGCGGCATGGCCAACACGTTCCTGGCCGCCAACGGCTTGCCCATTGGCAAATCACCGCACGAATCCGCTAAGTTCGAGACCGTGCGCAAGATCCTGTCGCGGGCCCAAAGCTGCGGCTGCCAGATCGTTTTGCCGGTCGACATTGTTTGGGCTGACCGCTTCGAACGCGGCGCGGAGGCGCACATCGCCGAGCTCGACTGTTGTCCTCAGCACGGCATGATATTGGACGCAGGCCCGCGCTCGATCGAGCGCATTTGGGATGTCCTCGCAGAGGCGAAGACCATCCTCTGGAACGGCCCTCTTGGCGCTTTCGAGATCGAGCCTTTCGATCACGCCACGGAGGCTGTCGCCGCCGAAGCGGCGCGCCTGACACGTGTCGGGAAGGTCAAATCGATTGCCGGGGGCGGCGACACCGTCGCGGCGTTGAACGCTGCCGGAGTGACCGAGGACTTCACCTACGTGTCCACAGCAGGTGGCGCTTTCCTCGAATGGTTAGAGGGCAAGGAACTGCCGGGCGTGTCGGTTCTCAGAACCCCCCAGTTGGCATGATCGGAAAGGAAACGACGATGGCGCTCATAACGCTCAGACAATTGCTCGACCACGCGGCGGAACAGGGTTACGGCGTCCCGGCCTTCAACATCAACAATATGGAACAGGGCCTCGCAATCCTGGAGGCAGCCCGCGAAATGGATGCGCCCGTCATCATTCAGGCCAGTCGAGGCGCGCGCTCCTACGCCGGGGACGTCATGCTGCAAAAGGTGATTGAGGCGCTCGTCGAAATGTTTCCCGACATCCCTGTGTGTTTGCATCAAGATCACGGAAACAACGTCAATACCTGCCTTTCCGCGATCCAGAACGGCTTTTCGTCTGTCATGATGGACGGCTCGCTGAAGGAGGATGCGAAGACGCCAGCCGACTACGACTACAACGTCAAGGTGACGCGGCAAGTCACCGAACTCGCCCATATGGTCGGGGTGTCGGTGGAGGGTGAGCTCGGCTGTCTTGGCTCGTTGGAGACCGGCCATGGCGAGGCGGAGGACGGGCACGGATTCGAAGGCAAGCTCGACAAGTCGATGCTCCTGACGGATCCTGACGAAGCCATGCGCTTCGTTGCCGAGACGAAAGTCGATGCGCTCGCCGTCGCCATCGGCACAAGCCACGGCGCATACAAATTCACGAGGAAGCCGACGGGCGAAGTGCTGGCCATGACTGTGATCGAAGCGATCCATCAGAAGCTACCAAACACGCACATCGTCATGCATGGGTCCTCGTCGGTTCCGGAGGAATGGCAGGAGGTTTTCAACGCACATGGCGGGCAAATGCGCGAAACCTATGGCGTGCCTGTCGAAGAGATTGTGCGCGGCATCAAACACGGGGTGCGGAAAATCAACATCGACACCGATCTCCGACTCGCCGCAACTGCCGAGTTCCGTCGCGTCGCCAATACCAAGAAAGATGAGTTCGATCCTCGCAAGTTCCTGAAGCCGGCGATGGACGCGATGCGGAAGGTCTGCGCGGAGCGTTTCGAAGCGTTCGGCGCTGCGGGCAACGCCTCGAAGATCAAGCCGATTCCGCTGAGCGAAATGGCGAAGCGCTACACCAATGGCGCGCTAGAGCCGCAAATCTCCGCTGCCAGAGCCGCATGAACCAGGAAAGGAACCTGTCATGAACGAAGCATTGAAGTCCCTGACCGTCACCGGCAAGGAACGCTACAAGTCTGGCGTCCTCGAATACAAGCGAATGGGCTACTGGGAGCCCGACTACGAGCCTAAGGACACCGACGTCATTGCGCTCTTCCGCGTCACGCCCCAGAACGGCGTCGACCCGATCGAGGCCTCGGCGGCGGTGGCGGGCGAATCCTCGACCGCGACCTGGACGGTGGTGTGGACCGACCGTCTGACGGCGGCGGAGAAGTACCGCGCCAAATGCTACCGGGTCGATCCTGTCCCGAACACGCCTGGCTCCTACTTCGCCTACATCGCGTACGATCTCGACCTGTTCGAGCCGGGCTCGATCGCCAATCTTTCGGCCTCGATCATCGGCAACGTTTTCGGCTTCAAGCCGCTCAAGGCGTTACGCCTCGAGGACATGCGCTTCCCCGTCGCCTATGTGAAGACCTTCCAGGGGCCAGCGACCGGCATCGTGGTGGAGCGCGAGCGGCTCGACAAGTTCGGTCGGCCGCTGCTCGGCGCCACGGTGAAGCCAAAGCTCGGCCTCTCCGGTCGCAACTATGGCCGCGTTGTGTATGAGGCGCTGAAGGGCGGCCTGGACTTCACCAAGGACGACGAGAACACCAACTCGCAACCCTTCATGCACTGGCGCGATCGGTTCCTCTACTGCATGGAAGCCGTCAACAAGGCCCAGGCTGCCACCGGCGAAGTGAAGGGGACCTATCTCAACGTCACTGCCGCCACCATGGAGGACATGTACGAGCGGGCGGAATTCGCCAAAGAACTTGGTTCGGTCATCATCATGATCGACCTCGTCATCGGCTACACCGCGATTCAGTCTATGGCGAAGTGGGCGCGCAGAAACGACATGATCCTGCACCTCCACCGGGCTGGTCACGGCACCTATACCCGCCAGAAGTCCCATGGCGTGTCGTTCCGCGTCATCGCAAAATGGATGCGGCTAGCTGGCGTTGACCATATCCATGCCGGCACGGTGGTCGGCAAGCTGGAGGGCGATCCCAATACGACGCGCGGCTACTACGACATCTGTCGCGAGGACCACAACCCAATGGCGCTCGAGTATGGCCTGTTCTTTGAACAGCATTGGGCAAGCCTCAACAAGCTGATGCCTGTCGCTTCGGGCGGCATCCATGCCGGCCAGATGCACCAGCTCCTCAACTACCTCGGCGAGGATGTCGTGTTGCAGTTCGGCGGCGGCACCATCGGACATCCGCTGGGGATTCAGGCGGGCGCCACCGCCAATCGCGTCGCGCTCGAGGCCATGATCCTCGCTCGAAACGAGGGTCGTGACTATGTCCATGAGGGGCCTGAGATCCTCGCCAAGGCGGCGGCGACATGCACGCCGCTCAAGCAGGCTCTCGATGTCTGGAAGAACGTAACCTTCAATTACGATTCAACCGACACGCCCGATTTCGTGCCAACCGCTGCTGTCACTGCTTGAGGATCAGATCATGCGCATCACCCAGGGTTGCTTCTCCTTCCTGCCGGACCTCACCGACGAGCAAATCACCAAGCAAGTGCAATACTGCCTGGAGAAAGGCTGGTCGGTGAACATCGAGTTCACCGACGACCCGCATCCCCGCAACACTTATTGGGAAATGTGGGGCCTGCCGATGTTCGACCTCAGGGACGCCGCCGGCGTCATGATGGAACTCGCCAAATGCCGGCGCGTCTATGCCGACCGCTACATCCGCCTCTCCGCCTTCGATTCGAGCCATGGCTGGGAGTCGGTGCGTCTCTCCTTTATCGTTAACCGGCCGAAGGAGGAGCCTGGCTTCCGGCTCGACCGTCAGGAGGTGGCGGGACGGCGCATCCGATACTCAACACATGCCTATGTGACCGACCGTCCCGAAGGTCAGCGCTACGGCTGACCCCTCTCCACGGTGGCATCCGGCAGGCTGACGTGCCGGCAGCCCCGTGACGGAGTGGTGGTCCGGATTCGTTGGATGGAGAAACGACGCATGTCTGCGAGCACCGATTCACGGCTGGACACCCACACCGGCGACACGGCCAGGCTGACGGTGCCCGTCGATAAGGATATCCAACCAACGGCAGAGATCGACCTCAGAAGGGAGTTCGAATCGTCCGGCGTGCACGCTGTGCTCGAGGAACTTGACCGATCGCTCATCGGTCTGAAGCCGGTCAAGCGCCGTATCCGGGAGACAGCCGCGCTTCTCTTAGTCGATCGGGCACGCAAGAGCTTCGGACTCGCGCACGAGACGCCGACCCTGCATATGTCCTTCACCGGAAATCCTGGAACCGGCAAAACCACCGTCGCGCTCAAAATGGCCGATCTGCTTCACCGGCTCGGCTACATTCGCAGGGGTCATCTTGTGACGGTGACCCGCGACGACCTGGTCGGCCAGTATATCGGTCACACGGCGCCCAAGACGAAGGAAGTGCTGAAGAAGGCGATGGGCGGTGTTCTGTTCATTGATGAGGCGTATTATCTGTACCGTCCGGAGAACGAACGGGACTATGGTCAGGAGTCCATCGAAATCCTGCTACAGGTGATGGAGAACAACCGTGACGATCTTGTGGTGATCCTCGCGGGCTATGCCGACCGCATGGACCGGTTCTTCAACAGCAATCCAGGCTTCCGCTCGCGGATCGCGCATCACATCGAGTTCCCAGACTATACCGACGAGGAGCTGCTGCATATCGCAACGCTCATGCTGGACGCCCAGAACTACCGCTTCACGGACGGAGCGCGCGCGGCGATGGCCGAGTATATCGCGCTGCGGCGCGCGCAGCCGCATTTTGCCAACGCGCGCTCGATCCGCAACGCCATTGATCGTATGCGGCTGCGTCAAGCCAATCGCCTCTTCGAGAGCGTAGACGGCCCGGTAGGAATCGAGGCGGTATCCACAATCGAGGAAAGCGACGTGCGTGCGAGCCGCGTGTTTCGCGGCGGGCTGGACAGCGATGTGGCGCGCGAGGACGGCGGGAAGGAGGACGACAGATGACGTTCGATCGCTCCATCAAGATCGCACCTTCCATCCTCAGCGCCGACTTCGCCGCTTTCGGTGCCGAATGCCGCGCTATCGAAGCACAAGGCTGCGATTGGGTGCATGTCGACGTGATGGACGGCCATTTCGTACCGAACATTACCTTTGGCCCGCAACTCTGCAGGGCCATCCGGCCGCACGTGAAGACGGTCATGGATGTACATTTGATGATCACTCCAGTGGACCCCTACATTCACGCATTCGCCGAGGCGGGCGCCGACGTCATCACCGCACATGTCGAGGCTGGCCCGCATCTTGACCGGACCTTGCAAGCCATCCGCGCCGCCGGCGCTAAAGCGGGCGTCTCGCTTAACCCGTCCACGCCAGCGGAAGCGATCGAATTCGTCCTCGACCGGATCGACCTGGTCCTCGTGATGACCGTCAACCCCGGCTTCGGCGGGCAAAGCTTCATCGAGGCCATGGTCCCGAAGATCCGCCGTTTGCGCGAGATGGTTGGCGACCGGCCTATTCATATCGAGGTTGATGGCGGTGTAACGCCCGCGACGGCGCCGCTCGTCGCAGCCGCTGGCGCCGACGTGTTGGTCGCAGGATCAGCTGTCTTCAAAGGCGGATCGGCTGCCGACCCTGCACCCTATGGGCGGAACATCTTGGCCATCCGTGAAGCTGCGACTGCGGCGCAGAGAAAGGTGGCGGAAGCCGATGGCACTCGTGGACATTGGACATGAGCGACCTGCTTCGGCACGCCCATTGTGAGCGATACGCCATCGGCGCCTATGATGTCGTGGACACAGCTTTTCTAGAGGCTGTGCTGGACGGCGCCGAGGGCTGCCGCGCCCCGGTGATCGCGAGCCTGGCCGAGTCCCATTTCGATCATTTCGATTTCGAGTGCCTCATGCCGGTGGTCGTGGATGCCGCGCGCCGCGCCCGGGTGCCGGTTGCTATCCATCTCGACCACGGGCACTCTCTCGCGACGGTCGAACGGGCGATTCGGCTCGGCTGCAACAATGTCATGGTCGACGCGTCGCTATCGTCGCTTGAGGACAACATCAAGGCCACGCGCGAGGTCGTCCGCCTTGCCCGCCGCTGCGGCGTAAGGGTGGAGGGCGAGCTCGGCTATGTGCCTGGCGTCGAGGGGGAGGACGCAGAAAAACATCCCCGCGCGATGCAGCTCACTTCGCTCGCGGACGCCGAGCGGTACATCGCGGAAACGCCTGTGGATTGCCTTGCGATCTCCATCGGCACCGTCCACGGCCGTCTACGCGGCGCACCGCGACTCGACTTCGAACGTCTGTCCGCGCTCAGCAGTGCCCTGCACATTCCACTCGTCATCCATGGCGGGACCGGCTTGAGCGACGACCAGTACGGGATGCTCGCCGCAAACGGTGTCGCCAAGATCAACTACTTTACCGGCCTCGCCGACGCCGCGGCGCGTTCGATAGTAGAGGAAGCGGAAAGCAAGGACTCGCCGGCCGACACCGCACTCATCCACGGCGTTCGGGGGGCTGTTCGCGCCGAGGTCGAGCGGACTTGCCGGCTGTTCGGAGCCGCGGGACGCGCTGGCGCCGCGTCGGCCGCTTGCCGTCGTTGGCGCGAAGTCGAGCATGTCGTCGTCTACAACCTGCGCGACGGCGGGCAGAACGTAGACTGGAGCGCTTTTGCGGCGCAGGGCGTTGAGGCGCTTGGCGCAATCCCCGGTGTGCGCAATGTGCTGGCCGGGCGCGCGCTGCGAACGGATGCACCATATCTCTTGTGCTGGCTCATCCGCTTCGCATCCCCCGAGGTCGTCGCCAGCTACCGCGATCACCCTGATCACGTCGGCTATGCCGACAAGGTGTTCCGGCCGACAGCTCCAGATCGCGTCACAATCGATTTCGAGCTTGTCGATGTTTCGGGCGAGGAGGAAAAGTCGAGTTTGAGCACCCAGCCGCCGACTTCGTCGGGAACCAAAAGATGAAAGCGATCGTTTTCGACCTTGACGGCACGCTGATCGACAGTGCGCCGGATCTCCATGCTGCGGCGAACCGGATGCTCGGCGACCTTGGGCGGCCGCCCCTGACGCTTGAGCGTGTCGCCGGTTTCGTCGGCAACGGCGTGCCGGCATTGGTCGCGCGGTGCCTCGATGCGACCGGCGGCCCTGCGGACGATTTCGATAGCGCGCTCGCCCGGTTCCGGAAGCACTATGCGCGTGCCCCGGCGCAGCTGACACGGCCTTACGCTGGCGTCGAGCCGACGCTCGAGCGGCTCGCCGCATCCGGGGTTGCGCTCGGCATCTGCACGAACAAGCCGCCTGAGTTCGCCGTCACCATTCTCAAAGAGCTCGGGCTTATGCGCTTCGTCGGCGCCCTCGTGGGGGAAGGCACGGTGCCGCAGCTCAAACCCGACCCCGCTCCCCTGCTCCATTGCTTGGACCGGCTCGGCGCGGACGAAACTTCCGCGCTCTATGTCGGCGACAGCGAGATCGACGCCGAAACCGCATTCCGCGCGAAGGTTCCGTTCGCGCTGTTCTCCGGGGGGTATCTCCGGGAATCCGTCGACGCCTTCGAACCGGTGTACGTGTTCGATCACTTCGACGATCTTTCGGATTACGTGCTGCAGGGGGTCGGCAGACGATGAAGACCGCTGCCTTCATTTTCGACGTTGACGGCACACTTGCCGAGACGGAGGAGGCCCATCGGCAGGCCTTCAATGCGACATTCGCTGCCGCCGGTCTTGATTGGCACTGGGACGCGCCGCTCTATGGGGAACTCCTCAAGGTCACCGGCGGCAAAGAGCGGATCCGTGCCTTTCTTGAGCGCGCATACCCCGGAGTTGTCATGTCGGATGAGAGCATCGTCGGCCTGCATCGCCAAAAGACCAAGGCTTACGGCGATATCATCGTCGGCGGCGGCGTTCCCTTGCGTCCCGGCGTCCGGGAGCTCATCCAGTTCGCCAAGCTCCAAGGGATCAAAACCGCCGTGGCGACGACGACGAACCTGCCGAATGTCGATGCGCTTTGCGTCGCGTTCTGGGGCGAACCGGCCGGCGCTGTGTTCGATGTGATAGCCGCCGGCGACGAGGCGCCGCGCAAGAAGCCGGCCCCCGACATCTATACGATTGCGCTGGACCGGCTTGGCCTGGAGCCCAAGGACTGCATCGCATTCGAGGACTCGCGCAACGGCCTGCTCTCCGCGAAATCGGCGGGGCTTCGGGTCGTCGTTACGCCAAGCCAATACTCAACGGGAGAGGACTTCACGGAAGCGGATCTGTGTTTGCCGGATCTCACCGGATTCGACGTTGCCCATTTCACGAGAGCGCCGGCCGAAGGTTTAGAGAACCCGTAATGCCTTCTGGCCGTTCTCTCTTGACAAGTTCCTTGCATACCATCGCCGCTTGCGCCATTCTGCAAAGAAAGTAAGCAGCTTGAAAAGATTCTTGAATGGAGCACTCTGGTACGGTCCTCATCGTAGCTCGGCGGGGAGGCGATTGGACGGACTGCCTTGACGTCCTGTCCGAGCGCTATGCCTATCGCGTGGTGCTTGTCGGCTCTGTAGCCGAAGCGCTGACCACGATGAGCGGCATCCATGTCGATCTTGCCGTTGCCGAAGATCGGAAGGACGAGTCCATTGGCCTGGATTTTCTGACCAGGTTGCGCGTGTCCCACCCGGAAATCATGCGGGTATATGTAGCCACGGGGGGATCGCCTCTATCCTACGGCACATTGACCAAGGCCGCGATCTACCAGTTCTTGCTCACCCCGCTCGACGCAACGCAGCTCGGCCTCGTCGTCGAGCGGGCGCTTGAAGCTCGCGAACTCGCCCGCCGCCACCGCATTCTTTCGCGGGAGTTCAAGATCTCCGGTGACGTACTCAGATTAGGCGAGCGCCGGGATCTCCTCTTCAGGCCCGAAAGCCACCAATTCGAAAAGCTCGTCTATGCCAGCGAGAAAATGGCAGAGCTGTGTGATTTGGCCAAACAAGCCGCCACAACAGAATTGCCGATCTTGATTCAGGGTGAGACCGGAACGGGCAAGGAGCTTTTGGCGCGCGCTATCCATTACAATTCGCCACGACGCACGAGCCCGCTCCTCATCCAGAACTGCGGCGGCATGCCGGACGACTTGCTGCAATCAGAATTGTTCGGCCATAAACGCGGCGCCTTCACCGGCGCCATCTCCGACCGCCTCGGCCTCTTTCGCGCCGCCGATGGCGGCACGGTATTCCTCGACGAGATTTCGGAGGTGTCCCCATCTTTCCAGGTGAGCCTGCTGCGCTTTCTCCAGGAGGGCGAGGTCAAACCGCTTGGCTCTGACAAAGTCGAGCACTGTAGCGTTCGCATCATTGCCGCCTCGAACAGGTCGCTCAAAGACATGGTCGCCCGGCGGGAATTTCGCCAGGATCTCTATTTCCGCCTCAAAGGTTTCGAGCTTGAGGTGCCTCCGCTTCGTGAGCGCCGCGACGATATCGCGCCCCTTTCCGAATTCTTCGCCGCGAAGCATGCCGATGGGATGGGTCGGAAGATCCTCGGCATCACAGCGAGCACGATCGAGAAGCTTTCCGCTTGCGACTTCCCCGGCAATGTCCGTGAGCTTGAGAACGAAATCCGGCGCATGGTTGCATTGGCCAAGGACGGCGAATACATCACCACGCGCAATATGTCGGCTTCGTTGTTGGCATCTGCCGCGGCGCGCAGTCGAAGCGATGGACCACGTGGCTTTGTACCCGAAGGCGCGACCTTGAAGGATCGAGTAGAAAGTCTGGAGAAGCAGATCGTCGGAAGTGCGCTGTTGCGCAACCACTGGAACCAAAGCCGCACAGCCGCTGAACTTGGCCTATCGCGCGTTGGACTTTCAAACAAGATCAAGCGCTACAACCTCGAGCAACAAGGCTAGCGAGATGATCAAGAACGAACAATCCTCCGAAGTCGTTCGCTTTCCCCAATCGCGCGTTTCCCCAACTGGTGCAGCCAAACCGGCAAAGGTTCTTGGCGCCGGGAAGATGGCTGAACTCCTCGGGGCGCCAGCCCATCAGACGACGGGCCATTGGTGCAGCCGTTGTCAAGGCATCTGGTTCGGATACTTGCTCGAGGTCGCCTGCCCCGTGTGCGGAAACAGACAGGGCTAAACCGCCCTCTAAATCCCAAACTAAATTTACAGCCGCCAAGAAGGTTTGCAGGGTCTGCGGAAGTGCGACCGCAATGTGACCGTCGTGGCAATGCCCTTACATACTTGACATTTCGATGTATTTTGCTTCCCTTAGAGATTGGCACGGGATTTGCTTAACGCCCATTTAGGTGCCTTCATGCGTTCAACGATCGGCGGCTATCGGGAGGAGAAACTCAATGGCGAATCTTTTGTGGCTCCAGGGTGGGGCCTGCTCCGGCAACACGATGTCGTTCCTAAATGCGGAGGAACCAAGTGTCTGCGACCTTGTAACGGACTTCGGCATCAACGTGCTGTGGCACCCTTCGTTGGGTCTCGAGCTTGGTGAAAATCTCCAGAAGATGCTGCGGGCCCTGACGTCTGGCCAACTGCCGCTCGACATTTTCGTTTTCGAGGGAACGGTGGTCAATGCGCCGAACGGCACCGGTGAATGGAATCGCTTCGCCGGCCGTCCCATGCGGGATTGGGTTCATGATCTATCCAAGGTGGCAAACTTCGTGGTCGCCATTGGCGACTGTGCGACGTGGGGGGGCATTCCAGCCACAGCGCCAAACCCCTCCGAAAGCCAGGGACTCCAATTCCTGAAGCGTAGTCAAGGCGGTTTCCTTGGCAAGGATTATAAGTCCAAAGCCGGCCTTCCAGTGATCAATGTGCCGGGCTGTCCCGCCCATCCCGACTGGATCACGCAAATCGTCGTGGCGGTGGCAACCGGCCGCGCGGGCGATCTGGCGCTCGATGAATTCCAGCGGCCGAAGACCTTCTTCACCTCGTTTACCCAGACCGGCTGCACCCGCAACATGCACTTCGCCTACAAGGTTTCGGCGACCGAATTCGGCCAGCGCAAGGGCTGCCTCTTCTATGACCTTGGGTGCCGAGGGCCGATGACGCATTCGCCCTGCAATCGCATCTTGTGGAATCGTCAATCCTCCAAGACTCGCTCCGGCATGCCCTGCCTGGGCTGCACCGAGCCGGAGTTTCCCTTCTTTGACCTCGCCCCGGGCACTGTCTTCAAAACCCAGACCGTCATGGGCGTACCGAAGGACATGCCGGCAGGCGTGGACAAGACCGGTTACATCAAGCTGACGGCCGCCGCCAAAGCAGCCTCACCGCGGTGGGCTGAAGAAGACATCTTCGTCGTTTGATCGCCCCGCGCCCCGTCCGCATCCATTCAAAGAGGTCAAGAAAACCATGTCCGCAGCAGTTCAAACGCTTGATATTTCACCCGTCGGACGCGTCGAGGGCGACCTCGACGTGCGCGTCGATATCCAGAACGGCGTCGTCGTTAATGCGTGGACCCAGGCCGAACTCTTCCGCGGCTTCGAGGTGATCCTTCGCGACAAGGATCCTCAAGCGGGACTCGTAGTGACGCCACGCGCGTGTGGCATCTGCGGCGCCTCGCATCTGACTTGCGCCGCCTGGGCGCTCGACACCGCGTGGAAGACCGAGGTTCCCCGCAACGCCATCCTCGCGCGCAATCTCGGACAGATCGCAGAGAGCCTGCAGAGCCTTCCCAGGCACCATTACGGCCTCTTCATGATCGACTACACGCACAAGAACTACTCGCGCTCCAAATATTACGAGGAGGCGGTTCGGCGATGGTCACCATACACGGGTACCAACTACGAGCTCGGCGTTACGATTTCGGGCCGTCCCGTCGAAATTTATGCGCTTCTCGGTGGCCAGTGGCCGCATTCGAGTTTCATGGTCCCTGGCGGGGTGATGTGCGCGCCCACGCTGACTGACGTCACCCGCGCCTGGTCGATTCTGGAGCATTTCCGGCGCAACTGGATGGAGCCGGTATGGCTTGGCTGCTCCTTCGAGCGCTACGAGGAAATCAAATCCTACGACGACTTCATGGCGTGGCTAGACGAGCGGCCCGAGCATGCCAACTCAGACCTCGGGATGTTCTGGCGCATGAGCCAGGACATCGGCGTCGACAAATACGGCAAGGGCCACGGAAAATACGTGTCCTGGGGATATCTGCCTCATGAGGACAAGTACAACCGCCCGACGATCGAGGGCCGCAATGCGGCGGTGATCATGAAGAGCGGTGTTTATGATGGCGCCAGTGACACCCATAAGCTGATGGATCAGATTCACACCCGCGAGGATCTGATGCATGCCTGGTACGATGAACAGAGCGGCAAACACCCCTTCGACCGAGTCACCAAGCCGGTTGGCAAAAACCCCGTCGATCACACTAAGCAATATTCATGGGCGACGGCCGTTCGCCACGACCAGAACGGCAGGCTCGAAGCCGGTCCGCTGGCGCGCCAGCTCATTGCTGGCGGACCGCACGGAGAACGCTGGCAGCATCACGATCCGCTGGTGCTCGACATGTATAGGAAACTCGGAGGCGCAAGCGTCATGCTGCGTCATTTCGCCCGCATGCATGAAGGCGTGAAGCTCTATCGGCAAGCCGAGCATGCCCTGCGCGAATTCCGGCTGAACGATCCCTGGTATGTCAAACCGACGGAAAAGGATGGGCGGGGCTGGGGCGCCACCGAGGCGATCCGCGGCGCCCTTTGTCACTGGATCGAGGTGCAGGGCGGGAAGATCAAGAACTACCAGATCATTACGCCAACGACCTGGAACGTCGGTCCGCGTTCCGACCGTGATGAACTTGGCCCGATCGAGCAAGCGCTCATCGGAACTCCGGTTGCCGACGTGAATGATCCTGTAGAGGTCGGGCATGTTTGTCGCTCATATGACTCGTGCCTCGTCTGTACTGTGCACGCCCATCACGCCAGCACGGGCAAGGAACTTGCACGTTTCCGCACGGCCTAGTTGGTCTCCGGTTGGACGACCCGCTCGATCATCACTTCCAGGGTGATGGAGCGGCGCAGAAATATCGGGGCCACAGCCGATGAACAGCGAGCAACAACGCGCACTGCTCCTCCAAATGGCCGACCTCATGGAGGCAGGTCTGAAGACGCAAACGGAGCCCGTTCCGGAAACGGAACGGGAGTTCGCCGGCATCCTTGACGAGCTGCGCAAGCTTGATCCGAACGATATCAAAGCCAAGCTGGTCATCAGCGGCTTTGTCGACCATCCCTACGGACCAGACAAGCAGCGCTGCATGGAATGCATGTACTACCTCGTTCATCGAGAATGGTGTGACCTGCCGGAGCTTGCAGTGCCGGTGAAAGCGGACTGGTGGTGCAGACTCTGGCGCATCTGATTGAAGGCCATCGGAGCAGGCATCCGCCACGGAGGAAGGGATGACCACGGACTCAAAGGAACTGGCCGACGTCTCCGGGCGTGAGGAAGTTCGTGGGCTTCTGGCCGGCGGCCTAACCACTGAGGTCCAGCCACGCGCCGACACGCATGAGGAAGTCACGCAGATCGTCGCCCGTCTTCGCGCGGCGGGCGGCGATCTCAAGGCCAAGTTGGTGATCGCGGGGTTCACGCTGGAGCCGATTGAACATAGCGGCATCGAGGAGGCCTGCGAGACGTGCATGTACTACGTCGTTCATCGTCGATTCTGCGAATTGCCCGAGCTTAACCTGCCCGTCGAGCCGCAGTGGTCCTGCCGGTTGTGGCGCATATGATCGCGCCGGATCCAATCATCGCAGTGGTGGGGTGTGGCAATCCGAACCGTCAGGATGACGGCGTCGGGCACCAGGTGATACAGAGCCTGAAGGGCAAGCAGTTTGATCGAGTGAGCGTAAGGCTGCTCGATGCGGGTACCGACGGGATGGCCGTCATGTTCTCGGCGCGCGGCTGTTCATCGCTCATCGTGGTTGACGCCGCCCACACGGGGGTGGAGGCCGGTGCAATCTACGAGGTTCCGGGGGCTGAACTCGAGCGTCCCTATAAGCACGGACTCAACCTCCATGACTTCCGTTGGGACGCAGCTCTTCACGCGGGCCGTCAAATCTTCCGCGATGCCTTTCCGAGTGACGTCACCGTCTTCTTGATCGAAGCCGCCGAGCTCGGCTTCGGCGTGGGCCTCACGCCAGCAGTCTCGCGGGCAGCCGATAAAGTTGCCTGCCGCATCGAGGCCCTGATTGAGAAGCGTCGGTCGAAGGACGTGACGTGAACGAGGCGCCTGTCAGTCTCATGATCCGACGGGGCGCGCTCTATATGTCTGCCGCCACGTGCGAACAGTATTTTGCGAATATCGACGCCGTCGCCCTGCTGCGGCGTGACCGCGCTCTCGTTGTGCTGCCCGTGCGTCACGCGGCGGCGGGCGGATATCTGCTCAAGCAGCGCAACAGCCGCGGCGACCGGGTGGTTTCCGCTCCCGAATTCTTTCGGGCGTGCGGGTTCGATGATGATGCCGAAGTGGTGCTCGAAGCCCACTGGGACGATCACGCAGCAGCCTTGATCGCCTCCGGATTGTAAACTAGGTTGGCATTTCGTAATTCAAATAGACAGACTTGGCAAAATTGACTATAGGTTGCTGTCAGAGGGAGAGCTGCGTTGAAAAGCAGACTCCGGGAGGAACGGCTTGGTGAAGATTGACCGCACCGACGACGACGTTAGGGCCGCTCTTGTTGCCGCCGAGGACGAGACGGCAACCCTCGCAGAGCGCGCCGAGATGCTGATGGAGATCGCATTGGGCCTCCAACAGCGGCCGAAAGATGTTGGCCAGCTCTACTCGGCGATCGACCTCTATGCGCGCGCTCTGGATATCTGCCCTGAGGACGAGCGCCTTCTTGCGGCGCGTATCCGCGCGCGCCAGGGCACCGCCTTGCTAGCGCTCCCCGGCGAAGGCGTGGAGCCGCTCGAGGTTGCCCGGACGGGATTCGAGGCAGCGATCTCAGTCCTTCGTGATTTTGGCCGCCCCGAAGAATTGGCGGAGGCAGAGATGAATCTTGGCCTCGCTATCCAAAATCTCGCTGGCCGCAACAGAGCTCGTATCACAGATGCGATCGCAGCATACCAGCGGGCGCTGCGAACCTTCGATAAGCATCGCTTCCCGAAGGAGTTCGCGATTCTACAGAACAATCTTGCGACCGCGTTTCTGTCGATGCCGTTCACCGACAGTCGCGCCAAGATGAGGGAAGCGCTCGCAGTCCAAGCCTTCGAGGAGGGGCTGAGGATCGTAAACCTGACCGATCATCCAACCGAATACGCGATGCTGCAAAACAATCTCGGTAACGCGCTCCAGTACAGTTCCTCCAGCCATATGATCGAGAACAACCTTCGTGCCCTTGACGCTTACGACGAGGCGCTGAAGGTGCGCACCCGCGCAACCATGCCGATCGAATACGCCAACACGCTCGCAAACAAAGCCAATTGCCTGCGTAACCTGCCCGACGCCCCACAACATCCAGAGAACGGTAACCGCGCTAATCTCATGGCGGCGCGCGAATACTATCTAGAGAGTCGGGAAATCTTCATTCGGGCTGGCGAAGTCGCGAAAGCACGCATTGTCGCGGAAGCCTGCGAGCAAATCGATCGCGAATTGCTCTCAGCGCCTCCAGCGCGCTCACGCGGGCCGGCGGACAGCCGCTCGCAACATCTCAACTGAACCGGAGTGAGGAGCTTTCACGTGACGGGAACAGAAGTAACAGCGGCGAGCGCTGTGGCCGCTCTGATTGTGGGCCTGGTCGCCTCCGGGATTGGTGGAGCGGGCGGCGGCGTGCTCACCGGTGGCAAGGCGATCGGCAATCAGCTGGCTGCTCTGATGGGCAGCTTCTACGGCCCTGTTGGTGTCATCCCGGGACTCATCGTCGGGCTGATCGCGCTCGCTTTCCTGAAGTGAGTTGCGATCATGTTGGAAATGGTAAAAAGCTCGATTGTCCTGTTTTTCCGGGGAAAGCTCTTCGCAGATCCGGCCAAGGTCTACCGTCAAACCGCCACCGGAGCGCTCGCAACGGCGGTGATCCTGTTCGGCCTCACCAAACTTGGCTTGCCGATAATCGCCTCAGCCGCCATTGCCGGACTGATCGGCGGAGCGGCACAGCCTTACCTCTTCAAGGATCTGCGCTATCGCTGAGGCTGGTACTGACATGAACGCCATTGATCTCATCTCCACACGTCGCGAGACCCTGGCCGGCTTCACCGGAGACATCGAACGGCTGGAGGCGGTCTTTGCCGACTGGGATGAGACGCAGCGCAGCGCGGTCGATGCCTATCGGCGCGCGATCGAAGATCTGCAGGGCGAAGCGTTCCGTCGTCTCGTGCGAGCCTTGAAATCGGACTCTGCAGCGCTGACAGCGATGAAGCAGGCGGTCTCGGACGAGATTGTCTACGCGGTATTGAGGCGTCACGACATCCTCAAGCCGAGCCTCAGCGAGCGGCTCGAAACGGCGCTCGACAGCGTGAGGCCGATCCTGGCTTCCCATGGCGGAGACGTCGAGCTCATCGCAGTGAGACCGCCGGCGATCGAAGTGCGCTTCACCGGCGCCTGCGACGGCTGTCCGGCGTCAGCGTTGACCTTCCACGCTGGCGTCAAGAAAGCTGTCGAAGAAGCCTGCCCGGAGATCACCGACATTCTGCAGGTCAAAGGCGCTAGCGGCAGCCAGCATGACAGCGTGCGCTTCGTCAGCCCGTTCGCGCTGGGCGCGGTCAACGGCTGGCATCTGGTATGTCGGCTGGACGAGATACCGCAGGGCGGCGTCATCACGCGGATCGTCGGCGAACAGAACGTCATCCTGTCGCGGCAGGGCGCGGTCGTATCCTGTTTCCAGAACGCCTGCGCTCATCTCGGTATGGAGATCGATGGAGGCGCAGTCGAGAATGGTATCATCACCTGCCCTTGGCACGGCTTCCAATATGACCTCGCGACTGGCGAATGCCTGACGGCACCGGAAGTTCAACTTCAATCCCATGCTGTCAAGGTCGTCGGCAATCGCGTCGAAGTGAGGCTGGCGACATGATGCGCGTCTCGCTCACCTCTAGTATTCAACATGCTGCCGCTCTCGCGCCGGCGCCTGCTCCGCTTCCGCTGCTGAATCCGGTGGGCGCCCGCATCGTACTCGGCGATCACCTCGCAGCGGACGGTCTTCCAGCACCGCTCTTACCGAGCCGCGCCACGCTCTTCGGCCCGCGCGGCGTGGCCTTCGCCAGCCGGCAGGGCCCCTTCTTTATCGCCGACACCGGGCACCATCGGCTCCTTGTCTGGCGGACCGTGCCCAACACGGACAATTCGCCGGCCGACCTCCTGATCGGCCAGCCCGACTTCAACGTGGAGGGACGCAACGCGGGGGGCAATGTGGGTCCAGCGACGCTCAACATGCCGAGCGGCATCGCCACAGATGGACGCGTCCTCGCAGTTGCAGATGCTTGGAACCATCGCATCCTCATCTGGTGCTCACTTCCTGAGGTCAACAATCAGCCAGCAGACATCGTGCTCGGTCAGGCCGATTTCAGCGGCGGACTCGCCAACCGCGGCTCGAGCAACGCCGGGCCGCATACGCTCAATTGGTGTTACGGCGTCACTATCGCGGACGGCCGCCTTTTCGTCGCCGACACTGGAAACCGCCGCGTTTTGATCTGGAACACGCTGCCGGGGGAAAATGGTCAGCCAGCTGACATGGTGCTTGGCCAGGCGGGAATGACGATCCATGACGACAACGCGGGCGCGGAAGCGAGTGCGGTCGGGATGCGCTGGCCGCACGCAATCGTCGTGGCAAATGGGCGCATCTTCGTCGCCGATGCCGGCAACAGCCGGATCATGGTGTGGAATGGTTTTCCCAATGCAGATGGCGCTCCAGCCAGCTTCGTGATTGGGCAGGCCGGTTTCGAAGCCGTCGATCACAATCGCGCTGCCTATGAACCGAGCGCGCACGCGCTCCAGATGCCGTATGGCATCACAGTGCACGACGACATGCTGGTTTGCGCCGACACGGGCAATTCTCGTCTCGTCGGCTTTCCCCTGCCGGGGCTCGCAATGGACGCGGCCGCCACAACGCTCACCGGCCAGCGTCGCTTCTCCGATAAGGGCGACAACCGCTGGCGGTTCGCGGCGCGCGACAGCCTGTGCTGGCCATTTGCCGTCACGGTCTGCGACGGGCTGGTCGCCGTCGCCGACACCGGCAATAACCGCGTGCTCCTGTGGGAGGCGGCAGTATGAGCACGCAGCCCGCCATCGCCAACGCCGCTGCTCTGGAAAGCGTCCAGATCAGGGTGCGCGGTCGCGTGCAGGGCGTCGGTTTCCGGCCGACCGTTTGGCGCCATGCCCGTGAAGTTGGCCTGGACGGTGAAGTGCTGAACGACGGAGAGGGAGTGCTCATCCGGGCCCGCGGCCAAGGGAAGGACATCGAGACGTTGGTCAGGCGCTTGCGCGACGAGGCACCGTTGCTCGCTGCGATCGAAGCGATCGAGGTCGAGCCCTTTACTGGAAGACTGGCGCCTGGGTTCCGCATCATCGAGAGCAACAGAAGTGAGGCCCGCACCGAGATTTCGCCCGACGCTGCCATCTGTCCCGCGTGTGCGGCTGAAGTGCTCGATCCGTTCGAGCGCCGCTTCCGCTACGCTTTCACCAACTGCACACATTGCGGCCCACGCTTCACCATCATCCGCTCGATCCCCTATGACCGCAGCGCCACGACAATGGCCGCCTTTCCCGTGTGCGCCGAATGCGCCGCCGAATATGGCGACCCGGCCAATCGGCGCTTCCACGCCGAGCCTATCGCCTGCCATGCCTGCGGCCCGAAAGCGCAGCTCGTCCGCTTCGATGGACGAGCCTTGACCTACGAGCAGCATTCGATGTTCGATGACGTCGATGCTGCAATGAGCTTGATCCAGAAAGGCGAAATCGTCGCCGTCAAGGCGCTCGGCGGCTACCAGCTCGCCTGCGATGCTACAAGGCTCGACACTGTCGAGCGGCTGCGGCTGCTTAAGCGGCGCGAGGTCAAGCCCTTCGCCCTCATGGCGCGCGACCTCGATGTGATCCGCCGATTCTGCGCCGTCAGCCCGGACGAGGAGGAAGCGTTGTGCTCGCCGGCAGCGCCGATCGTGCTCCTCGATGCGGCCGGTCCGGAACGCTTGCCTGAGGCTGTTGCTCCCGGAATGCGGATGCTCGGCTTCATGCTCCCCTCGACGCCGCTGCATGTGCTCATGTTCCGCCGCATGCCGCGCCCCGTGATCATGACCAGCGGCAACCTCTCGGACGAACCGCAAGCGATCGGCGACGCGGAGGCAGCGCGCAAGCTCGGGACCATCACCCCTTACGCCCTCGTTCACGACCGCGAAATCGCCAATCGCGTTGACGATTCCGTCATGCGCGTCATGGACGGGCGCATGCGTCTGTTACGCCGCGCGCGCGGCTACGCGCCGGCCTCCATTTCCCTGCCGAAGGGCTTCGAGGACTCGCCCGACATCCTCGCCTACGGCCCGGAGATGAAGGCGACTTTCTGTCTGGTAAAGGAAGGCCGGGCGGTGCTTTCCCAACATCAGGGCGATCTCCAGGACGCCGCGACCTGGGACGACTACAGGAAGAATCTCGCGCTCTTCCGGGATCTCTTCGCGCACGATCCGCAGGCGCTGGCCTGCGACATGCACCCGGAATACCTTTCCGCGAAGCTCGCGCGAAAACGTGCCAGTGAGGACAGTCTGGCGCTCATCGAGGTCCAGCATCACCACGCCCACATTGCCGCGTGTCTCACCGAGAACGCACGCGCGCTTGACGCGCCACGCGTGCTTGGCATCGCTCTCGACGGGTTGGGCTACGGCACGGACGACACAATCTGGGGTGGCGAATTCCTGTTGTGCGACTACCGCGGTTTCCAGCGTGTCGGCACCTTCCGGCCGGTGGCCATGGTAGGCGGTGCTGCCGCCTCGCGCGAGCCGTGGCGCAACCTTTACGCGCATCTGACCGCGCAGATGGGATGGGCCGCCTTCGCCATGAATTTTAGGCAGCTCCCATTGTTCGAGCGGCTGGCCGCCAAGCCTCGCGCGGTCTTGGACACGATGATCCACGATCACATCAATTCGCCTCTTGCTTCCTCCTGCGGCCGCCTTTTCGACGCGGTTGCGGCCGCGCTCGACGTCTGCTTCGAGCGCCAGGCCTATGAGGGCGAGGCCGCGGCGCGACTCGAGGCGATCGCATGTCCAAAGACGCTCGCAGAGGAAGACGACAGTCTCTGCTATCCGATGCCGATTCCCGTTCTTAAGGGATCTGGCCTCCCGTATATTGAGCCGCTTGCCATGTGGAACGCGATCCTAGGCGATCTGATCCTAGGCACGCCTCAACCGATCATTGCTGCGCGTTTTCACAAGGCGCTCGCCAGGTCCATTGTCACAATGGCAATCCAGCTGGCGCGGCGAGACGATGAAGACGCGCAGCCGCGTTTCGACACGGTGGCGCTGTCGGGTGGCTGCTTTCAAAACCGCATTCTTCTGGAACAGACGGTCCGTCGTCTCGAGGAAAAGAAATTCAAAGTTCTTACGCATGCCAAGGTGCCCGCCAACGACGGCGGGGTGGCTCTCGGCCAAGCAACCATCGCCGCCGCGCATCTCATCGATGCGGAACGAACACGGCGCAAGGGAGGAACATCATGTGCCTTGGAATTCCCGGACGGATCGTAAGGATCGACGACCCGACGCGAAAGCTCGCGACTGTCGAAGTCAGCGGCGTGCGGCGCCAAATCAACATCGCCTGCGTCATCGACGACGCGCACCCAGTGGAATCCTGTGTCGGCGACTGGGTTCTCGTCCATGTTGGCTTCGCCATGAGCCGTATCAGTGAAGAACAAGCGGCCGAGACCCTGAAAATCCTGACAGAACTCGGGGAGGCACAAGCCGAGATCGAGGCGATGCGCGAGACCGCAGTGCCCTAACCAGGGAGGACCAGATATGTCCAACGAAGGCGTACTGCGGGGCCTCTACCCCTTCCTTCACGGGACGGCGCAGAATCCCGAAAAGCTGAATGCCGCCCTTCTCCACTCGGTGGCGGGGAAGGCGCGCGACTCGCGAGAAACCAACGAGCGCTTCTTTGGTGACCAGTCTGAAGTTCTGGTCGCCGCTGCAGGAACACTGGCCAACGTCTATCGGCGGAACGGCAAGCTGTTCTCGATGGGCAATGGCGGCTCGAGCTGCGATGCGAGCCATGTCGCCGTCGAGTTTGTGCACCCTATCACGGCAGGGCGGCCGGCGCTCGCGGCCACCAATTTGGTGGCCGATCTCGCTATGATCTCGGCAGTCGGCAACGACCTAGGCTTCGATCATGTATTCGTTCGTCAGCTCGTGGCACATGCCCGCAAGGGCGATGCGCTGATCGGCATCTCGACAAGCGGGAACTCGCAAAACCTGATCGCCGCATTCGTCAAGGCCAAGGAACTCGGCGTTGCCACGATCGGGCTCACCGGCGGCGACGGCGGCAAGATGAAGTCATCCGGCGCGGTCGATCATTGTCTTGTCGTCCCGTCCACATCCATCCATCGCATTCAGGAATGTCACGTCGCCGCCTATCACATCCTGTGGGATCTGGTGCACACCCTGCTTGCGGACGAACGCGGCTCGGCGGCTAACAGGGAGGCCATGCAATGAAATTCGCCGACGAATTCCGTGACCGCGACAAGGCCAGGACGCTGGTCCGCGAAATCGAAACGCTGGCCGACCAGATCGAGACGACAAAGACGCGGCCGCTCCAACTCATGGAGGTGTGCGGCGGCCATACGCATTCGATCTTCCGCTATGGCCTGGAAGGCATGCTGCCTTCCTCGATCGAACTGGTGCACGGGCCTGGCTGCCCCGTCTGTGTGTTGCCCATGGGACGGGTCGATGATTGCGTCGCGATCGCCGAGCGGCCCGGCGTGATCTTCACCACCTTTGGCGACGCGATGCGCGTGCCCGGATCGAAGAAAAGCCTCATGCAGGCCAAGGCCGACGGGGCGGATGTGCGGATGGTCTATTCGCCCATGGACGCACTGGCTCTCGCGCGCAAGCATCCGGATCGCGAGGTGGTCTTCTTCGGGCTGGGCTTCGAGACCACTATGCCGTCAACCGCGCTGACTGTGCTGCAGGCCGAGGCCGATGGAATCGAGAATTTCTCGGTCTTCTGCAATCACATCACCATCGTTCCGACTATCAAGGCGATACTCGATAGCCCAGATCTTCACCTCGACGGGTTCCTCGGACCAGGCCATGTGTCAATGGTGATTGGCGCGGCGCCCTACGCATTCATCGCCGAGTTCTACAAGCGTCCAATGGTCATCGCTGGATTCGAACCCCTCGATATCTTGCAGTCGATCTGGATGCTCCTGAAACAGATCAGGGAGGGCCGTGCCGAGATCGAAAACCAGTACACGCGCATCGTTCCTGAAGCCGGGAACCATCCTGCGCTCGCCGCTGTTGCGGAGGTCTATGAACTGCGCGAGTTCTTCGAATGGCGTGGCCTCGGCTCGATTGACCATTCCGGCGTCAAAGTGCGTGATCAATACGCCCGCTTTGATGCAGAGCGGAAATTCGCTATCCCAAATGTCAAGATCGCCGACCCTAAATCCTGCCAATGCGGAGAAGTGCTCAAGGGCGTTTTGAAGCCTTGGCAGTGCAAGGTGTTCGGTACCCTCTGCACGCCGGAAACGCCGCTCGGCGCGCTAATGGTTTCCCCGGAAGGAGCCTGCTCGGCCTACTACCAGTATGGCGGGATTAAACGTAGCAACACTCCCGAGAAAGAGGCCGTAGTGTCATGAACCTTCTGGACCTGCCCCCGCGGCGCTCGCTCGGCCGAGTCCATGTGCCAGCCGTCACACTGGCGCATGGCGGCGGCGGCAAGGCCATGAAGGATCTGATCGACGACGTCTTCGTCAGCGCCTTCTGCAATGCCAAGGCGCCGGATGTACTGGAGGATCAGGCGCGGCTCGACCTCGCGGCGCTTGCCCGCTATGGCGACCGGCTCGCCTTCACCACGGACTCCTTCGTCGTCGATCCGCTGTTCTTCCCCGGGGGCGATATCGGCAAGCTCGCGGTCTGCGGCACGATCAACGATCTGGCCGTCGGCGGCGCCAAGCCGCTTTATCTGTCCTGCGCCGTCGTCATCGAGGAAGGAATGCCGCTCGATGCTTTGCGCGGGATTGCGAATTCCATGGCTGAAGCGGCGAGAATGGCTGGTGTGCGGATCGTGACCGGCGATACCAAAGTCGTCCAGCGGGGCGCCTGCGACAAGCTCTTTATCACAACGACCGGCATCGGCGTGATCCCGCCCCAGATTGACCTCGGCATTCACCAGATCAAACCCGGAGATGGCATACTGGTGAACGGACTGCTCGGCGACCACGGCGCAGCGATCCTCGCGGCCCGAGGCGATCTTGCGCTGGAGACTGAAGTCGCCAGCGACTGCGCCGCCCTACACGGGCTGATCGAGGCCCTTCTACGAGCGGCGCCTGGAACACGCTGCATCCGCGACGCCACCCGCGGCGGCCTCGCCACGGTGCTCAATGAGATGGCGGAGGCCTCCGCGCTGTCGATCGAAATCGACGAGTCGGCGACGCCGCTGCGTGAAGAGGTGCGCGGCTTCTGCGAGATTCTCGGGCTTGATCCTCTCTATCTCGCCAACGAGGGCAAGGTGGTCATCGCTGTGCCGCCTGCCGAGATCGAAGCCGCGCTTGCGGCAATGCGCGCCCATCCGCTTGGCGCGGGAGCAGCCCTGATCGGCCATGCCAGCGGGGGAATTCCAGCGCGCGTCACCATGCAGACTGTCTTCGGCGGGAAGCGCATCGTCGATATGCTGATTGGTGAACAGCTTCCACGCATCTGTTGAGAACGGGGTCCGATGCACGAACTCGGGATTACACGCAACATCGTGAAGATCGTCGAGGAGGCGGCGAAGGGACGGCGCGTCAAGCGCGTGACGCTCGATGTCGGGCAGTTCTCCGGAGTGATGCCCGACGCGATCCTGTTCTGCTTCGACATCGTCGCTAAGGGTACGCTGCTCGACGGCGCGCTGCTCGACATCCAGAAAATAGCCGGTCTCGCACGCTGCCGGTCTTGCGGCGAGGCGTTCAAGACCACATCCCTCTACCAGGCTTGCGCCTGCGGCTCGCGCGCCATCGACCGACTTGCTGGGGAAGAACTGAAGATCCGGGAAATGGAAATCGAGGAGGCTGCCTGATGTGCGGAACCTGTGGCTGCGGCTCCAAGGCCGAAACCCGACTCCTCAACCTGCAGACAGGTGAGGAGACCACTCTCGACGATGAGCGCCCTCACATGCATGCGCATGGCGATGACATGGTGCATCGGCATGGTCATGACCACAGGCACGACCATGGCGACGGCCATGTCCATGATCATGAACATCCGCACGGCCATGTCCATGATCATATTCATGGCCATGAGCACGGGCACGATCATCGTTCGGAGCATGCGCATGAGCATCACCACCATGACGATCACGCCCATGACGACGTGGAGTTGCACGGTCACGACCATCCGCACGACCATGATCACCCGCACAGCCATGGCCATTCCTCGGTCATCGAACTCGAGACCCGGATCCTGGCCAAGAACGACGCGCTCGCGGCCAGGAACCGTGGCTGGTTCGCCGGCCGCGAAATCCTGGCGTTGAACCTTGTTTCCTCGCCAGGCTCCGGCAAGACGACGCTGCTCGAGCGCACCATCCGCGACCTCAAGGACAAGATCCCGATCGCGGTCATTGAGGGCGATCAGGCGACCACCAATGACGGTGAGCGTATCCGCGCCGCGGGCGCTGCTGCTGTCCAGGTCAACACCGGCGCCGGCTGCCATCTCGAAGCCGACATGGTGGCCAAGGGGCTCGCCGAGCTGAAGCCGGCCTTCGGCTCCGTCGTCATAATCGAGAATGTCGGCAACCTCGTCTGCCCGGCGATGTTCGATCTCGGCGAGCACGCCAAGGTGGTCATCCTCTCGGTCACCGAGGGTGACGACAAGCCGCTGAAGTATCCGCACATGTTCAGGGCTGCAGAGATCATGGTCATCAACAAGATCGATCTTTTGCCGCATGTCGATTTCGACGTGGATATCGCTAACGCCAATGCGCGCCAGGTCAATCCGGAGATCGTCACGTTCAGCGTGTCGGCTCGGACGGGAGAGGGACTCGGCGGCTGGTACGACTGGCTCGGCACCCAGGCGTCGCAAGCATGGCTTTGAATGAATTCGCTCCGTGGGGGCGATAAGCGGTCATGGCTCGGGCCGCCGCATCTGGTCATGCAACTGAGCATCTTTTGGAGGAGTTAGACATGAAATCGACCCTTAAACCTGCCCTTCTGGGGCTCGCTATCGCTGGACTTCCAGTTACCGCTTTCGCGCATGTCGGCGTCGGCGACACCCATGGCTTCATGCACGGCTTCGGCCACCCGGTCAGTGGCATCGACCACATTTTGGCGACGGTGGCGGTCGGCATGTTCGCAGCCTATCTCGGGGGCCGCGCGCTGTGGCTGGTGCCGACAACCTTCGTGCTGATGATGGGTGTGGGCGGCGTGCTCGGCATCACTGGCGTGCCGTTGCTATATGTGGAGCTCGGCATCGCGGTTTCCGTCATCGTGCTTGGCTTGGCTGTTGCGATGCAATGGAGCCTACCGACGATCGCTGCGATGGGATTGGTTGGCTTCTTCGCCATATTCCACGGCCATGCGCACGGCGCCGAGATGCCGGTTGACGCATCCGGTTTCGAGTATGCGATGGGCTTCATGCTGGCGACCGCCTTGTTGCACGTCGTCGGTATCGGCATCGCACTTGGCATCGGCAGGATCGGCGCACGAACGTCTCGTGTCGCGCTTCGGACCAGCGGCAGCATTATAGCGCTTGCCGGCATCGGTATCCTGACGAGCTATCTTTGATCGTTTCGAACGCACAGGCGAGATGATCTCGCCTGTGCGTTCGACCGGAACTGTTTCGCTGACCAGCGCACGTTACGACGCTGCCAGTCGGCCAGCGGTGGGAGCTTCGCGACTCCACCCTAAAGCGCGATGCGATTAGGATGAATCGTCATCGCGCTTTAGGTTGTTGTCTAAGCATGATCTTTTCGGAAAACCGCGGCGTACTTTTCCGGATCATGCTTTAGCCGCTAGGTGCGATGGCCACCCCAGCCCAGGGTCCGGACCCATAAACAGGATTCCCATGGCGGCTCGGATGTGATTCAGGCTCTGCAACAGCAGGAGCGTGGATTTGAGCGAATTCTGGTTGAGTGAAGAGCAGTTCGAGCGGCTTCGGCCGCTGCTGCCGAGCAAGGTGCGCGGCGTTGCCCGGGTTGATGATCGGCGGGTGATCAGCGGCATCATCCATGTCGTGACGTCGGGCGGTCGCTGGGTCGATGCGCCGGCCTGCTACGAACCGAGGAAGACGCTCTACAACCGGTTCGTGCGCTGGGCGGCGAAGGGCGTGTGGCAGGAGCTGTTCGTGACGCTGGCAGCGGCGGGCGGACCACCGGCCGAGGTTCTGATCGACAGCACGCACATGAAGGCGCACCGCTCGGCGGGCGGCGGAAAGGGGGGCGCTCGTCCAGGCGATCGGGATCAGCCGGGGCGGCCGCAACAGCAAGCTCCACGCCCTCACCGACGGCGAAGGCCGGCCGCTCCGCTTCCTGCTGACCGGCGGCCAGGTCGCCGATTGCCGTGCGGTCGATGTCCTGTTGAACGATCTTGCGGCCGGGACCATCGTGCTCGGCGACAAGGCCTATGACAGCAACGCCATCCGCGACCTGATCGAACGCCAGGGCGCGGTGCCGAATATCCCGTCCAAGGCCAACCGACGCTGGAAAAGCTGCTTCTCCAAGACGCTCTACAAAGGGCGCAATGCCGTCGAGCGCATGTTCGGCCGTCTCAAGGATTATCGCCGCATCGCCACGCGCTACGACAAACTCGCCACCAACTTCCTCGGCGCAATCTACCTCGCCGCCGCCGTCACGTGGTGGTTATGAGTCCCGACCCTTAAACCCAGGCAAGCCGGAATTGGAGGCATTGAGGACGAGGCCGGCCGTGCTGAGCTGCTCACCTTCCACCCCAGAATCCGCCGGCGAAGGCATCGATCACGAAGGCGACGTAAACGAAGCCGGCCCGAGTATGCGCGTAGGTGAAGTCGACCACCAACAGCGAGCGTTGGGGCGATTGATGCAGGTCTTCCGGTTGAGGATTTGACCGGGAGCGGCTACGAGGGGCACCCATGACAGCGTGCGCCGCTTTGTCCAAGCCAACGCGCCGCGTCCTTCCACCTATGGTAGGGCTATGGCGTAAACGTAGTGATCATCACTATCTGGCGCGGCCCGCCAGCGACGATCTCCTTCTGTAGCGCGTATTGCCCCGATCACCGCTCCCGCAAAGCCGCGTAGGGACCGTCGTTCTGGAGCAAGGTTCTTTCAAACGCCTCAGCCGCACAGCGACGATGCCCTTCGCTCGAGTGGAACGCCTCGCCCCCGAGTCGAGCGCCGCAATCAAATGCTCGGTAAAACATCCCCGAATGAACGGGCGCATATCGGGCGCGATCGGTGGCGAAAACTGAACATGCCGGGCGAGCGCAACGCAGAAATCGTCGCATACCGCGAGCGTTCTATAGATCAGCGTCTGTAGGGCGGGCAGCATCGGGACGAGATCGTTCTGACGGCGCTCGCTCTCGTCCCACAACAGACGCCGTTCGGCGCGCAATTCGCGTTCCCTGCTGCGCCCAGACCAGCCACTCAAGCGATTGACACGCCTACGCTTGCGACGCACCTCGCCACATGAGGCGACGTGAGCCGGCTTCGCTTCAATCCGGAAAGCGATCTCGTCCGGTTCTCGATGATCGCCGGCTTGAGCAATCCGTAAGTCCGAATAGATAGGATTCCATGGATCACCCTAATCATCACGATCATGACTCGCGTGAGGCGGCGAGACAAGGCCGCGATCAGGCTCATGATCATCTTTCAGCTCAGCAGATTGCGGCGCCAAACCCGAACGCGACGGTCGCTCCGGGGACGATTTACACCTGCCCCATGCATCCGCAAATTCGCCAGCCTGCCCCTGGCGACTGTCCCATCTGCGGAATGACCCTCGAGCCTGTCGTGGCCACGGCCGAAGCCGGCAAGAGCCATGAGCTTGTCGACATGACGCGCCGCTTCTGGGTCGGTCTCGCTCTTACGGCGCCGATTCTCGCGCTTGAAATGGGCGGACATTTTTTCGGATTGCATCGCTTCATCGAGCCACAGCTTTCCAACTGGATTCAATTCGCTCTGGCGACGCCGGTGGTTCTTTGGGCGGGCTGGCCATTTTTCGTTCGCGCGGCGCGGTCGCTCATTCTCCGCAAACTGAACATGTTCACGCTCATCGCGATGGGCACGGGCGTCGCCTGGCTGTACAGCGCCGTCGCAACAATCGCCCCGTCTGTGTTTCCGGCTGCGTTTCGGGCCGCGGACGGATCCGTCGCCATCTATTTCGAGGCTGCGGCGGTCATCACCGTTCTGGTTCTGCTCGGACAGGTTTTGGAGCTGCGCGCCCGTGAACAAACGGGAGGAGCCATTCGTGCGTTGCTCGACCTCGCGCCGAAATTCGCGCGGCGAATCGCGCCGGACGGCGCCGATGAGGATGTGCCGCTTGAAATGATCGTCGTAGGCGATCGTCTGCGGGTGCGACCCGGCGAAAAGGTTCCTGTCGATGGCGAACTGGTTGAAGGACGCAGCTCTGTCGACGAGTCCATGGTCACCGGCGAATCGATGCCCGTTACCAAGGCCGTCGGCGATCGGGTGGTTGGCGGAACGATCAATCAGACAGGCGCCTTTGTCATGCGCGCGGACAAGGTCGGTCGAGACACGATGCTCTCGCGCATTGTCGAGATGGTCGCCGCCGCGCAGAGGAGTCGCGCCCCGATTCAACGGCTAGCCGATCAGGTCTCGGGCTGGTTCGTGCCGCTGGTCATCGCTGTGGCGGCGGTCGCTTTCATCGCATGGGCTGCTTTCGGCCCTCAGCCGCGCATGACCTACGGCCTTGTCGCGGCCGTTTCCGTCCTCATCATCGCCTGTCCCTGCGCGCTTGGCTTGGCGACGCCCATGTCGATCATGGTTGGCGTTGGACGCGGCGCGCAGTCCGGCGTCCTCATCAAGGACGCCGAAGCGCTTGAGCGCCTCGAAAAGGTTAACACGCTCGTCGTCGACAAGACCGGCACGCTCACCGAAGGCCGGCCGCGGGTAATCGCCATCCATCCAGTTGCGGGGATTGCAGAAAGCGATCTGTTGAGATTGGCGGCGAGCGTCGAGCGCGGCAGCGAACATCCGCTGGCGATGGCCATCGTTCAATCGGCGGTCGAGCGAAACCTGAAACTTGCGGATACGGAGGACTTTGACGCGCCGGTCGGCAAGGGCGTGATCGGAAAAGTCGAAGGAAGGCCGCTTGTCATCGGCACGCGACGATTTCTCGATGAAAATGCGATTGATGCGACTGATCTCGGTGAGGAAGCAGAGAGATTGCGTGAGGACGGGGCCACCGCAATCTTCGTCGCGATCGGCGGCAAAGCGGCTGGAGTCCTTGCAATCGCAGATCCCGTCAAAGCGACGACCCCAATTGCGCTGCATGCATTGAGAGATGACGGCGTTTCGGTCGTCATGCTCACTGGCGACAATTGGACGACCGCCCGCGCCATTGCAAAACGCCTCGGCATAGAGCAAGTCGAGGCCGAAATTCTGCCGGAAGACAAGAGCAAGGTCGTGATGCGCCTGCGCGAGCAGGGTCGCATCGTGGCCATGGCGGGCGACGGCGTCAATGACGCTCCCGCGCTGGCGGCGGCTGACATAGGCGTCGCCATGGGGACCGGAACTGACGTGGCGATCGAGAGCGCCGGCGTCACCCTGCTGAAAGGCGATCTTCAGGGCATCGTACGAGGACGGCGCCTGTCGGCGGCGACGATGCGGAATATCCGACAGAATCTCTTTTTCGCGTTCATCTATAACGCCGCGGGCGTGCCGGTCGCTGCTGGCGCGCTTTACCCATTCTTTGGCGTGCTGTTGTCCCCAATCATCGCCGCCGCCGCCATGACGCTTTCATCGCTCAGCGTCATTCTCAACTCGCTGCGCTTGCGCAACGTCAATCCCGACCAGCAGCCACCCGCGAAGCATTTCCCGGCGGCGGCGCGGTCCGGGCAGAGAGCCGCGTGGGCCGCATCGATCGCCGCGCTCGTCGTGTTCGGCGCCCTGCTCTTCGCCTATGCGCCTCAGCTTCACGGTCCGCAGGGGGTTGAGCCAAGTGGAACTGAGAGCCTCGAAACTGTTCCACCTCAGGCGGTTGCGCCGCCGCCCGCATCGCCTCCGATGCCGTCTGGCGAAAAGGAGGCGACAATCGCAACGCCTCGCGAGCCGACGAAAGGGCGTGAGGCCGAGACGGCGGAAAGGAACGCGGCTGTTGGCGGGCGCGTCGTGAAAGTCCTACCCAATCGAGTCAGATTGGCGATTTCAGAAAGCGATGTCGAAACGAAACTGCTCG
This sequence comes from Methylocystis sp., assembly GCA_051061385.1. Taxonomy (GTDB): domain Bacteria; phylum Pseudomonadota; class Alphaproteobacteria; order Rhizobiales; family Beijerinckiaceae; genus Methylocystis. The sequence continues at coordinate 111,889 of JBPFDX010000042.1, forward strand.
CCTTTCTCGAGCATCGACCCGCTCAACCAAAGGAAATCACCTGGTTCGATCTCGATCGTGTTGTCTTCGACCGGGGCCGGAAGGCGCCCCGACCGGGTTCTCAAGAACAGCTGCACAACATCGCCAAGATTCTTTCCGCCTATCCTCGGGCGCGCGTCGTCATTGGTGGTTTTTCCGACGACGTCGGCAATGCAGAGACTAACCGGAAGATGTCACAGGCCCGCGCCAAATACGTGCGCCGGGCGCTGATACGCATGGGGGCGGACGGCTCGCGCATCGAAGCGAAAGGATATGGAGCGGAGCATTCTGTCGCGAGCAACGACGCCGCAGACGGACGAAAGAAAAGTCCCGTCGCCCTCGGCTTTGTCCGATAATAGCTACCAATGAGCAATCCGGCGTGACGTTCGCGCGCGTCTCGCCGCTGGAGCCACATGAGTCGACATGACCCGTCTTCGCCTGCATCGGGAGAGCCATCTCGTCCAGCGCATCGGCTGGCTGCGGGCGGCCGTGCTCGGCGCGAATGACGGCATCGTCTCGACCGCCAGCCTCATCGTCGGCGTCGCGGCGGCCGAAGCGTCGCGCGGCGACGTGCTCATCGCCGGCGTCGCCGGGCTGGTGGCTGGCGCCATGTCGATGGCGGCGGGCGAATATGTCTCGGTGAGCTCGCAGTCCGACACAGAGAAGGCCGATCTCGCCCGCGAGCGCAGGGAACTGAGCGAGCAGATCGAACTCGAACGCGAAGAGCTTGCGCAGATCTATGTCGAGCGCGGCGTCGACCTCGATCTCGCGCGGCAGGTCGCGCTGCAACTGATGGAGAAGGACGCGCTCACCGCCCATGCGCGCGATGAACTCGGAATCTCGGAGATCGTCGCGGCAAGACCCGTGCAGGCGGCGCTCACATCGGCCGCGACTTTCGCCGCAGGCGCCGCCTTGCCGCTCCTGATGGTGTGGATTGCGCCGCGAGACGTCGTCGTTCCCGTCGTCTCGGCCGTATCCCTGGCATGTCTTGCGCTGCTCGGCGCAATCGGCGCCAGGACCGGCGGCGCCCCGATTCTGCGCGCCACGCTCCGCGTGACGTTCTGGGGCGCATTGGCGCTGGCGCTCACCGCGGGCGTCGGCAAGATTTTCGGCATGGCCGTTTGAGAGTAAGGAGGTTGCGGATCGCGCCTCTCCATGGCCAATGCGATCGGCTTTCGGAAATGGAGCAGCAGATGATTCGCCTGGCGTTTGTCGCGATGCTGAGCGCCGCCTTCATCGCGGTCGGCGCGGTCCATGCGGAGGAGCGCGTCCCCGCCGAGCAGGTGACGGAAATCGCCAGGACGACAAAAACCGCCACGGGGCAGCCGATCGCGCTGCCGCAAGGTGCGCTGGAGGTCGTGGCCTCGATCTACACTCTGGCGCCCGGCGTCCGGCTGCCGGAGCACAAGCATCCGTTTCAGCGCTACGCCTATGTCCTGCAAGGCGCGCTGATGGTTCAGCAGGCCGGCGCCTCGTCGCGGATCTACCGCGCGGGAGAATTCGTCGTCGAGAGCGTCGACAGCTGGCATTTCGGCGCGACGGTTGGCGACGCGCCGGTCAAGCTGCTGGTCATCGATCAATCGCCGCCGGGCGCCGAAATCACCGTCGATCGGCCGGCGGCGCGGTAAGCGCGCGAAACGCGAAGCGCCCCCCGTCCGACATCGGCGGGGCGTTTGCCATCCCGTTAGGGCCGCGCCTCGATGATCATGTTGAACGGCGTCGCCGCCGCCTTGCGAAAATGCGAGAAGCCGCCTTCGCGCACGACCGCTTCCAGGCGCTTTGCGCCGGCCTGTGCGCCGAGCGCGAGCCCGACCTCCTGATTGAGCGAGGTCGGCACGCAGATGTGGGTCGAGCCGGCGTAATAGACCCGCCCGACAGGATTGAGGTTCTCCGCAAGACTGTCGCCGGCCGCGGGCTCGATCAGCATTAAGGTTCCGTCCTTCGCGAGGGCGTCGTGAATATGCGCGACGGCGCCGACAGGATCGCCCATGTCGTGCAGCGAATCGAACATGGTCACGAGATCATAGCCGTCGCCGGGGAAATCCTGCGCCCGCGCCGCTTCGAAGCGCACGTTCTTACGCCTGTCGGCCTTTTCCCGCGCATGCGCGATCGAGCCTTCGTGGTAGTCGATCCCAACGAATTGCGAATTGGGGAACGCGTCGGCCATGAGCAGGGTCGACACGCCATGCCCGCAGCCGATGTCGGCGACTTTGGCGCCGCGCTCGAGCTTGCCCGTCACGCCGTCGAGCGCAGGCAGCCATTCGGCGACGAGATGGGTTCGGTAGCCCGGCCTGAAAAAGCGCTCGACGCCGCAGAACAGACAATTGCAGTGGTCGCCCCAATGCATGCCCTTGCCGCTCTTGAAGGCCTCGGCGAGCTTGGGTTCGTCGTGAAAGATCGCCGACAGCAGGCTGAAGCCGCCCACCATGAAGGCTGGACTGTCTTCCGCCGCGAACACCGCCGTCTGCTCGGGAGACATCGAGAACATGCCGGTCTCCGCGTCGTAATCGACGAAGCCTGAGGCCGCCTGTGCCGAAAGCCATTCCCGCACGTAGCGCTCATGCGTGCCTGTCCTGGCGGCAAGTTCCGCGGATGTGGCGGCGCCTTGCGACAGGGCGCGAAACAGGCCGAGCTTGTCGCCGAGAATCACCAGCGCCGCATTGGACGCCGCGCCAAGTTCATTGACGACCGTTCCGACCAGCGAATCGAGTTTGTTCATGTCGAGTTTCATCGTTCGCCTCCCATAGTGATGTGCGCCGAGGAACGCTTTCGATCTCACTTCGGCGTCGACATCGCGCTCGCGCGTTTCGGGTGGAGAATAACGGCGCCACGTGAGGACGCCGAGCGATGACGTCGCGATCGCCTCGAAACGCGATGCCGCGCTAGCGCAGTTTGATCGTCAGATCCGTGCCGTCGTTTCCGGTCTCGCCGCTGACGGGAAGGTCAGTGATGATGAGCGAAGCGCCGGTCCACAGGCGTTCGGCGATCCGGTCGCGAACGTCCTTGGGGATGTCGACGCGCTCCAGCGCCTCGGCCGGACTGGCGCCAGACGGACGCCAATCCCAGGACACGTCGGCCCGAGCTTCGGCCGACGCCAGATCTTTGCGCCGATTCGGCTGCGCGTCGGCCGCGCGGACGGGCATCGATACGACGGACCATTTAAGCGATGCGCCGTCTTCGTTCGCCGCCGTCGCGATGTAGAGATGCGAACCGAGCGGCGCGTCGGGATCGCGGATCTCGACCGGCGCGTCGAAAAGCGGCGAAAGGCCTTGGCGAACGTAGAGTCGCCGTTCCTTCTTGCTGATCAGCACCGACACGGGCGCGACGCGCCGCTGCGCTTCTCTTTCGGCGGTCGCGGCGACGGCGGCGGCGGCGCGCGCCTCCTCCAGCCGCCGATCAAGATCCGCGAACTCCGTGTCCTTGGCGGCGGAGATGGTTCTCGCCTGCTCCAGCTTCGCCGCGGTTTCGGCGAGTGCGGCTTCGGCGTTCGTCTTCGCGAGCAGCGCCGCATCTTCCGCGAGGAGCGCCTTTCCATAGGCGATCGTCAGCCGATCCGCGTTCGATTTCGCGCGCGCGTCGCCAGAGAGCGCGCCGCGCTCCGCGGTTTCGGCGGGCTCCTTCTGGCCGGCCGCCGCCGCCATGGCGGCGTTGTAGGACGCAGCGGCGGCGTCTGCTTTCGCGCGCGCCGCGGCGTTCACGGTTTCTGCGGCGCTGAGCTCCGCCGCTGCGCGCGCGGCGTCCTTCTGCTTCGCCGCCGCGTCAGCGGACAACGTCTTGACGGCCTTGGCGGCGGCGGCGGCGTCTGCCGCGGCCCTGGTCTTGAGTTGCTGCGCATATTGGTGCGGATTCACCGTCAGCCGTTTCGCGGCGGCGTTTTCGCGTGGGGCGGCCGTTGGTTCGGGCTTATCCGCGGCCGCTTCGTTTTTGGGCTGCTCAGCTTGCGGTTGCGGGTCGGCGACGCCAGATTCGGCTGCGACCGGCGCCGGCTGCTGCGGAGCGTCCATAGCTTCAGCAGTTTTTTCCGCCGCGTCGAGCCTCGGCTCCTCCGCCTTCTGTTGCGCATTGGCAAGCGCGTCGGCGTGCGGCGCCGGCTGCGGGTCAGCGGCCGGCGTGGAATTCGTTGACGCAGCCGCTTCGGAGACGATTCCGGCGTTCGCGCGTTCCGCCTGTTGCGGAGCGGGCGCAGCCGTGGCGGGCGCAGCTTTGGCGTCCGCAACGACTTCCATGCTGACGTCCGCCTTCGGTTGTTCCGACTGCGGAGGCGCATCGGCGACGGAAGGCTCCGTCCCCGCCGAAGCGGTCGAAGTTCCTACGTCCGGCGCGGATTTGGCGGCCGCAACCGTTTCGCCGCCCGCCTCGACAGCCGACTTTTCCGCCTGATCTTGCGGCGCGTTCGACGGGCGATCGGCGGCGGCTTGAGGCGGCTGAACGGAGTCCGTCGCTGGCTCGCCCTTGTCGGACTCGGCGGCGCGCATTTTCGGCGCGGGCAGCAGCGGGTGATCGAACTCGGACGGACTGACGTCATGCGGCGAGATGACGACGCGCTCGCCGATCCTGGTCATGCCCCATAGCCTGGCGGCGAAGGCGGCGGGAAGCCGGATGCAGCCGTGCGAGGCGGGATGTCCCGGCACGACGCCGAGATGCATGGCGATGCCGGACCACGTGATCCGCTGCATGAACGGCATCGGCGCCCCGGAATAGATGTTCGACCGGTGAAATCGCTCGCGGCCGATGATGGAGAAAATGCCCTTGGGCGTCGGATGTCCGGCGATGCCGGTCGAGATCGCCGAACGGGCGACAAGGCCCCGGTGATTGTAGATGGACACGTGCTGGTCTGCGATCGAGGCGATCACGAAGAGCGGTCGATCGAGTTGCGCGGCCTCGGGCTTGGCCTCTCGCGCGGCTGTGGCGCCGCCCTTTTCGGGCGCCGTTCGGGAGACTTTCTTTCGCGCGGATGGGCGCTGCGGCTGCATCGCCGGTTTGCGCTCACGCGCCGGCTCCGCGCGAGGCTCGCTCTCGCCGCCCCAGAAAAAATAGCCTTGCGCCATGGCGGGCGTGCGCGCGACGCCAAGCGTCGCGGCGGCGCCAGCAGCAATCACCACCGTCGTAAAAAGCCTGGCGCGAGAGCGCATTCGAAAGCGCATGGGCCGCTCCAAACCGCGGTTAAGCGCCTATGGTAGTAAGGCGTATTTCTTATTTAATCGATAATGAATGGCTAATGCGAGGCCATGCAAGCAAAACAAAAGCCAAGAACAAGACAGCGAAAGCTTGAACTCTGCTTGGCGGCAAGTTGAGAGAGTTGTTTTTCTTAGCTTTGCAGCGCCCTTCCCAAAAATGACGCGATCGCCGCGAAAGCGGCGTCGGTCTCGCTCAGCAGGCCAGGAAAGAAATAGAAACCGTGCGGCATGGCTTCGCCGATGAAATGACCGACCTCTACCTTCGCCGCCGCGAGTTTTCCGGCAAAGGCGCGATTGTCGTCGACAAGCGGATCGGCGCCGCCGCTGACGAGCAGCGTTCGCGGGAAGCCCGTCAAATCGCCGAGCGCCGGGCTCGCCCAGGGATTTCGCCACTGCTCGAGCTTCGTCAGATAGGCGCCGCGCGCGAATCCCATGAAGGCGGCGTCGATCACGACGCCGGTCGGCGCCAGCCGCTCAAACGACGGAAATTCTTCGAAGTGAAAATCCGTCACCGGGCATAAGAGCACTGTCGCGACAATCGATGCGCGATCCTCTCGCGCTCTTAGCGGCAACGCCGCGGCGAGATTGCCGCCGGCGGAATCTCCGCAAACCACTATGCGCGACGCGTCGCCGCCAATGTCGCCGCCCGCGTCGCGCATCCAGCGCAGAACCGCCATGCAATCGTCGAGGCCGGCGGGAAACGGCCATTCCGGCGCCCAGCGATAATTGACGCTGACGACGATGATGTCGTTCTCCGCGGCGATGCGGCTGGTGACATAGGCCGTGTCTTCCGATCGTCCGACGACGAAGCCGCCGCCATGGACGTAAAGCATCATCGGCTTTGCGCCTTCGCCGGAAGGCGCAAAACATTCGCAGCGGATCGGCCCCGCCTCGGAAGCAACCGCGAGGGTCGAAACCTTCACCTGCGGATAGAGCTGCGCCGCGCTTGGCGGCAGTTCCGCGGGGTCGAGGGCCAGCCCCTCGCCTCTGTAACAGGCGCGCACGGGCGCCATCATCATGTCGCGCATCGCGACCGGCGTGCGCAGTTTCGACAGTAAACGATAAAAGGGCGCGGCCGGATCGTTTTCAGCGACGCGGATGGCGCCCGGTCCATCCATGCGCTCGTCTACGAAGACGCACGGGTCAGCGCGGCGATTGTCAGCGTCTCCCATTAACTCTTTCCCGAAGTTTTTTGCGCTCAGGATCGAGCGTCAAACCCGACTCGCGCGGCATGTTCAAGAAGCGATGCGCTTTCGACAACCGGCGGTGGCCAAATTGACAGGACGCAGCCGCGAGAACAATATCGAGTCGTACCGTCTGCGGGGGCGAGTTCCATGAGTGACAATGACGACGGCGTCGACCGTCGGCTTTCGCGCCGATCCTTATTGCTGGGCGCTTTCATCCTTCCTCTGGTCGTGTTGGAGCCCGAGCCGGCCTCCGCGCAACTGGGTCTCATCGGCGCGATGCTCGGAGGGTTTCGCTTCCGATTTCATCGTCGCCACTATGGCGGCTACCATCATTATCGCGCCCGGCGACATTTCGCGCGTCATCGCGGACGCGTGCGCGTCGCGAGCCGTCATCGCCACGGCGGCGGTGGTGGTGGAGGCGGCGGCGGTGGCGGCGGTTCGGGCGGCGGCGGACAGTTCAGCAAGGGCGGGCTTTAGCGGCGGCCGCGTCGCCGCTTGACCCTTTGCAAGGCGTCGGCGGCGTCGGGAATTTCCTGCAGGCTCGCCTTGTAATAGAGTTCTTCCGCCTTGCTGCGATTAACATCCAGTCCAGCCAAGCCCTTCTCATAGGCTTCGGCGAGCCAGAATTGCGCGCGTCCGTTGTTCTGCGCTTCGGCCATCTGGAACCAGCGCACCGCTTCGCTCGGGTCTTGCCTGCCGTCTGGCGTCAAGCCGTCCTTGTACATGACGCCGAGCGACGCCTGCGCGTCCGCATAGCCCTGCATGGCGGACTTCTTGAACCAGTTGAAAGCCTCCGAGAAGTTCTGGTGGCCCGGCGCCTTCGCGTAAAGAGTCGCGAGATAATATTGCGCCTCCTTGTCGCCGGCCTCCGCCAGTCTTTGCGCGATCGGGAAGGCGGCGTCCCACCGGCTGCGATCTTTCATCGCCGCGCGCACGTCCTGAATCGACGCGCTCGCGTTCGATGCGGAGGACTGACGCCAGTTGCAGCCGAGGGGATCGTTCGGCGTGGCGAACTGCGAATTGCAGTCGCCGCGTCGCGGGGGCGCGGCGTCATTGACCCTGCTGATCGATCGCCGATCGCCGTCCTCGGAGTCCATCCGCGACATGCGTTCCTGTCGATCCGGCGCAGAAGATGGCTCCATCAGCGCGAGAAACGCCAGGGTCGCGAGGCCCGCGGCCGCGACGCCGAGCGAAGCGCCTTGCGCCGCCGGATGCAGCCGCTTGAAGCGGCGCACGAGCGTTGCGCTGCGACTCTTGGCGAGGGCGATCAGCTTCGTCGACACGCGTTCTGGCGGCGGCACGTCGTGTTCGGCCGTAGAATCCTGAACGAGATGGGCCGCGTTCCGAACGATGCTCGCGGCGTCGATGCGCAGCGCCGTGGCGCCGAGCGCATCGCTGAAGGCGCGCATGTTCGGGAAGCGCTGCTCGGGACGCTTCGACAACGCCGTCATGATCGCCGATTCAAGTTCCGGCGTTACGCCGGAGATTCGCGGCACGAGCGGCGGCGCCTCGGCGTGGATCTGCGCCTGCGTCAGGTCATATTCAGTCGCGCCGGAAAACGGCGGCGCGCCGGCAAGTATTTCGTAAAGCACGACGGCCAGCGAGTAGAGGTCGCTCCGCTCGTCGCCTTCGCCGCCGCGGCATTGCTCCGGCGACATGTAAAGCGGCGTTCCGACCGCCGTGCCGGCGCGCGTGAGGCGCACGCTGCCGCGCACCCGCGCAATGCCGAAATCCATGATCTTGATTCGGCCGTCGTCGGCGACCATCAAGTTCGACGGCTTAATGTCGCGATGAATGACGCCCATCTGATGCGCGTAGGCCAGTCCGTCGGCCGCCTGCGCGACGACGGCAAGACTTTCCTTCACGCCAAGCGGCTTGCCGCGCTCCCTCAGGATTTCGTCGAGCGGCCGGCCGTTTACGAGCTCCATGACCATGTAAAGGTCGTTGCCCTCGAGCACCGGCGAATAGAGCGTCGTGATGTTCGGGTGGTTGAGCTTCGCGAGACTTGTCGCCTCGGCGCGGAATCGTCCGACGAAATCGGGATCCTGCGTGAGCTCCGCGCGTAAGGATTTGATCGCCACCTCGCGCTCGAGAAAGGTGTCGACGGCCGCGTGCACCTTGCCCATCGCGCCCGTGCCGAGCAGCCTGACGACTCGATAATGTCCAATCATCTGCGGGTCGGTCATGTCTTAACCCTCCGCGACGGCGTCGATCTTCGCCGTCAGCGCGCCGGTCGGCGGGTCTGCGACGTTGATCCGCTTCGTCGCCGCTTGATCTGGAGCCCGACTAACGCCGTCGGTTTCGACCACGAAAACGCCTATTGAGATGTTGTCATGTCCGCCTCCGCGGCGCGCCGCCTCGATCAGCAGGCGACAGGCTTCCGCCGGCGGGTTCCTGGAGACGGCCTCCGCGATCGTCGCGTCGGAGACAAGATTGCTCAAGCCGTCCGAGCACAACACCGCGATGTCGCCGAGCCGTAGCGGCAGCCCTTCGTTCCAGATTGTCGGCTCGACGTCGAGGCGCGTGCCGAGCGCCTGCAGAATGACATTGCTTCCAGCGCCCTTGCCGGCGTCCTCCGGCGACATCACGCCGTCACGCACCAATTGCGCGTGCAGCGTCTGATCGTCGGAAAGCTGGGTGAGCTGGCCGTCGCGCATGAGATAGGCGCGGCTGTCGCCGACATGCGCGAGCCAGAGAAGATTGTCCCTCACGCCCAGCGCCGTGCAGGTCGTGCCCATGCCGGCGCATTCGGGATGTTTGGCCGCATAGTCGAGTATCGCGCGATTGGCGGCGTCGAACGCCGCGCGCAGCGCCTCGGAAGGCGCCTTGTCGAGCGAATAATAGACGCGCCGCACGACTTCGAGCGCGAGCGCGCTCGCCACCTCGCCGGCGGCATGGCCGCCCATGCCGTCGGCGACGAGCGCAAGCGCGCCATGGTCGCGATCACTCGACCCGCCGGCGCCCGCAATGAAGGCGACGGAGTCTTCGTTAAGCTGCCGGACGCATCCGACATCCGTGCGGATCGCGCCTGCGATGCGCAACGGAGCGGCTGAGGGCTGGTTCGCCGTCATAGGAGGACCGGCCTCTATTATTCGCGCTGCGCCTGCGTGAGTTCGGCGCCGTATTTGATCGGAACCGCCATCGTCGCCTTGGTGTCGCCGACGTTGCGGCTGTAGGTGAACAGTCCGATGACTTTGCCCATTGAGTTGAACACCGGACCGCCGCTGTTGCCTGATCCGGTGGCGACGACGCTGAGCTGGTAGACGTCGCCCATGTCGCTCGCGAAAGTGCCGCCTTCCGTCGACTTCACGCCGCTCGCCGTCTTCGAAACGATTCCTTCGGTGACGGTCGCCTCGGTGATCTTTTCGAGCTGGCTGCGAATGCGGCCGCGCTCCTCCGTCTGCCGCAGCACGAAGTTCTCGACCGAGACGGCGGGATAGCCGAGGACGATGATGTTCTCGCCGACCTCGACCGGAGCGTTGGGCGCGAGGTCCACCTTGGTCAGGGTCTGCGGCGAGTCGATCTTGATCAGCGCCGCGTCGGCGTCCGGCGAGGTCCGCACGAGACTGGCGTTGACGCCCAGCCTGCTGCCGTGAAACTTGACCTCCAGCACTTCATTGCGTCCGACGAACGTCGCCTTGTTGTTGGAGTTCGGATCCGGCGTATTGCCGGCGAGCGCCGTCGTGGGATCGTCCGTCTTGAAAATATATCCCCCGGATTCCGGGATCCAATAGAACACGTCGGAGTAGGCGGAGTCGCGCAAATCGATGATCTTCGGCTCCTTGATCTTGGCTTTGCGCTTCTTGCCGGACGAGACGACGACGTAGTCGTAGAGAATGCCCTCGCGGCCGCCTTCGTCGCCATAGGCGACCTGCCAGCCCGCCGCGACGTGCTTGTTGGTCAGGATGTAGCCCTGCTCGCTGATGACGAAGCCGCTGCCGGTGCCCCCGCCGCCGACCATCAGATTGGTGATGTGATCATCCTCCAGCGTCAGCCAGCGCACGACGCCGAGATTATTGGGCAGCTGCACATAGGCGGGATAGCGCCGGCCTTTGTAGTCGACGGTCTTGTGCTGGATGGGCCGACCGGTCTGCTTGTCGTAGAGGCGCCACATCATCCCGATCTGAACGGTCGACTTCGCGAACTTGTCGTAGATCTCGCGCGGCTTCATGCCGATCTTGCGGTTGACGTCGTCGGGTATGCGCGACAGCCGTTCGTCGGTCTCGTTCTGGGTGAGCTTTTCCTCCGCGTCTCTTCGCTCGAACTCGCGATGCTGCGTCCAGTAGAGCGCCGCGCCGCCCAGCACGAAGAAGGCGACCACTGCGGCGATCACGCCGGTCATCGTGCGGGCGGCCTTGCCGCGCTCCTCGCCGATGAGCCGCTGCACGGTCTCCTGGCCGACGCCCGACTTCTTCTTCGTTGCGTCGGCGCTCGGTCCTCCCGCCGTGCTCGCTCCGGTCGCCGCAGCGTTGACGGCGGTCGACGCCGCGACTTCCGCCGTCTTGATGACGCGCGTCGCGGCCGTGTCGGCGACGCCGATCACCTTCGTTCGGGCGGCGAAATTCGTGGGCCGCGGCTGCACGTCGAAGGCGAATTTCGGACCCTTTGCGCCAAGTTCGATCGTGTCCTCGGGAAGGAGCTCGACCTCGCCCGTCACCCGCTCGCCATTCAGGAAGGTGCCGTTGCTGCTGCCCGCGTCCGACAGCTTGAACGAGACATTGTCGCCTTCGCCCGTCATGCGGATGATGGCGTGTTTGCGGCTGACGACGCTGTCGCCGACAGGATCGAAAGCGATCTTGGACGCCGGATCGCGGCCGATGGTGAATTCGCGCGCGTCGCCCACCGGCAACTGTTCGATCTGATTGGCTTTGGAGCCTGACAGATGTCGTATGATGATACGCTCGACTGGAGTCGTCATTTCAGCCCCCCGCGCGCCGAACACGCGCTCCCCGTTTAAATTCGTCTTGCGCTTGAAAATGCGCGAATTGCCCCAACTTCGAGGATAAGCCCGACTTTCCTCAGGTGGCAAGGCGCGTCGCGCGAAAGGCGCGGGTTGCGCACGCAATCGTTCCCGCGCGCAACGGTCGCGCGCAGGCGTCTGCGCAGGGCTTCTGCGCAATTCGTCAAAGATATCTTGAGGGTAGGGGCTCGCGTGCGCGCGGCGTCAGTTCATCCGCTCGTCCAGCGCGAAGAAGGCTCCCGCCATAACCGGCGGGAGCCCTCAATTGTAGCCAGGGCAGTTAGATCGCCTGCATCGCTTCGGGCTTGCCGCGCGCCCGCTTCGAGATCAGCCGGTTCAGCGCGGAAACATAGGCGCGCGCCGAAGCGACGAGCGTGTCGGGATCGGCGCCGCGGCCGGTCACCGACTTGCCGTTTTCGCTCAGCCGCACCGAGACTTCCGCCTGCGCGTCGGTGCCTTCGGTGACGGCGTGGACCTGGAACAGCTCCAGAGTCGCGTCATGCGGCGCGAGCGCCTTGATCGCGTTGAAGATCGCGTCGACGGGGCCGTTGCCGGTCGCCTGATGGGTCAGCTTCTGTCCGTCGATGTCGAGGGTGAGCGCCGCCGACTGCGGACCATGGGTGCCGGCCATCACCATCAGCGCCTCGACTTTGATATGGTCGTGCGCGTTGACGATCTCGTCATCGACCAGCGCGACAAGATCCTCGTCGTAGACGAATTTCTTGCGGTCTGCCAAATCCTTGAAGCGATTGAAGGCGTCCTGCAGCGCGTTCTCGCCGAGATCGTAGCCCAGCTCCTTCAGCTTCTCGCGGAAGGCGTGGCGGCCGGAATGCTTGCCCATGACGAGCGAGGTCTTGGAGACCCCGACGCTCTCCGGCGTCATGATCTCGTACGTATGCGCATTCTTGAGCATGCCGTCCTGATGGATGCCGCTCTCATGCGCGAAAGCGTTCCGACCGACGATCGCCTTGTTGTATTGCACGGGGAAGGACGTCACCGCCGAAACGAGCTTCGACGCGCGCGTCAACAGCTTGGCGTCGATGTTGGTGAAAAACGGCAGCGCGTCGGCGCGCGTCTTCATCGCCATCACGACTTCTTCGAGCGCGGCGTTGCCGGCCCGCTCGCCGATGCCGTTGATCGTGCACTCCACCTGCCGCGCGCCGCCGCGCACGCCGGCGAGCGAATTGGCGACCGCCAATCCCAGATCGTCGTGGCAGTGCACGGAGAAGATCGCCTTGTCGGAATTGGGCACCCGTTCGCGCACCGTGCGGAACAGCTGCTCATATTCCGCCGGCGTGATGTAGCCGACGGTGTCTGGAATATTGATGGTCGTCGCGCCGGCCTTGATCGCGGCCTCGACGCAGCGGCACAGAAAATCGAGTTCCGTGCGTGTGCCGTCTTCCGCCGACCACTCCACGTCCGCGACGTGATTGCGCGCGCGCGTCACCGAGGCGGAGACCATCTCCAGAACCCGCTCCGGCTCCATCTGGAGCTTGTATTTCATATGCACGGGCGAGGTGGAGATGAAGGTGTGGATGCGAGGGCGCTGCGCCTGCCGCAGCGCTTCGGCGCAGCGGTCGATGTCCTTTTCAGAAGCGCGCGCCAATCCGGCGACGCAGGCGTTCTTCACGCGCCGCGCCACTTCGCTGACGCTCTCGAAATCGCCGGGACTGGCGATCGGGAAGCCGGCCTCGATGATGTCGACGCCCAACTGATCCAGGAGATCGGCGACCTCGAGCTTCTCTTCGAGGGTCATCGACGCGCCCGGCGATTGCTCGCCGTCGCGCAGGGTGGTGTCGAAAATCAGGACGCGCGCGTCGTTATCTGCGACCGCGCCGGGCTGTGACGTATGGCTCATCGGTTTTGAAATCCTGCTTTGCCGCGCCCGCTCAGGGGCTCTTTCGTGACTGCATGGCGTGTCCCCTGAAAGCCTGGGCGCGAGCCCGTCGGGCGCTCAGGGGCGACTAAGAAGCAGCAGGCCGAAAAGCGGCAGGGAACGCGGCCGAGCGAATCCATGCGCGCGCGCCGGCGTCGCAGAGTCATTCGCAAAGTCGGTTGCGTAGGGCAACGATCTCGTCCCGTTCCGGCGGCGTTTGGCCGCAATCGGCGCAGAGAATAGCGCAAGAGTCCGCTGCGCCGCAAGCGCCGCCTGTCGGAAGGCCGCGCGCCGGCTACGAAAAGATGACGCGCCGACTTCAATAAGATGGCGGCTACGCCATATGCACGAGAGACTCGGCGGGCGATAATTTTTGCGTTTGAAACGCTTATGGCCCTTGCCCAAACGAACCTATGGGACCTAACATCAAGGGCATGGTCAAGACCGCATTCTCCATTCGTCATGCACGTCCGGGAGACGCAGAGCAGATCACGCGCGTTCATGACGCCTCGTGGCGGTATGCCTATCGCGGCGTCATACCTGGCGCCGAGCTGGAGCGGATGATCGCTCGCCGCGGCCCCAACTGGTGGCACTCGGCGATCGTGCGGGGCACCGGCCTTCTCGTGCTCGACTTCGACGACGACATCGTCGGCTACTCGACCTACGGGCGGAACCGCGTGCCGTCGATGCCTTATTCCGGCGAGATCTTCGAGATCTATCTGGCGCCCGAGCAGCAAGGGCTTGGCCTGGGGCGTCGACTGTTCAACGCCACGCGGCGCGAACTCGCCGAGCACGGCTATCTTTCAACGATCGTCTGGGCGCTCGCCGACAATGAAAAGGCGCTCGCCTTCTATCGTAGCCTCGGCGGACAGACGATCCGCCGCGCCGAGGAGCGGTTCGGCTCCGACATGTTGACGCGCGTCGCGTTCGGTTTCGTTTCGGCGCCGGTGCGGTAAGCGACAAGCATTTTCCACGAAATAGACGCAAAGCAGTTGCGGTAGGATGTAGACGTCGCGGCGCCATGATTCTCGGCAGGGCGCGTGGGCGTGCGTATCCCCTCACTCAAGATCGAACGGAGCGCCGGCCGCTGTGGCCGCGCGCTCAAAAACTCATCGGAGCACTTGAATGCGTCTTGACGCCATTCCGATCGGCGCGAACCCGCCTCACGAAGTCAATGTCGTCGTGGAAGTTCCGCTTGGCGGCGAGCCGATCAAATATGAACTCGACAAAGCCTCCGGCACGCTCTTCGTCGATCGCTTCCTCTATACGGCGATGCGCTATCCCGGCAATTACGGCTTCATTCCGCATACGCTTTCGGATGACGGCGACCCTTGCGACGTGCTCGTCGCCAATACCCGTCCGGTCGCGCCGGGCGCCGTGATCGCAGTCCGGCCGATCGGCGTCTTGCGCATGACCGACGAGGCCGGCGGGGACGAAAAGATCGTCGCCGTGCCCTCCACGCGGCTCACGCAGCGCTACATCGACGTCGAGAATTACACCGACCTTCAGGAAATGACCTGGCGACGCATCGAGCACTTCTTCGTGCACTATAAGGATCTCGAGCCCGGCAAATGGGCGAAGGTCGCCGGCTGGGGCGACGCCGCCGAGGCGCGCGCGCTGATCGCAGAGGCGATCGAGCGGGCCCGCTCGGCCAAATAGCTCAAGGAAGCGGCGGCGTTCGCGACACCACGCCCTTCTTGAAACACGCCGGCCTGTCTTTCCAGGCGACAATGCCATTGTCGGTCGCGGCGAAGCTTCGCGCGGAATCGATCAGCTCGTCGACGTGGCTGCCGGCGGCGAGATCGCCGATCACATAGGTCCATTTTCCGGCGCCCGCGAAGGCGATCGTCGCCGGGCGCTTGCACACCGCGAGGGACTCCACCGGCTCGACGGCGATGGCGAGATTGCGTTCCTCAAGCCGCGCGCGCAGCGCCTCGAGCAACAGCGCGCCCGGACGCGCGTCGGCGTCTGTGCCATCGCGGCACGAGACGCAAACAAAGAGTGTGACGCCCGGCGCAACCATTTTTCCCTCCGTCTCTGAACGCGCCTTCTCGATCAAAGCCGCGGCAAAGACAAGCGGCGCGGCTCAGGTCAGGGATTATATGCGCAGCGCGCGCCCCCGCCGCCCTTCTCCGCCACCTCGTCGGCGTCGACCATGCAGTCGAGGGCGGTGATCGACGCATGCGACGCGCCGGCCGCGCCTTCTAGGGCGACGCCATTCTCGATCAAAGTCGCGTAGAGCTCATGCGCCTTGCGGCCGCGCAGCTCGACCTTCTTGGCGCCGAAGGTCAATTCGCAGGCGCGCGAGGTGATGTCGACGTTGCCGGCGCGGCAGTCGATCGCGTCGGCTTTGACGGCGATGCGCAGATCCTTCGCATGCGGCGCGTCAGCGCGTCCGCTGAAATAGGCGGCGAGAAGCTTCTTGTTGGGAGCGCTCGTCTGCGGCGCCAGTTCGCCGACGATCGCCGACAGCGCCAGCGCGTTCGCGCCATTGCTCGCCCCCGCCTGAGCGGCGACGGGCGCGAAAGCGGCCAGGAGAAGAAAACGAGCCATTTTGGAAGCGATCATGACGATTCCCCGAATGAAAGCATCTACTCAAAGACGATAAGCCTCTCCGGCGAAACTGCGGCGCTCGCGCGTCGCGCCCGCGGCGGCGGCGAAATCTTATCCGCCATTGGCGCGGCCGTGAATGCGCAAGATGGGGGGCGAGAAATCGGGGAGCTGTGGGCGGCGAAAACGCTTACGCTGCGTCCTGCCCGTTCGCGACCTTGCGACGTGCGAAAGTCAGACGGGGAGCGCGCCCGAGCCGGTCGCATTGGTCTGCGAGATGCGACACGCTTTCAACATGAACGTTGCGCGTCTCGGTGCGCACGCCATGAGCGCGGAGCTTGGCGAAAGCTCGCGACAGCGTCTCCTGCTTCACGCCGAGACGCGCGGCAATCAGGCGCTTGTCGTAAGGCAATCGGAAACGGCACCGATCTTCGCCCGCCGGGCAGAGCGCAAGTATGAAATGGGCAAGTCGCTGATCGGCGTTGTGGCTCTTGAGCGTCTCGATCTCGGCGATGAGACGCGCGATGCTTTTACTGTATTCCTGCATCACAGCTGCGCACAGCGAGGGCGATTCCTTCACCAGTCGGGCAAGGCGGGCCGCAGGGAGCTTGATGACGCGCGTCGCGCCCACCGCCTCGGCGGAGAATGTATGAACTTCGCCGCCTTTGATCGGGAGTTCGCCGATCATTTCACCGCCCGAGCAGATGCTGATGAGCGTCTGCCGTCCCGAAGAAATGCGCAGCAGCTTGACGTAGCCGCTCAGAACGAATGCGACCTCCACGACTGCGGCGCCTTGGTGGAAGAGCGTATCGCCGTCCGCAAGCGACTCGATGCAGGCGTCCGCCGAAAGCCACGACAACGCCGCGTCGTCGACCCCGGCAAAGACCGCCGAGCTGCGTAGTTCTCCCACGCCGGCAGGCTGCGGCGCGCGGCGCGCGCCGCGGCCCTTTCGAGATGCGACGTCAAAGTTCTGCGGAGAGTGGCCGGTCTCGATCGTCAAGCTCGCGCCCTCTTCTCAAGCGCAAGAAATCGCGCACGTCATCCGGTGGATGACGCGCCGCATGAAGCGGAGGCGCCGCCGCTCCCTCCTGCGCATGTCTCGGTAACTGCCGCCAAAGGAGAGGCTATCCTGAACAGTCGGAAGGCGGAAGGCGATGAGCGCGGGACAAACCGTCGCACGGGCTCGGGTTATCGGCCGCCGCGCTCCAGCAGGAAAACCGCCTGTTCGCCGAAGAGATTCCAGACCCACCAGGGAGCGTTGAAGCGGATCGGCGCCCCGGCGCGATCCAGGGCCACGCCGCGCTCGATATGCGCGCCGAGTTCGTCGACGAGTTCGACGAAATCGCGAATGGTGCACAGATGAATATTCGGCGTGTCATGCCAATGATAGGCGAGGCGCCCGGTCACTGGCATGCGGCCGCTTAAGGAGAGCTGCGCGCGCACGCGCCAATATCCGAAATTTGGAAATGAAACGATGGCGCGCCGCCCGATGCGCAGCATGTTGGCGAGCGCCGCGCGCGGGCGCCGGGTCGCCTGCAGCGTCTGAGAGAGAATGACGTAGTCGAAGCCATCGTCCGGGTAGTCGGCAAGGTCCGTATCCGCGTCGCCCTGAATGACGGACAACCCCTTTGCGACGCATTCATTGACGCCGCGCTGCGAAAGTTCGACGCCGCGCCCGTCGACGCCCTTCTTCTGGCCCAGGAGCTGCAGCAAGGCGCCGTCGCCGCAGCCGACGTCGAGCACGCGCGCGCCGGGCGCGACCATCTCGGCGATGACGGCGAGATCGAGCCGCGGGTGATCGAGCGGATGCGACGGCTGTTCGGACGCGCCGGCGACAGGCGTGAAATTCATTTCGCGCCTCCCGAAGGCGCGAGGCCACGCGCCGTCGCGGCCGAATCGAGGAAGCCGCGCGTCGTCGCAATGAACATCGGCTCGTGCAGCAGGAAAGCGTCGTGCCCCTTGTCGGATTCGATTTCGACGAAAGACACCGATGCGCCGCCGGCGTTGAGCGCGTGGACGATGGCGCGCGAATCCGACGTTGGATAGAGCCAGTCGGAAGTGAAGGAGACGACGCAAAAACGCGTCTTCGTATCCTTGAACGCCATCGCCAGCGAGCCGCCATAGTCGGCGGCGAGATCGAAATAGTCGCAGGCGCGCGTCACGAAGAGATAGGAGTTCGCGTCGAAGCGCTCGACGAAGGCGAGGCCCTGGTAGCGCAGATAATTCTCGACCTGAAAATCAGCGTCGAAGGAGAAGGTCGGCGCGCTGCGGTCCTGCAGCTTGCGGCCGAATTTCCGCTGCAGCGCCGCCTCCGAGAGATAGGTGATAGGCGCCGACATGCGCGCCACCGCGAGGCCCTTTTCGGGCCGCACGCCCTGCTCCTGATAGCGCCCCGAGCGCCAGTCCGGATCGGCCATCACCGCCTGCCTGCCGACCTCGTGAAAGGCGATGTTCTGCGCCGTATGTTTGGCGGCGGTCGCGATCGGCATCGCCGAAAAGACCCGCTGCGGATAGCTCGCGGCCCATTGCAGCACCTGCATGCCGCCCATCGAGCCGCCGGCGACGCAGAACAGCGTCTCGATGCCGAGATGGTCGATGAGCATCGCCTGCGCGCGCACCATGTCGCGAATGGTGACGACGGGAAAATCGAGCCCATAGGGCTTGCCGGTCGCGGGATTCGTCGACGCGGGGCCGGTCGTGCCCATGCAGCCGCCGACGACATTGGAGCAGATCAGGAAATAGCGGTCGGTGTCGAAAGGCTTGCCGGGGCCGACCATGGCTTCCCACCAGCCGGGCTTGCCAGTGACGGGATGGACGCCGGCGGCGTATTGGTCGCCGGTCAGCGCATGACAGAGCAGGATGGCGTTGCTGCGCGCGGCGTTGAGCGCGCCATAGGTCTCGTAGGCGACGGCGAGCGGCGCGATGCGGCCGCCGCCGTCCGTCAACAGCGGGCGGTCGGGCTGAAAGACAACGGTTTTCGGCGCCAGGCCCTCGCCGCAGGCCGGCCGCGCCTCTGACAATATGGACAAGCGATCTTCCCAGCGTTCGATATGCCGAACAATTCGTTCGGCAACATCGATGCGGGCGGCTGAGGTGTCAAGCGCCGCGCGGGGGGTCGCGGGTCCGAATTCAGTTTAACGAAGCGCCATCTCGCGCGTCATGGCCGCGCTTGTCGCGGCCATCCACGCGACGACACGTAGTTCGATGGCCTGCGCGGCGCCGGGCGCGCGTCGGCTTGTTGTTTTGTCCGGTAAATTCCCGTACAAGATTAAAACGAGAGGAAAGCCCTCAGGTAATCGGGTGAGGAAACTACCGAAGGCGGGCTTCCTCGTCCTTCGAGACGCGTGCTGCGCACGCTCCTCAGGATGAGGAAGCCCTTCACCCGATCACACTGTGGAAGAGAGAGCAAGATGCGATGCCTCAAGAAACCGCCCGTACGGCCCGAATCGAAGCGCGCCTGTCGCCCGATGTGCTTGCCCTCGTGAAGCGCGCCGCTGAAATTCAGGGGCGCAGCGTCAGCGACTTTGTCGTGAGCGCCGCACAGGAAGCCGCCCATCGCGCCATCGAGGAAGCCGAAATCATCCGGCTTTCGGTCGCGGGTCAGCAGGCTTTCGCCGAGGCGATCCTGAATCCGCCTGCGCCGTCGGAAGGGTTGAAGCGCGCCTTCGCCAGTCACCGCCGCCTTGTTCGCGAGGTTCGTTGACGTCATATGTCACGGCCGGCCTGAGCCGCGATCACGACCGCAACGGCTTTCGCTGCGGCGTCGAGACGCTTGACCGCTATCTTCGGGAATTCGCTTTCCAGGACATCAAGCGGCGCGTCGCCGGCTGCTTCGTCATGCTCGATGACGCCGATGAAATCGCCGGTTTCTACACGCTCGCGGCGACGAGCGTGCCGCTCAATCTGCTGCCGCCGGCGGCGACGAAAAAACTGCCCCGCTATCCCGTGCTGCCGGCCATGCTGATCGGCCGGCTCGCCGTCGCAATGAAACGCCAGGGGCAGGGGCTTGGCCGCGCCCTCATCGCCGACGCCATCATTCGCACGGAAGGCTTTCGCATCGGCGCTTATGCGTTGATCGTGGACGCAAAGGATGAACGCGCGTGCGACTTTTATGCGGCGAACGGCTTCGCTTCAATTCCCGACGAAGCGCGTCGGCTGTTTCTGCCAATGGCGACCGCGCTGCAGCTTCTCGAGAACGAGCGGCGCGGGTAATCCGCGGACTTGCGGAAGCTCTAACCCTTATCAAACGCGCAAAGTTCATTGTGGAAACTGAGCCGGACTCTGAGACTTCCCCCTTGCTCTTATTTGTCGGCCTTGGACCCGTCCGCCCCTGCACTTTATAGCCGCTGGCTCAAATGGTTACGAACCAAAGCGCCCAGCCTCAAGGCTCTTTACAAAGCGTAGGAGAGCGGTGATTGAATCGAAAATAAACCGCGCCTCGGCGTGGTAGAGAAGGTCGTTGTCATGCGCGAGCGAGTCGTTGTTGCGCACATGGTTGAACTTCTCAAAGATGCCAATGGCGCTCTTGACGATCTGGCGCGAAGCGTCGTGCAAACGATAGGTGGCCTCTAGCGCCTTGGCGTATTTCCCGACGCGGGAGTGCAAGGGTTCCTGACGCTCCCAGGCGACTCCATGCACGTCAAGAAGGTGGCCGAATTTCTTCATGCAGTAGGTGTGGAGCCGGTCGAGCGCCGGAGCGGGCTTGTTGGCCGCAATGTCGCGCTGAATTGAAGCGATAAGCTCCTCAAGGGTTTCATCGCGCACGAAGCGGTCGATGGCGTCGGTGCTAGGCGCGGAGGCCGCACCTTCGATCTTGGCGAGCAAGTCGAAAAAGCGCCGCTTGATCGGGTCGTAATTGGGGGTCTGGGAATAGAGGGTGATGCCCTCCCGGTGTTCCCAAAGGCGGCCCAGGACGCGGGCGACCGTGTATCCGTCTTCGGTCTCGACAAAAGCCCGCACATGCTTGGCCTTAGACCGGCCTTTGTAGTCGTATTTGTCGCAATAGATGGTGAGGCCAAATTCGTCGTCGAAAAATTCAGCAAAAGTGCGGTCAGAGAAGTCCAGCACGTAGCCGTCGCCCATGGCGAGGGCATCATCGATGATGCGCAGTTCTGAGTGCTTGAGAGCGACCATTAGCAATCGGGGTGTTTAGGTATCGAGCATATCCCAATCGTCGCCGAGAACCCAGCGGAGGGCCGACAGCTTCCCGTTGAGCATGCCCCATTCGAAATCGTTGCTATAGTGGCTTCGCAGCTTCCTCTTGCCGTATTTCTTCTCAACCCTGCGCATCGCTTCGAGCATCCTTTTTCCGATCTTTGGGTCGATCGTCTCTGTGCCTTCTTTGAGATTTTCCTGAAGGACGAGCTTTCGGTCATACCAAATGACATCGCGTAACTCGTTCTCGGCGGCGAGGATGGCCTTATCGTTGCGCCTCAATATCATGGGAAAGAGCTCTCCCGGATTGGCGTCGTCGGGAATCCATTCGACCTTATCGCCGTCCTTTGTATAGCCGACCTTGTGGCCGTTCGGCCCCACTTTCCCCGGCGGCACAGGATCGGTCGTCAGAGCCTTCGAGTGTAGGCGACCCGCGAACCGGTCGCGGTATTGGTCGAACTGCTCCGGCGTGATGTCGTTCTGCTTGTGCGCCACGATCAGTTCCGTGATTCTGATCGCTTCGTCGAGCTTGCGGGAGCCGCGCGCGGGCTTTCTGCCTCCCAACTGGCGTACTTTCCGTAGCAGATCGGCGGTAAGGGTCTGACGCAGCTGGTCAGGGCTCGAAAAGCCGCCCACGAGCGCTGTCTTGTAGGTCGCGTCTTTAAAGGACCTAAGCTTCTTATGCTGCTTAAGGTCGATTTTGGCCGGGTCTACCGGTCGGTTGGAGAAATAGAGCAGCGCGGGTTTGCCCGCCGCAACAAACTGATCGATCTCCTCAACACTCCCGGATTCAGCGACCCCGGTATCCGTGCCGAGTTTTGTCCAAAACAGCCCGACCACCATATCGGCGCTTTGGACAAGCTCCTCGTTAATCGCCTGTTGCGGCCTAACGCCGGTACGGGGCGTAGCGTGGGTTTCCCACTTGACGGGTAACAGAACGACCGACTCGGCGTAGGCGTGCAGGACGTTCCATTCGTCAATTGCCTGCGTTGCCGCGTCGCGTTCTTCGGCGAGATCAGAGGGAGAGGCAATAAGGACCCGGAGAATTGTTGTCTCAAAAGACATAGCGCTCTTTCTGTGATGCACTTTAAACTTCGGCATATGCCAATCGGGAAATCATACTCCGCGACACGTTGAACCGCCGCGCAAGGGCGGCCTGAATCACGTTGCCTTTGGCGAGGTCGCGCAACGCTTCCTCGCACTGCCGACGAGTGGGCGCAGGGGGCGTCCTATGTGAATGCCCCGAGCCTTCACGCGCGCACGGCCTTCGCTCGTGCGGGCGCGGACTAACTTGCGCTCGAATTCGGCGATTCTGCCCAAGAAGGATAGCAGCGAGCGGCTGTGCGCGGTAGCCGCCCCCCTCAATCGAAAAGCGTCGGCGGCGGCTCGCCTGCAGGGGGCGCGCTCATCGTCTCAATGGCGGCGGCGAGCTGCGCGAGATCTTCGGGGCGCGACAGCCGATGATCGCCGTCGGCGATGAAGGTCAGCGTCACGGGGTCGGCGTTCAGATGTTCGACGATCGTCAGCGCGTGCCGCCAAGGCACGGCGTCATCGCGCATCCCTTGCAAGATATGCACGCGCGCATGCGCGCGGGTGAGGCCGCCGAGCAGCAGATGATTGCGCCCCTCTTCGATCAGCCGCCGCGTGACCGGCGCGTGATCCGGCTCCTTGGCGGGCAAAACGCCCTTTTCCATGATTTCGCGGCGCGTCGCTTCGTCGAATGTTTCCCACATCAGCGCCTCGGTGAAGTCGACGGCCGGCGCCAGCAGGATGAGCCCGGCGAGCCGCGCGCTCTCGCCCCTTGCGGCGAGCCGCTGCGCCAGAAGCAGCGCGATCCAGCCGCCCATCGAGCTGCCCATGACGATCTGCGGCCCCTGCGTGGAGGCCTCGAAAACGGCGCAGCTTTGCTCCAGCCAGTCGCCGATGCAGCCGTCTTCGAAACGCCCTTCCGACCGGCCATGGCCCGAATAGTCGAAGCGCAGGAAGGCGCGGCCCCGCGCCTTCGCCCATTCGTCGAGGAAGCTCGCCTTGGTTCCGTCCATATCGGAGGCGAAGCCGCCGAGCCAGACGAGGCCTGGCGCCCTTCCGGACTGGTCCGCGGCGCGCCGCAATCGCCGAGCGATTCGCCAGACGCCGCCCGCCGGATTGGGAATGTCGAGGACGTCGAGAGTATCCGACACGAGCGTTCGCTGAGGCTCGAAAGGAGGCGTCGCAAGTGAAAATAGGCGCGTTGCTCATAGTTGGTAAAGGATCTCGCAACAGAATGCTGCAGCCGGACGATTCTGTCCGGGGCTCTCACTAGCCCGGCAATGTCGCAACAGCTCGCCACGATCGTCGCCCCCGACCAGAGGCTGGCCGGCCGCACGATCTTGCAGATCGTGCCCGATCTCCAGTCGGGCGGGGCGGAGCGCGCGACGGTGGATGTGGCGGAGGCCTTGAGCCGCGTCGGCGCGCGCTGCCTTGTGGCGTCGCGCGGCGGCCGCATGGTCAGCGAGCTGCAGTCGAAAGGCGGCGTCTGGGCGCCCTTTCCGGCGGCGACGAAGAATCCCTTCGCGATGGCGCTCAATTCCGTGCAGCTCGCGCGAATCATCCGCGACGAGGGCGTCGACATCGTCCATGCGCGTTCGCGCGCCCCGGCCTGGGTCGCCTATTACGCGGCGCGACAGACAGGCGCGAAGCTCGTCACCACCTATCACAGCGCCTATGGCGGCGAGTCGGCGATCAAGCTGCGCTACAACGCCATCATGTCGGCGGGCGACGCGGTGATCGCCATTTCGGAATACGCCGCGCAGCGCATTCGCGAACTGCATCCGGAAAGCGCCGAACGCGTCGTGGTCGTTCCGCGCGGCGCGGATTTGCGCGCCTTCTCGCCGCCCGCCGTCGATCGGCGCCGCGTCGAGCGCCTGCGCGCCGCGTGGGGCGTCGGGCCGCATGATCGCGTCGTGCTGCTGCCCTCGCGGCTTTCGGCGCGAAAGGGGCATTCGGTTCTGATCGAGGCGACCAAGCGGCTGATCAAGGAAGGTTTCCCAGACCTGCGCGTGATTTTCGCCGGCGACCCCCACAGCGAGTCCTTCCGCCGCGCCCTCGAGGCGCAGATCGAGCAGGCAGGCGTGGGGGATGTCGTTCGCAGCGTCGGCTACTGCGAAGACATGCCCGCCGCCTACATGGCGGCCGCGGTTGTCGTCGCGCCGGCGACGGAGCCGGAGGCGTTCGGCCGGATCGCCGTCGAAGCCCAGGCGATGGGCGCGCTGGTCATCATCTCGGACATGGGCGCCGCGCCGGAAATCGTCCTGGCGCCGCCCCAGACGCCCCGCCATCTCGCGACGGGTTGGCGGACGCCGCCCGGCGATCCGCTCGCCCTCGCCGACGCCATCGCCGAGGCGCTGAGCGTGACGGCCTCGGCGCGCGACGATCTGGCGCTTCGGGCGCGACGAAACGTGCAGGACCGCTTCTCGGTGGAGGAGATGCAGCGGGCGACGCTGCATGTCTATGAAGGACTGCTTGGGCTTTGACGCGGGTCAGTCGAGCTCATGCTGTCGCTTCGACGCCCGCCGAAGGCCGAAGAATCGCCAATCGCGCGATGCTTTTCTTCAAGCGTTTGTCGGCGCGCCGCTCGCGCTGGCCTTCCGCCGCCATCATCTCGACGATCTGACGCCGTCTGGCGACAAGATCGGCGAGAAGCTGCGTCATTTCGTCGGGAAGCGGACCCGCAGCGGGTTGCGTCGCTTGCGCGAAGCGGGCGATGACCGCGGCGTCGATCGGATCGGTCTTTGCGCGTTGGCCAAGCGCCTGCGCAAAGTGACGCACCTGCGCCGGATTGACGACGACGATGGGCAGAGAGGCGGCGGCAAGCGCCGCAGCGACCACGGCTTCGAAGCCGCCGGTGGCTTCGAGCGCGATCAACGCGGGCGACAGCCCTTTCAGCCGTTCGACGAGCTGCGCAACGCCTTCGCCATTACGCGCCACCATAAAGGCTGCGCCTTGCGGAAGCGCATGCACATCAAGCCGGTCTTTGGAAACATCGATCCCGACATACACAGCGTCCATCATGTCCCGTCCTTGCCTAAGCGGGCTTCGCTTCGCGCGGCCCAAGAGACTGTTCGGGTTCGATGGAACGGCAGACGGGCGGCCAAGCTGAGGAACGGGCTCGATCGCCCGAGGATAAGCCGGCGTCCCGTCCGCCACCGCAGCGGCAATGTTAGCCGATCCGGCACGGTTTAAGTTACAAGGATGAGGTTGCTTTTTTCACATCCCGCCGAGATGCTCGGCGACGGTGAAGATGTCCTTGTCGCCGCGGCCGCACATATTCATCACCATCAAATGATCGCGCGGCTTCTGCGGCGCGAGCTCCAGCACCTTGGCGAGCGCGTGCGACGGCTCGAGCGCCGGGATGATGCCCTCGAGCTTCGAGCAGAGCTGAAAGGCGGCGAGCGCCTCCTTGTCGGTGGCGTTCAGATATTTCACGCGACCGATCTCATGCAGCCATGAATGTTCGGGGCCGATGCCGGGGTAATCGAGGCCCGCCGAAATCGAATGGCCTTCGAGAATCTGGCCGTCATCGTCCATCAGCAAGTAAGTGCGATTGCCATGCAGCACGCCCGGGCGCCCGCCGGTGAGCGAAGCGGCATGGCCGTTCGGCACATTGACGCCATGGCCCGCCGCTTCGACCCCGAAAATCTCGACGCTGGCGTCATCGAGAAACGGATGAAACAAGCCGATGGCGTTGGAGCCGCCGCCGATGCAGGCGACGAGCGAGTCCGGCAGACGACCTTCCATCTCCTGCATCTGCACGCGCGTTTCATTGCCGATGATCGACTGGAAATCGCGCACCATCGCCGGATAGGGATGCGGCCCCGCCGCCGTGCCGATGCAATAGAACGTGTCGGCGACATTCGTCACCCAGTCGCGCAGCGCTTCGTTCATCGCGTCTTTCAGCGTGCGCGCGCCCGACTGCACGGGGATGACCTCGGCGCCGAGCATCTTCATGCGAAAGACGTTCGGCTTCTGCCGTTCGACGTCGACCGCACCCATATAGACGACGCAGTCGAGGCCGAAGCGCGCGCAGGCCGTTGCGGTCGCGACGCCATGCTGGCCGGCGCCCGTCTCGGCGATGATGCGCTTCTTGCCCATGCGCCGCGCGAGCAGAATCTGCCCGAGCACATTGTTGATCTTGTGCGCGCCGGTGTGGTTGAGCTCGTCGCGCTTGAAATAGACCTTGGCGCCTTTGCCCTCGCCCGCGCGCTCGCGCACATAGTCGGTAATGCGCTCGGCGAAATAGAGCGGCGACGGGCGACCGACGTAATGCTTGTGCAGGCCGGCGAGTTCTTGGTGAAAGGCCGGGTCGTTCTTCGCCGCCTCGTAGGCCGCTTCGAGGTCGAGCACCAGCGGCATGAGCGTTTCGGCGACGAAGCGGCCGCCGAAAATGCCGAAACGGCCGTTTTCATCCGGGCCGGCGCGGAAGGAATTGGGAAGCGGCTTGTTCACGGGAGCGTCCTCGGGTCTACGGCATTGCCCCCGACCCTCCGCCGCCGCTAGGCGGGAGAGGGAGTCAAATTCGGCGCATCATCGAGTTTTCCGCAACGCGGCTCGTGAGCGTCGGAGACAGGGAGGGGGCCGATCCGTTGGCGCAGTCTTAAACCGTCAGGCGTCCCTATGAAAGCCGAGCGGCGGCCACGAAGGCGGCAATCTTCGCCACGTCCTTGACGCCGCGTTCGCGCTCGACGCCGGAGGAGACATCCACGCCTAGCGCGCCCGTGCGGCGCATCGCCTCGCTGACGTTGTCGGGATCGAGTCCGCCCGACAGCATCCAGCGCCGCGCGGCGGCGACGCCGCGCAACACATCCCAGTCGAAGGCGACGCCGGCACCGCCTGGAACTGCAGCGTCCGGCGCGGGCTTGGCGTCGAACAGAATAACGTCGGCGACGCCCTCATAGGCGCGCGACGCTTGCACGTCGCCCGCTGTCGCGACGCCGACCGCCTTGATCACCGGCAGTCCAAAGCGCGCTTTCACCTCGGCGACGCGCGCTGGCGTTTCCTTGCCATGCAGCTGCAGATAGTCAGGCGCGAGCGCGTCGATGATGTCCTGAAGCGCAGCGTCGTCGGCGTCGACGGTGAGCGCGACCTTGCTGATGCGCCCCTGCGCGAGAAGGCCGAGCGTACGCGCCGTCTCTAGATCGATATGGCGCGGGCTCCTCTCGAAGAAGACGAAACCCGCCATGTCGGCGCCCGCTGCGATCGCTGCGCGAAGAGTCTCCGGCGAGGACAGGCCGCAGATTTTGACGATGGCGTCGGGTTTGGTCATGGCCGCGCTTGTCGCGGCCATCCACGCCGGGCCGCGGCGATGTTTTCTGGATCAAGCGCGCCTGAACGTGGATGGCCGGCTCGATGCCGGCCATGACGCGGAGAGCCGAGCGGCGAACTACCCTCGATTATAGGCGTCCTCGAAGCGGACGATGTCGTCTTCACCAAGATAGGAGCCGGTCTGCACTTCGATCAGCTCCAGATCGATCTTGCCGGGGTTGATCAGGCGGTGCTTGCAGCCGATCGGCAGATAGATCGACTCGTTCTCGTGAACGAGATGGGTCTCGTCGTCGCGCCCGACCTCGGCCGTGCCGCGCACGACGATCCAGTGCTCGGCGCGGTGGAAGTGCTTTTGCAGCGACAGGCGCTGACCCGGCTTCACGACGATGCGCTTCACCTGATAGCGCTGGCCTTCGTCGATCGCCTGATAATAGCCCCAGGGCCGGAAGATGCGCTTGTGCTCGCCCGCTTCGCGCCGGTTCTCGCTGCGCAGCTGATCGACGAGCTGCTTGACCTGATCGCCATGCTCATGGCTCAGCACCAGCACCGCGTCCTGCGTCGT
Source organism: Methylocystis sp. (assembly GCA_051061385.1). Lineage (GTDB taxonomy): Bacteria > Pseudomonadota > Alphaproteobacteria > Rhizobiales > Beijerinckiaceae > Methylocystis. The sequence goes on from JBPFDX010000042.1 coordinate 139,673, forward strand.
CACGACGATGACGTCGTCGACGCCGACGACGGTGGTCAGCGTGTCCTCGGATCGGACATGGACGTTGCGCGCGTCCATGACGACGCCGTGGCCGCGCACGGAATTGCCGAATTCGTCGCGCTCCGAGAGCTCCCAGACCGCGCGCCAGGTGCCGACGTCGGACCAGCCGATGTCGGCGGGAATCAGCGCGGCCTTCTCGGTCTTCTCCATCACGGCGTAGTCGATGGATTTCTTCGGCGCATGCGCGAAGGCTTCGGCGTTCAGAATAGTGAAGCCGAGGTCCTGGCGCGCCGCTTCGATCGCCGCTTCAGCCGCGGCAAAAATTCCGGGCTCGAACTGCGCGATTTCCGACTGCATCACGTCGGCGCGAAAGATGAAGTTGCCGCTGTTCCAGAAATAGCCGGCGTCGATATAGTCCTGCGCCGTGCTGCGGTCCGGCTTTTCGACGAAAGCGTCGAGCTTGTAGACCTCGCAGCACGAGGCGAGCGGCTCGCCAGGACGCAGATAACCGTAACCCGTCGCGGGACCGTCGGGCTTGACGCCGAGCGTGACGATATAGCCTTCCGCCGCGGCGGCGCTCGCCCGCTTGCAGAGATCGACGAGCCCCTCGGTGTCGCGGACCACGTGGTCGGCGGCGAGCACGACGACGACCGTATCGGGCGCGCGGCGCGCGGCAAGGCCGGCCGCAACGGCGACCGCCGGGCCGGAATCGCGGCGCGACGGCTCGAGCACGACATCGGCCTGAGCGCCGATTTCGCGCAGCTGGTCGGCGACCAGGAAGCGGTAGTCGAAATTGGAGACGACGATCGGCCGCTCGAACGCCGGGTCAGCCAGCATCGCCATCGTCGTCTGGAAGGTGGAGCGCTCGCCGACGAGCGGAATGAACTGCTTGGGCAGCGTCTCGCGCGACTCGGGCCACACCCGCGTCCCCGACCCACCGCACATAATCACGGGCAAAATTTTCGTCATTAGCCCCTCTAGCACTAGACCGCGCCCGCCCCGGGGCAGCAATAGTTGTGCGGCCGACTATTGGCAATAGGATGGCGAAGCTGAGGGCAGAAGCGCTAGCGCAGCTATTTGCCCTTCTTCTCGAGCTCGGCTTTTAGCGCCGCCAGCTTGGCGAAAGGGGAGTCCGGGTCCGGCTGTCGCTCGCGCCGCTCCGGCGCGGCGAAGCCGCCAGGACGGCGGGCGCGAGCGTCGTCGCGCGGCGGCCTTCCTTCGTGGCGCGGCTTTCCGGCGGGACGAGCCGCGTCCTTGCCGGGGCCATCGGCGCGCGGCCGCTGATCGCGCCGCGGCGGCCGCTTGTCTTCGACGCCTTGATCCCGCGCCACGCGGCGCACGGCGCCCTCCCGGCGCGGACCGGTATGGGCATGCCGTTGGGGACGCCAGATTTCGATCGCCTCGGGCGCGGCCGGCGCCGCCTCTTCGCTCGTTTCGACGGCCGCAGCGGCTTCCTGCGCCTGCTCAGCCGCAACCGGCGTTTCTTCAGCGGCGGCCGTCGGCGCTTCCTCGGTACCGGCGGGCTCGGCCTGAACTTCCTGGGCGCTTGAACTCGGCTCGGCCGCGACGGCTTCCGCCGTTTCCGCACCCGGCGGCTCGGCGGCGGCCGGCGCGGTTTGCTCGACGGCGCCCTCGTTCTGGGCCTCCGCCGCATCCCCCGACGTGGTTTCGGCCCTCGTCTTGGGCTTCACTGGCTCCATCGGAGCCGCCTGCACGAGAGGGACCGTGATGGCGGGTCCCGGACGCTGAGTCGACGCATAGCCGAGCGACTTGAGGATCGAGGAGAAGGCTTCGCCCGAGCAGCCGGTGAGCGAGGTCATCGCCACGGTGACGACGAAGCCGTCTTCGTCCGCAGAGCCGGGCGGCGGCTCGCCCGCCGTGACGCCGGGGCGATAGGCGATCGCCGGGCGGATGAGATCGGCCAGGCGCTCGAGAATGTCGACGCGAACGACGCGCTCGCCACACACGCGGAAGCCTGCGGCGCGGTAGAAGCCCCTCGGAACGGACGCGTCGACGGCGAAGGACGTGCGCCCGGAAGCGGCGAGATGCGGGACTTCTTCGAGTCCCTTCACATTTTCCAGCCCGCCGTGATGCAGCGCCCAGAGCAGCGCGGAAAGCGCGCGCGGCGCAGGCTTGAGCAGCGCGGGCACATAGACGTGATAGGCGCCAAAGCGCACGCCGAGCTTGCGCAGCGCGGCGCGGTCCTCCTGGGAGAACCCCTTCACTTCCTTGGCCACGCGCGCACGGTCCAGCACCCCCAACTCCTCCGCGAGCTGGAAGGCGACGCCGCGCGTCACGCCTTCCAGACCTTCGCCCTTCTCCAGCTGTTCGAGGGGCCCGAGCAGTTTCTTGACGTGTTGCGCGAGCCAGAGGTCGAGACGCTGCTTGACCTTCTCCAGCGCCGGGCCGGTCAATTGCTCGTCGGCGAGCACACGGGTCGTCGGCGCCAGCGCTCCGGCGCCGGCGGCGATCTTCGCCACAGGTTCGCCGAGCCAGCGAATGAGCCCGTCGTTGCCCAGCGCGAAGGCGTCGTCGACGGCGTCGAACACGCGCGTCGCGCGCGCCTCGAATTCTCCCGCAAGCGCCTTCTGCGCCGCCGCGTTCAACGCCTTGGCCGCTTCGCCTGCGGCGCCCGGATCCGGCGTAAAGCGGAATCCCTGGAGGCTTCCGACATGCTGGCCTTCGACCAGAACGTCGCCGGCGGCGTTGATTTCGGCTTCAAGCATCGCGTTCTCTCTTAAGCGGCGCACCAGCACGCTTGTGCGGCGATCGACAAAACGCTGCGTCAATCGATCGTGCAACGCGTCGGATACGCTGGCCTCTACCCGACGCGCGACGCTCTGCCAACGCTCGGAGTCGTCGAGCCAACCAGAACGGTTGGCGATGAAACTCGCCGTACGTACTTGCGCGAGGCGGTTCGACAGCGTCGCAATATCGCCGTCGACGCGGTCAATCGCCTCGATCTGCCGCGCCATCCAGTCCTCGGGGATCTTGCCGCGCCGCGCGATGAAGGCGAAGACGGCGAGCGCCAGCTCGGCGTGGGCGGCGGGCGAAGTCTTGCGGTAGTCGGGGATCTGGCAGGCTTCCCAGAGCCGCATGACATCGGCTGTGGTCTTGGCGTTGCGGCGCGCGATCTCGTCGCGGCTCGCGGCCTCGAGCGCTCTTTGATCGTCCGCGATGCGGGCGCGGACCAGATCGGGATGCGCCGGGGTCTGGTCAAGCGAATGCATCAGCGCGTCGATCGAAGAAAAATCGAGCGCGCTGCTGCGCCACTGCAAGGTCTTCACCGGATCGAAGCGGTGGTCCTCCAACGCCTCGATCAATTCTTCGTCGAAAGGCGGGCAGCGGCCCGTCGCGCCGAAAAAGCCGTCGCTCATATGGCGCCCCGCTCGGCCGGCGATCTGGCCGAATTCCGCGGGCGTCAGCCGTCGGTGCCGCACGCCGTCGAATTTGTGATCGGAGGCGAAGGCGACGTGATCGACGTCGAGGTTGAGGCCCATGCCAATGGCGTCGGTCGCCACGATGTAATCGACGTCCCCCGCCTGGTAGAGCTCGACCTGCGCATTGCGCGTGCGCGGCGACAGCGCGCCAAGCACGACCGCCGCCCCGCCGCGTTGGCGCTTGATCAATTCAGCGATCGCGTAAACCTCTTCCGCGGAGAAGGCGACGATCGCGGTGCGCGGCGGCAGCCTCGAGATCTTTTTCTCGCCGGCGAAGGAGAGTTCAGACAGCCGTGGTCGCGTGAAGATCGGCGCGGCCGGAAAGATTTCTCCGATGAGCGGCGCCATCGTCGCCGCGCCGATCAGGAGAGTCTCCTGGCGTCCGCGCCAATTCAGCATCCTGTCGGTGAAGATGTGGCCGCGGTCGAGGTCGGCGGCGAGCTGAATCTCGTCGATGGCGAGAAAGTCGGCCTCGACGTCGCGCGGCATCGCCTCGACCGTCGCCACCCAATAGGCTGGCGCGCGCGGCTTGATCTTTTCCTCGCCGGTGACCAGCGCGACATTGTCGGCGCCGATGCGCGCGGCGACGCGATTGTAGACCTCGCGCGCCAGCAGGCGCAGCGGCAGGCCGATGACGCCGGTGGGAAAGGACAGCATCCGCTCGATCGCGTGATGCGTCTTGCCGGTGTTGGTGGGGCCGAGCACCGCCGCAACGCCCCTGTCGAAGGGTCTTGCGCGAGGAGCGGCGCGGCTCGCCGGATAAGACGGCGCGACTGTCATTTCTTCTTTGCTGCCTGACGCGCGCCGCAGCGCGCCTTCGTCTCATATCGAAACTTAGCGCGGTGCGCGACTTTACCCTCTGAACAGCCTGCGAACGAATCACGCCCGAATCGCTGACGCTTCGCGGGTCATGCTCTGTTCCAACAATATATGGACGCTTGCTCAAACCTAAATACCAGAACTGGATCAGAATGGCCCCTCTGAGCCTACAGCGCGCGGAGGGCGGAATGGCCGTCGGCGGACTCTTTTCGCCGCTTCTGTCAACGGCGAAGATGGGGCGTTTCGAACGCCGCCTGTTAAGCTTTGGGATCAACCGGGAACGCAGCGGGCACGAATCAGCGTTCGATCTCGGTTGGCGTTGCGTTCCGCCCGCATTCCGCGGACCTCGAGAAGGGCGATCGCGACGCACGCGCGCTGACATTCCCGTCAAACGACTGAAACCCTTAACGCCGCGTCCTTCCCTGGGACGATCGCATGCCGCTCAGGCGCTCCGAGGGGGTTCGCACTGAATCATTGCGACGGCTGTTCCTGCCCACCGCCGGCTCGAAATTGGTAAACGCCAAAACGGAAAGGCGGCTTCTTAGCTCCATGATGGACGCTCAAAGGTCGGAGGGAGCGGCCGCTGAAAAGCGACGGAGATTTCCCTGCCGCAGACGGGCGGGCTTACGTCAGCTGAGGCGGGCTGGAGCGGGTGAAGGGAATCGAACCCTCGTATTCAGCTTGGAAGGCTGCTGCTCTACCATTGAGCTACACCCGCATTCTTCGGAATCTATGCCAATCTGCGCGGCTCTTGGCAATGGGCGGGCGGGCGCCGCATTTCCTATTTGACAGCGACGCGGGACGCCACTAACCGGAGCGCCCACACAGTCTCTCAATACAGGCGAGGCGTTCCCACGCCGCTTCTCGAGGACCAATCGACCGTGGCTAAACCCGAACTCGGCGCCAAACGCCAATGTCAGTCCTGCGGGACGAAGTTTTACGACTTGAACAAAGACCCGATCGCTTGTCCGAAATGCGGCGCGATTTACCAGGTCGTGGCTTTGACGCGAGCGGCGGCCCGCGCACAGGCAGAAGAAGAGAGCGAAATCGAAAAGGAAAGCCCTGACACCGTTTCTCTCGAAGAAGTCGAGGAGACGGAGGCGGCCGCGGAATCGCTCGACGTCGAGGATGAAGTGGAGATCGAGGCCGACGACGCCGAAGACGACACCTTCCTTGAAGAGGAAGAGGCTGATGACGACGTTTCCGGATTGATCGACGGGGATATCGAGACCGACGAAGAGACCTGAATCGTCGGTGCGCCACTCGCCTGCCGGGACAGCGCACCCCGCAATTTTCAGGGCAAGGAAAGGGGCGGCCGTTTGGCCGCCTTTTATTTGCCGCGACGCCGGCGCTGCTGGCCGAGCCCCATCTGCTTGGCGAGATTGGACCGCGCCTTGGCGTAGTTGGGCGCAACCATCGGATAGTCGGCGGGAAGACCCCATTTTTCGCGATAGTCTTCGGGCGACAGTCCGTATTGCGTGCGCAGATGTCGCTTGAGCGACTTGAACTTCTTTCCGTCCTCGAGGCAGATGATGTAGTCGTTTGTCACCGACCGCTTGACCGGGATGGCCGGTTTCGGCGGTTCGGTGGGCGCCGCTACGGCGCCGGTGCCCACGCGCAACAGCGCGTTGTAAACTTCGCTGATCAGCCCAGGCAAATCTCCGGCGGGGACCGAATTGTTGCTGACATAGGCGGAGACGATGTCGGCTGCGAGTTCAATGTTGTTGGTTTGATTCATCGGATTGCTCACCACTTCCCTTTGAGGCTGACGCCGCGCCCGCCGTCCTTGATCAATGCTTCGCTGCATAGAATCGGCGCCCCACCGTTACTTGTCGACTGCGTAACAGAATAGTGCGTCTTCATCAAGATTTATTGTCAACTATTGGGCCCACTCGAATCTCCATAGATTATCGTCAGAAATTTTCGGGTTTTACGGCCGAGGCGGCTCATTTTTTTCCTTTTTTTGACTTCTTTTCTCCGCTAAAAAGGCGCGGCTTTGCCGTGACCGGCGGGCGGAGGCGAAGGCGCGTGACGGATTTCAGGGCTATTCGCGTTGATAAAGACGATCATGGCCAACGCGCCGATTATGTCGTCATGCGTGAGCGCGACCTGATGGACGGCGACGTGGATTTGGACGTCGCCTTTTCAGCGATCAACTACAAGGATGGTCTCGCCGTCACTGGCAAGGGACCGGTCGTGCGCCGCTTCCCGATGATTCCCGGAGTCGATCTCTCCGGTCGCGTGACGCGCTCCGCGCATCCCGATTTTGCGCCCGACGACATCGTCGTCGCGACGGCCTGCGGCCTCGGCGAAGCCCATTATGGCGGCTTTGCCGAGAAGGCGCGCCTTTCGGGCGACTGGCTCGCCAAACTGCCGCCGCCGCTGACGCCGGCAAGGGCGATGGCGGTCGGCACCGCCGGATTGACCGCCATGTTCTGTGTGCTTGCGCTGGAGCGCCACGGCGCGCGGCCGCAGGACGGGCTCGCGGTGGTGACAGGCGCGGCCGGCGGCGTCGGTTCTTTCGCCGTCGCGCTGCTCGCCAGCGCCGGCTGGCGCGTCGCCGCCGTTACGGGACGCGCCGGCGAAGAGGAATATCTGAAACGTCTGGGCGCGACCGAGATCATTCCTCGCGAAGAACTTACCGCGCCGGGAAAGCCGCTGCAGACCCAGCGCTTCGCCGTCGGCGTCGACGCCGTCGGCGGCGTCACCCTCGCCAACCTTCTCGCGCAGATGCGTTTCGACGGCGCCGTCGCCGCCTGCGGCAATGTCGGCGGCATGGAGCTGCCCGCGACTGTCGCGCCGTTCATTCTGCGCGGCGTTTCGCTGCTCGGCGTCGAAAGCGTGCGTCCGCGCATTTCCCTGCGGCGAGAGGCCTGGGCGCGCATCGCCCGGGACCTTGATCCCGATACGATCGACGCGATGAGCGAAATCATTCCTTTCGACGACGCGTTGAACCGTGCGCGCTCGATCGTATCGGGACAGATTCGCGGACGCCTGGTCATCGACTTGGGCCTGAACCTTCCAGGGCAGGACGCAGGTCAATAGTATTCACGCGCTCGAACGACGAGGATCTTCCCATGTCACGACCGCCGCTGCCGCCCTTCACCCTCGAAACCGCGACCCAGAAAGTGCGCATGGCCGAGGACGCCTGGAACACGCGCGATCCCGAGCGCGTGTCGCTCGCCTATACGGTGGACAGCCGCTGGCGCAACCGCGCCGAGTTTCTTGTCGGACGCGATGAAATCGTCGCCTTTCTCACGCGCAAATGGCGCCGCGAACTGGACTATCGCTTGATCAAGGAGATCTGGGCGTTTCGCGATAACCGAATCGCCGTGCGTTTCGCCTATGAGTTTCATGACGACTCGGGCAGTTGGTACCGCGCTTACGGCAACGAGAATTGGGAGTTCGACGAGAACGGCCTGATGCGGCTGAGAATCGCCAGCATCTGCCGATCGCCGCAAGCGAGCGAAAATATCACTGGCCGCAAGGCCCGCGCCCTTCGGATCACCCTGGCCTTTCCGATCTCGGCCTTTAGCGCAGGCAAGCTAAGCGGTCGGGCGCGCGCGAATCGTCGCATTGGCGCGTCGGTTTCTCGACAAGCGCGCCGGTCTCGGCTCTAATATTGACGACGGCCCGCTTGGGCCGATTATTTTTGTTAAGAACGCTCGCCGCATCGGCGCGGCGAACCAAAGGTCAGACGTGCATGAGTTCGGCTTTCACCAAAGAACAGGACGACGACAACCCGCGTGAAGATCTGCCGGACCGTCCGGTCAGTCCGCATCGCAATCTGGTCACGCCAGAGGGTCTCGAACAGATTGAAGCCGAGCTTGCGCGCCTGCAAAAGGAAATCGAACGCGCGACCGCGAGCGAAGACAATCACGCGCTCGCGCTCGCCCAGCGCGATCTGCGCTATTGGTCCGCGCGCCGCGCCAGCGCCGAAGTCATTCGGCCGATCGCCGATCATTCGCATGTGCGTTTCGGCCATCGCGTCGTCGTCGAACTCGAGGACGGCGAACGCCGCAGCTTCCGGCTCGTCGGCGAAGACGAAGCCGACCCCACCAAGGGAATGATCCCCTACGTGGCGCCGCTCGCCAAAGCGCTCATGGGCAAGTCCGTCGGCGACAAGGCGGAGGTGATCCACCACAGCGCGCGCATCGTGGAGATCGGATAGGCGCGAGAACGGCGCGGCCCGCGGTTCTCTCGCTCGATCATCAGGCGGCCTTTCTGGCCGCCTTCGTTGTTTTGGCGCCCGGCGTCTTGGCCGCGCTCGGCTGTTTTTTCAGCCGGCGCTTGATCGAGGCCCAAAGCTCCCGCATCTCCTCCGCCGCCACGCCGTCGGGATTGTATTCGCTGACGCCACGGCCGAGCCTTGCCGCCTCCTGGTAATCGACGCGCGACGAAACGAGCGGCGCGAGAAGCCCGCCCATCTCCTGCAACGCCTTGGCGCCGAGCTCGACGCGCGCGGTCTGTTGCGCCGGCGGGCATTGATTGAGCAGGAAGGCGTAGTCCTTGCCCTTCTCCTTCACGCGAACGCGGGTGATTTCGGAGGCCCAGAGATCGAAGGCGTTGGGCCGCGCGGGGATGACGCAAAGATCGGCGGCGCGAACGGCGGCCGAGAGATATTCGCCCTCCTGACCCGGCGCATCGATGATGGCGAGAGTCACGCCCTTTGCGGCGAGCGCGGCAAGCGCCTTGGCGAGCTTCGCCGGCGGCACATGTTCGACCGCGATATCGGCCGCGCCGCGCGCCCGCGACCATTTCACCAGCGTCTGCAGCGGGTCGAGATCGATGATGAACACGCGTTCCCCAGCCTGGCGCGCGGCGACGGCGACGCTGCTGGCGAGCGTGCTCTTGCCGGCGCCGCCCTTCTGGGTGACGAAAGCGATGGTGCGCATGTGCGACCGTCCAGTTTCTGGTTGATGTCGACGCTCTGCACGCGAAACTTAACGAATAGGAGATCCCAGCCCGAATTCGTTCATTGAATCGTAATACTTGCGGCAAGGTTAATCGTTCGTTAACAGCTCCGCTTCAGTAGTCGAGAATCTGATCAGCGACAGTATTCAGCCTGTAGCCGACGCCTCAACCGTCTTCACCGGCCGCCTCGACGCCAGCGATTCTCGCACTCGCGCCGCGCCGCTATGTTAGTCACTAACATGTCCGATCTCTTCCAAGCCGCGAAACTCGAACAAGACGCGCCGCGTCCGCTCGCCGACCGGCTGCGGCCGACGCGTCTCGATGAGGTGGCGGGCCAGGATCATCTGCTGGGGCCCGACGGCGCACTGACGCGGCTGATCCGCGCCGGCGCTCTGGGGTCTCTCATCTTCTGGGGGCCGCCCGGCACCGGCAAGACCACGGTCGCGCGGCTGCTTGCGCACGAAACCAAACTCGCCTTCGTGCAGATTTCAGCGATCTTCTCCGGCGTCGCCGACTTGAAGAAAACCTTCGAGGCGGCGCGCGCGCGGCGCGCGGCCGGACAAGGGACTTTGCTCTTCGTCGACGAAATCCATCGCTTCAATCGCGCGCAGCAGGATTCCTTCCTGCCGGTGATGGAGGACGGCACGATCACGCTCATCGGCGCGACGACCGAAAATCCCTCCTTCGAACTCAACGCCGCGCTGCTTTCGCGCGCCCGCGTGATGACTTTCAAGGCGCTCGACGAAGCGGCGATCGAACAGCTGCTCAAACGCGCCGAACATGTTGAAGGCAAGCCGCTGCCGCTCGACTTGGACGCGCGCGCGGCGCTCGTCGGCATGTCCGACGGCGACGGCCGCGCGGCCTTGACGCTGGCCGAGGAAATCTGGCGCGCGGCGAAGCCGGGCGAGATCTTCGATCGCGCGGGACTGGCGGAGGTCGTGCAGCGCCGCGCGCCGATCTACGACAAGGCGCAGGAAGGCCACTACAATCTCATCAGCGCGCTGCACAAATGCGTCCGCGGCTCGGACCCCGACGCCGCCCTCTACTATCTCGCGCGCATGCTCGCCGCCGGCGAAGATCCGCTGTTTCTTGCGCGGCGAATCGTGCGCATGGCGGTCGAAGACATCGGTCTCGCCGATCCGCAGGCGCTCCTCGTCGCAAACGCCGCAAAGGACGCTTACGATTTCCTCGGCAGCCCCGAGGGAGAACTCGCGCTCGCGCAGGCGGTCATCTACGTGGCGACGGCGCCCAAATCCAATGCGGCGTACGTCGCGTTCAAGCGCGCGCAACGCGTCGCGGAGGAGAAGGGCTCGCTCATGCCGCCCAAGATCATCCTCAACGCGCCGACGAAACTCATGCGCGATGAGGCCTATGGCGCCGGCTACGAATATGATCACGATTCGCCCGACGCGTTCTCGGGCCAGAACTACTGGCCTGATTCGCTGGCGCCGCAGAAATTCTACAGGCCCGTCGAGCGGGGATTCGAGCGCGAGATCGCCAAGCGCCTCGACTATTGGGACCGATTGCGCAAAGAGCGCGGCGATTCATGAGTCTGCACGCGAAAAGCCGTGGCGAAATCGAGTCTTTTCGCTGTTGCCGATTTGTCACGCCTTTCAGCAAAAGCGCCCGGGAACGCCTAAAAACGCGGCGTTTCGATTGACCCTTGGAACGGTTCGCACCTCGGCGTAACGGCCACCGCGCCGTTCTTCAACAGCGCGACGACCCGCGTTCAGCACCGCTTCCACGTGGCGCGCGTCGGCATCAACTATCGGCTGAACCTGTTCAGCTCGCCGGGCCCTGTGCTCGCCAAATACTGAGCACGCGGCCAATAGAAACGCCTTCAGCGAAGCCCGGCCCTTTGGCCGGGCTTTTCTTTTTAAAAACCGCAGCATGTGCGCGAGAACGGCCCGCCGGCGCATGGACCCGGCCGCCCAACTCCTTTAAGGAGAGGAATCGACGCCGGCCGCGATATCCCCACTTTCGCCGCGCCGGCCAATGGCTCGAGCGGCGCGCCAGTGCTACGCCACTCAGACCGCTCGTGACGGAGCTGACTTCGCGATCATGACCCGTTACAGGTCCGTTCTGGTTCTCGCCGTGCTCGCGAGCCTTGCGATCGGCGCAGCGCTGCCGTCGCTCATCAGCGCCCTGCGCGATCGCATCGCGCCGGAAAGCCAGACCGAAGCGACCACGCCAGAGCCCGCCGACGGCGAAGTCCGGCTTTCCGCAGCCCAGATCGAGGCGTCCAAGATCTCGGTAGCGCCCGTCGGGCCCGGCGGCATCACCCGTCAAATCACGGCGCCCGCCGCCGTGAAACCCGATCCCGACAAAATTGCGCGCGTCGCCGCCAAAGTAACAGGCGTCGTCGAAGAGCTGCGCAAGCGGCTCGGCGACAACGTCACGCGGGGCGAGACGATCGCGATCATCGACTCGCGCGAGGTCGCCGAGGCGAAAAGCGAATATCTCGCCGCCTCAGCGAATTTCGATCTGCAGAGCGCGCTCTTCCAGCGCGAAAAAGGGCTGTTCGAAAAGAAGATCACCGCGGAACAGCTGTTTCTGAGGGCCAAGGCGGCCTTCACCGAAGCCAAGGTGAAACTCGATCTGGCGCGCCAGAAGCTCGCGGCGTTGGACATGAGCGAACAAGAGATCGCCGCCCTGCCCTCGCAGCCGATTGCGGAGCTTCGCCGCAAGGAGATCCGATCGCCGATCTCGGGACGAGTCATCGAGCGTATGGTCAACGTCGGTCAACCGGTCGGCGGCGAAGGACAGGCGAAGGAACTCTATGTCATCGCCGATCTCTCGGTGGTCGAGGCCGAACTCGCAGTGCCTGCCGCCGATCTCGGCCTGTTGCGCGAGGGGCAGGAGGTGCGGCTGCAAAACGCGGAAGGCCGCGGATTCGACGGAAAAATCACCTATGTCACGGCGACGATTTCACGGGAGACGAGAACGGGTCCCGTCCTCGCGCGCTTCGCCAATCCTGATTTCTCGCTGCGGCCAGGCAGTCTGCTCGAGGCTGAAGTCTCGCTCAAGGAAGCGCGGGTGAAACTCAAAGTTCCGCGCTCGGCCGTGATGATCATCGATGGCAAGCCCAATGTCTTCGTTCGCACGCCAGACGGTTTTGTGAAGCGTGAAGTCGAACTTGGACGCGGCGACGACAAGTCGGTCGAAGTCGTCTCGGGCGTCAATCAGGGCGAAGAGATCGCCGTCTCCAACGTCTTCCTGCTGAAGGCGGAGCTCGGCAAACAAAGCATCCCGGAGGAATGATGCAAGCCGAAGGCTTCCGTTCCTCGACGTCCTTGGCGACGCTTTTACTTCGCCCCGGATACGGATTTTTGATCGCTAGCGGTCGGCCATGATCAAGAATCTCATCGCCCTCTCGGTCCGAAGCCGCTGGCTGGTGGTGCTGTTGACGGCGCTCGTGGTTCCACTTGGCGTGTGGTCGCTGATGCGATTGCCGATCGACGCCGTTCCCGACATCACCAACAATCAGGTGCAGATCAACGCCTTCGCGCCAGCTCTATCCGCCTTCGAGATCGAAAAGCAGGTCACTTACCCGATAGAGAACGCCATCGCGGGCATTCCCGGACTCGAATACACCCGATCTCTCTCGCGTAACGGCTTCGCGCAGGTCACCGCCGTCTTCGCCGACAACGTCGACATCTATTTCGCACGCCAGCAGATCGCCGAACGGCTGACTCTCGCGCGGGAGAATTTCCCTCCTGGCGTTGAATCGCATATGGGCCCCGTCGCGACCGGCCTCTCCGAAATCTACATGTGGTCGGTCGACTATACGCCGAGAGGCGGCGACGAGCCGGCCCCGGACGGAACGCCTGGCTGGCAGAGCAATGGCGACTATCTGACGCCCGAAGGCCAGAGACTGCGCAATCTGGTCGAGATGACCGCTTACCTGCGAACGGTGCAGGATTGGATCATCAGGCCTTTGTTGCGCACGGTGCCCGGCGTCGCCGGCGTCGACTCTCTCGGAGGCTACGTCAAGGAATACCACGTTCAGCCGGACCCCGCGAAAATCTTCGCTCTCGGGCTCTCCTTCGCCGATCTTGCGGGCATCATCGAACGCAACAACATCAGCCGCGGCGCCGGTTATGTCGAGCGCAACGGCGAAGGACTGGTCGTCCGCAGCGCCGGGCGGCTTGAGTCGATCGATGATATCGCCAAAGTCGTCGTGTCGACGCGAGGCGGCACCCCGGTGCGCGTCGAGGATATCGCCGAGGTCGGCGTCGGCCGCGAGTTGCGCGTCGGCAGCGCCAGCATGAACGGCGAAGAGGTGGTGATTGGCACCGCGCTGATGCTGATCGGCGCGAACAGCCGGGAAGTGTCGAGCGCCGTCGACGCGAAGATGAAAGAGATCCGCCGGCTGCTGCCGCCCGGCATAGAAGTGCGCACGATCTTGAACCGCACGGTTCTCGTCAACGCGACCATCAAGACGGTGGCCCTGAACCTCGTCGAAGGCGCCGCGCTCGTCATCCTCGTGCTCTTTGTCATGCTCGGCAATTTCCGCGCGGCGCTCGTGACGGCGACGGTCATCCCGCTCACCATGCTGCTGCTGGGCGTCGGCATGTATGTCGGAAAGATCAGCGCCAATCTGATGAGTCTCGGCGCGCTGGATTTCGGATTGATCGCCGACGGCGCGATCATCGTCACAGAGAACTGCTTGCGCCGTCTGACGCAGCGTCAAACCGCGCTTGGCCGCGCGCTCACGCTGGAAGAACGGCTCACAACGGTCATCGACTCGGCCGTCGAAATGCGGCGCCCCACGGTCTATGGACAGGCGATCATCATTCTCGTCTATGTGCCGATCCTGACGTTTTCGGGGGTCGAAGGAAAGATGTTCCATCCGATGGCGATGACCGTCATCATGGCGCTCGCTTCCGAATTCGTTCTTTCGCTGACCTTCTTTCCCGCAATGATCGCCATCGCGCTCTCGGGCCGCGTGCGCGAATCTGAAAACGCCGTGGTCGAGTGGCTCAAGCGCGTTTATGAGCCTATACTCAAATGGGCGATGGCGGCGCCCTTGAAGCCGATCGCCATCGGCGCGGGCGCCTTTGTCCTTGCGGCGCTGCTCTATTCGACGCTCGGCGAAGAATTCGTTCCGACGCTCGATGAAAAGAACCTCGCCATGCAGGCGAACCGAATTCCGAGCGCGTCGCTCACGCAAGCGCAGACCATGCAGTTCGAGATCGAGAGCGCGCTGCGCAGCTTCCCAGAGGTCGACTACGTTTTCTCGAAAACAGGCACGGCGGAGATCGCGACCGACCCGATGCCGCCGAACCTGACCGATACGTTCATCATGTTGAAGCCGCCAGACCAATGGCCGGATCCGGGTCTCGACAAGGCTCAGCTCATCGAGAAAATGGAGAAGCGGCTCGCCAAACTGCCGGGCAACGCCTACGAATTCTCGCAGCCCATTCAACTGCGCTTCAATGAATTGCTCGCGGGCGTACGCGGGGACATCGCCGTAAAAGTGTTCGGCGAAAACTTCGATGTCATGTTGAAGGCCGCCAATCAGATCGCCGGCGTGCTCAACGGCGTCAAAGGCGCGAGCGACGTGAAGGTCGAACAGGTCGCCGGACTGCCAATTTTGGACATCGCGGTCGACAAGCGCGCGATCGGGCGCCTTGGCCTGAGCGTCGCCGCGGTGCAGGACGTGATCGGGGCGGCGATCGGCGGACAGCGGGCCGGCGTGGTCTTTGAGGGCGATCGCCGCTTCCCGATCGTCGTTCGTCTGCAGGACAATCTGCGCGAGGACGCGCAAGCCTTGGAATCCATTCCGATCGCGCTGCCTTCGGCGGCCGGCAATACGCCGGTCGTGCTGCTCAAGCAGGTGGCGAAATTCTCCATCGTGGACGGACAGAACCAGATTTCGCGCGAAAACGGCCATCGCCGCGTCGTCGTCTCCGCCAATGTGCGCGGACGCGACATCGCCTCGGTCGTCGAAGAAGCGCGCGCCAAGATCGGATCGAAGGTGACGCTGCCGCCCGGCTACTGGATCGCCTGGGGCGGGCAGTTCGAGAACCTTGCGGCGGCGCGCGCGCGCCTGATGATCGTCGTGCCGGTTTGTTTTTTCCTGATCTTTCTCCTGCTCTATTCGGCGCTCGGCGCGGCGCGCGACGCGCTTCTGGTGTTCACCGCGGTGCCGCTGGCGCTTTCCGGCGGCGTCGCCGCATTGTGGCTGCGCGGCATGCCGATGTCCGTTTCAGCCGCCGTCGGCTTCATCGCCCTCTCGGGCGTCGCCGTGCTGAACGGCCTCGTCATGCGCACCTACATCTCGCAATTGATCGCGGGCGGCATGGCGGAACTCCCGGCGATCTTCAAAGGCGCGATGACGCGACTGCGCCCCGTCGTGATGACGGCGCTCGTCGCTTCGCTCGGATTCCTGCCAATGGCGCTTGCGACCGGCACTGGCGCCGAAGTGCAAAAGCCGATCGCGACGGTCGTGATCGGCGGACTGATCAGCGCCACCCTCCTCACGCTCGTCGTTCTGCCGGCTCTCTACGCGTTCTTCTCTCGCGCGTCGCAGTCCGTCTCCGTGCAGGAAGTCGGGAGCTGACCGGTGAAACTACGCAGCGCCGCATGGGTCGTCATCTGCCTCGTTGCGGGCGGCGGCGCGGCGCGGGCCGAAACTCTGACCGGCGCGATGCGTCGCGCCTATGACGCCAACCCGCAGCTCAACGCCAGCAGAGCGGAGCTTCGCGCGATCGACGAAAGAGTGCCTCAGGCGCAGGCGGGCATGAGACCCCGCGTGACCGGGGATGCCTACCTCGGCGTACAGCGCAATCGCCTTGTCACCAAGCAGCGCGACGTCAACATCAATGATCCGACCGACACCGTCATTACGAAGAACATACAAAGCGGCGACAGCGTCCCCCGCTCCGCCCATTTGACCGTCGAACAGCCGATCTTCGACGGGTTCAAGGCGCAAAACGAAACGCGCGCCGCGGAGTCCAACGTCTTCGCCGGACGCGAGCGGTTGCGGTTGACCGAACAGCGAATCTTGTTCGACGCCGTCACCGCTTACATGAACGTGTTGCGCGACACGGCGGCGCTCAGACTACAGGAAAGCAATGTCGCGGTCCTGACGGAGCAGTTGCGCCAGACGCGGGAGCGCTATCAATATGGACAGATCACGCTGACCGATGTCGCGCAGGTCGAGGCGCGGCTCTCGGGCGGAAAGTCTCTCGCGAGCGCCGCGCGCGCGACGCTCGACGCCAGCATCGGCGTCTATCGAAAAATCGTCGGCGTCGAACCGTCAAAGCTCGCGCCGGGCTCGCCGATCGACCGGCTGCTGCCGAAGTCCCGCGAGGAAGCGGAGCACATCGCGCAAAGCGAACATCCCTTCATTCTCGCCGCGCTGCACGACGCCGACGCCGCCGATCTCGACATCAACGCGCTCGAGGCGGATTTCATGCCCAAACTGTCGATCGTCGGCGATATTTTCACGCAGACCGACATTTCCGGCATCGGCAACCGCAATGTCGGAGCCAAAATTCTCGGACATCTCAACGTGCCGATTTACGAGGGCGGGCTGACGTCCTCCCGCGTGCGGCAGGCCAAGGAGACCGCCGGTCAGCGCCGGCTCAACGCAGACGTGGCGCGCGCCGAGGTTCTCTCGCTGGTGCGCGCCTATTGGGGCGCGCTGCAGGCGGCCAAAACGCAGATCGCCGCAGCGCAAGCTCAGGTCGCGGCGGCGGAGCGCGCGCTTTATGGCGTACGTGAGGAAGCCAAGGCCGGTCAGCGGACGACGTTCGAAATTCTCGTCGCGCAGCAAGAGCTGCTCTACGCGCGCATCGGACTCATCGTCGCCCAGCGCGACCGCGTCGTCGCCTCCTACGCCGTGCTCTCGGCGCTCGGACGGCTTTCGTCCGAGTGGCTCGGCCTCACACCCAACGGCTATGATCCGGCGATCCATTTCGAGCAGGTGAAGGATCTGTGGAGCAACCCGCTGACGCCTGACGGGCGCTAGACTGAAGACGCGCAGCGCCGACGCGGTAAGATGCTATAAGGCCAAAATGATGCGCGAAAACGCGGCGAATTGATAAGACCAAGGGAGAGAGAAATCATGCGAGGCGCTTTCAAAACGTTCGTCGTCGCGACGCTGCTGGCGTCGCTTTCGGCGGTTCCGGCGAATGCTTTTTGCATGTTCGGCGGTTGCTATCCGACCGAAGCGCATGCGCGGCAAATATTCGAGAACTTGCTGAAGCAGCGCTTCGATAAGCCGTTCAAGATCGTCGAATTCAAGCAGACGATGTCCGAGCGCCTCGAGATGCACGCCACCGGAGAGAAGGGCTATGAGATTTTCTTCAACGCGCGGGTCGAGTTTCCGGATGGCGCAAATGTCGAATGCAAGCCTGAGGAGCCTGGAAAATTTCCCGACGGCTGTTCGCCGAGCAATCATTATGTGACGGCGCCGCGCAGTTCCGATCCTGCGGGCAAGCAATATGTCGCGCCGGAGTCGACGGTTCTGTTCGACGAGGAATATCGCTTCTATGAAGCGGGCAGCGGCTGGAAAGGCCCAGACGGCAACGTCTATACGGCTGATTAAAAAAACGGGCGCGCAGCGATTGCGCGCCCCGTCGAAAGCTTACCTCGCTCGCGAGGTTCGGTGTGTTACTGTTACTTGGTGTTCTGCGGGCAGCCGCAGGCTGCGTCGCACGCCTTCTTGTTGGCGGCGACCTCGGCCTGATTGGCGCCGTAATTCATCTTGCGGGAGATGAACTCATCGTCGCACTTCTGGGCGCACCTGGCCTGCTTGTCGTCGTCCGCGTTGCGGACGTCGCAATCTGCGAAAGCCGGGCTGATCATGCCGACGACAAGAGCCGCCGCCGTCATAATGGCGAATTTGTTCATTTAGTCGATTCCTTTACTTGCCCATAGGGCTTCCAGACTGCGCTTGCGTTCGACCCCTCCCGCCATAGAACAGCAACGGTCCTCACATCACGCATTAAGCGGCGGGACGATGTCGTAAGTGCCCGCTTATGTCAATTGCGCGTCACTTCCGCGACGGCAGGCGCCGCTTTCCGCGGCAGCGTCGAACTCCAGGAAACGCCTCTGTTTCCGAGATGTTATGTGGCATGACGCCACGCCTCCCCTCGCGCGGCGTATCCGCGCAATGCAAAAAGGGGCGCGCGATCGCTCGCGCGCCCCTTTCAATCAAAACCGAGGTCTTAGAGGTCCTTCGAGTTCTGCGGGCAGCCGCACTTCTCGTCGCACGCCTTCTTGGCGGACTTGATTTTGCTCATGTCCGCCGTCCAGCCCTGCTGGTCCTTGAGATATGCGTCCTCACACTTGCTGGCGCAAACGGCCTGGTCGTCCTCGCCGTGCGTGTCGCAGCTGATGCGCGTCGCATGGTTCGGGGCGCGCTGACCGACGCCGGCGTCGAATGCGAACGACGGCGCAGTCGTCGCCAGGAACAGAGCGGCGACCGACGTAAGGGCGAATTTATTCATATGTCGATTTCCTCTTCTTCGCGTCGTGAGTTTTTGTTTTTGTAGAGCGCTGCGTTGACGACATTGCAATCCGCAACGGCTCGAATTCAACGCAAAGCGTGACCACGCTGTCCGAGGACTCTCATGGAGTCAACGGTTTTTTGATGAGATTTACGGGGCGAGTTGTCGCAAGACGTAAGGGAGAATGCCGCCGTTTTTGAAGTATTCTAATTCATCGAGCGTATCGATGCGCGCGAGCAGCGGCGCGGTCTTGGTGGTCCCATCCGGGAAGGAGATCGTGGCCGTCAACGTCTGGCGCGGCGCAAGTCCCTCGCGCAAGCCATGGATGGTGACGGTCTCATCTCCCTTGAGTCCGAGCGTGTCCCAGCCCGTCCCTTCCGCGAAGGTGAGCGGCAGCACGCCCATGCCGACGAGATTGGAGCGGTGAATGCGCTCGAAACTCTTCGCGATGACGGCGCGAACGCCAAGCAGCATGGCGCCCTTCGCCGCCCAGTCACGCGACGAGCCATTGCCATATTCGGCCCCGGCCAAAACGACGAGCGGCGCGCCTTCAGCCGCGTAGCGCATGGCGGCGTCATAGATCGGCATGATCTCGCCGCCGGGATAATGCCTGGTCAAGCCGCCTTCCGGCGTCAGGCCTTTTTCGTCCCGCATCATATGATTCTTGATGCGGATGTTGGCGAAGGTGCCGCGCATCATCACTTCATGATTGCCGCGGCGCGTGCCGTATTGATTGAAGTCGGCCGGCGCGACGCCATGCTCGATGAGCCATTTGCCCGCAGGCGAAGCGGCCTTGATCGAGCCGGCGGGCGAGATGTGATCGGTGGTGATCTTGTCGCCGAAGAGCGCAAGAATGCGCGCGCCGACGATGTCCTCGACGGGCTTGGGCGTGCGCTCCAGACCAACGAAATAGGGCGGGTTGCGCACATAGGTGGACTGGTCGTCCCACGCGTAAGTCTCGCTGCTCGGCGTCTCGACCGCGCGCCAGTGCTCGTCGCCCGCGAAAACGTTGGCGTAGGTCTCGCGGAACAGATTGCGGGTCACCTGATCGCGCACGAAAGTCGCGATTTCCGCATTCGCCGGCCAGATGTCGCGCAGATAGACTGGCGCCCCCGCGCTGTCATGTCCGAGAGGCTCTTTCGTCAGATCGATCGCCATCGTGCCGGCGAGCGCATAGGCGACGACGAGCGGCGGCGAGGCGAGATAGTTCGCCTGGACGTCGGGATTGACCCGCCCTTCGAAATTGCGATTGCCCGACAGCACCGACGCCGCGACGAGGTCATGCGCATTGATGGTCTTGGAGATCGCTGGCGGCAGCGGTCCTGAATTGCCGATACAGGTCGTGCAGCCGAATCCAACGAGATTGAAACCGAGGTCGTCGAGATATTTCTGCAGTCCCGATTTGGCGAGATATTGCGCGACGACCTGGCTGCCGGGCGCGAGCGACGTCTTCACCCAGGGCTTCGTCGTCAAGCCGCGCGCGACGGCGTTGCGCGCCAGCAGTCCCGCGCCGATCAGCACGCTCGGGTTGGAGGTGTTGGTGCAGGAGGTGATCGCGGCGATGACGACGTCGCCATGGCCGAGATCGAAGCTTTCGCCTTCGACGGCGTAGCGCTGTCCCAGCCCGTCTTCCTTTTTATATTCCGTCGCGAGCGCGCCCAGAAACGCCGAGCCAACTTCAGACAGCGAGGCGCGGCTCTCGGGTCGTTTCGGACCCGCGAGCGAAGGCGTCACCTCCGCGAGGTCGAGAGTCAGCGTGTCGGTGAATTCGGGATCCGGCGCGCCGGCTTCGCGCATCAATCCCTGCGCGCGGGCATAGGCGTCGATCAGCGCCAGGCGGTCATCGGCGCGCCCCGACATGCGCAGATAGGCGAGCGTCTCCTGGTCGATGGGGAAGAAGCCGCAGGTCGCGCCATATTCCGGCGCCATATTGGCGATCGTCGCGCGGTCGGCGAGGCTCATATGATCGAGGCCTTCGCCGTAGAACTCCACGAATTTTCCGACCACGCCTTTTTTGCGCAGCATCTGCGTGACGGTCAGCACGAGGTCCGTGGCCGTGACGCCTTCCTTCGGCGCGCCGATGAGCTTGAAGCCGATCACTTCGGGCGCGAGCATCGACAGCGGCTGCCCGAGCATGGCGGCTTCGGCCTCAATGCCGCCGACGCCCCAGCCGAGAACGGAGAGGCCGTTGATCATCGTCGTATGCGAATCGGTGCCGACCAGCGTGTCGGGATAGGCGAGTTCGACCGTCTTGCCGTCGATGCGCTCCATGCGCGTCCAGACGGTCTGACCGAGATATTCGAGATTGACCTGATGGCAGATGCCGGTGCCAGGCGGCACGACGCGGAAGTTGTCGAAGGCCGACTGGCCCCATTTCAGGAAGCGATAGCGCTCGCCGTTGCGCTCATATTCGAGTTCGACGTTCTGCGCGAAAGCCCTGGGCGTGCCGAAAACGTCGACGATCACCGAGTGATCGATGACGAGATCGACCGGCACCAGCGGGTTGATCTTCTGCGCGGTCCCGCCGAGCGCGACGACGGCGTCGCGCATCGCCGCAAGATCGACGACCGCCGGCACGCCGGTGAAGTCCTGCATCAGCACGCGCGCCGGCCGGAAGGCGATCTCGCGTTCCGTCTTGCCTTTTTCCTCGAGCCATTTGGCGAAGGTTTCGATCGACTCCCTTGTGACCGAACGGCCGTCTTCGTTGCGCAGCAAATTTTCAAGAACGACCTTGAGCGAATAGGGCAGGCGCGAAACGCCGGCGAGCCCGTTTTCCTCGGCCGCCTTCAGCGAGAAATATTGATAGGACCGATCTCCGACGACGAGCGTCTGGCACGCATTGAAACTGTTGAGAGAAGCCATGGAAGGATCCTTGCGGCGCGGAGAAGCGCGCTCTTTCTAGAGAATTCCATGCCACAGGGGCAAATAGAAAAGACGCGGCGGAAATCGACCGGTCAGTGATGTCGCTCCCCGCGCAGGGGGCGCTCCTCCATGCGCGCCAGGAAGAGCAAGGACAGGCCGACGCAGACGGCAAGCGCGAGAAAAACAAGGCGAAAGCTCGAAAACAAAGCGGCGCCGTCGGCGTCCGCCTTCAGTTCCTCGAGCAGTTGCGCGCGGCCGCCGCCGATCGCCAAGGCCGCGAACAGCGCGACGATCGCGCCCGCCGCGAGCTGCCGAAAGAATTGCATCGACGCCGTCGCCGTGCCGAGATCGCGCGGATCGACGGCGTTCTGCACCGAAACGGTCGCGATCGGCAGCATGGCCCCAATCCCGAAAGTCGTGACGGTGAGCAAGGCGTTGAGCGACAGCAGAGAGCGGCTCACGCCCGCGCTCATCATCGCCGCGGCGGCAAGCGCTGTGAGAAGGCCTGCGCCAAGTCCCAGGAGCGGCGTGGCCTTATAATGCGTCACATGCGACATCAACCGTCCGGACGCCGTCGCTCCGGCGACAGTGCCGACCATCAGGGGGATCAGCGTCAGACCCGAGTCGCTTGCGTTCATGCCGCCGCAGATCTCGTAATAGATCGGCATCACGACCGAGAGTCCGACAAAGCCGCCGATCCCGAACGAGCTCGACAGAATCGCGTCGCGCACAATTCTCAGTCTGAGAATGCGCAAAGGAATCAGCGGCTCCTTAGCGCGCACAGTGCGCCAGCCAAACAGCGACCAGGCGAGGGCGGAGGCGGCGAGGAGACCGAGGATCGGCGCCGACCGCCAGGGAAAGCGGACGCCGCCCCAGCCGAGCGCCAGCACGAGCAGTCCGGAGGCGGCGATCAGCAGCGCGGCTCCGAGGTAATCGACGCGGTGAGGATGGCGCCGCTCGGGCAAGCGCTTCAGCCGCGCGTTGACGATAATGAGCGCCGCGAGGCCGAGCGGCAGATTGATCCAGAAGATCAGCGACCAGTGCCAATATTGCGCAAAGACCCCGCCGAGCGCAGGGCCCGCGATGCTCGAGGTGATGAACACCGCGGCGAAATAGGACTGATATCGCCCGCGCTCGCGCGGCGAAACGAGATCGGCGACGATCGTCTGCCCAAGCGAAATCAGGCCGCCGCCGCCCAGTCCCTGAATGACCCGCGCGCCGGCGAGCGCCGCCATGTTCGGCGCCAAAGCGCAGGCGATCGAGCCGATCACGAATGTGGTCACGCCGATGAGGATGACGCGCCGCCTTCCGTAGACATCGGCGAATTTGCCGTAGAGCGGCGTCACCACGGTCGCGGCGATGAGATAGGCGGTCACGATCCAGGGCAGGTCCTGGGCGTCGCCGAGGTCCGCCGCGATGGTCGGCATGGCGGTGACCACGATCGTCTGGTCGAGCGCCGAGAGCAGCATCGCGAGGCCGAGCCCGAACATGACCTGTCGCAGTTCGGCGGCGTTTTGCGGCGGGTTGTCGGGCATGACCTCTGGCGCGGGGAACGGATGGGGAGCCCTAACTACAGTGTTGCGGCGCCGAACGAAACCCTGGCGCCGGCCTCAGCGCGCTTCGCGTATCACCCGCATCAGCGCCGCCGCATCCTCGATGTCCCGCAGCAACGGATCGTCGGGATGTTGCGGCCTCTCGCGCGCGAGCGCGATCAACGCCTTTTCCGAGGCCACGGTTCGCGGCGCCACCCCGCGCCGCCTGGCGATGGCGAGACGCTCCGCCTCGAGCGCGCGCAACAGCCGCGCGTCGTCGACCGTCAGCGGCGGATCCTCCCGCTGCGCCAGCGCATCGCCGGGCGCAGGCGCCGGTGCGGAAAGATCCGCCTCGTCTTCCGGGACGCCGCCGCCCGTGAAGCGACTGGCGAGCGCAGCGCGCCAGCCGAGCCCCAGCGACCATAGGCGGCGCGGCCAGGCCAGCGGTCCGCCACGGCAGTGATCGCATCGGCCGCAGGGGGCGCTTTCTTCGCCGAACTCGGCGAGCAGCCGCTGAAACCGGCAGCCCGGCGCGGCGGCGAGCCGGGCCATCGCCTGGCGTCTGGCGTAATCGCCGGCGGCCGCTTCATTCTCCCGCGCCGCCTCGGGGATGCGCCAGCGCAGCGCCAGCTCCGCGGGCGAGAACAGCGTCAGCGCGCGGGCGGGCGCGCCGTCGCGCCCTGCCCGGCCGATCTCCTGATAATAGCCCTCGACCGAGGTCGGCAGATCGGCGTGGACGATGAAACGCACGTCGGGCTTGTCGACGCCCATGCCGAAGGCGATGGTCGCGACCATCACCGCGCCCTTGCGCGTGAAGAAGGCGTCC
>JBPFDX010000043.1:0-29931 GCA_051061385.1 Methylocystis sp.
GTTCTTCACGGAGCAGGACGGCACCTGGCACATGACGGTGATTCGCGACACGGACTTCACGCCGTCGCACATCATCGAGTTCTACATGAGCTACCCGATTTATTCGGTTATCGCGGTTGGCGGCTTCTTCTATGCGAAGACGCGTCTTCCGTATTTCGCGAAGGGGTACTCTGTCGCGTATCTGATCGTGGCGATTGGCCCGTTCATGATCATCCCGAACGTTGGCCTGAATGAGTGGGGCCACACGTTCTGGTTCATGGAAGAGCTGTTCGTTGCGCCGCTGCACTGGGGCTTCGTGTTCTTCGGCTGGATGGCGCTCGGCGTGTTCGGCGTCGTGCTTCAGCTGCTGCTCAACATCGGGCGCCTGATCGGCAAGGACGGCGTCGCCCTCCTCATCGGAGAATGACGCTTAACAAACGGAGCGCGGGCTTTTTCCCAGGAGCCCGCAGCGCCGCAGAATAACTCCCACAATCGTCGAGCTCACTTGGCGCCTTCCGTCTTCACTGACGGAAGGCGCCTTTTCTGTGATGGAGGCGCGACATGGCGTCTGCGCCGATGCACGGATATTCCGTTTGGATGAGGCTAAAGTTGCTGCGCGGAGCGCGCAGCTTCGGCGACGTCAGCTTTCCAGCATCCTGACCGAGTCGAGAATTTGCTGTCTCAGCCAACTATGGGCTGGCTCCTTATCCTTCAGCGGGTGCCAGGCCATCGTCGCGACGCAGTCGGGAAATTCAATCGGAACCGGCATCATCTTCACGGGTGCAAGGTGCGCAAAATGTTCTCCGACGCGGCGCGGCGCCGTAAGAACGAGATCCGTGCGCGCGACGATCGAAGAGGCCGAAAGGAAGTTGGGAAGAATGACCGACACTTTTCGTTTCTTGCCATGCTGCTCAAGCCAGTCGTCGACGAGACCAGTTCCGTCCTCACGATGCGAAATCAAGAGGTGGCGGCTTGAGAGAAATTGCTCAAGCGTGATGTCGGACTGCGAAAAATCCGGATGGTCGCGGCGAACCATCGTCATCAATCGTTCATGGAAAAGCGTTTCACGCCGCAAGTAGGAAGCATTATTGCTTCCGACGTTCAAGGCGATGACCAGATCGATTTCGCCTTCCTCGATACATGCCTCCGCTGAGGCGCCGCCTAGCTGCTTTATATGAAGCTCAACATTTGGCGCGCTCTTGTTGAGCGTCTCACAAAGACGGTGTAGCAGCGTGAATTCGAAATAATCGCTCGTCGCGATCGCAAATCGGCGCTCGCTCGATTCAGGAGAAAACTCTTCTGGAGGCTGAACGATATTCTCAATGTTTTTCAGCACCGCGCAGATTGGATCGAACAAATCGAGGGCCCGTTGCGTCGGGCGCATTCCTCTCGGCGTCTTGATGAGCACTGGGTCGTCGAGCTGCTGCCTCAATCTTTGTAGGACATGGCTCATTGCCGACTGACTGATGAACATTTTTTCGGCGGAGCGGGACACGCTCCGTTCTTCCAGTAGATGTTTGAATGCGATCAACAGATTGAGATCGAAGTTTCGCAATTCGCTCATTCGTGCGCACCGTCAAAGCGCCAGAGTCGCCCAACCGCCCGGTTCTGGCTCATGAAGGCAGGTTTCCGCTTTGCCCTTGCTGTGGTCCACCTTCGCGGGCGAAGGAGAAGCCGGCGGCCGGCCAGCGTCCTCCGGCATCCCTAAATCGCTCCGCCGCCGCCGGGGAGTGCCGCCGATCGAAGAAAGCAGGAGTCCAGTGTGTGTCGGATTGACGCTACCAGCTGGAGCGCGACGCCGACGCAGCACTCCGGCTCACAGCCGCGAAACCAGCGTTCTCCATGCAGCTCAGGAGAATTCACAGCGTCTGTTGCGCTCGAGCTTTGAAACGAGCCCAGCCACGCTTGCGTCTGCCCTAATATCTGTAGTTCAGGCTCGCCGCGATTGAGCGCGGTTCGCCGTGATAGAGGGCGCCGTTTGAGGTGAAGTTCGGGCGGTTGGTGAGGTTGGCGGCGGCAAGTTCCAATTTGAGATTGTCGTTGATGTTGTATGCGAGCGTGGCGCCGAGAATCTGTTGCGGCGCCAACGTGAAGCCATAGGTATTGGGGAGCGTCGCCTCGACGCGGCTGGCGTAATAATAGCTGACGCCGAGTTCGAGTCCTTTGAAGTCGCCGGAGTCGAAGGCGTAACTGGCGTTGAAATTATAGACGCGCCGCGGCGCGCCGAGAAGATCGCTGCCCTGCTGCGAGGGAATATTGTCGTCCTTCGAGACGAGCGCATGCAGGAAGGTGGCGACGGCGTTGATCTTGAGGTTGGGCAGGATCTCGCCGCCGAGATTGACCTCGATCCCGTGGCTGTGCTGCTGGCCGGTGACGACGGAATAGAAGCCGCTCGGATTGGCAGGATTGGGGATTGCGACATTATCGCGGGTGATGTCGAAGAGCCCGACTTCAAAACTCATCTTGCGGTCGAGGAACTCGCGCCGGAAGCCGAGTTCATACTGCGTGTCCTGCTGCGGCGGCGGCGCTTCGCCGCTTTGGATCCGCACGCCGGTGTTGGGAATGAGCGACTTGCCGTAGGCGGCGAAGAACTGCGTCTCCTCGTCCGGCCGGTAGAGAATGCCCGCGCGGGGCGAGAGATAACCCTTGGTCCCCTTGCTCAGCCTCGACGTCGGCTCTCCTGTCAGCGCGCCGAAGGGATCGAAGACGCGTTCGCGCTGCGCGAGCAGATCGTAGCGCCCGCCAATCAGGACGCGCCAATTCTCGTTCAGATCGATGAGGTCCTGGCCGTAGACCGAGCGGCTGATCGCGCGCGCGACGCCATTCGACCAATAGGCCCCGGCGTAACTGACGCCCGGCGAATAGACGGGCACGAAAATATTGAGCGGCGCCGCCTCATAGCGGGCGACGTCATTGTTGTAGCCGAAATAGAAGTCCCATTGTTCGAGGCCTAGAAAGACGGTGTGAGAGAGAAAGCCGGTGTCGAAGCGGCCGTTCAGTCGCAATTGCGCGTCGAAGCTGCGGTTGGCGGTGCGCGCGCGCACCGGATTGCCGAAGACGACCGACTGGAAGCCGTCATAGCCCCAACCCGTGAACCAGCCCCAGCGGCTGGCGGTGAGGAAATAGTCGACGACCGCTGCGACCTTCCAGTCGGCGTTAAAAGCGTGCTCATAGCTCAGCGTGATGTCGTCGAAGAAGGGCGTCTCATGTTCATTCGCCGGCAGGCCGGCATAGAACTCGCGCGGAATATGCAGAAACACCGGGTCGGCCGGCACGCCATCGCGCCAGACGAGCCTTGCGCCATTATGCTCGGCGCGCAGGCTGACGCGATCGCCATTGTCGGCGGTGAAGGCGAGCATCGGCGCGATGTCGAAACTGCGCGTGCGCGTGAAATTGACGAAGCTGCCGAGGCTCTGCGCCGAGCCGGTCATGCGAAACAGCAGGGTCTTCTCGTCATTGAGCGGGGCGTTGATATCGGCGGTGAGCCTTGTGACGGCGAAATTCGCCTTGGTGGCGGCGGCGCGGGCGAACGCCTCTTGCGTCGGCGCCTTGCGGATGTAATTGGCGGCGCCGCCGTAGCCCCCGAGCGCCCTGCCAAACAGCATGGCGCTCGGACCCTTGTAGAACTCGACGTGATCGATCGTCGAGAGATCGACGTCCTGGGCGGTGAAGCCATGCGAGGCGCCGTCGAAGAGCGTGACGCCCGCGGGAAAGCCGCGCATGACGAAGCTTGGCGAATAGGCGCTGTTGGCGGCCGGCGCATTGACATAGACGCCGCTCTGATCGCGCCCAAGCGTCTGCGCATTGGGGGCCGCGACGCCGCGCAGATCGACCTGGCTGCGCGCCCTGCTCTGCGGTTCGCTCCGCTGCCTGTTTTCTTCCTTGACGCCGGTTTGCTCCTTCCCGCGCCGCTTATCCGCGTTTTGCAGTTTCTCCTTGCGCTCGTCCTCCCGCACGTCTTCGGCCCGCGCCTGCGCGGCGCCGACGCATATGCAAAGCAGAGCGACGAGCGTCGCCCTCATGCCGCGCCAGAAGGCGGCGCCGATCGCCGGCGCCCGCGCAATCGAGCAGGATGTCGCCGCTCGAGCGCGACTTGCGCGAGCGGGGCAATGAAGTTCGAGGAATCTCTATTCTCTGCAACGGCGAAGCGGCACATGAGTCCGCCCACCTCCCCCGCATTGAAGACGTCGAGAATGACGAGCCGCGGCGCGCCGCGCGTGACGACGCCGCGTTCGCGCAGAAAGACGGTCAGCGCGGGCCTCGCGTGCGCGGGCAGCGGCAGCGCACGGCGCAGTTGATGAATGAATTGACTGCTTGTGATCCGATTGAAATCCATTTGTCGCTCCATCAATATCAACAACGCTCCGCATAGAAATCACGCGGGCGTTCGCTCCGCCGGCGCAGGCCGAGCCGCGATGCGCCGCTGAACATGCGCCAGTCGCGCCGCGCGCTTCTTCCACCAGATGTAGACGCCGGTGACGGAAAGCATCGCGATGAGGAGGCCCATCCCGCAGACGAAGATGCGATAGGGAAGTCCGAAAAGATTGGCCGTGTGCAATTCGACGAGCCAGGTGGTCAGCGTCGTTCCGCTGCGCTGGCCCGTCGGCAGGCTGAGGCTCATCAGTTCACCCGAGCGTGAATCGAACAGGATCGAGGTCGAGCCGGCTTTGTCGCCGATGTCGCGCGACGAGCGCACGCGATATTCGTAAAGACCCTTGTCGCGCAGATGATAGAGCGCGAGCGGGCGTTCGATTGCAAAGCCGTGCTGGCGCGCCTGCTCTTGCATCAGCCGTTCGCCCGTCGCCTGCGCCGCCTCCCACTCCATCGGCGCGCGCGGATCGCTCTGCGGTCTTCCTTCCTGCGCCCAGACGGGCGTGTCGTAATCGAGAACAAGCCGCGTCGCGCGCGTATAGAAATTTGGCAGCGTGAAAAAGACAGCGGACCAAGCGAAGATGAGCAGCATCGCCCAGAACCACAGTCCGCTCGCGCGATGCAGATCGAAGTTCACGCGATAGAAGGAGCTTTTGAGCTTCAGGAGCCATGACGGCTTCCAGCGCGCGAAGAAGCTCTTGCGCGAGCGCTCGCCGCTCGTCGGCAGCGTCAGATAGAAGCCGACGAAACAGTCGAGCGTCCAGGTGAGCGCGACTGCGCCCAGGATCCAGTCGCCGATCCCGCTCATCGCAAGATGCATGTGCAGCCCATAGACGAAGGGCATGATATCGTTCTTATATCTCGGCAACCCATGCCATGTCAGCCGCCCGAGTTCACGGCCGTCGATCGGATCGAGATGGATGTATTGGAAGTCGAGCGGCGGCGCGCCGTCGCGCGACTCCATGCCGATCGAGACCGAGCCTGGATAGCCCATGTAGACGGTCGTCGCGCGCGCCTGCGGGACCATGGTTTCGGCGCGGCGCGCCAGCGTCGCCGCGTCGAGTTCTATCGCGGCGCGCGGCGCGGGATAGAGTTCCGGCGTCAGCCACTGATTGATCTCGAGCCAAAAGGCGAGCAGGCTTCCCGTCACGCCAACGAGGATGAGAAAGCCAGCCATGGCAAGCCCCGCCCAACGATGCAGCCAAACAAAAAAGACGCGGTGCATGGCGTACTCCCGGTTTCATGAGGGCTTTCCCGCCGTAGGAGCGGGAAAGCTCGTTCGCTACGTCACCACTCGAATCGCAGCGAACCCACCACAGTGAATGGCTTCGCCGGGAAGGCGCTAAACGGCTGCGTGAAGTTGTTGAAGAAGTTGTCTGGCCCGATGAAATAGCGGGCGTTGTTGATGTTCTTCAGATTGACCTGTGCGGTCAATTTGTGGCCGTCGATCAGCGTCGCATAGCTTCCAAAGGCGTCGAAACGCGCCCAACCGGGAAGTATGAAGGTGTTCTGAATGTCGCCCCACGCGTGCGAGGCGCCGGTCACGCCGCCGCCGACGCGAAAACCAAGGCCGTTCTCGCCGAAGTCGTAGGTGAGGAACACTTTGCCGGTATGACGCGGCACATTATCGCGATGGTTGCCGAGCAGGCCGCTCGGCGGGCCATAGATCGTCGGATCCAAGAGCCCAAACGGGTTGAGCCGATTGACGACATCGTCTGAGATCACTTTGGCGTCGATGTGCGAATAGTTCGCGATGATGGCAAGCCGGTTGGTGATGGCGCCCATAACGTCGAGCTCGACGCCGCGGCTGCGTTGCAGGCCTGATACGACAGAGAGGCCAAATCCCGAGGAGAGCGTTGGCGCCGGCACGCCTGAGCGCGTGATCTGATAAAAGGCGAGCGTCGCGGTCAGTCCTGGCAGCGGCTCGGCCTTCAACCCAACTTCCCACTGCTGACCACGCTGCGGCGGCAATGGCTCGCGGTTCGTGCCAAGGCCATTGTTCAGCCCGAAGGACCTGGTGTAGCTGCCGTAGACGTTCAACTGAGGAAGAATGTCGAAAACAATGCCGGCTCTGGGAGTCCACGCTTTGTCTACCGCTGTCGGCGCGTCAAGGCGGTTACGTATCGCCTCATCCTTCGTCGCGCTGAAATCAAAGGCCGGATCGCCGGAGCAACAGGTAAAGACGTTTCCGTTGGTCTGATCGGCGACGTCATATCTGACGCCCGCCAACACATGCACGCGATCGAACCAGGTCACATAGTCCTGAACATAGAAGCCCTTCTGTCGCCCGACCGACGACGAATGAAATTTGTAACCCGAACCGATGATTCCCGCCTGATAGAAGGATGACGGCACGAGCCCGTAGAAGGGCGCGAAAGGATTGAGCGCAACGAGGTTGAACGGAACGTTCGCCGGCGAGAAGCCGTCGTATGACGTCGCCGCGTAGTAGCTGGAATTCCCACTGTAATAGTCGAGACCGGTCAGGAAGATGTGATTTCCGCCAAGCGCCTGGAATTTGCCCTCGATGTCGATGTTGGTCGAGAACGAATAGTTATTGATTGACTGAGCCGCGGCCTGTCGTTGAAATCGGAACGTCGTCGGATCGATACAGAGGAAGGGTTGGCAAGCGGCCGTCAGCACGGGGTTTGCGGGCGATCTCAACTGCGAATAGAGGAACCGATTCGTCACCTTCCAGTCTTCCTTTAGATTCTGGCGGAATCGATAGCCGACATAGAGTTGATTGTTTCGGACCCTCGGCTCGTTGGGCTCATTGAGCGAAACATTGAGCGGAATGTCTGGCAAATTGGGGCCGATCGGAGGCAACCCGACTTCCGCTCGGGTGCTTTGCGTTTGAAACTGGGCGTCGGCCGTGAAGTCCGTCCACTCTGACGGCCGGTAGCTCACGACCGGCGCAATGAAGAATTTCTCAGAACCGTTCCGAAAGTTGCGGAACGAGCCCCAGTTCTGGTAGGCGCCCGTAACGCGATACGCAAGCCCCGACGCTTGCTCGACCGGAGCGGAAACATCCCATTGCGTGCGGTACCAATTGTAGTTGCCGACCTGCTGCTCGATAACGTAGCGCGGCTGGGCAAGGGGTTCTTTAGTGATGAGATTGATCAGGCCGCCCGGCTCCGCGCGGCCGTAGAGAACTGACGCAGGTCCTTTCAGAACTTCGATTCGCTCGATGTTCGCCGTGTCGAAGACAAAGGCTTCGGTGCGCAGATTGTTTCGATAGATGTTGAGACTCTGGAAGCCGCGAATGTTGAAATTATAGCCGGCTTCGTCATTGCTGTTCGACGTCACGCCCGAGACGTTCTCAAGCGCGTCCTGAACCTGAGTAATGTTCTGATCTTTCAGAACCTGCTTTGGAATCACCTGCACCGAGACAGGCAGTTCCCGTATCGGGATGTCCACCTTGGTCGCGGTCGTCGCTTCCGTTACGACATAGCCTTGCGTCGGCGTCTTTGGTTCGCTCCGGAATCGGGAAGGGACGGCGGCGACGCCGCTCGTCGCCGGACCCGGCGCCGGCGCCGGCGCGACACGCGGGGAAGGCGCCGGGCGCCGCTGGCCGCCGATGTCGATCGTCGGCAGCGATTGCTGCGCATAGGCTAAAGTAGTGAAGGCGAGCGTCAGAGCGCCGGCGGAAACGCCGCGCGAAAGCAAGGCGGGCAACATTGTTCTATTCTCCTGATGCGGCGCAAAGGCCGTCGTGATCGCAGTGCGCCAAAGCGCGAGGCCGACTGGCCGAGTTCGATCAGGAGAAGAGCGGCGGCGCCTGCGACGACCAGGATGTCGCCCAGCCGGATGGCGCGCCTATCGGGATTTCAAAAATGCGCGCCCGAAGGTGGGGGCTGCCTTTCAATGACGCGAATGGCGTGAGCGCCCAAACCGCGATCAATCCAAGCAACACAAAAGCAGTGGGACAGAAGATGCAGCAAGCCGCATGGAGACAGCCGCCGCTTCCAGCGTTTCCGTTGATGTCGTTGTCGGCGCAGGGACGATCGTCGGAGGAGAGGGCGAATCCCGCCTCCGCTCCCATGACGCCATGGGCCGGTCGCAAGCCGGCCAGAGCAACAATGCTCTGCGTCAGAAACAGAAGCGCGAAGAAGACGGCGAACGGGCGCGGCATGGCCGTGCGCCAGCTGCTTCCTCTCGCCTCTTTGATCATTTGACCCGCTCCTGCGCCGGTCCGCCTCCCCCGCCGAGGACCCGCGACCGATCTGTCTCTTCCATGCATAGCGATGAAAGGTCGCGGGAACCTCGCAAAGGGAAGAAACGCCAACAAATGCGGGGAGTGTTGCTCAAGCGCAACAGTAAGACCGTGGGAGCATGCGCATGCCACGGCGCCGCCGACTTGAGCTTGCCAGCGGCGCGCGCTTGGCTATGAAATGCATCGACGCCCTCTTGCGGCGGCGTTTGGGAGCGGCGTCCCATGAGAATTCTTCTGGTTGAAGACCAAGCCAGCTTGGCGAGCCAAGTCGTCGAGAAGATCCAGCGCTCGGGTTACGACGTCGATCAGGTTGAAACGATCGAGGAAGCGCTCCGAGCGCTCGATAGCTGCGCCTATTCGCTCGCCCTGCTCGACCGGCGCCTGCCCGACGGCGACGGCGTGTCGCTCGTTCCCCGCATTCGCAAGATGCGGCCCGAGACTCGGATTTTGATGCTCACGGCGCTCGACGCGATCGACGATCGGATCGAAGGGCTGGACGCCGGCGCTGACGACTATCTGACGAAGCCGTTCAATCTCGATGAAATGATTGCGCGGATCCGCGCGAACCTGCGCAAGCACGGCGCGAGCCCGGCGCCGCCGGTCGTGATCGGCGCCATGTCCTTCGATCTCGAGAGAAGGGAGGCGTTCGTCAAGGATCGTCCCCTGCTGCTGTCGCGTCGCGAGCTGATCCTGCTCGCGACTCTCGTCAGACGCGCGAATTGCGTCGTCTCGCGCGAGGCGTTGAACGCGGAGCTTTATGGATATGGCGAGGAGGTTCAGGATCACGCGCTGACCTCGCTCGTTTCGAGGCTGCGCACGCGACTCGCCGCCTCCGATGCGCAAGTCGAAATCTATTCAGCGCGCGCTCTGGGCTATATTCTGCGGGAGACGAAGGAAATTGAGGGCGACGCGTGACGCGGGGCTCGTCTCTGGCGCGCCGGACGGTCGGTTACCTCATGCTGGCGCAGATTTCCGCCTTCGTTCTTGCCTGGGCGGTCACGCTCGGCCTCGGCCTCTCTGGCGTTGAAAGATTTACCCAGTCTTGGGACGAGCTTGCCGCCTTCCGCGCCGCCAATCTCGTGATTGATTCGCTCAAACCCGACGAGGCCGGCGACGTCCATATCATTCCTACGCCCCAACTTGACTCCGAGCTGAACCGGCTCCCTGCATTCAGATATGCGGCCTTTGACTTCAGGACGAAGCTGCCTGTCCCCGGCTCCTCGCCGGAGCTCGTCGCGACGCTAAAAAATGTCGTCGCGGTGAGCCCCACGCATTCGCATTTCGTATTGCCGGGCGATCCCGATACGCCGACGCTGGGTTTCATGGGACCGCATTGGACGCCCTATGGGCGGTTTCAGATCGCGAGCTATCGGGCGAAATTCCGCTGGGAGGATATTTTCCTGTCGATGCGCGAAGATCTCCTGAGCGTCGCCGCCTATCTCGTCGCCGCCGCCCTGCTCTCCGGCGCGACCGCATGGCTCGCGGTCCGGCAGGGATTGACGCCCCTGCGCAGCGCCGCAGCCGAGGTGGCGCAAATCGACATGAACTCATTGAACAAGCGATTGCTCTCCGATGATGTTCCCATCGAAGTGGCGCCTTTCGTCGACGCAGTGAACGAGGCGCTCAAGAGACTCGACGCCTGGGCGGCGCGTCAGCGCCGTTTCACGGCCAACGCCGCGCATGAGCTGCGCACGCCGCTCGCGATCATGCGCGCGCGACTGGAGAATGCGAAAGCCTCGCCTCTCAAGAGCGAATTGCTCGGCGATGCAAGCCAGCTGCGCTCGATCGTCGAGGAGATGCTGGTCGCGGCACGACTGACGGAAGGTCAGGCGCCGCTCGACCAGCGCGTCGATCTCTCCATCGCCGCCAGGCGCGTTGTCTCGGACTTGCTGCCGCTCGCGATCGACCGTGACCGCTTCATCGATTTCGACTGCGCCGCCAACGCAGAAACGCGCGGCAATCAGCGCGCCGTCGAATGCGTGCTAACCAATCTCATCGACAACGCCCTGCGCGCCGAACCGTCCAAGGGATCGGTCGTCGTCCGGATTGATAGCGACAAAATCGTCGAGGTCATCGATCACGGCGAAGGGATCGCCGCTGCCGACCGAGAGATGATCTTCGAGCCCTTCTGGCGAAAGAGCGAAGCCAGTCCCGGCACCGGGCTCGGCCTTGCCATCGCCAAGGAAATCGTCGACGCGCACGGCGGGCGCATATGGGTCGAGGACACGCCCGGCGGCGGCGCCACGTTCAAATTAGCCTTTCCGTAGAGGCCGCGGCCGCCAAGCAACTCCAGCGCCGCGGCCGTTCGCGCGCTACGCCGCCGCGCGCAGTTGCGCGACGCGCACCGGCACCGGCGGATGCGAGAAGTAGAAGGTCGCGTAGAGCGGGTCCGGCGTCAGAGTCGCGAGGTTGTCACGCGTCAGCCGCGTCAACGCCGAGATCATCGGCTCCTTCCCGACGAGATCGCGCGCAAAGGCGTCCGCCTCGAACTCGGCCCGCCGCGACCGCCATGCGAGCAACGGCGTCAGAACATGTGAGATCGGCTCGCGGGCGAGCAGCAGCGCGACAAGCACGACGCCCGGATCGTTCGGGAGACCGAACCAGCCGGCAAAAACGTCGGAGCCGAAGGCCCACCAGAGCACCGCGAAGCCGACGAAGGCGATCGCCGCTCCCTGCAACAGCATCTGCCGCACATGGCCGAATTTGAAGTGGCCGAGCTCATGCGCGAGAATCGACTCGATCTCGTCCGGCGAATGCTTTTCGAGCAGCGTGTCGAAGAAGACGATGCGCTTCGCCTTCCCGAACCCGCTGAAATAGGCGTTGCCATGCGTGGAGCGCGTCGACGCGTCCATCACGTAAAGGCCTTTAGACTCGAAGCCGCATTTGGCGAGCAGCGCCTCCATACGCCGCTTCATGGCGCCCTCTTCCAGCGGCGTGAATTTGTTGAACAGCGGCGCGATGACCGTGGGGTAGATCACGGTCATGGCGATCGCGATGGCGATGAAGGCGACATAGGCGAACAGCCACCATGTGTTGGGCGCGGCGCCCAGCAGCCAGAACATCCCGAAAAGCAAAGGCGTCGAAATGGCGAGTTCCAGCGCGCCGCTCTTCGCCTGATCCACGAGGAATTTTCGCGGCGTCAGGCGATTGAATCCGAAACGCTCCTCAAGCCAGAACGCGCGCGCGGCTGCGAAGGGCATGTCGATGAAACTGCCGATCAGACCGAAAGCGAGAACAAAGAGCACGCTGCGGACAAGGCCCGGTTCGACGAGCGCGGCGATCGCCGCGTAGAGCGGCGCGAGCCCGACCGCGAGCCACAGAATTGAAATTGCGGCGTCGAAAACCGATTCCGCGATGGAAAACTCCGTTTTCGCAATCGTATATTCCGCGGCGCGTCGATGATCGTCGAGCGTCACTTCTCGCGCAAAATCCGGCGGCACCTGGTCGCGGTTGGCCTCGACCATCGCCATCTGCCGCAGGCGCAGATAAACGCCGAGGCCCGCCGAGGCGGCGATCGCCAGACAAATCAAGACGCCGATTGCGCTCATTTCGCTCTCCCGCAATTCTCTCGCGGCAATATAAGTGCGCTTGGCGGCCTTTGCGAGAGCGCCGCTTTATACAGATACAGCTCGACCGCGACATTTGGCGGCGGCTGCGTGATCACGATCGCTTCGGGCGTCGCCGATCAGTCCCACACGCGCGAGATCGTCGGGCGTGAGCAAGACCCGGCGCCCTCTATCGCCGTCGCGCGCGACGAGGACCGCCCCGTCGCGCTGCCGCCTGTCTGCGTCGAGTCCCGAGAGCCGTGAAGCATTTCGCTGAAGATGATTTCTCCGGCCGCGAGCAGAAACGCGCAGAGCATTGCGAAACCTGTCATCGCAAATGTTCTAGACAATAATGGCAGTCGCGACGGCGCGGCGCGTCGAACAATGCGCGCGTCCGCCCGCGCCGCCTTCTGACCTTCGCGCCCGAGCGCCTGCTGATAATTGGCTGTCTCGGCCAGCAACTGCTGCTTGAGCAGCTTTGCGGCGCGTTCCAGCGCGAGCGCATCCCCTTCTATCATCGGGGCGCCGTCGCGATCTTCGGAACGCCGCGAGATCTGGGCCTGCTCGCGAGCGGCTTTCTCGAGCGCACGCGCCGTACGCTCGGCAGCCAAACGCAATTGCCCATCAACATCAGCGAGCTGCGCGCTCAGCTCTTTGATAAGCGGATGCTTCCACAGCAAAGTCCGCGATTCAAAGGCCAATTTCGTGCGAAGCTCGGCGCGACGCAGATAGAGGCGACGCAGCGGCTCGTCATCCGCGTCATCCGCGACATCCACAATCGCATCGATCCGGCCCTGCCGGAGCATCTCTCTCAGCATTTCGGCTTTCGCTTGCGGATCGGCGCGCGCTGTTCTCCGCGCCGCTGACAGCTCGGCGTTCAAATCTCCAACGTACTGTGGAGAAATGCCGGCGTCATTCGACTCCGTCAGAGAAGGCGAAAGAGCGCGAAACGCTTCTACGCGCGCCTCGGCGTCGGCAACTTGCGTCTTCAGGTCGGCGACCACAGCTGCAAGCGTCTGCGCTGATGCATGGGCCTTGGCGCGGTTCGCCTCCTGCTGCATCTCGATGAAGGCTTCGGCCACGGCGTTCGCTGATCGAGCCGCCAAATCAGCATCGCGCGACCAGAACTCGACCGATAGCGCCGGCGAATGGACGGACGTGCGAATGGCGAGCCGTTCCGAAAATCTTTCGAGAATCCGCTCCTCTGGCGCAACGAGCGTCGGATCGCGAATGACTCCGAGCGCCATCATCACGCGGCTCAGCACGCTCTGCCCATGTGCGAGCGGGTTGAATTCGTCGGCGTCGCCGAGGCCGAGCGACTTGATCACGCGTCGCGCCAGATCATGCGATGTGAGCAGTTGCACGCTGCTCTGCACGTTGTGAGCGTCGGGCGGGGACTGATCGATCCGCTTGCTCTTGCCGGCGCGGGTGAGAATGCGCTCCTGGCTTTCCAACAGCAAACGGGTTTGCGCGCTATAGCGCGGCGCAACGATGCTGACGAACAGCAGCGCGCCAATGAAGGCGGCGAGCGTCGGTCCGATCAGCCGCCAGCGGCGCTCGAGCAGGACTTCGCCGACTCGCGCCAGGTCGACGCCGCTGACCACGCCGTCGCCGCTCGCTGCATGACCGCGTCGCATCGCTCACTCCGCGTCCAGCCGAGTGATAATGAATTCATGGTTTAAGAGAAGTTAACCGGCGCCGGGCGCAGAGGTGAATGTTTGTTAACCATGTCGCATTAAAAAGACGAGGTCGCGCTGCGACGAAAAGCGAATCTTAACTGAAGAGTCAGGTCGGGAATGGCCAGGAAGGTCGCCCTCGCGGTCGCCGTGCTCACAGGCGCGTTGCTTTCGGCATGCGCGGCGCCGGGCGACTACCGTCCGGAACTCCTATATCCCGAGAAAGTCTACGAGGCCTATACGCTCGGCCCCGGCGACCGACTGCGCGTGATCGTGTTTGGTCAGGACGCGCTGTCCAACGCCTATACGGTGGACGGAGTCGGCCGCATCTCCATGCCGCTCATCGGTTCGGTCAGGGTGCAGGGTCTTCACGCCAGCGCGGTCGAGCGGCTGATCGCAGCGCGGCTGCGCAACGGCTATATCCGCGACCCCCACGTCGCCGTTGAAGTCGAGGCGTTTCGGCCGTTTTTCATACTGGGCGAAGTCGTGAACGCGGGACAATATCCCTTTGTGGACAGCATGACCGTGCGCACCGCCATCGCCATCGCCGGCGGCTTCAGCCCGCGCGGTTTCGACGGCGGCGCCGACCTCACGCGCGTCATCGACGGCTGCCCGGTGACAGGACGGGTGCCGCTCGATTATCCGGTGCGGCCGGGCGACACGGTCACCGTGCTGGAACGGATATTTTAGGCGCAGCGACTCCGTCAGGAGAGAACTGGTCGACCCTGCTCCGCGCCTATATCCTTCGCAGGAAGCGTCTGGCGCGCCTACAGGCGAAGAAAGTCTGTTGCGAGCACGCGGAAACGGAGTTCGCTGTTGAGATTAGCTTTTGTCGTCGCCGCCATCGCCGCCCTTCAAGGAGCCGCCGGCGTCGCTCTGGCCGCTGCGGCGGCTCACGTCGACGCGAGCCCTTTGCTTGCGACGGCGAGCCAGTTTTTGATGATCCACGCCGCCGCCGGCGTCGGCCTCGCTTCGCTCGTGCGCACGACGCCGAAGCGGGAAGCGCGCTGGCTCGCCGGCATCGCCCTGGCGCTGCAGATCGGGGTCACGCTTTTTTCGGGCGACCTCGTCGCTAGGGTCTTTCTCGCCGGGAAACTTTTCCCGCTCGCCGCGCCGATCGGCGGCGGATTGACGATACTGAGCTGGTGCGCGTTCGCAGGGTGGGCGGCGTTCGCCATATTGCACGCAAATTCGCGCCAAACGCCGCCCGAAAGCTAGACAACCGTGGGAAACCGCCCCACCATTCGTTTATGTCGGTTTCGGGCTCCACCGACCTTTCGTCTTCGGCTCTGCCGAGCGACGAATCGCAGCGCGCGAGCGATCCTTTGCTCGGGCGGAGGCTGCTTATTGTCGAAGACGATCCCTATATCGCATTGGCTCTCGAAGAGACCCTCGCGGAATTCGGCTTAGTTATCGCGGGGATGGCTCGCAGCGTCGAAGACGCGGTGCGGCTTTCGCGCGAGGACGGCCTCGATCTCGCGCTGCTGGACGTCAATATCGGCCACGAAAAGATCGACCCCGTCGCAGACGCGCTCGCCGCCCGAGGCTGCCCTTTCATTTTCACGACGGGGTGCGGGCGCGCGGGATTGCCCGAGGCGCATCTCGAACACGCCATGGTCGAAAAACCATTTTACGTCGAAGAGATCCTGGACGCGCTGCGCGCCGAACTGGCGCGCGCCGAGGAGCGCTAGGCTCGGCCTTTCGCCACTTTATCGCCGCCCTTGGCCGCGAAAAGCGATGCGAACGAGACTCGCTTCAGGAGAGCACACGGCTTGCCGCCGTCCGCCGTAACCGACAAGACCTCATCAGCTCTCAACGCCCGCCGCTACTCCGGCGCTGCGTTTCGCCGGCTGGCGATCTCAGTGGCGACGGCCGCGGCCCTCGCGGCGACGGCGGCGGCGATCGCGCCATGGCTCTTCTCGCCTGGCGCTCTCATGGAGGCGGTCGCCGATCAGCTGCAAGGCTCTTCCGGGCTCTACGTCGCTGCGCGCGGCCGAACGACCTTCTCTATTTTTCCTCGGCCAAGCATCAGGGTCGAAGGCGTCGCCTTCGCCGATCGCAATGCCGCGCTGCTGATCGAGTCGAGCGAGCTTCGCGGCGATGTCGACGTTCTGCCGCTGCTCACGGGACGGCTCAAGGTCGCGGCGGTCAAACTCCTTCGACCGCACGCGCGGATCGACTTCGACAAGACGCCGTCGGGCGCGCCGGCCGCGGCCGCTCGGGCGGCCGCCGCAAAGCCGGCCACGCTCGAAGCCGCGGCGGCCGACAATGTGCGATTTGGCGTCGTGTCCGTCGTCGACGGCGAGGCGCGCATCACCTATCGCGGTCGCCTGTATGCGCTTGAGAGACTGAACGCCAACTTCGAATGGCGCCGTATCGGCGAGGCTGCGGCTCTCACGGCCGCGTTCGATTTGAACGGCGAACGGCTTGAAGCGATCCTGTGGGTGGCGCGTCCCGGCGCGCTGCTGCGCGGCGAGGAGTCCGTCGTCACTTCGCGGCTCGACGGCAAGACCTTCCAGTTCGAGGCGCAGGGCGTCGGCCAGCTCGGCGCTAACGCCCGCTTCGCAGGCCACGTCGCAGCCGCCGCCGCTTCAGCGCCTCACGCGCTCGCGCTGTTCGGCGTCGCCGCGCCCCTGCCCGGTCCCTTTACCGATGCGCAATTTTCGGCTCAGGCGACGCTCGCGCCCGGAGAAGCGCACTTCAAGGACGCGCGACTGTTTGTCGACGGGAATGAATTTCACGGCGACCTCGACTTCCAGAAAGAAGATGGCCGGCCGACGCTGACCGCGTCGCTCAAGAGCGAATTCCTGTCCCTGCGGCCGTTTCTGGCCGACGCGCCGCCGCTGGTCGCCGAGAACGGACAGTGGAGCCAGCAGCCGTTAGCGCTGCCCGATCTGTCCGGCGCCGATGTCGATGTGCATCTTGCGGTCGGCCACGCCCGGCTTGGTCGACTGAAGGTCGAAGACGCCGCGTTCGAGGTCACTTTGCGTGATGGCGCGGCGGAGTTCGCGATAAGCCAGGCGAAAGCCTACCGCGGCGCCCTCAAGTTTCGGGCGTCAATTGCGCCAGGGCCCGACGGGCTCGTCCTGCGCGCCAACGCCCAGACGACCGCGGTCGAGGCAGGACCGCTCTTATGGGACGCTTTCGGAAAGCCCATTCTCGCTGGAGCGCTCAACGCGACTTTGGCCCTCGACGGCTCTGGCGACACAATGGCGAGGCTGATGCAAAGTCTGAACGGACGCGCGAGCGTCGCGCTCGTTGACGGCGAGATCTCCGGCGTCGATCTCGAGAAGGCGTTGCGGCGACTGGAGAAGCGCCCCCTGTCGAGCGCTTTCGACATCCGCTCCGGCCGGTCGGCGCTCGACGCCGCGAGCGCGACCGCAAAAATCGAGAACGGCGTGGCCGACATCGCCGAAGGCGTGGCGCGCGGACCGGGTTTCTCGCTCGCGTTCAGCGGCGCGGCGCGCCTGCCGGATCGCAGTCTCTCGGTCAGAGCGGTTGCTCGCGAGTCCGACAGCGCCGGCAAGACCGCCGACTTCGCTCCAAGCATCGCCCTCGAGCTTGCCGGCCGCTGGGGCGAACTGGCGCTGGGCCTTGACACGCAAGCGTTTATCCGCCGCTCGGACGCAGCCGCGCCGCTGCTGCAGCGCCCCGATGCGCCGGAAGCGTCGCCCGCGCGCTGACGGGAAGGGCTAGACCTCCTCGAGCTGCGTCTCGTGCAGCAGCCTCGTCAGTTCGTCCGGTATGTCGAGATAGCGAAAGCGGCGAAGCTCGAAACCGACCTCAACCACGCCCCACGGCGGCGCATATGTCCGCCAGGGCGACACTTCCGCGACAATAACGACGTGACCGCCGTCGATGCCGCGGGCGATTCGCGCAACTGTGTAAATCGCGCCACGAACCAAGCCATTGCAACGTCCGTAGGGTCCCGCTGTCGCGTCTACGCAAATCACCTCGGCGCCAGGAGGCGTTTCAGGACTGATCATTAGCGACCTCGTTCTGCAGCGCGATGAACGCGCGCTCCTAATCAATTATGGAGCGCGCGTCGGCGGGCGAAAGAGCCCGCGCGCCGCATGAGGGTCACCAGAACTTCAGAAATCCGAACAAGCCTCTTCTCAGCTTTTTGCGATCCAGCGCGCTGAGTTCGTCATAGACCCGGCGCGTGGCGGCCCGCATTTCCAGAACCTTGTCGTCCGGAACCTCGAAATCAAGAACGGCGGATTTCAACTCGCGCCGCGCCTGATCCAGCCGCGTCTGCGCATCCGCAATCAACGCATTCAGCATCCTTACCCTCTTCGATGTTGATGTCGCCTGAACTATAGCGCAACCGTCGAGAAACCTGACCGAAGTGCGCTGCGCGCCCCCGCGCGGCCCTTTTCCGTTGCGTTATCGTTAGGCGCGCCCTTGAAATGACGCCGCCAATTCATCGCCTGAAAAAGCGCGAGGCCTCGGAGGGAATCGAACCCCCGTACAAGGATTTGCAGTCCTCTGCGTAGCCACTCCGCCACGAGGCCGTAGCGCGGCGTGCGCCGCGTGCGCTCGCTCTTACAGGAGGGCGTCATGGCGAGCAAGAGCGTGCGTTTTGCCGCGACTTCAATATGGCCTGCCGTCCCTATGAGAGAAAGTCCAGCGGCCGTCGGGGCCGAGTTCCGCCATCAGATCGTCGTCCGGATAGCTCGCCGCATCGCCCGCCGAGCGGTCGCCGATCTCAAGATAGACGACGTCCCGATCGGTGCGATTGATCAGACAATGCGCCGCGCCCGCCGCCGGGAAGCCGGCGCACATGCCGGGCCGCAGGACGGTCTCGTCATCGTCGAGCAAGAGCGTCGGCTCTCCCTCCAGAATGAAGACGAATTCGTCCTGCCGGCTATGACGGTGCTTCAGCGCGGACTGCGCGCCGGGGGCAAGCCGCGTCAGATTGACGCCGAAATTCTTCAGGCCGAAGACGTCGCCTAAAGGCCGCTTCTCGCGCCCACGCACCCTTCCCGCGAATGGCTCCGGGTAGCTCGACGGCCTGACGCGCGCGGCGACGGAGGCCGCCTCGACGGCAGACAGCCGAGGCGGAATTGGCTTTTCCATGGCGCAGCTTCCGTAAAGTCCGGGGGTAGCCAATTTGACAGGCAGCGCCCATTTTGACCATCTTCCGCCGCTCGCGCCTCACCGGCGCACCTCCTGGAATTGTCGCGATATGAATGTCGTTATCGTCGAGTCGGCCGCCAAAGCGCAGACGATCAACAAGTATTTAGGTAAAGATTTCAACGTTCTAGCGTGCTATGGCCATGTCCGCGACCTTCCCGCCAAGGACGGTTCGGTCGATCCCGACCAGGACTTCTCCATGGTCTGGGAAATGGACGCCAAGGGCGCGAAGCGCGTCTCGGCCATCGCCGACGCGGTCAAGGGCGCGGACAAGGTCATCCTCGCGACCGACCCCGACCGCGAGGGAGAGGCCATCTCCTGGCACCTTCTCGACATTCTGAATAAGAAGCGCGCGCTCAAGGACAAGAAGATCGAGCGCGTCGTCTTCAACGCCGTCACCAAGGACGCGATCAAGGAAGCCATGGCGCATCCGCGCCAGATCGATCAGGCGCTGGTCGACGCCTATCTGGCGCGCCGCGCGCTGGACTATCTCGTCGGCTTCACCCTGTCGCCGGTGCTGTGGCGCAAGCTGCCCGGCGCCCGTTCGGCCGGCCGCGTGCAATCGGTGGCGCTTCGCCTCGTCTGCGACCGCGAACTCGAAATCGAGAAATTCGTCCCGCGCGAATATTGGTCGCTCGTCGCCCATCTGAAGACCAAGGCTGGCGAACCCTTCACGGCGCGGCTGGTAGGCGCCGACGGCAGGAAGATCCAGCGGCTCGACATCGGCGCCGGCCAGGAGGCCGAGGACTTCAAGAAGGCTCTGGAGACGGCCGCCTTCGTCGTGCGCTCGGTCGAGGCGAAGCCGGTCAAGCGGCACCCCTATGCGCCCTTCACGACCTCCACGCTGCAGCAGGAGGCGTCGCGAAAGCTCGGGCTCGCGCCGGCGATCACCATGCGCATCGCCCAGCGGCTCTATGAGGGCGTCGACATCGGCGGCGAGACGGCCGGTCTCATTACTTATATGCGAACTGACGGCGTCGACATGGCGCCCGAGGCCGTCGCCGGGGTGCGCAAGGTGATCGGAAAGGAATACGGCGACCGCTTCGTTCCTTCCGTTCCGCGCAAATATACGACCAAGGCCAAGAACGCGCAGGAAGCGCATGAGGCGATCCGTCCGACCGATCCCGCGCGCCTGCCCAAGCAGGTCGCGAAATATCTGGAGCCCGAACAGGCGAAGCTCTACGAGTTGATCTGGACGCGCACCATCGCGAGTCAGATGGAGTCGGCCGAACTCGAGCGCACGACCGTCGAAATCGACGCGAAAGCCGGCCCGAGGAATCTGGAGCTGCGCGCAACGGGTCAGGTCGTCCGCTTCCCGGGCTTTCTCGAACTCTACCAGGAAGGCCGCGACGACGGAGAGGACGAGGATGGCGGCCGCCTGCCCGCGAGGGCGCAGGGCGAGCCGTGCACGCGCGAAAAGATCGACGCGACCCAGCACTTCACCGAACCGCCGCCGCGCTTCACCGAGGCGACGCTCGTCAAGCGCAT
This sequence comes from Methylocystis sp., assembly GCA_051061385.1. Classification (GTDB taxonomy): domain Bacteria; phylum Pseudomonadota; class Alphaproteobacteria; order Rhizobiales; family Beijerinckiaceae; genus Methylocystis. The sequence continues at coordinate 20,406 of JBPFDX010000043.1, forward strand.
GGAGGAGCTCGGCATCGGCCGGCCCTCGACCTACGCCTCGACGCTCGCCGTGCTGCGCGACCGCGACTATGTCCGACTCGACAAGAAGCGGCTCGTGCCCGAGGACAAGGGCCGCCTCGTCGTCGCCTTTCTCGAAAGCTTCTTCTCGCGATACGTCGAGTTCGACTTCACCGCCGACCTCGAGGAAAAGCTCGATCTCGTCTCGAATAATGAGATCGACTGGAAAGAGGTGCTGCGGGACTTCTGGAAGGATTTCTCCGCCGCCGTGGACGGCACCAAGGACCTGCGCGTCAGCGAGGTGCTCGACAGTCTGAACGAGCTGCTCGGCCCGCATGTGTTCCCGCCGAAGGAGGACGGAAGCGATCCGCGGCTCTGTCCGGCGTGCAACGCCGGCCAGCTCTCGCTGAAGGTCGGCAAATTCGGCGCGTTTGTCGGCTGCTCGAATTACCCCGAGTGCCGCTACACGCGGACGCTGTCGCCGCCGACGGGCGACGCCGCCGACGCCGCGCGGCCGGGCGTCAAGGTGCTGGGCGTCAATCCCGAGACCGGCGCTGAAGTCACGCTGCGGGACGGCCGCTTTGGCGCCTATGTGCAGGAAGGCGAACAGGAGGAAGGCGGCGAGAAGCCCAAGCGCGCCTCGCTGCCCAAGAACATCCGGCCCGACGATCTGACGCTCGCTCAGGCTATCGCCCTGCTCTCCCTGCCGCGCGAGGTCGCGAAACATCCGACGAGCGGCGAGCCCATCGTCGCCGGCATCGGACGCTTCGGTCCCTATGTGCAGCATGGCAAGACCTACGCGAATATCGGCCGCGACGATGATGTGCTGAGCATTGGCGCCAACCGCGCCATCGACCTCATCGTCCAAAAGGAGTCGGGCGGCGGCTCCCGCTTCTCCCGCGGCCCCGCGGAGCCGGCGCGCGTGCTCGGCGATCACCCGGAAGGCGGCTCGGTGAGCGTCAAATCAGGCCGCTTCGGCCCCTATGTGAACTGGGGCAAGGTCAACGCGACGATCCCGAAGGGCGACGACCCCGCGGCGCTGACGCTCGAAGCTGCGCTGGCGCTGCTCGCGGCGAAGGCCGCTGGCGGCGGTGGGGGAGCGACCGGCGGACGCTTGCTCGGCGATCACCCGGATGGCGGCAAGATCACGGTGCGCGCCGGACGGTTCGGCCCCTACGTCAATTGGGGCAAGATCAACGCGACGCTGCCCAAGGGCGCTTCGGCCGATGAGGTGACTCTCGAAGAGGCGCTGCGCCTCATCGAAGCCAAGGGCGAAACCGCGACAAAGGGCGGCGCGCCGAAGAAATCGGCAAAAAAAGCGCCGGCCAGGAAGGCGCCGGCGAAGAAGGCTCCGGCGAAAGCCACGAAGAAGATCGAAGACAGCGACGAGACGCCTTTCGACGACTCACAACCCGTAAAGAGCACGGTCAAGGCGACCGCCAAGAAGACGGCGGCGAAGAAGCCGCCGGCGAAAAAGACCGCCTCGAAGGCGAAGAAGGCGGCCGCGAGTTAGCGCCGTCTCGAATTTCGCTGATGGTCAAGCGGCGTTTCAACATCGCCGCCGGCATCCTATATGTTTGCCAACGAGTCCGGTCGAGACGCTCGGACGTCATCTCCGACGGACTCTTTAAGACAAGCGCGGCATCGTTCCGCTTTTTCTGCCTCTTTTGAGCGAGTCCTTGGCGAAAAAAGACACTAGAGAAAAACACGCGCCCTCCCGCGAAGACATCCTCGCCTTCATCGCCCGCGAAACCGAGGCGGGCGGACCGCGCAAGATCGGCGTGCGCGAAATCGCCCGCGCTTTCGGCCTCACCGGCGACGATCGGATCGCCGTCAAGCGCATGCTCGCGGAACTCGCGGACGAAGGCGTTCTCGAAAAGCGCGGCCGGCGCGTGGCGCGCAAGGGCGCGCTGCCGCCCGTCGCGCTTGTCGACATCGTGGCGCGCGACCACGACGGCGAGATGATCGCTGCGCCGGTCGAATGGGACGAAGACGAATTGGGGCCGGCGCCGCGCATTCGCATCCAGGCGCCGCGGCGCGCCCGGCCGGGCGAACCCCTGCCCGGCGTCGGCGATCGCGCGCTCGTTCGCGCTGAACCAGATCGCGACGCGGGTCCGGACGAGCCGCCCTATGTCGGGCGCGTCGTCAAACTCCTCTCACGCCAGCGCCACCGCGTGCTCGGCGTGCTGCATGTCGAGGCGAACGGCGCCGGCCGTATCGAGCCGATCGACAAGAAGCAGGCCGGCCGCGAACTCGCCGTCGCCGCCGCCGACATCGGCGAAGGCAAACATGGCGACCTCGTCTCGGTCGATCTCGTCGGCAGGACGCGCTTTGGCGCGCCGCGCGCCCGCGTGCGCGAGACGCTTGGCTCGGTGACGGGCGAGAAGGCCGTGAGCCTCATCGCGCTGCGCGCGCATGACATTCCCGACGTGTTTCGCCCCGAGGCGACAGCCGAGGCCGAACGCGCGCAGCCGGCGTCGCTGCACGGACGCGAAGACTGGCGCGACCTGCCGCTCGTCACGATCGATCCGCCGGACGCCAAGGACCACGACGACGCGGTGCACGCCGCGCCGGACGACGCGCCCGATAATGAGGACGGATTTATCGTCACGGTCGCGATCGCCGACGTCGCACATTACGTGACGCCGCGCTCGGCGCTCGATCGCGACGCCTTGGAGCGCGGCAATTCGGTCTATTTCCCCGACCGTGTCGTGCCGATGCTGCCCGAGCGCATCTCCAATGACCTCTGCTCATTGCGCCCCGGCGAAGATCGGCCCGCGCTCGCCGTGCGCATGCGCGTGACCAGCAAGGGCAGGAAGATCGATCACAAGTTTCATCGCGTGATGATGCGTTCGCACGCCAAGCTCGCCTATGCGCAGGCGCAGGATGCGATCGAAGGCCGCACGGACGACACGACGAAGCCGCTGCTCGCCTCGGTGCTCAAGCCGCTTTACGCCGCGCATGAAGCGCTTCAGCACGCGCGCAATCTGCGCGCGCCGCTCGATCTCGACCTGCCCGAGCGCAAGATCCTTCTGAAGAAGGACGGCTCCTTCGATCGCGTCATCATTCCGCCGCGGCTCGAAGCGCATCGGCTGATCGAAGAATTCATGATTCTGGCCAATGTCGCCGCCGCCGAAACATTGGAGCAGCATCGCCAGCAGCTGATCTATCGCGCCCATGACGAACCCTCGCGCGAAAAGGTCTCGGCGCTTTCGGAGTTTCTGGCGACGATCGGCGTCAAGCTCGCCAAGGGCCAGACGCTGCGCCCATCGCATTTCAATGTGATCCTCGATCGCGTGAAGGGCATGGAGCACGAGAACATCGTCAACGAGATCATTCTGCGCACGCAGGCGCAGGCGGAATATACGCATGAAAATTACGGGCACTTCGGCCTCAATCTGCGTCGCTACGCGCATTTCACGTCGCCCATCCGCCGCTACGCCGATCTGATCGTGCATCGCGCGCTCATTCGCGCGCTGAAGTTCGGCGAAGGCGCCCTGCCCGATATGCCCGCTGGCGAACTTGCGGAAATCGCGGCGCGCATCTCGGCCGCGGAGCGGCGCGCCATGGCGGCTGAGCGCGAGACCGTCGATCGGCTCATCGCGCATCATCTCGCCGATCAGATCGGCGCGCGTTTTCAGGCGCGCATTTCCGGCGTGACGAAATCGGGGCTCTTCGTGCGCCTGCTCGAAACCGGCGCCGACGGCTTCGTGCCCGCGGCGACATTGGGCCGCGAATATTACGCCTACGACCCAGCGGCGCATGCGCTGACCTCGCGCTCGGGCGTCAGCTACCGACTCGCCGATGTCATCGAGGTGCGGCTCATCGAGGCGGCGCCGATCGCCGGCGCCTTGCGTTTCGAGATCACGAGCGGAGGCGAACGCCGCGCCCCGCCGCGCAATGGCGCGAAACGGGAACGTGAGCGAAAGCCCGCGCGTCGCAAACGGTAGTTTGGCTTGCGATCGCCGCAGTCCTCAGAGCGACATCCGAACGGACCCGCCGTTGCGCGACCGCTGGCATTCATAACCAGCGTCGATGCGCGGTTGGCATAACCGCAACGCGCCTGCGGCAATAGCGAACGCTCAGCAGGATAGATATGCGCATTGCGGCTTAGGCGCGTCTTGAGAATTCGAAACCCCGCGAGTTCTACGCAAAGATGCAACAGGCGCATTCATGAACATCCGCCGTTCTTGCGCGTTGAAGGTGCTCAACTCCAGGAACGAACAGTGGAGATCAGATCCCACAAGCGGAGGCCCCTATGCGCTTAATAGTCTTTGCGTCATCGACGATCAGCGCGCTGGCGCTCATTGTCGCAAGCGCCTCGGCCCAGACTCAGGCGCCGTCGGCTGGGGGAGCGGGAGAATCCGGCGCAAAGCCGTCGATCGGGCGAACTGCTCCGCGCCAAGCGCCGCGCATTGGCGCGCCAGCAGCCGGACGCGATATGCGCGCGACCAAAGGTAGAAGCTCGACAAAGGAAGCCGACGACGCTTCCGGCCGGCGAGGCGCGCAGAAGACCGAGGCTCAGGGCGATGCCTCACCCGATGGAAAGGCCGCCAGCCGAACTGAGCGAAGGCGCCAGCACGCCAACGAAGCGCGCCGGGACAAGGCTGAACGTAAGAGCAAGGCCATGTCGCCTTCCGCCCGCGATCAAGCGGCCCCGCGTCGCGGCGCGGCCGGACAGGCGGACGGGGACAAAGCCGAAGATGCGAAGCCGGCCATGCGTGGCCAGGCGGCGCCTTCTCGTCAGACTCCATCGGCTGAAACGCGTCGGGGCGCCGACCAAACCGGCCGCTCTAGGGCGGAGCGACAGGATACGCCGGCCGTGCCTTCCGCGCGCGATCAGGGCGAAACGCGCCAACCCTTTGCGACGCCAAGGTCTGGCTCGGAGACAGCTGCGCAGACGCGGGGTCGGGGCGCCGGTTCGGTCCAGACCGGCAGCGTGACGCTTGACCGAAGGCAGGCGCGGGTGGTCCGGAACATCCTGCAACGACGAAACGTGCAGACTTTCTCTCGGTCCGATTTCTTCGTTGGGATCGGCGCGCGCTTGCCGTCCCATGTCAGGCTGTATCCCCTCCCCGCGGCCTTCGTGAGCATTGTTCCGCAATATGCCGGCTACGATTACGTCGTCGTGGAAGATGAAATCGTCGTCGTCGCTCCGGAGAGCCGCGAGGTGGTGGCGACCTTCGACGAAGGCGGCGGCGCCATAGTCGCGGAGGAGGATAGCGTCAGGTCGCGGGATCATGGACCTCGCGGGTCCATTGATCGGAACGCCATCGACCGGAGCGCACAACGGTTCAGTCTGAACCGCGATCAACAGCGAACGGTGTACCAGACCGTGATGCGGGACGTCGTCGGGAACGAACGTGAGACCTGCACATTGAGGATCGGGGAACGCGTTCCACAGGCCATAACTCTTACGCCATTGTCTGTTCCGGGCGTTCCGGGCGCAGAGCGATACAGTTACTTCGTCGTGAGCCGACAGGTGGTTCTCGTCGATCCGCAGACTCGCGAGGTCGTCGAAATCCTCGGCGGGGAAATAGCCGGATGACGCCGCAGTAATCCGTCATCGCAGCCTTCGAGAGAGAAACGCAACAGCCCCGCCGCTGACGTTCGGCGGGGCTGTTTGCATCCAAAGTCGCGGCGCGCGCCGCCGCGCCCGCAGGCTGCGTTTACGCGCCCTTGGCGCAGATGAAGACCTGGCGGCGCCGGCCCCAGCACTCGCCTGTCCGATACACCTTGCCGAGGTTGCGGCCGCCGAGGCTCGCCGTCCACGTCCGTCCATGTTCGAGCGTCAGGACGACGGCCTCGTCGCCGGCGTTGAGCGTGAGCATGGAGCGCCTGGGCTGACGCAGCATGCAGCCGCGCTCGAAGAGCACGTGGCCATCGACCTTGACGAAGCATTTGCCACGGCGGCCCTCTGTCGCGGGCTCATCGTCACGCTGGCTTTCGCGCGCCGCAGCTGGCGCCGAAGGCGCTTCGTCGTCCGGCTCCGCCAGCGCGGCCGTGTCGACAGGCGGCGCTGCGTCGAAGGCGGCTTTCGGCCGCGCGGCGTCGAGCGGCGCGACTGCGGCTCCGCCGAGCGCCGGCGCGGCGGCGGGAATATCCGCTTTGGTGGGAGGCGGCAGCGGCTCGGGCAAGGGCGCAGCCGCGGCCTGGGCTTCCAGAAGCCGCTCCTTCAGCTCCTTTGAGTCGGCTGCCGGCGGCGTGGGCGGCGCAATCGAGTCCGTCGCGACGCTGACGGCGGGCGCCGAGGATGGCGCGACAATACTGGCTTGCGCGGTCTCGGCCACAGGCGCAGGAGTCGTCGGCTGCTCGATCCGCGCCGGCGTCGTCGGCGTTTCGACCTGACGGAGGGTCGCGCCGTCGGCGCGGGGCGCGTGCGCGCCCCTCCAGGCGAGATTTGCGACGAAGCCGCCGCCGCTAAGCAGGATGACGCCGGCGACAACGTAAAACCACGCCGGGCCCCTCGACGACGCAGCGTGACAGAGCGCGCGCCACTCGCCCGCCATGTCGCTTGAGAAATTCTTGATCCAACGCGGCGCGCGGGTGTTGCGGAAAGGCCTTTCCAGGCTTTCCAGCTCCCTCAGCAGGCGCCGCTTCTCCTGCAGTATCCGCCTTTCGAAGTTCTCCAACTCCGCGACCTTGCGCCGCTTCTCGAGTGTTACGCTCATACTACTCACTCCAAGCGCGTCGGCGTGAAGACCGAGGGAGAAGTTCTTCACGTCGATACATTCGGCTCTGCGCAGAACGACGCGCGAGAGCATCGGCTCCTTTAGAAGATATTTCTCCCCGCCTGAGTATTGCCGCGCGATTAGCCGGAGATCCTCCCGCCATACGCCGCTCCTCTTGCGGATTAACCAACAAAATTATGGCTGTTCTTTGCCGCTTCGCTTGACGAACGCCGAATCGTTCGAATCTCAGATGGCGCCGCAGGGCGCCTTCTTGACATCGCTCGCGCCGCACGTATGTTGCCGGCCAATTCGTTCCCGGCGCGCTTAGGCGGCCGGGACGATTTCGTTTCTCTGATAGACTGGAATGAGCGATGGCCAAATCCGCCATGATCAAGATCAAGCTCCTGTCCACGGCGGATACGGGCTATTTCTACGTGACGAAAAAGAACGCGCGCACCAAGACGGAAAAGCTCGTCTTCAAGAAATACGATCCCGTCGCGCGCAAGCACGTGGAATTCAAGGAAACGAAGATCAAGTAAGCGCGTCGCGAACGACGCGCGAGATCATCGTCACAGCCGAACAGCTGAAAGGAGCGTCGCCGCTGGCGCGCTCCGGAGATTTGTTCGTTTGAGGGGAGGCCGCCTTCAGGCAAGGCGGCCGACTGACGATGGCTTCAAGGAGGCCACTCCAACCACCGCCAGTCGGCCAACCCCACGGACCCAGGAGATGCGGCGGACCTGAGCACTCCGCAGGGTATTCAAAGTTGTGCCGAATACGCATCAAACGCTTACGCGCGCCATGGGTCTTGTTACAGGCCCTTCGACGCCGCCAGACGCGCAACTCATTTGGCGCAGTCACGTTACTCCGGCTGCACAAAAATGCAACTATCTGATATGAAATTTCACAGATAGGGAGTTGCGAGGCGCTTGTGCGCCAGTGCAACCAATAACATCGCGCTGCGATGAACGTGGCGCCGGAGGAATAGATGGCATCTGGATTCCGCTTTGTTCTCGGGCTCGTGGCCGGCGTCTCGGTCGCCCTGACGCTTTCCGCCTGCGGCGAACACATGCCGGGCGACGCCACCGGCGCCAAGGTCCTGCGCAATCTTCTGGAAAAGAACGGCGTCGACGCCAAGCTGGTCTCCTTCAAGAAGGTGCAGGGCCGCGAAGTGAAGCGTGAAAACGTCGACGCTTACGAATTGATGTATGAGGCTGAAATTCAGTTTCCCGAGGGCTTCGAAGCCAAATGCGCCGATGAGCGCGAGCGCGGTAAATGCGCTTTTCTCGGCCTCGACGACGACCGCACATTCGCGAAAGCCGAAGTGCATACGAGCGAAGGCACGCTGCATTTCGTGAAGAGCGAAAAGGGCTGGATGGCCGAGGACAACAACGCCTATTAACGCCTTCGCGCCGGCGCGCGCGCCGATTGTCATCATCCCGGCGCGTCTTGGGTCGACGCGTCTGCCCGGCAAGGCGCTCGCCGACATCGGCGGCCGTCCGATGGTGGTTCGCGTTTGGCAGCGCGCATGCGCGGCGGCGCTGGGGCCCGTCGTTGTCGCGACCGACTCTGACGAGATCGCCCGCGCCATTGAGGGGGCTGGCGGACAGGCGACGCTGACGCGCGGCGCTCACGCCTGCGGCAGCGATCGCGTCGGCGAGGCGCTGCAAGCCCTCGACCCGCTGGGGCGCCACGACGCCGTCGTCAATCTACAGGGCGATCAGCCCTTCCTTCCGGACGGCGCCCTGAAAGCGGCGCTCGCGCTTCTCGGCGACCCTGCCGTCGACATCGGCACCCTCGCCTGCGCGGCAAGCGCTGACGACGCCGACGACTCCAACGCCGTCAAGCTCGTCGCCGCCTCGCTCACGCCCACCCGTCTGCGCGCGCTTTACTTTACGAGAGCGCCAGCGCCCTATGGCGACGGGCCGCGCCTGAAGCATGTCGGCGTCTACGCCTTTCGCCGCGCCGCACTGGAGCGGTTCGTCGCGCTGCCGCCCTCTCCGCTCGAACTGCGCGAGCGCCTTGAGCAGCTGCGCGCGCTCGAGGCCGGCATGCGCATCGACGCCGCGCTGCTGGACAAAGGCGCCACATCGGTGGATACCGAACGCGATTTGGCCGCGCTGCGCGCAGCAGCGCGCGAACGGGACGCAAAGTGACGAAATATATCGCCTATCAGGGAGAGCCCGGCGCAAACTCCGACCTGGTCTGCCGCCAGGCTTTTCCGCATCTGACGCCGCTGCCTTGCGCGAGCTTCGAGGACGCCTTCGCCTCGGTGACCGAGGGCCGCGCCGCGCTCGGCATGATCCCGATCGAAAATTCGATCGCCGGACGCGTCGCGGATATTCATCATTTCCTGCCGCATTCCGGTCTGCATATCATCGGCGAGCACTTCCTTCCGATCCATTTTCACCTGATGGCGCCCAGGGGCGCGACTCGGCAGGGGCTCAAGAGCGTCTACAGCCATGTCCATGCGCTCGGCCAATGCCGGCGCGCCATCCGGCAGTTCGGACTTGAAGCGCATACCGCCGGCGACACCGCCGGCGCGGCGCGCGAAGTCGCCGAATGGGGCGATCCGACGAAGGCGGCGATCGCGCCGCGGCTCGCCGCCGAGATCTACGATCTCGACGTGCTGGCGGAGAACATCGAGGACGAAGCGCACAACACGACGCGTTTCATCGTGCTCTCCAAGACGAGGCAATGGGCGGCGCCGAACGCGGGTTCGACCATCACCACCTTCATCTTTCGCGTGCGCAACGTGCCCGCCGCCCTTTACAAGGCGCTCGGCGGGTTCGCCACCAATGGCGTCAACATGACGAAACTGGAAAGCTACATGGTTGACGGCGAGTTCGCCGCGACGCGCT
>JBPFDX010000044.1:0-30505 GCA_051061385.1 Methylocystis sp.
AATGTCGCGATAGCCGACCTTCATCACGTCTTCGATTTCGAGGTCCTCGACGCTGCCGGCGTTCGCCGCCAGGCTGAGGATCGTGTCCTGCGCCTTGGCGTGCAGGATGAGGCGCGTCGAGTCAGCCTTCGGATCGCAACCAACGATCAGAATGCGGTGACCCATCTCCGCCAGAGCGGCCAGCGTGTTCTGGGACGTCGTCGACTTGCCGATGCCCCCTTTGCCGTAAAATGCGATTTGCCGTAGTGACGACATGTCTGTCTCCTCTTGAGCCCTTCGACACTACCCAGAGATATGCTGGGCAGTTCCTCTGCATCAGAAACTGGTCGCGGGTTGCGGGAAGGAACACATCGCTCGGCGAAACGTAGGCGTGCGCTCAGCCCTCACTCGCGCTGCATAGGTAGCAACCGCCATGCCAATGCGGCATTTGCGCCTAGTCGATTGTTTTTTCTGAAATTGATCAATCGATAGGCGCGGACGAACATCTATTGTGTATGTGAGGGAAGCCGACAGTCTCGACATTGTTGCGAACACAACATCGGCCCGCCGCGGTTAATCCGCGATGCGTGGAACAGAGCTTGCTTCTTATGCTGCACACGGCAATTGGCGGCGTATCTTCGAAAGGAGCAGGGATGCAGATTGGCGTCGAAACCGCGAAGGCGGTCGATCAGCGGCGGGTGTTCGTCCTCGACGAAGACGAGATCGTGCGCGCGGCGCTCCAGTTCATGCTGCACGACGAGATCGAAACCCACGAAATCGCCAGCATCGAGGAAGCCTATGACAAAGGCGTCGGCTGGCTGAAGCCGGACGTCGTTCTGCTCGGCGCTTCCTTTCTAAAGAGCAATGGCGCGTCGATCCTGAAGGAATTGGCGGAGCGTTTCGGCGGGGTGCGCATATTGGTCGTCTGTGACAAGGCTGACGAGGCGCTCGCGGTCGACGCGATGAAATATGGCGCACATGGAACGCTGGTGAAACCGCTGACGATAGAAAACGTTCGGCAGAAAGTTGATACGGTCCTCGGGCGGGGCGGCGCCAAGCCGCTCGTGCAACTGGGGCTGCTCTAGTGAGAACGCGCCGACGTATCAGCGGCGCCGCGATGGAGTGAACGGCATTACCCCGCAGCTGGCGCAATGGTTGATGACGCAAGGCTTTCGTATGGAAGCCCTCAACGCCATCGGCGCGGACGGCCTCACGCCGCTGCTTCGAGCCGCGGCCGAGGCAGACGTCGACACGTTACGCGAGATCATCGCGGAAGGCGGCGATCTTGGGGCGACAACGCGCGACGGCAACGACGCGGTGTGGCTGGCGTGCAAACTGGACGGGGTGGAGGCCATCAAGCTGCTCGCCGCGGCCGGAGCCGATATTCACCATCGTAACCCCGACGGCTCCACGGCGCTGATCTATGCGGCATCGGCGGGCAAGACTGCGGTCGTGACGCTCTTGCTGGCGCTCGGCGCGGATCCCCTGCAGGAAAACGTCGACGGATTTTCAGCTCTCGATCTCGCGGCGAACTTCGAATGTCTGCAAGCGCTGCGCGCGGCGTCTCGTGATCGGCGATCCGTGCAAAGCTGAAGGAACGAGCGAAACATGACGACAATCGACGACATCATCGATAACTTCTCGCTGCTCGACGATTGGGAAGACCGCTACCGCTATGTCATCGAACTCGGCAAGATGCTCGAGCCGCTGCCTGATGCGTTGAAAAATGATGGGAACAAAGTTTCGGGCTGCGCGAGTCAGGTCTGGCTGGCGACGACAATTTCCCATGCCGAAGGGCGGGAACCGGCGCTGATGATCCGCGGCGACAGCGACGCGCATATCGTGCGCGGCCTCGTCGCGATCTTGCTGGCGCTTTGCTCGGGCAAGACCGGCGCCGAGATTCTGAAGGCTGATCCCGTTGCGCTGTTCGAGCGGCTCGGCCTGCGCGACCATCTCACCCCGCAACGCTCCAACGGCTTCAAGTCGATGGTCGGACGCATCCACGCGGAGGCGCGCGAGTTGCTCGCAGCCTCCAGCGCGGTGTCTTGAACGCCTGATATTCGTCAGCGCGACAAGATCATCACCAGGCGGTCGACGCGCTTGCCGCCCTTGAGATGCGAGTCGTAGATTTCGTCGATGTCTTCAGTCGTCGTCGGACGGTACCAGACGCCCTCTGGATAGACCACCATCAGCGGCCCCGCCGAGCAGAAGCCCATGCAGCCCGCGGAGGTGAAGCCGATCTCGCCGCCGCCGTCGGTCTCGACGCGCTTGCCCAGCCGCTCCCAAAGCGGCTGCGCGCCGAGCGCGCCGCAGCTGCCGCGCGGATGGTTCGGCGGCCGCTGCGTGAAACACGCAAAGACATGCCGCTTGTAGAGTTGAGGCAGCTCAAAATCTTCTTCCGACGTTTCCGACATACTGCACCGAGTCATTGTGAGGATTGTGACACGGCGCCCTGCGAGCCATGCGCTTCGTGACGAAAACGCCCCACCGCGACGCCGCGAACCGTGAACGTGGAAGAATTGCAAATTCCGGTCCAGCCACGGCAAAGTTGGCTGGCGCCTTACTTGCTCGTTGATGTCGAGCGGTCGAGACTTCGACTGGGGCCATACAGGAAACTGAGATGGAATCACAAAGCGACATGACAAAGCTCTCCGAACCGGACAGCCGTGTTGGGCGCGCCGATGACTCAACGGAAGCGCAGGCGCTTTATGAAGACGTCGTCGCAGCGCTGCGAACCGTATTCGATCCGGAAATTCCAGTGAACATTTACGATCTGGGGCTGATCTATCGGATCGACGTCATCAATCGACGCGACATCGACATCGACATGACGCTGACCGCTCCGGGCTGTCCCGTCGCCGGCGAAATGGTCGGGATGACAAAGAAGGCCGTCGACGCCGTCGAAGCGGTCGAGAACGTAAACATCCATCTCGTGTTCGATCCGCCATGGCATCAGAGCATGATGAGCGACGAGGCGAAGCTGGAACTGGGATTTTTCGATTGCTGAGTCGACACGATCGGCCGCGAAGGCGTCACGCGTGAAGATGTCGATCGGCGCCTCTCAGCAGCTACAGGCATGATATTCGCAATGCAGGTGTGCAGGCGAGAGATGATTCCGCCGGTCTCTCTTTGAGAGCTTCCGCAGTCTTCCAGCACATCGAGGCCGTCATGATCGAACTTACTTCCGAAGACGGACGCAGTTTTTCCGCCTATCGCGCCGAACCCGCCGACTCTCCGAAGGGGGCCGTCGTGGTGCTCCCAGACGTCTACGGCGTCACGCCACATCTGCAGAAGGAAGTCGACCGTTTCGCCGCCGAAGGTTACGTCGCGATCGCGCCGGCGCTCGCGGCGCAGGAGGGCGAGGCCGACGGCTCTTCCGTCACGACCGCTTTGCAAGACATTCAGACCACTGTCGACGCCGTGAAGAGCCTCGGCAAGGTGGCGATCGTCGGCTATGACTGGGGCGGCTATCTCGCGTATGTTTCGGCCAATCGTCTCAGCGACGTCGCCTGCGCGATCAGCTATTATCCCGCCGGAATTTTGGAGGAACGTTGGGTGAAGCGGAAAATCCCGACGCTGCTGCACTTTCCCGAGAACGACCCGTCACTGCCGATGGATGAAATCATCCAATTTCGCGCGCAGCGGCCCGACGTAAGCGCCTTCTCCTATCCCGCGGCCCGCAACGGCTTCAATTTCGACGCCGCCGAGAGTTTCGACGCCGCCGCTGCGCAATCAGCGCGCGAGCGCACCTTGTTTTGGATTTCGCAATATGTCGAGGGTCAGCAGCCGATCGCGCTGAAGAACTCAGGCGCCTATGCGCAGGCCAAGACCGACAAGAAAAAGAAAAAGAGCGGCGACGATATGGGTCCGCCGGACGCGTGAGCATGCGCTTCGGAGCGGGGCTGCGAATTGGAGCGGTTGAGCGCGTCCCCGCCATCGCTCCGTAGCGCGCACAGTCGGATTTGCATGCGTTCGCTGAGCGCCGCGGTGCGCAGGCGACTGGGCGAGTGTCAGTCAGAGGTGATCATGACTTCGGGAGCGTCGTCCGGCTCCTCGAGACCCAGACCATCCTCCTCTGCGAGCTGGACGCCCGCAAGACAGACGTCGCCGTCGTCGATGACGATATCGATGGACTTCAACTTCTTGCCCTGGCATGGACCGATGAAGCAGTGTCCCGTGTCGAAATCGAATTGCGCCTGATGATGGCCGCAGGTCAGGAAATTCCCCTCTGTGTCGAGAAGGCGCCCTGGCTCCGCGTCCAAACGCTCGCCCTTGTGCGGACAGGCGTTCTCAAAACCGTAGAAGCTATTGCCCTTGCGCGTGATCAGGATCGGCCAGGGCTTCGCCTCGCCGGTCTCTTCGATTCGCATCAGCAGGAAGCCGGCGGCCTCGCCGTCTTCGATCTCGCCGGTCTGGCAAACCGCATAGAGTTCGATCATTCGCCGTCTCCGCGTCTGGCGTGACCCTTGCACAATGACGTTGCCTCAGGAGCGCATGACGCCTCGTGCAATTGACGCGCCATGCTTTGCGCGCCATGAAGCAAGACTGAAAGTCCATCGGCGAATAGCCGCGGAGATCCGGCCGAGACGGAACACTGATCATGAGCGTCATCGAACATGATTTCGGCTTGACGAAACGCGCGACGGAACGGCGCTTCGGCAAATTGTTGACGCTCGACGCCCTGCATGAGGCGAATATCCGCGCCAATCCGCTGCCCTATCTCGAGCGGGCGAGCGAGCGCATCTTCCGCCTGCAAGCCGCAATGTTCGAGGCGATCCAGGCCGCCAAAGCTCCGCCGCCGGGCGCGGCGGCCGATGTGGAGAACATCCTGGTCGAGAAGGCGGAGTATCAGCGTCTCAAGAGCTGTGTCGCCTTGCTGGAGAAAGCCTATGCGGAATTTGGAGCGTCCGACGAGGACGCCTAGCGCGCGGCGAGAGGGGTGAAAGCGCCTCTTTGCGCGACGCGCGCTCGGTGACGCGAGGGATCATTCACGCGGCTTGGGCTTCCGCCGCCGGCACCCATTTGTAGAGCTCTGCGCCGTCTTCCGATTTCGTCAGGGAAAAGCCGCAGCCTTTGAGCTCCGCCGCAAGCCCCTGCGCCTCGCCGGCTTTCACTTCCACATAAACCGGCGCGTTGCGTTTCAATATCGCTTCGATCAGCACTTTGAATGCGCCCTCCTCGCGACCGCTGGCGGACAACGCCGCCAGCGAGACGCTGATCGTTTCAGCGTTGCGCAGACCCCAGTCGAGTTCATCGCGACGCGCCAACAACGCCCCAACGACGTTATGCTTCGCATCGAGAACGATCGGCGAGAATTCCGCCGTGCAGCACTTCATGATCTCCGTCAGCGCCCGCTCCTGCTCGCTCTCGGTTTCGATCGGACAGGGAATGTCTGCGGCCGTCTGCTTCATTAAGGCCCAAAGAGCTCCCATATCGTCGAGCGACGCCTTTCTAAGCGCGAGTTCAGCCATCTGCTTCTCCTTCGACTTGCGCGCGTCGGATGCTTTTGCGCGCATACGCCTTCCTGGGAAGCAAGTCTTATTCCCTGCTGCAAAATCGAAGACCATGGCAAGAAACTTGCTCCCCTGCTGCGTGACGTTTCAACGCGAAAGCGAGAGGGAACATGACTGTCGAGGGCTATTTCATCGACTGGGACGGCAATGCGCGCAGCGTCAGCGATCCGGGCGGCGGCTATTCATGCGAGGCCGATACAGTCGCGCGCTATGTGGCGATCATGACCAAGACCGGCGCGCTCATGCATGAAGGGACCTACTACAAGTCTCTCGCCGACATCGAAAAGGCGGGCATCAAGGCGTCGCTGGTTCCCGGTTCGCATCCCTGGGGTAGCAAGGCTGAAGGTTTTTGATTAGCCAACGGGAGCTGCGCTCATGCTGCCGACGACTATTCTGATCGACGAAAATCCGCGCTGTGTTGTGCGTCCTGTCGACACAAAGGATCTCAATCGATTCCTGCGCAATGGCAAAGCGTTTCTTCTCGCCGAAAAGCCCGCCGGGAAAGTCACCCATCGCGCCGCGACGGAAGCGGAGCAAACACGCTGGCGTGAGGCTTTCGCGCTGCATAAGGCGTGGGGCGGCGACGACGAAGCCTTTTTTGGAATACCGCTGCACGGAGAGATCCCCGCGAGCAGGGACTGAAAAACGGCGCCGCTGACATTCAAGGGTTCATTCGTCAAGGCTGGGCGCGAGGATCACTTCCGCGGGTGCGCCCGGTCCTTGCGCCTCGATGAAATCCAGCCCGCTCACACGCGAAAGTCCACCGTCGCTGTCCATCAATACAACCGCCTCCTGCGGCAACTCCGCCAATTTCACGATCAATTCAGCCACGGTCATCGCGCGCCTTCCAAGCTTGCCTTACAGCCCAACATTCAGCCGGGGTGGATCATGATTTCCATGGTCTCGTCGAGATCATCGTCGTCGTAAATCTCTTCCTCGGCGAGTTTGATCCCGCACAGGCACACGTCGCCGTCCATGACGACGAGCGCAACGGGCTCGATCATTTTGTCCACGCACGGCCCCTTGACGCACAAACCCGTCTCCACGTCGAATTCGGCTTTATGCCTGCCGCAACGCAGCCTCTGACCGTCGTCACTGAAGAACTTGCCGTCGCCGATGTTCAGCCAGGAGCCTTGGTGCGGGCAGACGTTGACATAGCCTAAGCAATGATCCCTTTCGGTCCTGACGACGAAAATCGAAAAGGGGCGCGTTTCTCCTTCTTCGGTAACCCGCGAAAGGCTGAAGGGCGTCGCCTGGCCGCGCTCCAGACTGTGGAGCGCGCAAATGACGTAGAGATTCACGTCGCCCTGCATGCCAAGGTCTCCGCCGACTTCTGTTCGCTCCCTCCCGCGAACATCGCGTCTGGAGCGACTTCTCTGCGCCCGATAGTGTCTGCAAGAGGACAATCTTGCTCGAGCAGCGATTGTCGTGGCAACAAGCATTATTCTTGCCGCGTGGCTCCGCCGAGCGTTATTATTGCTTGATAACGCCCATGAGAGAACGTATGGCGGAGGCGCTAAGTGGTTATGTTGCAGGTTGACGAACGCAATCAGGACGATCTTTCGCGCCTCGCCGGCTGCTATCTTTACACGGGGACGCGGGTCAGCGTCGAAGAGGGCGTCGTGCATCGCGAAGACGGTCCGGCGGTGATATTCCCGGATGGCGTGGCGCGCTGGTATTTGCGCGGCAAGGAAGTCACCCGCGCGGTCAATACGCTCTTTTATGAAAACAAATGGCCGATTGCGAACGGTCTTGATACTGACGCGAAACGCGCCCGATTCGCTGAAGTTTTCCTGACGTGAAACCAAGCTTCCCTTCCGCAAGGAGTCCTCTGCGGAAGGGATCAATTCGAGCGCGGCCTGGCGGATTCAGGCGGCCGCGCTCTTCGCGGCGATGCCGGCGCGAAGCTCCTCGAGCTTATCGCGAGGAATGCGGAACACGCCGCGTCCGCCCGAAAGCGCCTGATAGGCGTCGGGCGCGTTCAGACTGACCCAGTCGAACCATTCCTGCGCCGAATTCGGCGCGGGACGTTCGCTGATTTCCACGACGCCGCCGTTGGGCGCAAAGCGGACATGAAGCATTACGATGTCGGAAGACATTTCTCCCTCCTCTAATTTAGAAGCCTGACGAGAAGCCGAGCAGTTCGACTTTGATGTTTTCCGTGCCGAGAATTTTCGCCTGGCAGGCCAACCGGGACTTCGAACCGACGCCGACAATGGAGTCGAGCTTTTCATTCTCCTCCCGCGCCACCTTCGAAATGCCCTTGCGGCCTTCATGCACGAAGATGTGGCAAGAGCCGCACTCCGCCTTGCCATCGCACTTGTGATTGATTTCCTCGCCGCTCGACATGATGATCTGCAGCAAGGTCGCGCCCTCGGCGGCCTCCACCGTTTTTCCTGAGGGCATGATGGTTACGGTCGGCATTTCTTCACTCCTGGTTGGGATCTAGCCGGTTAGTAAATGGCGGCGCCGGCGCCGACATTGATCGACGCTTCCTTCATCGTCTGCACGATGAATGCGATTTGGCGCTCTTGCAGATGTACGTGGAAAGGCATCGCTACCGCGCGGTCCGCAACCTTTTCGGCGACGAGAAAACTGCCACGACGATAGCCATAGTCGAAGTAGCGCCGTTGCGTGTGCAAGGGATTGCTGTAAGCGGCGGCTTCGACCTTTTCGACGAGCAGATCCTCGACGATGGAGTCGCGGCTGGATTTGCTGAAGCGCGTGCCGAGATGGACGACGTAGAGGAACCAGTGCGCCTCGTCGACCTCCGGCGCGATGAACGGATCCTTGATGCCTTCAAAGGATTTGATGTGCTTGAAGTAGTAGTGCTCGATGAGCTTGCGCTTCTCGAGAATCTCATCGAGCCTTCGCAGCTGCGCCAGGCCCAGCGCAGCGCTCATGTCGCTCATCGCCGCCTGATACGGCGCGCTGGAGCCCACCACGACCGACGCTCTCTCGCTCGGCCGATGCGCGCGGAACCGCCGCATGGCCACGGCGACGTCGATATCGTCGGTGACCACCATGCCGCCTTCGCCGCAGACCAGCGGGCCCGGCTGCGAGAAGTCGAATACCGCAGCGTCTCCGAAAGCGCCGACAAGCGCGCCCTTGTATTTCGAGCCGATGGCTTCGGTGGAGTCCTCAAGCAGGATCAGGCGGCGCCTGTTGGCGATTTCACGCAGCTCCGCCCACTGCGCCGGATGGCCATTGGTGTTGCTCCCGACGATCGCGCGCGTTTTGTCGGTGATCAACGCCTCAATCTTGCTGCTCGCAATGACTCCGGACCAGTAGTCGATATCGGCAAAAACCGGCTTGGCGCCGGCAAGCGCGATGGCATGCACGGTCTCGCGGAAAGAGTGCGGAGAAGCGATCACTTCGTCGCCAGGACCAATCTCGTAGGCGGCGAGCGCGAGGAGCAGCCCCATCGTGCCGCTTGGCGCGGCCACGGCGTATTTGCGACCGAGGTAAGCGGCGAAGGCCGCTTCAAAAGCCTCCATCACCGGTCCGCTCGATAAGCGGCTGGAGCGCAGCACCTCCTCCACTGCAGCGATGTCGCCAAGCGTGATATCGGGATCGGAGAGCGGAATGACATCGCCGCCCAAAGCTTCAACAGCCGGCGGCTCCGCTTGGAATCCGTCGTCCACCTCGACGCTCGCGTTCATCGCAAACTCCCTCGATAGGCGACGATGACGCCGGTGGCGCGCGCTGGATCGTCGGTAACCATCACGCAATGATCGGCGCCGTCGAGCAGATGCAGGTCGCAGTTCGCAAAGCTGCGGAAAGGCGTTTCGATCACGTCCGACACGTCGCAGCGCGTCCATGAGAGATGGGAAAATGCGGCGCGCAACTCGGACAGCTCGGGCGTTCGCTCGTCGCCAAGCAGTCTTTCGATCTCCGTCAATTCCACGTCGCTGATCGCCATCATCTATCCTCTTGAGAGATCGAACTCACTGCCAGAAGCGCCGCTCGGCGTCTTCTTTGAGATGGTCGAGCAACTCCGCCAGGCGGGCAAATTCGCTGTCCAGCTCCCACACGCCGATTGCATGGTCCTTGCGAAGAAGGCGCCAGTTGCCTTTGCGGTCGTCGAAGAGGAGCAAGGCGATGTCGATGACGCCGCCGTCCGCATCGACGTTTCGCGAACAACAGGGGCTCTGAATGCGGTAGCCGTTCGCGGTCTTGAGCACGAGCGGCGTGACATAGCGGTAGCGCCGCCGTTGCTCGAGCGCACGCGTGATCCGTCTGTGGTCGAATTCGTTCGGCTGGGCCGATGCGACGCTATGCGTCTCAGTGAACGTCCGTCGCATGCTCGCCATCGCTCCTACAAGGGTGCGATCTCTTCCTCCAGACAGCCGATGACGCGGCCGTCGCTGAATTCCACGAGATAGATCGGCGTATTCGAGTCCGTATGCGATCCGACTTGCACGATTTCGCCCAGGCCGCCGTTGGCGACGAGCAGCGCTTCCGGTTGCGCGTCGGGATAGCTCCCGTCGTTGATGAGATCGACGAGCGTCTTCACTCGCTGACCCCATTGATATTTCGGCATGCGTGGTTCGAACACGTTCACACTCCTCAAGGCAGCGGGAGATCGACATCTTCGCGCGGATGAGCGGGATCGAGCTCCTTGCGCTTCATGCCGACTCGATTGCCGCTATCGATGAACTCGACGCCGTAGATATAGAATTGCTGGAGAAAGGTGCCGATGCTGACGACGTAGCCCTCTTCGCCTTTCTTGGCGAGAATCTCGCCGATCTCCTTGCCGGCGTAAGTCCCGTCGTTGCGGATCGTACGTTTCGCCTTGACCTTCTCGCCGTAGGAGAAGACAGGCGGCGCAGTCAGTTCACAAACTTCGCTGTCGCGGACGATGTTGCTCATCGCTGTCTTCTTCCAAAAAGCGACCTAGGTTGGCGACGCGCCGCTTGTGCCGCCGAGAATCGTTCCGAACTTAAGGCAACATGCGTGCCACGCGGCGGCGTCAGTAGGTTGATCGAAGGGGCGTTCTGGGCCGGCAAAAATGCGCCGGCGTGAGCGCCTGGATGTCGGAAATTCGACATCGGCCAAAATCGTCTGAGCGCCCTCTTAGCTGAAAGGGTGATCGCAAGCCGGATCATATCTCTTGCAATCGCGCACGAGTGTTTTGCGCGCTTTAGCGAGCTCCTGTGCTGCGGCCCACATGACTCGTTAGCGCTTCGTTCAGCCGATCAGGATCTCGCAGGCGCGATCAATTGGGATCGCGAGCGGTATGATTCCCTGAATGGTGAGGAACTTCAGCTCGTTTTTCGTCAGCGCGGCCGGATCGACGATGGCATGATGCATCGTCGCCGAGCGCTTCATGATCTGCCGCGCGTAAGTGCGGAGTAGCTGATCGTGAAAGCGACAGCCGATGAACAGGAAACTGCGCTCGGACCGGCGATCTTTCACAGCGTCAGGCAGGGGCGTCTGAATGTCGATTTCCGTCAATACCTCGACATAGTCCGCGTCCGAAATCAGAAAGTTCTTGGCCGGCGCGATGCCGCCATGCGGCTTGTAGAGGATCGTCTTCCAGGTCTCGGCTTTTTCCTTGCTGGCTTCCGCGCCGTCGGCTTCGTAGAACCGGTACCAGCGGTCCTCGCCGATGCCGGCGCGGGTGATGCCCTGGATTTCGCCCCAGTCGTCGCGGCCTTCGAGCGCCGAACGCATCGTCGCGTCGTACCAGGTGTCGATGATCATGGGCAGCTGCAGCGACGCAAGATAGACATGCAGCGGGGTCGGCGCGATGCTGTCGGCGAAGGCCTGGGACATCAGAGCCGAGACGGTCGAGCGATGCTTCATGCTCTCGATGTGCTGGGCGCTTGCCCAGGCGTTTCCCTTGGCGCGCCTTGGCAGCGCCACCTTGGTCCCGAAAAACGCGGCGAGCGCCTCGGGCGTCATCGGAACCTCGGTTGGCGAGAGCTGCGTCAACCCGGGACCGATATAGGGAATGATAGTTCCCGTCTTCAGCTCCTCGGCGATTTTGCCGAGCGCCGCCTCGGCTGCGTCGCCTTCGAGCAGGGCGTAGCCATCAAATGGCGCATTCATCGCGATCACTCCGCATCATCGCCGCGCTTGCGCGCGTTGACCGTTATCGGAAGCGACGTGCCGGCGGCCATCTCGGGCAGATCGAGAACCCAGCCGTTGGCGATCTTGATCCAGCCGCCCCACAGGCTTTCGTGCTCGCTTTCGACGATCGGCTCTTCCAAGTCCTTCTTTGGGACGTAGATCGACAAGCCGGTCTCTGGCGAACGGCGGATCATGATCTTCATTACTTCGACTCCTTTGGCGCGCTTATCGCGCCTTGCGCTAGTTCGCGAGAAGCTGCGCTTCGGTGTGGCGCGACGCCCGCGCAATGTCTCTTAGCTTGGCGACGATGCCCGGCAGCGTCTCCAGCACGGCGTCAACCTCCTCAACCGTATTCTCCCGCGAGAAGGAGAAGCGTATGGCGCCATGCAACGCCTCTTCCGGCACGCGCATCGCGCGCAACACATGCGAAGGCTCGGTCGATCCCGCCGTGCAGGCGGAGCCGGTCGAGGCGGCGATCCCGGCGCGATCCAAATGGGTCAGCACCGCCTCGCCTTCGACATCGCAAAAGGCGATGTTGGATGTGTTGACGAGACGATTGTCGACGTCGCCAGAGATCCGACACCCGCTGATCCGCTGCGTCACGCCGCGTTCGAGCCGGTCACGCAATGCTGCGATATGGGCGGCGTCTTCCTGCAGACGCAGTCCCGCCAATTCGGCCGCCGCCCCCAGTCCGACGATCCCGGGCGTGTTCTCCGTCCCGCCCCGGCGCGTCCGTTCCTGGTGGCCGCCGCGGATCAAAGCGTTGAACTTCGTTCCCTTACGCACGTAGAGCGCGCCGATTCCCTTGGGACCATGCAGCTTATGCGCGGAAAGCGAGAGAAAATCGATCTGGGTGGCTTTCAGATCCATCGGAATTTTGCCGACCGCCTGCACGGCGTCGGTGTGAAACAGAGCTCCCGCCTCGTGTGCGAGACGCGACAGCTCGTCGACGGGAAACAGCGTGCCAGTTTCGTTGTTCGCCCACATCGCCGAAACGATGGCGGTTTTCGACCCCAGCGCGGCGCGATAGGCGTCGAGGTCGATGCGCCCGCGCGCATCGACGCCAATGAGATGCACGGCGACGCCACGCGTTTTCTGCAAATGTTCGACGAGAGACAGGATCGCCGGGTGCTCGACGGCGGTTGTCACGATCTCGTCGCGCCCCTCATGCGCCGCGAGCCCGGCCATGATCGCCGCATTGTCGGATTCCGTACCGCCTGAAGTGAATACGATCTCGTGGTCATGCGCCGCGCCGAGCAGCTTCTGGACGCTGCGCCGCGCCTCTCGCACCGCGCCTGAGACCTCGACGCCGAATCCGTGAGATGAAGACGCATTGCCGAATTCCTGGCTGAAAAACGGCAGCATCTTCGCCACGACGTCGGGGTCGGTGCGCGTCGTCGCGTTATTGTCGAGATAGACGCGCCGCATCGACACTCTCGCTCAAAGACGCGCCGCCGCGCCCGGCACAGGCACCAGCCGCACGAATTCCCCGAGTTCTTCGATCAGCTTGGCCTGAATGCCTTCAAGCGTCGCGCTGCTCAGCTTGCAGAGCACGCAGGCGCCTGTCAGTCGCACCATGATCTTGTTGCCGCAGATCTCGATGAGTTCACAATCGCCGCCGTCGCGGCGCAGATTGGGACGAATCTCGTCAATGACCGCGCGAATGACCTGCTCGCGCTCGGGCGATGAAGCCGTTCCGCACTGGCCAGCCTGTTCGTTAGTTTGATCATTCTGCAACATCGTCTGGTCCTTCCGCCGCGCCGTCCCGCGGACGCGCTCTCATAAACCTTAAGGTGGGGGCCCAACTATCCGAAAGACTTGCCGCAGGAGCAGCTCGACTGCGCGTTCGGATTGTCGAAGGTGAAACCGGAGCCCTGCACCGCGACGACATAGTCGATGGTCGTGCCGGTCAGCAGTTCATGGCTGGTGTTGTCGATGAACACCTTGACCCCGCTGCGCTCGATGACCGTGTCGTCGGGACTGGCTTCGCGCACGAGACCCATTTTGTATTGATAGCCGGCGCAACCGCCCGCCTCCACCATGATCCTCAGCCCGTCGACAGGATCGGCGGCGCTGGCAATGGCGGTCTGCACTGCGTTGATGGCGCTGTCGGTAAGGTTGATCATGTCGCTCTTCCAGTAACGAACGCGGCTGAACCGTTCGAAGCAATTCATGTGCCGCAACATTGCGCGCTAAACGGCGTGGGAAATTCGGAAAAGCCGGCCGTTTTGTCGTGTTTCAGACATTGGTCGCCACGCCGTGTCGCTTCCGTCGCCCCGATCCTCGAGTCGACGCCGCCAAACTCCGGCGAACTTCTTGCATGACGCACGAGGTTACGGACGCAAGGCGTGACGAAATATCCCCGAGCGGATGCTGCGTACGAATTGCAAAGCGGAGAACTGTCGATGACTCAAATTGAGAAGACTGCCCTCGCTCGGTTGGATCGGGAGGGCCGCCTGCTCAACGCAGTGCTGAAGGGGCCGACCGGGAAGCCGGGGCGTTTCGGATTTCGCGGCGATATCGCCCTAAAATTCCAATCGCAGGTGGCCGACGAGAAGCGGCCGCCGGATTTTTGCGTTGAGCAGGTGCTTACCTTCGCGAACGAAGGCGAAGCGACAATTCCGATCCTCGCCGGCTATCTGCATAATTTCGCCTATCTGGAAACCGCCCATGAGGTCATCGGCGATCTCCTCTCGCCGACTGGCGCTTACTTCATGTTCTGCAACAACATCGACTTGCTAACGAAGTTCCGCGTCAAGCTCGGCGAAATCACTTACAATGTGCTGCCCTGCGATGAATCGACTGTGTGGAAGGAGATGATGGATCTCGCCATGGTCGACAAGAACGACATCAAGAAGCTCGACACCGGCGGCAAACTCGACGTTCTTCTCGACAGTGCGCTGAACTTCAACGACGCATACGAGGTCATCGCCTATCAGCAGGGCGTCGAGCGCATGGAGCCCGTCAAGAACCGCAACGAGAACCGGCCGGTCTGACCTTGGCCGCATCGCGGAGTCGGCCTGTCTGAATGACGTCGGCTCTGCGCTCCTGACCATTGCTCTGGAACGCGTAGGCGGATCACATCCGCCTCATTCGCCTGCGCACTCCCCTTCTTCGAGGTCTTCGTCGCCGTCCTCGGCGAGTTTGACGCCGACCACGCAGATGTCGTTGTCGACGACCACGAGATCCACCGGGGTGAGTCCGCGCCCCTTGCACGGGCCTTCAATGCACATGCCGGTGCCGAACTCGAACAGCGCCCCATGCTTGCCGCACATCAAGCGCAGCCCGTAATTGGGCTCGAGGAACGTATTGCGCTCCCAGTCGAGATTGACGCCGTCGTGCGGGCATTTGTTCACATAGCCGAACACTTGCTTGCCCCAACGCACGACGACGATCGGGAACGGCTTCTCTTCGCCGTTGTCGTCGAGCCGCACGAGATTGAACCCCCGCGCCTTCTGGCTCGGAATGTCGCTCATCGCGCAAATAGCGTAGACGACGACTTCCGGCGCCGCGTTGTCCTGCCCCGCCATCGCTCCCTGCTCGCTCATCGCGACGTCTCCTGCCTCTGCGCTTCGTCCCGCTTCGCCAGCAACAGTCCATTCGCCGCGAGCGAGAATTCCCGCCAAGCCGCGGCGATGTCCTGCATGATGACCCGAGTGTAGTCCCGCGACAATTTATGTTCGCCGGGGAAGTTGGAAAGGGCGCAGGACGTCTGATTGAAGGCGACCACGTCGTCCATGATCGACTGCAGCAAGTCGCCGAAAGGCTTTTGGATGCGCGGCGTCAACGCCGTGCGGCCGCGTTCGATCGCAACATCGTCCATTTCGAAGGGAAGCGTCGTCAACAGGCGCAGCGCCTGCTGGAACACGTCCTCCACCGCTCCGAGCACAGCCACCTGCGTGAGATTGTCGCGCTCCTGCGACGCCAGCGCGCGGTTCAGCCGCCGGCGATAGTCGTCGAAGACCTCATCTGCGCGAGAGTCCACCCAAGCGGCGAAACGCGCCAGACTCGCCTCGTTCACCGGCATCTCGTCGAAGAGAGAATCGCCGACGCTCGCCTTTTTCGCCTCGAGCGCCGTCAAAACGCGCTCGACGCGCTTCGCGGCGTCGAGAGCGCCTTCCAGATAGCCAGCGTTGCGCGCGGCGGTTTCCGAGCCCCCGAGGAAAAGCTTCTTATCCCAGAGCGCTTGTCGCAACAGCGGGTTCGCCACGTCGTGCGAACCGTCGCCGCCCTGCTGCGCGCGATCGGCCGCGCTGCACGTCAGCCGCTCCTTCGCCCAGTCCTGATAATGAATCTTCACTGGTTCGACATTGCGGCTAAACACATTGCATATCTGACTCTCGAGCAAAATCGGCAAACCCACGCCGAAGGACTCGCGCGTGTCGGCGTTGAGGGCGAGGAAGCCGCCGAGCGCATGAAGACTCGCCGCCGTGTCGCAGGCGTCGAAGATTTCGCCGATCACGGCTTGCTCATGCGTGACGAAAGCAGAGCCGGAGAGACCCTGTTCACGCCAAAAGGCGTCGCGATATTCCATCACCACCTTCGCCTGCGCCCCCATCCAGGTCTCGGCGCCGAGCATGGCCTGGTCCGTGGCTTCATCCAAGGCGGGAGAGAAGCTAACGGTCTGGCGCAGCAAGCGCGGCGGCAGCGTCAGAACGACGTGGCGCGCGGCGATCTCCATGGGTTCTTCGCCGGTCTTGAATTCGAGCATCACATGGTCGCCGCAGTCGCGCAGGCTCGCCAGCTCGTGACCAAGATGCACGACGCCCGCCGGCAACGCGGCGGCGAGCGCCTCCACCAGCGTCGCCATTCCGCCATGCAGGCGACGCGCGTCGTCATACAGGCGTTTGTCTTCAATGCGTTCGGCGCTCTTTTCGGCCTCGCGCAAATGCAGCACGGCGCCTTCGTCATGCTGCGCGAGATCCGGCAGCGCCAGTTCCTTGACGAGCTGCGCGATCAGCGGCTGCGTCTTCGGCCAGAACCAGGTGGGCCCGAGGTCAAAGCCGCCGCCATCGCCGCGCGCAACGGTAAGAATACGCCCGCCGAGCCGATCGCGCGCCTCGAAGAGCGCTACGTCGCGCCCGCGCAGGTGAAGCTTTCGCGCCAGCGCCACGCCGCACAGACCGCCGCCGATAATCGCCACATCCAACATGTTTGCGTCGTCCGCTCCCATTCGATGCAGAGAATAGCAATTAACGTGCAACATTCGTGGCGAGCGCGAACTCCTGAACCGTCGGGCGCTATGGCACGAAAATTGAACCTTCCGGCGGGAGTTCTACAGCTAAGGAGTCGAAAATGAATTTGGCCACCGAATTCGCCAACTGCTCGCCAGAGGAGTTGAAGGAATTGCTGAGCGGCGGCACGTTGACCGTCTATTCCGTCGCGCGCCCCGCAACGGCAGACATAGCGGTCGACCGCAGCGGCGTGCTCGCGGTCTTCACTTTCGGCTCGCCGGCGTTTGGTCCCGCGACCGATGGCGTTGAGACGCCCATGTTCGTCGCCGATCCAGTTCCAGCAGCCACGACCGGCACGCCAGGATTCGCGCGTGCGCGCAAGGCCGACGGCACGGTCGTCGCGGATTTCTCCGCAGGTAGCGGCGATCGTGAAATCAAATTCGCCGAAGTCTCCTGCTCGCCCGGCGCCCCCGTGAAGGTGGTCAAGTTCACCATCAAGCAGGGTGATTGGCCGGAACGGCCCGACTACTACGGCACGCGTCCCCGCTCCGGCTATCCGCTTCCCGTCGCGCCGTGACGCTTGGCGATGCGCGATTATTATGAACTTGCAGACAAGAGGTCTGAATCATGGCTGAAACCCTGACCGGCCCGCTCGTCAGCGCGGCTTGGCTCGCCGAGCATCTGAGCGACGGCGATATTCGCGTTCTGGACTGCACATGGCATCATCCCAGCACGAATCTCGACGGCCGCAATCAATATCGCGGCCGGCATTTGCCGGGCTCGGTGCACTTCGACATCGACCATGTCGCCGATCCGAATTCCGATCTCCCGCACATGTTGCCCAATGAAGCAGACTTCGCCAAGAAAGTCGGCCTGCTCGGCGTTGGAGACGGCGATCGCGTGATCGTCTACGACCGGCTCTTCGGCGGTTCGGCGGCCGCGCGCGTGTGGTGGATGTTCCGCGTCTTCGGCTACGACAATGTCGCAATGCTCGATGGCGGGTTCAACCAATGGGTCGCCGCCAAGCATCCAACCGAAATGTCGCCGGTGCGTCCGCAACCTAAGACATTCACGCCGGGGTTCAGGCCGGAGCTCGTCCGTAATTTCGATGAAATGAAGAGCGCTGTCGCGAGCGGCGGCGAGCAGATCGTCGACGCGCGGGGGCCAGGGAAATTCGACGGCTCGCAAGCCGACGTTTTTCCTTTCAAGAAGCTCGGGCATATCCCAGGCGCGGTAAACGTGCCTTGGGCCGATCTGGTCGATCCGCAGACGGGCGTGCTGCTCGACGCAAAGGCGTTGCGCACGCGGTTCGAAACGGCCGGCGTCGATCTGAGCAAGCCGATCGTGACCACCTGCGCGTCGGGCATGACATCCTGCATGGATGCGCTGGCCCTTTATCTCCTTGGACGCGCCGACGTCGCGGTCTACGACGGATCATGGGCGGAATGGGAGCGCGCCGAGCCAGCCGCCGCGGCGGCGGCGTAACCAGGAGTGCAGCGCGTGGGCGGTCTCGCTGACCATCGGCTCGAAACGGGAGTAGAATTTGCGCTCTGCGCCACGCCGGATCGGACGCGCTTCACGCTCCACAACAAAGCCGATCGCATGATCGCCGAACTGCGCGACGACGACGCCGCGCGCTTTCTCCAAGATTACGACGAGTTGAAAGTCCAATTTCCAGATTGGAATGCGGACAAGCTGCTCGCCCAACTTTGGGATCAGGGCGGCTACGGCTGGCTCGCACAACAGGAAGAGTGACGATGACGACTCTCGTGAAGATCACTGAGGATGGACGAAAGCTCGAAGTGAAAGGCTTTGCGCTCTATCTCGACGGCGTCCTCGAAGCTGTCGACCTCACCGAGGTGAAGATGCACCCCGCGAAGCGAAAAATCTGGTCGATCATGCCGGACGCCACTCATGTGGCCGGCCGCGTCGCGCTGAATGCGGAAGAGACGGAGATCGTCAAGAAGGCGCTCAAGGAAGCCGAGGCGATGATGCTGGCTGATCCGATCGCGATCGCCGAACGGTTCCGCATCGCCGCCATGTGGAAGGCCCGTGAGCAGGGCATCGAGTAACATTAAAGCAATGCGTTGCGAGCCCCCGGATGGAGGCTCGCATGTCTTAACTCAGACCAGCGCGACGTCTTCCGCCGCATGGGTCTGACAATTGGTCGGACAAACGCGCGCACAGGCGCCGCAGCCGATGCAGGCGCCGACGTCATTCATCACCATGATTTTCTTTTCGACCTCATCATCCTCGTCGTCGTCGAGCGCGACAAGATCGCCGTCTTCATTAATCCCCTTCAGGGTCATCACCTCGCGACCGCATACCTTGTAGCAGCGTCCGCAGCCGATACATTTCGCCGGATCGATCGCGACAAGATATTCTGGACACCAGTCGCGCCCATCGCGCGTCGCTTGTGACATGGCCGTGAGCTTTCTCTTTCTCGAGTTAGACCGTCTCCAGGGATTTCAGCTTCGCGCGCTTCATCTCCAGCTCGGCGAATGCTTCATGCGCCTTTTGCGCAACCTCGGGGATGATGGGCCAATTGATCGGCAACTCCTCGGAAAGGTCATGCAGATCCATCTTGGCCTGCATGGCCTTTGCCGAGAGCTTCTTGATTTCCGCCTTCAGCTCGTCGATCTCGCTCATCGCTCACCTCAATATTTTGCGACGTCGGGGAATTTCTCGATCATCTCGACGCCCGACTGGACATATTTGTCGCCTTCAGCCGCGAGTTTTTCGAAGGTGTCGAATCCGAAGCGGTGCACGTCGCGCAGCTGCTTGTTCACGACGATCAAGCGTCCACCGATCAGCACCATGCGGCCGAAGCCCTCATGACTCATCTTCAGCATGGGGGAGATCATGACGCTCGTGGCGCGTTCGATGGAGAGCGCGACGGCGTTGAAGAAGAGCTCCATGCGCCAGATCGTCTCCGGGTCTGGATCGCCGATGATCGGCAGCGCGCGGCGCGCCTCCTTGTCGAGGACGTAGGGAGCCAGGAGATCGAGGTCGGACTTAGTCTCCCAGGTCCCATGCGTGTCCTGGGCCCGCCAGATCTTGATGAGCTCCTTGATGAAAGGAAGGTCGGCTACCGAAGTTTTTTCGAGCACGTCGCTAGGTTCAGACATTGGGCGTTCCTCACTCTTCGAAATCGAGCACGCGCTCTTTTCCCTTGGTCAGCGCTTTGCGCAGCCATGGCGGCGGCACGCCTCTCAGCACTTCCTGGAGCTTGTCGAGGAGATCGGAGATGGCCTCCGGCTGATTGACCTTCATAGGATGGATGTTGTTGGCCACGACGCGCGCCGCGCCGGAGCCGCCGATCGCGGCGACGTAGAGGATTGCGCAATCCTTGATCGCGTCGATCTTCGGCGCGAGCTTGTCCTCATTGCCATCTTCCTTGAGATCGCCGTCAAATTGGATCGCTTCGACGAACTCGTGGCCTTCCGGGCCGATCTCATAGATTGCGATGTTCTTGGCCCAGCCGAAATGCGCGTCGACGCGTTTGAGGTCCTGGGTTGCGAATGCGACTTTCATAGCGCCTCCGATTTCGCCCTAGTGCGAGGTTGCGGCGTGCGACGCGCCGACGCCATCGCGCCAGCTGTCAGGCGTCGGTTCATGGTTCTCTTCGTGATCGGCCATCAAGAGATTGCTGATGTCAAAGATCAGATCGCGCGCGCCGCGATAGCCCACCATCAACTGATGTCCGCCGCCAAGGCGATCGAACATCGGAATGCCCATGCGAAAGAACGGAATCTTCAAGCGAGAGGCCGCTTGCCTTCCATGCGAATGGGTGACCATCAGGTCGCAGTCCTTGGCCTTCGCCAGATTTTCGAGGTCTTCGAGATCGCCGATCAGCACCTCTTCGGTCGGCAGTCGTTCGAGCACCGGCGATTGTGTGGTGGTCACCGCGACGAGAAGCTGCGCGCCCATTTCGGTCAGCAGACCGCCGATCTCATTGAGCAGGTCAGGCTCGGCCCCGACGGCGAGCTTGCGCCCGCCGATGTGGAAATGGCCGTCGAGCATCGCGTCGACGAGCTGGCCGCGCTGGCGGCGATATTTCATCGGCGCCGGCCGGCCGCTGATCTCCGTCAGAAAGGCCATCAACGCATCATTGGCCTCGAGCCCGCACAGTCGCTCGAACATCCGGAATGGAACGCCGGTCTTCTGCTGCATGGCTTCGGCGGCGCGTTGCATCTGAGCGCCGATCGCGATCGTCCAGCCGGCCTGACCCATTGCCGAGATCTCTTCGACGCCGACGCCGCCGATCGTCGTCGGGGTGAAGTCGTCCGGTATGTGGCCATCGAGCGAACCGGCGAGATCCGGCAGAAAAGTCGGCTCCAGGCCGAAATCCTCGATGATCGTGCGCAATTCATCGAGATCGCCGGGCGTCAG
Organism: Methylocystis sp.; assembly: GCA_051061385.1. Taxonomy (GTDB): domain Bacteria; phylum Pseudomonadota; class Alphaproteobacteria; order Rhizobiales; family Beijerinckiaceae; genus Methylocystis. Next base: position 21,134 of record JBPFDX010000044.1, read on the forward strand.
ATGGCAGCCTGGCATAACGTTGATCTTGGTCGGATCGCGGCGTGCGGCGCTCTTTGGCGCCTCGACCATCGTCTCGACGATGCGCGTGACCGTCTTCTCCCAGCCGTCCTGGAAGGCGTCCTTGAAGTCGGGCGTCGAGACATAGACGATCGGCAGATGCGCGACGGCGGCGTGCTTCTCGCGGATGAGCTTGATGTAGCCGTCGACATCGTCGCCCTTCGTCTCGGTGACGCCGGTCGAGCAGATGCCGATGATCTCCGGCTTGGTGCGATTGTAGATGTTGATCACTGCCTGCTCGACGTTCTCGTAGCCGCCGAGGACCGTCGCGACTTCGCTCATCGCGGTCGTCTGCATCGGAATGGCTTCTTTGAAGTGCCGCGTGAACAGCACCAGGCCGAAAGACGTGCAGCCCTGCGAACCGTGCAGCAACGGCATGGCGCCCCGCAGGCCCATGAACGCCAGGGCGCCGCCGATCGGCTGGCTCATTTTGAGCGGATTGACCGAGCAGGCCTTCTTGCTGACGGTGACGGTGGTCATTTCGCCCTACTCCGCCGCGATCGCATGAGACGCCGGGACCATTTGCGCGAGGATTTCCTCGATGCACATGGCGCAGGCGCCGCAACCGCCCGAGGCGTTCGTCGCCTCGCGCACGCCCTCGACCGTCGTGAGGTTGCTGGCGATGATCGCATCCTCGATCACGCCGAGTTCGACGCTCTTGCAGTTGCAGATCTTTTTCGCGCGGCGAACTTCTTCGGCCTTCACGGGATCGGCGGCGAGCGCCGCCGCCTCGGCTTCCGCCTGCGCCATCGCGCGGCTTTGCCAATTGTCGCCGGATTTTTCCCAAGGCGCGGGCTTGCGCACCTGCGACCAAACGGGATTGTAAAGCGCCTTGTCGATCTCCTCCACGAGCTTCACCATGCCGACGTAGCCCATATAGGCGTGATGCCGCTCCTGGTTGATGTCGAGCCAAGGCATCGAGGCCTTCAGCGCGATGAATTGCGAGCGGCCGCCCGAGAGCATGATGTCGGCGCGCGCATCCTTGAGCATCTTGTACATCTCGCGCGGCGTCATATCCTCGATCATATGGGCGTCCTGGCCCATCAGCTCCTTGATGCGCTCCTTGTCTTCCTTGGTCGACTTCTTGACGGATGTTCCAACAAGTTCCAGCCCCGCCTCTTGCAAGGCGGCGACGACCGACCAGGATTTGACGCCGCCGGTGATCAGCAGCACCTTCTTGCCCTGGAAGCGCGGCTTGTATTTGGCGATCGCCGCCCAGGCCCTCGCCTCCTCCCGCGCGATCAGCGCCTCGGTTCGCTCCATCAATTCAGCAGGCGCGCCGCGCTCGATCAGCATGCGCGCGATCTCGCGAAGCGAGTCGCTGCTGTCCTCAATGCCGTAAAAGGAGCCTTCGAAGAAGGGGATGCCGTAGCGCTCCTCCATCTTGCGCGCGACATTGATCATCGCCTTGGAGCAGACCATCATCGCGGCCTTGGCGCGATGCGACGAGGCGACTTCCTTGTATTTGCCGTCGCCGGAGATGCAGGCCATGATGCGAATGCCGAGCTCATCGAGCAGCGGCTTCACCTGCCATAGTTCCCCGGAAAGATTGTATTCCCCGATGATATTGAGGTCGTAGGGCGTCGTATATTCCGGCTCCTCGGTGCCGATCACATGCTCCAGCAGCGCCTCGCCTGCGAGCTTGTTGCCGAGATTCTTCGGCCCCACGAAGCCTGGCGAATTGATGGGGATGACGGGCTTGCCGAATTTCTCGCGCGCCGCTTTACACACCGCGTCGATATCGTCGCCGATCATCGCGGGCACGCAGGTCTGATAGACGAAGACCGCCGGCGGATCGTATTTTTCGATGATCTCGCGAATGGATTTGAACAGACGCTTCTCGCCGCCGAAGACCACGTCCGTCTCGTTGATGTCGGTGGTGAAGCCCGTGCGCCACAGATTGGAGCCCGACGACTTCGCGCCGCGATTGTCCCAGCTGTTGCCCTCACAAGCGATGGGGCCGTGGACGAGATGGGCGACATCGGTGAGCGGTTGAAGGGCGATCTTGGCGCCGTCGAAGGCGCATCCGCCGGCCGCGCCGCCGGGTTGCAGTTGCTTAGTGCAACCCTTCTTGCGCTCGGCTTCCGACTTGTTCGCGTTCTTGCCGCAGCCCGGCTCGTTGAAAACGTCCTGGATCGTGGCCGAAAGCGAACTCATGCATCTTCTCCTTCGCGCTGCGACTTGTCATTGCAAAGCAAGATGTAGACCGCTCCCGCCATGACGGCGGGAGCGGAAACGTCTCATCGAATGATGTCGAAGCTATAGTCGCTCTTCGCCGGCACATTGGTGGTGGCGTCGATCGATTCGAAGATGCGATCGAGGATCCACACCAGAACGTTCAGGCCGCCCTGATAGCCCCACACCGGATAGCGGTGGTGATGATGGCGATCGAAGATCGGGAAGCCGATACGGATCAGCGGCGTGCCGGTGTCGCGCTCGAGATATTTCCCGTAGGTGTTGCCAATCAGGAAATCCACCGGCTCGGTGAAGAGCAGCGAGCGCATGTGCCAGAGATCCTTGCCCGGATAGACATGGCAATTCTGGCCGAAGGGCGAGGAGTCGAGCAGTTTCTGCACCTTCTCCGCCCACGCCTTGCCGCCGTTGGTCGCGAGGATGTGCGTCGGTTCGGCGCCGAGCTCCAGCAGGAAGCCGGCGAGGCCGAGGCAGAGATCCGGATCGCCGTAGATCGCGAACTTCTTGCCGTGAATATGCGCGCTCGAATCGGCGACCGCGTCAACGAGACGACCGCGCTCGCGCGCCAGCTCCTCGGGGATCTCCTCGCCGGTGATGCGCGACAAGGTCATGAGGAACTTGTCAGTCGCGGAGACGCCAATCGGGTGATTGAAAGCTGCGACTTCCTGGCCATGCGCAGCGATCACCGGCAGCGTCTTCTCGGTGCAATATTCCTGCATCGAGATCGTCGCCTTGGCGTGGATCGCATTCGCTGCGTCCTCGAGCGTCGTGCCGCCGTCATACATGCGGAACTCGCCGTCCGTGGGTGTGTCGAAGACTTCGCTGTTGTCGGCGAGGATCGTGTAGTCGATCCCCATCAGCCCGAAAATGCGCTTGATTTCGCGCATATTGCCGACCGTGTAGCCGTCGAAGCCGCCGATGAAGTTGATCTTTTCATTCGGCTTGCGCTCAAGTTTTTCGACGGTGCCGGCCTTTCCGTCCCAGAAGTGCTCGATGATGCCCTTCAGCGCATTGTCGTAGCCGGTGACATGGCTGCCGACGAAGGCTGGGGTGTGGGCGAAGGGAACGTCGTATTCGGCCGGTACCGAACCCTTTTCCTTCGAGGTTTTGATGAAGGCGTTCAGATCATCGCCGATGACTTCCGCCATGCAGGTGGTCGAGACGGCGATCATCTTCGGCTTGTACATGTTGTAGGTGTTGGCCAGGCCGTCGATCATATTGTTGAGGCCGCCGAACACCGCCGCGTCCTCCGTCATCGACGATGACACGCAGGAGCTGGGCTCCTTGAAGTGCCTCGACAGATGGCTGCGATAGTAAGCGACGCAACCCTGCGAGCCATGCACGAAGGGAATGGTCTGCTCGAAGCCGACCGCGGCGAAAACCGCGCCGAGCGGCTGACAGGCCTTGGCGGGATTGACCGTCAACGCCTCACGGGCAAAGTTCTTCTCGCGATATTCGGGGGTTTTGGCCCATTCCCGAACGCGCTCCACTTCAGCGGGATCGCGCGGGTTTTCGAACATCTTCTTCTTGTTCGCCAGCATCTGCTGGTACTCGGGACCTCTGAAGAGGTCAAAATGGTCTAGGACGTGTTCTGCGCTCTGCGGCATGGTCGAACCCTCGCGTCATGCATTGGGGGGCCCGGCGCGCGCTCTCGCGACGCGCCGGCGCTGTTTTATTCCGCGGCCTGAAGCAGCGGCTGTTCCTCGGCTTTCCAAGGCGCCTTCGTCATTTTCCAGACGGGCGAGTTGATCGCCATGTCCATGTCCCGCGCGAAGATCGCGAAGCCGTCATAGCCATGGTACGGGCCCGAATAGTCCCAGCTGTGCATCTGGCGGAAAGGCACGCCCATCTTCTGGAAGACGTATTTTTCCTTGATGCCGGAACCGACGAGATCAGGCTGGATCTTCTCGACGAATTTCTCGAATTCGTAGCCGGTCACGTCGTCGTAGATCAGCGTTCCGTCCTTAACGTAATGCTGGGCGGTGCGCTGATAGTCGTCGTTATGGCCGAATTCGTAGCCCGTGCCGACGACTTCCATGCCGAGGTCCTCGTAAGCGCCGATCACGTGACGCGGGCGGAGGCCGCCAACGAAAAGCATGACCGTCTTGCCTTCCAGGCGCGGCCGATATTTCGCGATCACAGCGTCCATCAAGGGCTGATATTTCGCGATGACCCGCTCGGCGCCTTCCTTGATCTTGTCGTCGAAATAGCTTGCGATCTTGCGCAGCGACTCGGCGATCTTGCTCGGACCGAAGAAGTTGTATTCGCACCACGGAATGCCGTACTTCTCTTCCATGTGGCGCGAAATGTAGTTCATCGAACGGTAGCAGTGCAGAACGTTCAGCTTCGCCTTCGGCGTCGCTTCGAGTTCGGCGAGGCTGCCGTCGCCCGACCATTGCGCAATCACGCGCAGGCCCATCTCCTCGAGCAGGATGCGCGATGACCAGGCGTCGCCGCCGATGTTGTAGTCGCCGATAATGGCGACGTCATAGGGCGTAGGCTCGAAACGCGGCGCAGCGTTGGGGTCCATCTTGTCGAACACCCAGTCGCGGATCGCGTCGTTGGCGATGTGATGGCCGAGCGACTGGGAGACGCCGCGGAAGCCCTCGCAACGCACCGGAACGATGATCTTGCCATCATATTCCTTCGATTTGACCTTCGAGACCGCTTCAATGTCGTCGCCGATGAGGCCAATCGGGCATTCCGACTGAACCGTGATGCCGTTGTTGAGCGGGAACAGCTCTTGGATCTCGTCCATGATCTTCGCGAGCTTCTTGTCGCCGCCGAAGACGATGTCCTTCTCCTGGAAATCGGAAGTGAACTGCATCGTGACGAAAGTGTCGATGCCGGTCGTTCCGATATAATAGTTGCGGCGCGCCGCCCAGGAATATTGGCCGCAGCCGACCGGACCGTGGCTGATGTGGATCATGTCCTTGATCGGACCCCAGACGACGCCCTTCGAACCGGCGTAAGCGCAGCCGCGAATGGTCATCACGCCCGGGATCGACTTGATGTTCGACTTCACGCCGCAATCCGGCTTGCCTTCCTGATGCACGTTGAGGTGCTTGGCGCGGCGCTTGGCGGTCTTCTCCGGATAGACCTTCAGAACCTCCTCGATAAGCGCTTTGTTGCGCTCCTTGATCTCCGCGACGCTCAATGTGGGCGAAACACTCATTTGATGTCTCCTTTATGTCTCTGGATTTCCGCGCGGCCTCCCTTTTTGAGAGAGGTCGACGCGCAAGCATTGTTGGATCAGGCGATGGCCTGGAGTTCGGCGGCGGTCTTGCCGATCTGGCTCTCGTCGACCGCCTTCATGATGCCGTGCTCCATCAGCATGTCTTCGAGCTCGTCCATCGTGATCGGCGTTGGAATGATGCCCTTGCCCTGGTTGGCGTGGATCTTCACCGCGAGATTGCGGTAATGATTCGCCTGCTCGGACTGCGGCGCATATTCCAGCACCGTCATGCGGCGCAGCTCGGCGTGCTGCACGATATTGTCGCGCGGCACGAAGTAGATCAGCGTCGTGCCGAGCTTCTTCGCCAGAGCTTCCGCAAGCTCGAGCTCCTTGTCGGTCTGACGCTCGTTGCAGACCAGACCGCCCAGGCGCACGCCGCCGGAATTGGCGTATTTCAGAATGCCCTTGGAGATGTTGTTGCCGGCATACATCGCCATCATCTCGCCGGACATGACGATGTAGATTTCCTGCGCCTTGTTCTCACGGATCGGCATGGCGAAACCGCCGCAGACCACGTCGCCGAGCACGTCGTAGGACACATAGTCGATGTCTTCGTAGGCGCCGTTTTCCTCGAGGAAGTTGATCGAGGTGATGACGCCGCGGCCCGCGCAGCCAACTCCAGGCTCCGGACCACCGGACTCGACGCAACGAATGTTGAGATAGCCGACCTTCATCACTTCTTCGATTTCCAGATCCTCGACGCTGCCTGCATTGGCGGCGAGGCTCAGGATGGTGTCCTGCGCCTTGGCGTGCAGGATGAGGCGCGTCGAGTCAGCCTTCGGATCGCACCCGACGATCAAAATGCGATGACCCATCTCGGCCAGAGCGGCGAGCGTGTTCTGGGACGTCGTCGACTTGCCGATGCCCCCTTTGCCATAAAATGCGATTTGCCGTAGTGACGACATGTCTGTCTCCTCTTGAGCCCTTCGACAGCTACCCAGAGTTACTGGGCAGTTCCTATGCATCAGAAACTGGTCGCGGGTTAAGGGAAGGAACACATCGCTCGGCGTAACGTAGGCGTGCGTTCAGCCCTCACTCGCATTCGACAGGTAGCAACCGCCATGCCAGTGCGGCAATTGTTGCTAATCAATTGTTTTCTTGTGATTTGATCAATCGATGAGCGCAGCCCGCATCGGCCGCTTATGTGAGGGAAGCCGACAGTCACGACATTTGTTGTGAACAGAACATCGCACGCCCTCGTTGATCCCCGACATTTGGAACAGAGCTTGCTTCTTTATATCCGCACGGCATTTGGCGGCGTATTCGAAAGGAGCAGGGATGCAGATTGGCGTCGAAACCGCGAAGGCGGTCGATCAACGGCGGGTGTTCGTCCTCGATGAAGACGAGATCGTGCGCGCCGCGCTCCAGTTCATGCTGCACGACGAGATCGAGACCCATGAAATCGCCAGCATCCAGGAGGCCTATGAAAAGGGCGTCGGCTGGCTGAAGCCCGATGTCGTTCTACTCGGGGCGTCTTTTCTAAAGAGCAATGGCGTTTCGGTCCTTAAGGAATTGGCGGAGCGTTTCGCCGGCGTGCGCATATTGATCGTCTGCGATAAAGCCGACGAGGCGCTCGCGGTCGACGCGATGAAGCATGGCGCGCATGGCATCTTAGTGAAACCGCTGAAGATCGAGAATGTGCGGCAGAAGGTTGACACTGTCCTCGGGCGCGGCGGCGCCAAGCCGCTCGTGCAGTTGGGGCTACTTTAATTCAATACACGCCGACGTCTCGTCGGCGCTGCGATGGAGTGACGGCATTACCCCGCAGTTGACGCAATGGTTGACGACGCAAGGCTTTCGAACGGAAGGCGTGAACGCCGTCGGCGCCGACGGCCTCACGCCGCTTCTTCGAGCGGCGGCCGAGGCGAACGTCGAGGCGTTGCGCGAAATCATTGCAGAGGGCGGGGATCTCCACGCCGAGACGCGTGATGGCAACAACGCGGTTTGGTTGGCGTGCAAGCAGGACAGCATCGAGGCCATCGACTTGCTCTCCGCCGCCGGGGCCAACCTTCACCATCGCAATCCCGATGGCTCGACGGCGCTGATCTATGCGGCGTCGGCGGGCAAGACCGCGGTCGTGACGCTTTTGCTGGCGCTTGGCGCAGATCCCCTGGAAGAGAACGTCGATGGATTTTCGGCGCTCGATCTGGCGTCAAACATCGAATGCCTCCAAGTCTTGCGCGCCGCGTCGCGCCAGCGCCGCGAGCGGCTCAAAGCTGAAGGAATGGTCGAAACATGACGACGATCGACGACATCATCGAAAATTTCTCCCTGCTCGACGATTGGGAGGACCGCTACCGCTATGTCATCGAGCTCGGCAAAATGCTCGAGCCGCTTCCCGATGCGTTGAAGAACGATCAGAACAAAGTCTCGGGCTGCGCCAGCCAAGTCTGGCTGGCGACGACGATTTCGGACGCTAACGGCGGCGAACCGGCGTTGATGATCCGCGGCGACAGCGACGCGCATATTGTCCGCGGCCTCGTTGCAATCTTGCTGGCGCTCTGCTCCGGCAAGACTGGCGCGGAAATCCTGAAGGCGGATCCTGTCGCGCTATTCGAGCGTCTTGGCCTACGCGAACATCTGACGCCGCAGCGCTCCAACGGCTTCAAGTCGATGGTCGGGCGCATCCACGCGGAGGCGCGCGAGTTGCTCGCAGCCTCCAGCGCGGTGTCTTGAACGCTCGGCAGCGCTAACGCGACAAGATCATCACCAGGCGGTCGACGCGCTTGCCGCCCTTGAGATGCGAGTCGTAAATCTCGTCAATGTCTTCGGCCGTCGTCGGCCGATACCAGACGCCCTCCGGATAAACCACCATCAGCGGACCCGCCGAGCAAAAGCCCATGCACCCCGCGGAGGTGAAGCCGATCTCACCACCGCCGTCCGCTTCAACGCGCTTGCCGAGCCGGTCCCAAAGCGGCTGCGCGCCGAGCGAGCCGCAGCTGCCGCGCGGAGGGTTCGGCGGCCGCTGCGTGAAACAAGCGAAGACATGTCGCTTGTAAAGTTGAGGCAGCTCAAATTCTTCTTCAGGCGTATCCGACATACTGCACCGAGCCTTTGTGAGGATTGTAACACGGCGCTCTGTGAGAAATGCGCTTCGTAGACGAAGGCGCTCAACCATGACGCCGCGGACCGTGGACGTGGAATGATTGCAAATTTCAGTCCAGCCTCAGCAAAGATGAATGGCGCCTTACTTGCTGGTCGACTACGAGCAATGGAGAATTCGACTCTCGCCATGCAGGATACTCAGATGGAACCACGAAGCGACATGACAGAGGTCTCGGAGCCGAACAGTCGCGGCGGCCGCACCGATTCCTCGCCCGAGGCGCAAGCGCTATATGAAGAAGTCGTCCTTGCGCTGCGGACCGTGTTCGACCCGGAAATTCCGGTGAACATATACGATCTGGGGCTAATCTATCGCATCGACGTTATCGATCGACGCGATATCGACATCGACATGACGTTGACGGCGCCAGGTTGCCCCGTCGCCGGCGAAATGGTCGGGATGACGAAGAAGGCTGTCGATGCGGTCGATGGAGTCGCGAGCGTAAAAATCAATCTCGTGTTCGATCCGCCGTGGCATCAGAGCATGATGAGCGACGAAGCCAAGCTGGAACTGGGATTTTTCGACTCCTAAGTCGAGAGTCGCTTGCCTAAACGTTGAACGATGCGTCGCGTCATGCAGGCACGATATTCGCAATGGGATGTGCAGGCGTGAGATGATTCCGCCGTCTCTCTTCGAGAGCTTCCGTAATCTTCCTGCACATCGAGGCCGTCATGATCGAACTTACTTCCGGAGACGGACGCAGTTTCTCCGCCTATCGAGCCGAACCCGCTGAGGCTCCCAAGGGCGCCGTCGTCGTGCTGCCGGACGTCTACGGCGTCACGCC
>JBPFDX010000045.1:0-22718 GCA_051061385.1 Methylocystis sp.
CCGGCAGACAGGCCGTTTTTCGGCGTGCGCGGGGGTGCTGGCGCAACTACGGTCGGGCTTCGCCCTCCCTTCGTCGCGCCAGCATCCCCGCGATTCTCATCCTGATTGACGCTGGACTCTCACCGTGATTGTCGCGCGGCAGCCGGATTACCAAGCAAGGCCGCGGTCATGCCCGCGGCATGCTCGTAGAGGCCGCCTGGGCCGCGGCGCGCGCGCCGGGTCCTTTGAGAGCTTTCTTTCTCCGGGTCAGGGCCCGGCGCGGCCAGCATGTAGCGGCCGTCGCGACCGCGCGCAAACTCGCCATCGTGATTTGGCATCTCTTGACCAAGGGCGAGAGCTATGTGTGGGCGCGTCCGTCGCTGCACGCGAAGAAGCTGCGCGACCTCGAGCTCAGGGCAGGATTCAAGCCGGCGCGCGGCCAAAAGGGCGCAGCTCACGCCTACAACATCAAGAGTTGCCGAGACGAGGAGCGGAGGTGGGTGGAGCAGGCCGAAACGGCTTATGCCCGCTTTGTCTCCGGATGGAACCCTCGCGGCCCAAAAAGGGTGCGCACAGGCGCCGCAAACGAGGCGCGACGATAAAGGCTGCGCGGCAGGGCTCTCACCTCATGCCCTGCTCTTCGCCACGCGGTCACCCGTGCGCAGGGAGAGAATAACCCAAATCCGAAAAATAAACTCTTGTCGATCACATCAGTGGTCCATGGATGATTGACCTTTGTGAAGCGATGCTCGACGCCGTTTTCCTTGCATCGCATCCCGAACATATGGGTTGAAAAGCGCGCAGTCGGTCCGTCAGCGTACCGCGGCGGCAGGCGGAACTGAATGCCATTGTCGGTCAGGACTGTGTGGATTTTGTATGGGACGGCCTTGATCAGCGCGAGCAGAAAAGCCGACGCGGTGACGCGATTGGCCTTCTCGACAAGCTGGGCGAAAGCGAATTTTGAGGTTCGGTCGATTGCCACGAAAAGATAGAGCTTTCCTTCCGCTGTCTGCACTTCGGCGATGTCGACGTGAAAGAAGCCAATCGGATAGGACTTAAACTTCTTCTTTGCGGGTTTGTCGCCTTCAACGTCCGGCAGCCGGCTGATCCCGTGCCTTAGCAAGCAGCGGTGCAGCGACGAACGCGTCAGATGCGGGATCGTCGCCTGCAAGGCGTAGAGACAATCGTCAAGCGGCAAAAGCGTGTGCTTTCGGAAGGCGACGACGATCGCTTCCTCTTCGAGAGACAGCACCGTGGAATGTGGATCTTTCGGCCCGGCGCGCTCATCGGAAACCGAAGAGCGCTTCTTCCATTTGGCGACGGTCTTCTGATTGACGCCATATCGCTTGGCGAGAGTTCTCAGGCTCTCTTGACTATGCTGTATCGCTCGACGCACCGCCTCTGTCGTGCGGGCGCTCCCGTGAAGAATCTGGCCCATAGCGCATCCTTCCAGTCGCTGGAAAAGATTGCACCATTAAATCCCGGGATCAAACACCTAGGCTTCCGTGGTGCTGGCGCCGGGCGTAGACTTGGATCCATCTGTTTGGGAGAAGCGCTTCTTGGGACCGGGAGGACGCGGCGATGGCAAGGAAGTTTACGATCGGCGATCATGTGAGCTGGAACTCCGAGGTCGGACGCGTGTCGGGGACTATCATCGCCATTCACATTAGAGATTTCGATTATAAGGGCCACACGCATCACGCGTCGGAAAACGATCCCCAGTACGAAATAAAAAGCGACAAGACAGATCACATCGCAGCGCATAAGGGCAGCGCGCTCGACTATGCATAATGAAGGCCGCGCGTGAAGCTTCCGTTTTTCACCATCGGCCATTCCAACCGAACCCTCGAGGCTTTCATCGGTCTGCTGCGCGACGCCGATATCGCTCTCGTCGCGGACATCAGAACGATTCCGAAGTCACGAACCAATCCACAGTTCGACAAGAACACGCTTCCCGGCGCCTTGGCGGCCGTCGCCATCTCTTATGAACATATGGCTGCCCTCGGCGGCCTTCGTGGAAGGTCACGCGGCATATCTCCGACTGTCAACGCCTTCTGGACGAACGAGAGTTTCCACAACTACGCCGATTATGCGCTTACTGCACAGTTTCAGGCAGGCCTCCAACACCTCTTGGACAGAGGACGCAAGCGGCACTGTACCATCATGTGTTCGGAAGCCGTATGGTGGCGATGCCACCGCCGCATCGTCGCCGATTATCTTATCGCCAGCGGGGAGACCGTTTTCCACATTTTGGCGGAAGGTCGTCTGGAGCCGGCCCATCTCACTCCAGGCGCGGTCATTCAACCTGACGGCGCCGTGATCTATCCGTAGTCAGCCGCTCGCAGCATTGGCAGCGCTTCGACGCCAGAGCTTCGAGCAATGCCTCGATGCTCGCGCCCAAGCGAACAAACCCGGCCACACGCCTAAAGCTAAAAATATTTCTGCATCGGGAACGCAGCACGGAATGGTCGCATCTAATATACAGAGCGCGAGTGCGGAGACAAACTCAGCGGCGGCTACGCTCTGTACAGAAACATCGTACCATCTGGAACCCCCATAATTTCACGCTGGTGCGATGGCGGAGGCGCTATGAGTTGTAGCGCCTCCGCACCGGTTTACGAAGTAAGGAGGGCCTATCCAGCGCTTGTGTTGTCGCAGAATGTTTCAGAGGCTGACCGCATTCTGCCGCTCGGCGTGCTCGGCAGCTTTCCCTTTTTTCCAAAGCCAAAAAAATCTCGTGCAACGGGAACGCAGCGCGAAATGGTCCATCGAATGTACGGGGCGGCATCGAGTCGATCACGCCGGCCGATACGCAAATTGATCGACCAAGGAGAACCGTCATGACACGCGTGCAGATGTTCCACCCGGCCGTTAATCGCCGCCTCGCCCTTGCAGGCTTCGCCGCCGCACTCATGGCTACCCCAGTTCTCGGCCCGACCGCCGCCTATGCCGTTAACGCCTCGCACACCGAAACCGCGCAGATCGTTCGCAGCCCTAGCGGACTCGCGCTCAACAATGCGATGCGTGAATTGTGGGCCCAGCATATGGAATGGACCTATGCGGCAGTCACGGCCTTGGCCACCGGCTCGCCGTCTTTCGACGCCACCGCAGCGCGACTGATGCAGAACCAGGCCGATATCGGCAATGCTATCAAGCCCTTCTACGGCGATGCAGCTGGTAACGCGCTCACCAGGCTGCTTCAGGAGCATATCGGCGCAGCCGTCAAGGTTGTGAAAGCCGCCAAGGCCGGCGACAAGCCGGCCACCGACAAGGCTGTCGCGGCCGCCTACGCAAACGCGCAGGAAATTGCCGATTTTCTCGCCAAGGCGAACAAGAACTGGCCGCAGACCACGGTACGCGACATGCTCAAGGGGCATATCGACACCACTGTGGTCTACGCCACTGGGCTTTTGCAGGGCAAATATGCCGACGGCATCGCCGAATATGGAAAGGCCGAGGCTCATATGATGATGCTGGCAGATGCCCTGACCAATGGTTTGATCGCCGCCTTCCCAGCGAAGTTCGAGAATTAGTCGGACAACGCCAACGGCGACGACGGAACGGCGCCCCGCCATTGCCCGTACGCCCGGAAAGGAGCCGTGATACTCATCGACGCGTTGATCGCTTTCGCGATGGTTGCGGGCACGATGGAATTGCTGGGCGATCCGGAAGACGCGGCGCGCGCGATCCCTATAGCGGCAGCGCCGGCAAAGGCACGCCGGTAGTCTACCTGTTCAATGAATGGAGGCGAAAATGCAATCACAGCGTCAGGCGGCAAATAGCTTCTCTAAAGCCACGCCGGAGGCAGTGCTGATCTCGCGCGCCGCTGACGGTGACGGAGTGGCGTTCGAAGCCATCATGCGACGGCACAACCAGCTTCTGTTCCGTACGGCGCGTAGCATCGTGCACAATGATGCGGAGGCGGAGGATGTCGTCCAGGATGCCTATCTGCGGGCGTGGCGCGCGCTTGGAAACTATCGCGCCGAGAGCAAGCTCTCTACCTGGCTTGTGCGGATCACGACCAATGAAGCGCTCGGCCGCTTGCGGCGAAAAAGTGCCCAGATCATTCCTTTGGAAGCCGCCATGACGTCCCATGAATCTGAAGCCCAGACAGCGCTGAACGATGAGCCTGAGCGTAGCCCAGAGCAATCGATGATGCGGGTTCAGATGCGCAAGCTCTTGGAGGCGCGCATCGACCTTCTGCCGGAGGCCTTCCGGACAGTGTTCATGCTGCGCGCGATCGAGGAGATGAGCGTCGAAGAAATCGCCGAGGCGCTGGAGATCCCCGAGGCGACGGTGCGTACGCGCTTCTTCCGAGCCCGCAGCCTGTTGCGCGAAAGCCTTGCCCAGGAGATGGACGCGGGCTTAAGCGACGTTTTCGCCTTCGCCGGCGCGCAGTGCGACCGCCTCGTGACCAGTGTCCTCGAACGCTGTAAAGCGGAAGGGCTGGCCAACGAAGGGTAGCGGCGGGTCGAGAGCCCCGTAGTTGAGCCGCATAGCCTGCTTGATGGAACTATTCGGAAGGGAAGATATGAGGTGGGATAGCCGGGCGCTGAATAGGGCCATAAGAGGGCCCGAGGCGGTAGACGCAGCCTAAAAACCGGGCGCGCCAACCGTCGGTAGGGGATTTGCGCTGGCGTTAGCAAAAATGGGACCGAGAAATCCGTCCAGATTGAAGGGAAGGGGCGTCCCGCTTATCACGCGTTCCCAAAAGGCGCGCAGACGCGACGCGCCTTTTCCGGATGATTGCCGCAAATGATCACGGCGTTGATCGCGATCGAAATGCAGGCGAGCCACTGCGGACTGCGGAGGCGTCGAGCGCGCCGCCGCCTTGAAGAACCAGCGCGACAACTTCTTTATTCGTCATGCGCTCATGCGCCGCCGCTCCGCATCTTTCCGTTACTACGAGAAGTGGCTCAGCGGCATCCCCATTCCTCGTCGACAGGGGATACCTGCGCGAGGACGAAATAGGCTCGCGGACAAGCGAACTGCGTGGCGAAGCGGCCAGCCGGACGGCGCTCGGCCAGGGGGACCCGATCGGGCTGAAGCCATCGACGAGCAGATCATCGCATATCTACGCAACCGCGACAGCACGCGGCGCGACGTCGCGCATCCGAAGTTCGCCGTCGGGCAGCGGGTCCGGATCGCAAATGTCCCAGCTGGCGCGCACACTCGCCTGCCCGGCTATCTGCGGGGGCGGAGCGGCACGGTGGCGCAGGTGCTCGAAGGCGACTATGCCTACTTCTGGCACACTGGTGACGGCATCGGCGATCAGATGCCCGTCTACATCGTCGAGTTCACGCCGACCGAATTGTGGGGGTCCGCGCGCGGAACCCGGCGCGCAGACGCTTTACGCCGAACTGTTCGAGGCATACTTGGAGGAACCTGCATGAGCGGCCAGTTCAAGTATCCGCAGGACCGCGAGAAGTCCAGGGCGGCCAAAGTCGCTGCGCTGGAATCGCTACTGATCGAAAAGGGCGTCATCACGCCCCAGACCGTCGATAAAGTGCTGGCCTACTTCGAATCGGAGATGACGCCGCTCAACGGCAAGAAGATCGTCGTGCGGGCGTGGACCGACGCGGGCTTCTTGGCCCGGCTGCTGACCGACACCCCGGCCGCAATTGCCATGCCGAATCTCTGGGCGAGGCTCTTCAAATTGTCCCGCTGGCGCGGCGAGGTCGTCTGCATCCTATTGGGGATCAGTCCCAAGAACTCGAGGTGGGAATTGTATTTCTGCTTCACGCCGAGGACGTGCTTGAGCAGCGTTCAATGCCGTCGATCGCGTAGTCGTCGAGGTCGATCGGCGCCAGCACGAACTGCCCCGCGATCAACGCCGCGAGATTGCGCACGCCGAAGGTGGGCGGCGTGTCGATGACCGCAATGTCATAGGCGCGCGACGCATCTTTAATATTGGAACCGAATTGTTCAATTAGCTTGCCGTCTACCGCGACGATCTCGCGCAACGCGGCGCTGGCGCCAAGGACTCGAATGCCAGCGCTCGCCTTCGGTGGAATAGCGATGGGACGCACAAAGAGCGCTGCGGCGTCAATTTCGCCAACGTGGGCCGCAAGCGTCGTTGTGCTATTGCTCTGTGGATCGAGATCGAGGAAGAGAACGCGGTTGCGCCTCTCGGCGAAATACCAGGCGAGATGCACGGCGATCGTGCTCTTGCCGACGCCGCCCTTCTCATTGTTCACGACGAGCGCCTTCATGAGGCCGCTCGGTCGTCATGACGATCACGACTGGCGGCCGCCATAGTCTGTCCCCCTCTGGCGCTGTCGACTCGAATCGATTCGAAGCCGGAGTTTTTGCCCCGATGCGCCGAATGAGAACCACCGCGAAATTTCACGGGGGCAAGAGAGGCAAGCGGTCATTTGCGCCCGCCAGGGCGTCGAAGTCCTTACCCCGGGCAAGCTGGACTCACGAGCTTTGTCGCCTTTCAGGGGACTCTGAAGGCAAGGCCCTGCGCAAAAAAGGTTTGTCCCGGACAAACTCCAGCCACCAAGCGGGAATGATTGCCTTAGGCAAACTCAATCTCACCGCTTGGAAAAATCTGAGATCAACATTCGGCGTCGCCGAAAAAGTTTGTCCTGGACAAACTCGGCCCCTGCGCGGTGAGCAGCGAAAATTTTGCCTTGGGCAAACTGCTCAAGAGTCTTGTCGTGCTCTGGGGACCTCTAAAGGCAAGGCCTAGTCCAAAAAGTTTGTCGGGGACAAACTCGGACCGCCCTATGCAAGATATACGAGCCGGACAAGGGACGGCGTTCGCCGCCCCTTTTCGATTCACTTGCGTCTTGCGGTCTTGTTCGTCATCTCGGGCTCCACGTCAGCCTCGTCCTTGTCGGACTTGTCCATCTTGGCGGAGGCGAGGATAGAGAAGTCGTCGCAGTTGAGGTCGACAGTATAGACCTTCTCGCCGTCCTTCTCGAAGCTTCCCTGCTTCAGCGTGCCGCGCGCTACAACGAGATCGCCGGGCTTCGCATAGTCGCGGACGTATTTGCGCGCGCTGTCGCTCCAGATCGTAATCTCGTTCCAATAGGGCTTGTCCGTCGTCTCGCCGTTGCGGTCCTTGAAGGCATAGTTGGCGCAGATCGAAACCCGCGTCGTCTGCCCGACTTCACGAACCTTGCCGATGCGGCCGAGGATCTGGAATTCCGCGAAAGTCTTCATCATGCTCTCCATCGTTGGGGCGTTTGCCCCGGTTGCGATGGCTGTCCGTGATGGCCGCAATGGCGGTGCCCGAACCGAAGCGCCGAAACGGCGCGAGGCCGGAGCAGAGCGGAGGACCCGAAGGCCGCGGCGATTTTGTTGCGCGAGGAATTGGCGCTCAGGCGCCAAGGGGAAAATCATTGCGGCCGCAGAGTTTTGGGCGGCGACTGCGGCCATAGGACGAAACGCCATGCAACCGGAGGCGGGCGGGCGCAACGGAGAGCGATGGGAAAGTCGCTGCGAATTCCGACCGTCGGGAAATCAGGCCTCGTGAACCTTGGCGAGGACTCGCTTTGATCTCACGGCAGCCCACAATCCGGGGTTCCTTGCGACGAAGAATAGGCGCTGCGTCTCAGGCAAAACGATCTTGGGGAACAGCGCGACCGCAATTCCGCGGCGTACGAAGCTGGACGATAGACGGCGCGGCTCAATGAGGCGGAGTGCAAGAATAGCGGCGATCAGCCGGTCGGGATATGAACTGACGATCGTTCGGCTTGCGCCGTCGATTCTGAAGACGACGCGATGAAAAGAGGTAGAAATGAACGGAAGAAGCGGGAAACATGAGCCGGCGGCGCTATTCGCCGCCGTTCCGGAAATTCAGACGAGAGTCGTTGCGTCGGGTTATGGCGCCTAATCGCCTTGAGCGGCCCCGCAACATCGACAGTTTTTGTCACCCCGTTCGCTCATCTAACCGGCCTAATTCGGCAGGTGCCAGCGTGGGACGCCAGTAGACAGCCGTGACAGCGTTTTAGGTCGGCAAGGCGCTCTTCGCCGCGCGCGCACTCTTGGATGGCGGTTGACGCCCACGGCGTTCATCGGATGGATGCCGTCTGTCGAAAAGAGCGTCGATGATCGCGCATTCGGGCGTTCGCTCTCCGCTACACTGCGCCGCCATTTCCTCCATCCCCGCTTGAGCCGCTTTAAATCCGCAATCTTGCAGCGGATCTCCACCAGGTGATCCAGCGTGAGCTCACGAACCTGCGCGCAGGTGTGTCATTGAGGAAAAGAGTGGCGCAATCGCGACGAAATTTAAGGCAACGCCGATGACAAAAGTCGGCGAACTGGACCAGTGAGGCGCTTAAACACCGCGTCACGGAACGCTCGAAGCCCTTGGCACTGATCAAGGCTGCAATCCCCCATGACTTCCCGCGACCGCGCCAAGAATTGTGATCAGACTCACGACTAGCAGGATGCGATGCATCCGTTCGATCAAAACAAAGGTTCCTTCAGGATCGGACTTTGCCCGTTGATGAAACCAGCGGTGGAGGACGAGCGGCTCGGCGACGAACAGCATGACCGTAAACAAGAGCCACACCGCGACCATCGCATGCATCCACCAGTAAGCGGCGCTAAGAAACCGACTCCAAAGGTCGAACTGCCACGTCATGAAGAACCCGGTCGCTCCGGCGAGCAACGTCGTGGCGCGGGCCTGCCAAGCAAAGCGACGTTCGACGGCGTCGAAAAACCCGACGCGTTCCGCCGGCTTCTTCAGACGACGAACGGCGGGCAGCAAAACGGTCGTCACGAAGGCGACGCCGCCAATCCATAGGATGACGGCGAGGACATGCAGAGCCCTGGCGATCGCCAACTGATCCATGGCATCCTTCACGCTCCGTCGATGCTTGGCGCGACGAAGGTCCTTGTATCGACATTGTCGACTTCCAGCATAGAAAATCGACGTCGGAGATCCAACCCACAATTCGCCGCCAAAGGTCGTTCGTTCCCTTGAACCCGGTCCCAAGATACCGTCAATTCACCGGCCTCGGCTTTTTTCTGCCGGATTTAGACCGTTTTTTCTAATTGCAACGCTTTGTGGCTTCGTCGTTCCCTTGTCCATCGCCTTTTTCGTAGGTGCGGCGCCTTCGCCGCCGCATCGAGCAGTGTGTCGTTAGGGTCTGCTTCAAATTCGATCGACGCGCCATCGCGCGTGACGAGATTGACCTTGAACATGCAGGACGTCCGGTACGGGAGTATATTCACCCGAGCGCTTAACAACGGTCGGGCGAGGTGCATTCGAATGGTTACGCGGCCCGGGCCAATGACGCTTCGATATCGGCCTTGGCGTCTGTGATGGGCAGCACGCCGAATTTCTCGACGAGCACATTGACCAGCGCCGGCGTGAGAAAGGCCGGCAGCGTCGGGCCGAGCCTTACGTTGCGCACGCCCAGCGCCAGAAGGGTCAACAGCACCGCAGCCGCCTTCTGTTCGAACCAGGAGACGATCAACGACAACGGCAGTTCGTTGACGCCCACGCCGAACGCTTCGGCGAGCTTCGTGGCGACAACAAGCGCGGAATAGGCATCGTTGCATTGCCCCATATCGAGGAGGCGTGGCAGGCCGTCGATCGTTCCGAAATCGTGCCGGTTGAAGCGGTACTTGCCGCAGCCGAACGTCAGCACGACGGTGTCCTGGGGCGCATGCTCGGCGAAGTCGGTATAGTAGTTACGACCCGGCGCGGCGCCGTCGCAACCGCCCACGAGGAAAAAGTGGCGGATCGTGCCAGCCTCCACAGCATCAATCACCTTGTCGGCGACGCCGAGCGCGGTATCGCGACCAAAGCCGATGGTCACCGTCTCCTCCGGCGCATCCTCTGCAAAACCCAGCAACGCGGCGGCGGCCTGCGCTACGATGGCGAAATCGCCGTTATCGATGTGACGGATTCCGGGCCAACCCACCGGCCCTGCCGTGAAAATGTGTCCGCGATAGCGCGGCTGCGGCTCGATCAAACAGTTGGACGTCATGACAATGGGTCCGGGAATTCCGCAAATTCTTTCTGCTGATCCTGCCAGGCGCCGCCGTAATTGCCAGCGAGATGCGGGTAGGCCTTGAGCTTCGGATAGGAATGCGCGGGCCACAGTTCGCCATGGGTGCAAACGTTGATTCCCCTGTCCTTCGTCGTCTCCAGAATCGCGCAGAGATCCTTCATGTCGTGGCCGGAAACGAGCACCGCTTTGCCCTTCTTGGGCGTCATGCGGACCTGCGTCGGCTCGGGCGTTCCGAAGTTTCCGGTATTGGCGGCGTCGAGCGCCTCCATGGCGACGAAATTGGCGCGGCCCAGCGCCAGCGCCTCATCAAGGAGTGGTCCAATCTCCTTGGGTTCGCTCGCGAGCAGACCGAGCGCGCGTTCGACCGCCTCGTAGATGGCGTCGCGCTCCTCGCCGAGCACCTCGGCGTGATGCGCGTACGCGCAGACGCCTTTCAGACCGTAGAGGACCCGCGATCGAAGGCCGACGACATCCTCGCCAAGGATCACTGCATCCTTCTTCACGGCAGCCTCTCTCGCCTGCGCGAGAAGCCCATTCATATCCGCAGCCGGAATGAAAGTGGCTGCGCCCGAGAGGCCTTCGAGCGCCGTTCCAGCTTTCACGGCGGCCGTTTCGTAAAGCGCTTTCACGCGATTCTTGATTTCGCCCGCCTGCACAATGAGCTGCACAAACTTGCCCGCGTTGAAATTGACGTTGGTCAGCGCCGGTCCGACCTTCATCCCCCAAAGTGGATCTAGTCCCAGGGTTTGCGATCGAGTCTCGCGGAAAAATCAGGCGGCCTCCACATCGCTCTTGATACGGCGCGCGCCTTCGACGAAGCCCGCTACTTCTGCATCGGCAGGAAACTTATCTGGATAGTCATCGCAACCAAAATCTTCCGCGAGTTTTTCTGGGTCGTAGCCGTGCGCCCCTAACACCACGGCCAGAACGGCAAATGACATCTCCCCACTCAGAGCTGTGACATCCTCCAATTCGTTCCACTCGGCTCGAGTCATCGCCCATTCTTTGCCTACAACGATCCCGTGAGAGTGGTCGCGCGCTTCGCACTCCATTGGAGTTCGGCATTCGCCTTTTGTGTGTGAATCGTGCGCGTGTGTTTGGCATTTCTCACGAGAGACTTTTAATCTTTCGACCGCGTCGGAAATGCTGTGCTTCAGCATAGCGTTCCCCGAATTCCTGCGCGGGACTTGCTCGCACACTGCGGTAACGACGCGCCCCACCGCCCACGCCCCTCGGTGAATCCCACGACGCGTCCACCCGGGCGACAATCGATTTTATTAACATTGTTTCGCAAAACTGTCATTATGTTTCCCGCAGCGCAAACCCCTCAGGACGGCGAACTACGGAGAGAAAATGATGCACACGCAGATTTTTTTTCTTCCTATCGTGGTGACGTTAGTCTGTGTCGCCCCCGGATCATGTCTAACGAGTTCAGCTGCCGCGACGACAATACTCGCGGCCTCGGATGGGTCAAAATGCGGGACCGCCGACGAATGTCAGGCATGTAAATCGCAATGTGAGAATGACAGCGTTCAAGATCTGCGAAATTGCGATTTGAAAAACAGAATTGGCTTGCCCCGGAACCTTGAATGTAGAGACCAGGTTTATGACTTGCGCTCCAAATGTTTCAGCAGTTGTTGAGGCGGATCACTGGTGGCGCACTATGAGCGCGGTTTTACCTACGGCCGCGAATCCTCCCGCCGGGGTTGGCCCCTCTTAGCTGCCGAGCCGTTTGGATGAAGCAAGCTTCGGCGCGGGTCGATGATCCAAGCATCTGCAAAACAGACGCGCGATTTTGCCGCAGCTGGTCCAGAGCTTAATTTTTCGCCCGAGCCAGGCTTATATAAGAAGGTGCGGTTCTCATCGACGAAGAGGGCAGTGGCGTACATGCGAAGCCGGATTGCCGCAGTATCAGGGGGACAAAGCGCAGCCGTCCAACCCTTGTTTGCCGCCCTGGTCGCCGAATGGCGAGCGGGGGGAACGAAAGTCGCGGGCGTGCTTTCGGAGCCCGATGGCGCCTCGGATCGTACCTGCACTGCGGGCTTCCTCCGGGAAATAAATTCGGGCGAGGCTTATCAAATTCATCTTGAGACGCGCCCTGTGGGCGCGTCATGTGACATAGACGCCGCCGGCGTTGAAACCGCCGGCCGCGGTGTGCTCTACGACCTTGCTACGAGCGACCTCGTTGTCCTCAGTAAGTTTGGAAAACTCGAAACCATGGGCAGGGGCTTGGCAAGAGCTTTCGAAGCAGCCATAGCCGCGCATAAACCCCTTCTGACCACAGTCTCGGAGAAGCATCTTGAGGCGTGGCGATCCGTTGCGCCCGACTCGATCCTGCTGTCAGCAGATGAAGTGGCGATACGGAGATGGTGGGAGGACGCTCGGTCGAACTAGCGAGGCTCCTTCGTCTTGGGTTCTGGGAGGGCCCGCGTAATCGCGATTTCAGGGATTGCGTCTTCGTCTGGCAAGCCCCGGCCGCGTGCCGGGCCGGCGCGTGCTCAGGCCTTGCCTGTGAGGGACTTCTCCAATGAACTTCGGTCGACCCCAGCGCTTCGCGCCCCCGCGCTTCCCATAAGCCTCCGCGCTGGGTTGATTCTGAGCAGGACGGCGGAAGTGAGCGTCCTTGCGGCGATAGGCCTACGCGCGATCGTCTAATTCGACTCCCAGAGAATCTGCTGCTTTTTTGCAACCCAGCATTCGATTGACGAAACCCGATCAATACCGAGCTGTCGCGATTTAATATTCTTCTGCGGCGGCGCTAAGGATTTTGATCGCCATGATAGCGCTAGTCGCGGCCCGTTGAGCAAGACGCATGATTTCGTCATTGCTCGCCTGTTTCGCAACAAGGTTGTAAACCTCGTAAAGTCGTTGCAACAGCTGACGGGCGTGAATGATGGGCGTTCTCCCTGTAAGCGGCGTGAAGACGACGTCGATCATTCGCTGAGGCAGAGCGTGCGTCGAGGCGCCCGCAGCCCGGAGCGCTTCGGCGGCCTCACGAAGCTTTCTCGCCTCGGCTGGCTGGGCAGACACGTCATAGGCCAGTCTCTCGATTTCGTCCGCCGCACGCATTCCAATCGCCCTCATGAGGTCGGCGGCGACCGAAGGATCGGTAAACGCCGTCAGAAAATCACGCCAAAGCACTGGCTGTCGCCCCTCCCCGCGCCAAACCAGGCGGCGAGCGGCACGGAGTTCCACGGTTTCCGTCAGCTGTTCGTGCGCAAGCGACTCGGCGAGGGCTTTCGTCTCGAGGTCCGTCGCCTCGGCCGCGACGTAAGTAAAAAAACGAAATGCGCGCGATCTCTCGACGGCGGCTTTCGCGAGCGCAGTGTAGGCGCCGAGCAGCGCAGCTTCCTCCCACTCGCGATCACCCAATCGCGGATCAACCGGCATATCTTGCAAGGCGGATGTCTCGGGAGCCAACACGACGCCTGCCTTCGTCGCCCATTCCGAAATGGCGCGAATGCGCGCTTCCTTGCGATTGATCCACTCTTCGAGACGACTAACGGCGTCCTTGTCGCAGGTCATCGTCGCCCGAAGCGCTGCACGGAGGACCTCCGCCTCTCGGCGCTCGATCTCTGCGACCGTCGCCATCATGTTCGTCCGCGTCCAGACACTTGGCTTCATCGTCGTCTCCGCTCAATGTTATTCGTTACGGACCTGTCTTCTGAATAAGTATAAAAATGCGGCTATGGGTCGCGGCGAAGCCGGCGTCTAGGAGGTAAAAAAGATCACGATCCTGATAGAAATCGGATCGCGGCAGCACGATTCGATCGCCAAGAAAACAACAGGAGACACTAAAATTAAGCGTCTGCGATACATTTTTGCCGCCGCCTTCCTTGCGGGATTGGGACTTCTATCGAGCGCCACCGCCGAGGATCGCTTAGGCAAGTTTCTCGCCCAAGTGAAGCCTGCGGAACTCGTGCCGGGGTCCGATCATCTTGGGTCGCCGGAAGGTCGTCCCGCGCTCGCCACCGCTTACGCTGGCTCACGCGCCCTCGGGTCGGTCTGGCTGAACAGCGACTGGACCGACTCGACCGGATATTCCGGGAAACCGATCAGCATTCTGATCGGCATGAATCAAAACGGAACCTTGACTGGGCTTAGGCTCGTCGAGCATCACGAGCCGATCGTGCTCGTCGGCATCGCCGAATCCAAAGTGCGCGCATTCATCGACGGATATGTGGGCGCGAACGTGCGCGACGCGGGGTGGTTGCGGGAGAAGCCGCCTGTCGACATCGTCAGCGGCGCGACCGTCAGCATGATGGTGATCGGCGACAGCATCACACGCTCGCAACTCAAGGTCGCCCAAAAGCTAGCCGGCGCGCCGTCCGAGAGCGCCGCCTCCGAGGCGCCCAAAGTCGACCCCGACGCGGGCGCCGTCGAAGATTGGCGGACGCTCATCGGCGACGGCTCCGTTGCGCGTCTAAGCCTCGACGCGGATGCGGTCAATGCGGCGTTCGAGCGTAGCGGCAACGCCGCAGCCGCCGCCCGGCCAGAGCCGAAAGACGACGGCGGATCGTTCATCGATCTTAACGTCGCCCCAGTGAGCGTTCCCGCGATCGGCAGGAGCCTTCTTGGCGAAGCCGAATACGCAAACTTGGCCGCTCGCCTCAAACCCGGGCAACAAGCGCTGCTCGTCGCCGGTGGCGGCCGCTACTCGTGGAAAGGCTCCGGCTATGTGCGCGGCGGCATCTTCGATCGTATCGCGCTCATCCAGGCGGACGCCACCACGCGCTTCCACGATCGAGATTATCGCCGGCTCGGCGAGCTGGCGCCGCCGGACGCTCCCCGATTTGACGAGATCGGGTTGTTCATCGTGCCCGAGTCGCAAGCATTCGATCCCGCACAGCCCTGGCGGCTCCAGTTGCTCGTGCAGCGCGCGACCGGGGCGCTGGAGAAGGCCTTCGTCACATTCGACGCAGAATATCGTCTTCCTGAAAAATATCTCGTCAAACAGGGTCTGACGCCTCCCACCGCCGTCCCGACGGCAGGATCTCCGCAGCCGGCGATCTGGATGTCGGTTTGGCGCGCCCGCGCAACGGAGATCGCAACTCTTGGCGTCGCGCTCGCGATCCTGACCGGCATTTTCTTTTTTCAGACCCTGCTCACCAAACGCCCGGCACTGTTTCAACGACTCCGCCTGGGATTTCTCCTCTTTACCCTCATTTGGCTGGGGTTGTGGGAACATGCCCAGCTTTCGGTCGTCAATGTTTTCGCCTTTACCGGCTCGTTGATGAGCGGGGCGTTCCGCTGGGACAGTTTTCTCCTGGATCCTCTGGTCTTCGTCCTCTGGACGGCCGTCGCCGTCGGCATGCTCTTTTGGGGGCGCGGCTCTTTCTGCGGCTGGCTATGCCCATTCGGAGCACTGCAGGAATTCATCGGATTGGCCGCCGCAAGGTTGAAGCTACCGAGACTCACGCCGCCATGGGGCCTGCACGAGCGTCTCTGGCCCTTAAAATACATCCTATTTCTCGGACTCTTCGGCCTGTCGCTGTACGATCTGTCGCTTGCGGAACGCGCGGCG
The DNA here is from genome assembly GCA_051061385.1 of Methylocystis sp. Lineage (GTDB taxonomy): Bacteria > Pseudomonadota > Alphaproteobacteria > Rhizobiales > Beijerinckiaceae > Methylocystis. Next base: position 15,478 of record JBPFDX010000045.1, read on the forward strand.
GAAGTCGAACCGTTCAAGACCGCGATCGTCCTGCATTTCGTCCGCGATTGGCCCTTCGTCGCATTCGCGCTGGCGATGCTCGCGCCCGCTCTGCTCATCGAGAGATTTTATTGCCGTTACCTTTGCCCGCTCGGCGCGGCGCTTGCGATCCCTGGGCGCATGCGGATGTTCGATTGGCTCAGACGCTACAAGGAATGCGGTTCGCCCTGCGGTCGGTGCGCCTTTGAATGCCCTGTCAATGCGATCCACCCTGAAGGGCATATCAACCCGAACGAATGCATTCAGTGCCTGCATTGTCAGGTTCTTTACTACGACGACCGCCTCTGTCCGCACATGATTCAACTTCGCTTGAAAAAAGAACGCATCGCCGCCCAGGGCCCGATCCTGGCCGCCAGCCTTAAATCGAAGCCAGCTCTCGCCCAAGCCTCACCGGCAAGGGCGAGCGACCCAACCAAGGATTGATCGCCATGTCCGACATCGAATTCCCGAAAATCAATCGTCGCGGCCTGTTGAGCGGCGTCGCAAAGACCGCCGCGCTCGTGGGAGGCGGCGGCGTCGCGGGCTTCGAGCTTGCGACGAATACGACCGTTGGCGTCAACGCCGCCAAAGCGGCGCCCGCGGGCACCAACAAGGCGGAAGTGAAGCCAGGCGATCTCGATGAATATTACGCCTTCTTCAGTGGCGGCCAGTCGGGAGAAGTGCGCGTCCTGGGCCTGCCGTCCATGCGCGAATTCGCGCGCATTCCCGTGTTCAATCGCTGCAGCGCCACCGGATGGGGCTTGACCAACGAAAGCCGGCGCGTCCTGACGGAAGGACTGCTGCCGACGACGCGAGCCTTTTTGAAGAACCGCGGCGGGACGTATCAAAATGGCGATCTGCATCATCCGCACATGTCCTTCACCGACGGCACGTATGACGGCCGCTACATCTTCATTAACGACAAGGCGAACTGCCGGGTGGCGCGGATTCGCTGCGATATCATGAAGACCGACAAGATTATCGAGATCCCGAACGTCACCGACATTCATGGGCTCCGGCTACAGAAATTCCCCCGCACCGGCTATGTTTTCGCCAACGGCGAGCATATCGTGCCTTTGCCGAACGACGGCAAAAACCATGCGGCGATGGAGGACAAGAAGAAATACGCGGACTTCTTCACCGCGATCGATGGCGACACGATGAAGATCGCCTGGCAGGTGCAAATAGACGGCAACCTCGATAATTGCGATGCGGACTACACAGGCGCATACGCCTTCTCGACCTGCTACAATTCCGAAATGGGCTTCACCTCGGCGGATATGACCTCGAGCCCGCAGGACTGGGCGGTCATCTTCAATATCAAGCGCATCGAGGAAGCGATCAAGAAGGGCGACTACAAGGAGATCGGCGGCGTTCGCGTCGTTGATGGCCGCCACGGCTCCCCCTACACGCGATACGTCCCCATCTCCAACAATCCCCATGGCTGCAACATGGCGCCGGACGGCAAGCATCTCGCCATCAACGGCAAGCTCTCGCCGACCGTCAGCCTCCTCGACGTTACGCTCTTCGATGACCTCTTCGACGACAAGATCAAGCCTCGCGACGTGGTGGTCGCCGAGCCGGAACTCGGGCTGGGACCGCTGCACACGGCCTTTGACGGGCGCGGCAACGCCTACACGACAGTGTTCATCGACAGCCAGATCGTAAAATGGAATATCGACAAAGCGCGTGGCGCCTTCAAAGGCGAGAAGGTCAGCCCGATCGTACAGAAGCTCGATGTGCACTATCAGCCGGGCCACAATCACACCTCTATGGGCGAGACGAAGGAAGCCGACGGCAAATGGCTTCTCTCGCTCAACAAGTTCTCGAAGGATCGGTTTCTCAGCGTCGGTCCGCTCTGTCCCAATAATGATCAGCTAGTCGACATTTCCGGCGAGCAAATGGCCATCGTCCATGATGGCCCCAGCGTCGCCGAGCCGCACGACGCCTGCATCGTCCATCGCTCAAAGGTCAATCCGACGCGAATCTACAAGCGTGACGATCCGCTTTGGGAAGAGGCGCGCGTGCAAGCCAAAAAGGATGGCGTCGATCTGGACGACGCGGCGAAGGTCGTTCGAGACGGCAAAAAGGTACGCGTTTACATGACGGCGCGCGCCCCGGTTTTCAGCGTCGACAACTTCACCGTCAAGCAGGGCGACGAAGTGACGATCTATATTACCAATATGGACGATGTCGAAAACCTGACGCATGGCTTCACGCTGACGCGCTATGGAATCGCCATGGAGATCAGCCCTCAGGCGACCGCGTCGGTGACGTTTACCGCCGACCGTCCCGGCGTCAATTGGTATTACTGTCAGTGGTTCTGCCACGCTCTGCATATGGAGATGGCGGGCAGAATGATCGTCGAAGCCGCATGAGGCGCCTCTTCACGGCTTGCATGTGCATGGCGGGCCTCGCCGTCGCCGGTCAAGGATCGGCGACGGCCGCGGTGCGGAAGGCGAACGTCGAAAACCTCGCCGCAGTGCTCGCGAAATCGACGCCGGGAGACACCGTGGAGCTGGCGCCGGGAGTTTACCCCGGGCCGCTGGCGATCACGCGGCCCTTGACCGTCAAGGGACAGGCTGGCGTCGTCATCGACGGCGGCGGCACGGGCCGCGTGATCGAGGTTTTGGCGCAAGGGGTGCGTCTCGCACAATTGACGGTCCGTCATTCTGGGTTGGATCTGGCGAAAATGGATGCTGGCGTGTTTCTGGATCGGGCCGCCAAGGGCGCGACGGTCGAGGACCTGGTGATCGAGGACAACCTCATAGGCGTCATGGTGTGGGGCGCCGAGGACAGCGTTGTTCGGCATAACGTCATTCGCGGACGGAGCGATCTGCGCACCAGCGAGGCCGGGAACGGCGTCTATGTCTGGAACGCCCCCGGCGCGCGCATCGAGGATAATGACATCACTTTTGGGCAAGACGGGATATTCGTCACGAACAGCCGCAGGAATGTTTTTCGCAACAATTTCCTGCACAATGTGCGTTTCGCCATTCATTACATGTACACGCACGACAGCGAAGTTAGCTTCAACCGTTCGCGGGGGAATCACTCGGGCTTCGCGCTGATGTATTCGGATCGTCTGTTGGTGCGGGGGAATCGTTCGGAGGGGGATCGCGACGAAGGCATCTTGCTCAACTACGCCAATCGCTCGACGATTGAAGAGAACGCCGTCGTCGGCGCAGAAAAGTGCGTCTTCATCTACAATGCGAACTTCAATAAATTCCGCCGCAATCGGTTCGAAGGTTGTGAGATCGGCGTTCACTTCACCGCCGGCTCCGAACAGAACGCCATTTCCGAAAATGCGTTCATCGACAACCGTAATCAGGTGAAATACGTTGGGACCAGGGCGCTGGACTGGTCCGACAAAAGGCGTGGGAACTATTGGAGCGATAATCCCGCCTTCGATCTCGACAATGATGGGATCGCAGATGTCGCCTATCGGCCCAACGATTTGGTCGACCGCGTCGTCTGGCTCAACCCTACGGCCAAATTATTGCTGAATAGCCCCGCCGTGTCGACGCTGCGCTGGGCGCAGGCTCAGTTTCCCGCTCTACACCCCGGCGGCGTGATCGACAGCGCTCCGTTGATGACACCGCCGCAAATTGCTGCGGTGGCCCCGGAGACCAAGCCATGACCCCGGTGGTCGAACTCGTCGGCGTGACCAAGCGCTACGGCGAGCATGTCGCCGTGCGCGACGTGTCCTTCAAACTCGACGCCGGCAAGACCGTCGCCTTGGTTGGCCATAATGGCGCGGGCAAAAGCACATTGATCAGGCTCATGCTTGGCGTGACGCGTCCGTCAACCGGAACCATACGAGTTCTGGGTCTGGATCCGTCTTCGGGCGGCACGGCCTTTCGCAAACGTTTGGGATTTCTGCCCGAGAACGCGATGTTTCACCCTGCCAGCACAGGGCGGGAAGCGCTCGATTTCTTCGCCAAACTGAAAGGCGCGGCGACAAGCCGCAATATGGCGCTTTTGGAACAAGTTGGATTGGCGACGGCCGCCGATCGACGCATCGACGCCTATTCGAAAGGCATGCGACAACGTCTGGGGCTGGCGCAAGCGCTGATCGGCACGCCGGAAATTCTCTTTCTCGACGAGCCGACGACGGGCCTGGATCCCGGGTTTCGACGCAGCTTTTACCAGATTCTCGGTCGATTGCGGCAGAGCGGCGTCACCGTACTGTTGTCGTCGCACGCCTTGAGCGAATTGCAAGGCGCCGCCGATCGCGTGCTCGTGCTCAACGCGGGCGCGTTGATTGCCGACGGCAGTCTCGCCTCGCTGCGCGCCCTGGCGCGCCTGCCAATCAAGATCTCGCTCCGCGCGGTGCGCGAAGCGCAAGGGCTCAGTCCTGAGTGGGAAAGGCAAGGCGACGGCAAGCTGATCCGCTTCTGCGAGCCGAGCGAAAAGATCGCGGCCATCAAGGCAATCGCCCCGCGCCTCGCGGCCGATGACGACCTGGAGATAGAAGAGCCCGGTCTCGACGATCTCTACGCCCATTTTCTCGGCCCGGAGGCTGAGTTATGAACGCGATTCTTACCATGGCCGCAAAGGAGATCCGTGAGGCCTCGCGCAATCGGTGGGTCATGGCGATCACCGTTCTGCTGGCTGGCCTCGCCTTAAGTTTAAGTTTTCTTGGCAGCGCGCCAACCGGCACGGTTGGCGTCAGTTCCCTCGAAGTCACAATTGTCAGCCTCGCGAGCCTGACAATATTTCTGTTGCCGCTCATAGCGCTTCTTCTCGGCTTCGACGCGATCGTGGGCGAAAACGAACGCGGCACGCTGCTTCTGCTGTTGACCTACCCGCTCAGTCGGCCGCAACTCCTCATCGGCAAGTTCCTGGGTCACGCCGCCGTGCTCTGCTTTGCGACGGTAGTGGGGTACAGCATCGCAGGGGTCGCGGTGGGGTTGCGGGAAGCGGAATTGTCCACTTCGGCCATTCAAGCCTTTGGCGCTTTGATTGGATCGTCGGTTCTGCTTGGCTGCGCCTTCCTCGCGTTGGGTTACCTCGTCTCCGTTCTAGCGCGCGATCGCGGCGCTGCGGCGGGCGCCGCGGTTGGGATATGGTTTTTTTTCGTCCTGCTCTACGACATGGCCGTGCTCGGCGCCCTCGTCGCCGATCAAGGCCGCTTTCTGTCGAAGGCCACAATCAGCGCCCTGCTTTTGTTCAACCCGGCGGATGCTTATCGCCTTCTCAATCTCACTGTCTTCCCGACGGTGAGCCGCTTGGCCGGCATGGCCGGCGTCTCAGCAGAAGTTTCGCTTGCGCCTTGGGCGTTTCTTGCGGCGCTGGTTGCGTGGATTGCTGCGCCGCTAATAGCGGCGATCATCCTGTTCTCGCGCAGCGATCGGTAACTTAAAACCATGGAGAGCGCCATGATCGCCTCACGCCGCCGCTTCCTCAGGATTGCCGCCTCTGTCGCTGGATGCGCCGCCTTGCGGCCGGATCGCGGACTAACGGCGCCGGCCCAGCATCTGTGGCGTGGCGTCGCGCTCGGCGCGGATTGCGAGATCCAGCTTTATCATCCTGACGCCGCCGCCGCCGAGCGATTAATCGCGGCTTGCGTCGCCGAGGCGCGGCGCCTGGAGTCCGTATTTAGCCTCTACCGCCCGGACAGCGCTCTCTGCCGCCTCAATCGTGACGCGATTTTGGAGGCACCGCCGGCTGACCTGCTGCGCCTTCTGAGCGAATGTCACTCGGTGCACAATTTGACCTGCGGCGCTTTCGACCCGACCGTGCAGTCACTCTGGAAGTTATATGCGTCGCATTTCTCGCGTGCAGACGCCGATCCAGCTGGTCCGGGATCGGCTCGGATCGCGGCGGCGCTCGCACATGTCGGATGGAAGAAGGTTGAGTTCGATGAATCACGCGTCGCGCTGGCGCCGGGCATGGCGCTGACTTTGAATGGAATCGCCCAAGGCTACATCACCGATCGCGTGTGCGAACTCTTGCGGCGAGAAGGCGTGGGACACACGATGGTCGACATGGGAGAGTTGCGCGCGCTCGACAGTCGCATGGATGGATCGGTATGGCGTGTAGGGCTTGAGAACGGCAAGCGAGAAATCAAACGCACCGTGGGAATCGCATCCCAAGCGGTCGCCACTTCTGCGGCCGCAGGAACGATGTTCGACACGCAGAGACAATTTGCCCATCTTTTCGATCCACACAGCGGCTCCGCGCGCCCGACCTGGTTCAGTGTCTCCGTGATCGCTCAGACCGCGACGATCGCCGATGCGCTTTCTACGGCCTTTTCAATGCTGCCCGCCGGATGCATCCGACCGATCGTTTCGCGTCTCGACGGCGTCAAGGTTTATGTCTCTGGACAAAATGATGAAATCCGTGCGCTGTAACGGTGGTCGCCAGCGGGCGCTGAGCTGTTTCGAAAGACTCGTTCGTCTCAGGCGGTTCGATAATACAAGGCCAACCTTCTTCGTATGGCGTCGGCCTCTACGCCATGCAACGTTTCGCTCGGACGCTACAGAGAGATATTGACGCCGTGAGAAAAGCGATCGCTCAGCCTCGGAGTAACGGCCAGGCGGAAGGAACGATCAATCGCCTGAAAGCACTCAAACGAACGATGTATGATCGAGCAGGGCCAGAACTCCTTCGTTCGCATCTGCTTGCTGTGTAGCGACCGCCACAACAGAGTGAGAAAGAACCAAGCAAACGCCATTGGCCACGCGGAGCGTTTCAGACCGGGGAAGTCAACGATGCCTCCAATTCCGCGATATCGCCCTCAGGCGAGTCAAAACCCTGTGGCGATCTTTCTTTCCGCGGGTTTCCGCCCCTTCTTCCTTTTTGCCGCACTCTGGGCCGCCGTCGGGCTGCCGCTCTCAATCGCCTATCTGGAGGCGGCGGCCGAACTGCCAACACGTTTCCCGCCTTCTATCTGGCACGCGCATGAAATGGCCTTCGGTTTTGGCGGCGCAGTCGTCGCGGGCTTTCTGCTGACGGCGATTCCAAACTGGACTGGTCGGATGCCCCTGCAAGGCGCCCCGCTCGCCGGCCTCGTCGCCCTCTGGATCCTCGGCCGCATCGCCGTCCTGGCTTCGAATAGCGCGCCTGCGCTTGTCTCGGCGGCGCTCGACCTCGCGTTTCCGGCGGTCTTTATCTTCGTTGTCGCGCGCGAGATCGCCACGGGGCGGAACTGGCGCAACTTGCCCATGGTTGCGGCTCTTGCGCTTCTCTTCACCGGGAATCTGCTTACGCATCTCGAA
>JBPFDX010000046.1:0-5277 GCA_051061385.1 Methylocystis sp.
GTCACGCACGCGCGTCTTCCAGAGCCAGCCGGCGAGGCCGATGCCCGAGATGAGCTCCAGCGGAATTTCCGTCCACAGAATGCTCATCCAATAGGTCTGGAACTCCGGCGCGAATGAATCGAGGCCAGCCCGCCAGCCGTAGATCTGCTCGTATATGCGAACGACCAGATAGAACCCGTTCAGAACGGCCAGGCCGATCCACATGCCCTTCAGGTCAATGACCGGCTGCGCGCGATCGATTGCGCCTGCCGCAGACTGAGTAGTTATGCTCATTTTCTCTCCTCCGGTTCGCCGAAAAACGACGAGGGCTTTTCGACGTTCTTCAGAGTCGCGCCTCGAAGGACCCTTTACAGCTTGGCGACTTCGACATTAAGCTTGCAAAGTCAGACAGCCTATTTGCCGATGTTAAGGCAAAATTCGCCACTGGGATTAGGTCGAGATGGACATCGCAATTCTCGGCTTCGAAAGCTGTCTGGGTTCCGCCTTCGTTGGCGCAGCGGACATCCTGACTTTGAGCCGGCGCATGCTGACGAAAAAGGATGCGCCCGAACTCTATCGAGTAGTCTGCGTCAGCTATGACGGGCGGCCTCTCCGCGACGGCGCCGGCAGGCTTCTCGAAGTAGACGGACGTTTCGAGGACGCAGAGGGCTGCGCCGCGATCATCGTGCCGGGTTATGTATGCGACGGCGGCCACGCGCTGCCGCCAACGCCCGCCATCGGCGCGGCCGCCGCCTGGCTCAGGCGCCAGCATGCGCTTGGCGCGATCGTCGCGGCCTCCTGCAATGGCGTCTTTCTGCTCGGCGAAGCCGGATTGCTGGACGGGCGGCGCTGCACCACCACTTGGTGGCGGCACAATGAACTAAAGAGCAGATATCCCCGCGCCGATGCCGCCTGGAGCGCCTCGCTCATCGAGGACGGCCGGGTCGTGACCTCCGGCGGACCGCTTTCATGGATTGATCTGACGCTCTACGTCATTCGCGCCCTGCTCGGCCCGGATGCGGCGAAGAAGGCGGCCGATTTCACGATCGTCGATACGGCCCCCTCGACGCAGACGATCTACATTCCTCCGGGGCATCTCACGGCGTCAAACCCGTTTTTGTTGGAAGCGGAGCATATCGTAAGGCAAGCTGGCGACGCGCCGCTGAACACAATCGACCTCGCCCGCGCCCTCGGTGTTTCCGAGCGCACGTTGCACCGGCGACTAAAAGTAGCCTCCGGCCAAAGCCCGAAGCAGTTTCTTGATCGCGTGCGATTCGACACGGCGCGGATGCTGCTGGAGACGACGCGCAATTCGGTCAAGCAACTCGCCGCAGCCTCTGGCTACGCAGACGAGACGAGTTTTCGTCGAGCTTTCCGCCGCTATTCCGGAATGACGCCCGGCGCCTATCGCTCTTGGTCGCAGACGCGGCGCGGCCTGAAGTGAATTGATGGACGAAAACGCAAAGGCCCGCATGGCGGCGGGCCTTTCCTGATGGCGTAACGGCTGAGTTAGTTAACGGACTAATGAATCGAGCGCGACGTCCATGGCGCGGACAAGCGCCATATTGCCAAAGAGGATGACAGCGATCGCGAGCGCGACGTAAACCACGTCGTTCAATGCAAGGTGTCCGCCCGTGCGCTCCGCGGCGTCTCGATCAGTCGGCTGCAAGTCCATCCCGTCTTCCTTCCCGAAGAATCTATCGTCGTGCTGCTTTTTCGCTCAGAACCCGCCCGCTGGATGTGCGCAAACACACAGGCGATGCTCAACGCTTGATCAGCCGATTGGTTGCCTTTCTAGACGCAAAAAGATTGAAAATTCGCAATTCCTGTCCCGGATGCCCGTTGACGCCCGCCTGAGCAGACATCCCCGCGACCCCAGCTGCGACGCGATCCATCTTTCGTTTCCCTGCAAAAGCTCTATAAGTTCCGCGCACAAATCGGCCGCAGGCTCAACGCCTAGAACGGCCAGGGGATGGCGGAAAGCGCCAGTGAGCGAAGAAGGGAAGGGCCCACAAGTGAGCGGAAGCCTCGAAGTCACCGGGCGCACGACTGAAAGCGTCAATGCGCTGGCGGGCGCTCTGGTTGATCGTCTTGTCGCGGGTGCGGCGCAATATCGGATTTCGGTCGAGCGCGGCAGCCTCGGCGAATTGCTGATCGACGCCGGCGCCAAGGTCCCCGGCGGCATAGAGGCGGGCCTGCTGCTGACCGAAATCTGCATGGGCGGGCTCGGTCGCGTCACCCTCTCCCACGCGCCGGCCGCGCCCAAATGGCCGTTCTGGCTGACGGTGACGAGCGCAGATCCCGTCGTCGCCTGCCTCGCCAGCCAATACGCCGGCTGGAGCCTAAGCCACGAAAAATTCTTCGCCTTGGGGTCGGGTCCCGGCCGCGCGCAGGCCCGGGCCGAAAAGCTGTTCGACGAACTGTCCTACCGCGACCTCGCCGACCGCGTCACCATCGTCCTCGAAAGCGGCTCGCCTCCGCCCAAGGAGGTCGTCGAGAAAGTCGCCTCGCGCTCCGGCGTGTCGCCGGACAAGGTCGCCTTCATCTACGCACCCACGCAGTCGCTCGCCGGCGGCGTCCAGGTGGTGGGGCGGGTGTTAGAGGTCGCGCTGCACAAGGCGCATGAGCTGCACTTTCCGCTCGACGACATCATCGACGGCGTCGCGACGGCGCCGCTCTCGCCGCCACATCCCGATTTCGTCCAGGCGATGGGCCGCACCAATGACGCGATCATCTACGCTGGGCGCGCCCATCTTTTCGTGAAGGGCTCGTCAGCGGCAGCCAAGGAGCTCGCCGAAAAACTGCCGAGCATGACGTCGCGCGACTACGGCCGGCCTTTCGCCGAGATTTTCAAGGCGTATAAGGGCGACTTCTACAAGATCGACGGCAGCCTTTTCTCGCCGGCGGAAGCGCTGGTGACGGCGGTCGAGACGGGCGAGACTTTCCGCGCCGGCGAAATCAACCTGGCGCTGCTCGATAAATCGTTTGGCGAGTGATCGCCGGGGCGTTTGGTGACTGCGTTCGACCTGCTCGATAGATCCGGATCCCTCGTCGCCTCTGGCGAGGGAAAAGACCGGCCGCCGCGCGTCGCGGTCTTCACCGACAAGCTCGACTGGCATGTCATCCGCACGATCCGCGCTCTTCGGGCGCAGGGCGCGAAGCCGGTCGCGGTAAGGCTCTCCGCCTGCAGGATCGAGACGGGCCGCGCCCGCGGTCTGGTCATCCCCGGCTTCCGCGACCTGCCCGATCTCGCCATCGTTCGGGCCATCGGCGACGGCACGTTAGAGGCGATCACCATGCGGCTCGGCGTCCTGCATGCGCTCGAGGCGCTTGGCGTCCCGGTCGTCAACAGCGCGCGCGCGATCGAACGCTGCACCGACAAATCCATGGCGAGCTTTCTTCTCGCGCAGGCAGGATTGCCGACGCCTCAGACCTTCGCGGCGCAAACGCTCGCGCAGGCGCGCGCCATCGCGCGGCGCGAATGCGCCAAGGGGCCGCTCGTGATGAAGCCGCTCTTCGGCGCGCAGGGCTGGGGACTTCGGCTGATCGAGCGCGAAGACGACGCGCCGTCGCTTCAGGAGGCGCGTGGGGTGTTTTACCTTCAGCGCTTTGTCGGGCCCGCGCGGCCGCCTTTTGAAGACATGCGCATTCTCGTCTCTGGCGGCGAAATCATCGCCGCCATGCGCCGGCGCTCCAGCCATTGGATCACCAATGTGCGCCAGGGCGCCAAGCCGCTCGCCGTCGAGCCGACCGCTGGGGAGGCTGAGATCGCTGTCGCCGCCGCCGGCGCGCTCGGCGTCGATTTCGCCGGCGTCGACGTCATCAATGATGCGCGCGGCGCGCCGCTGATTCTCGAAGTCAACAGCATGGCGGGCTGGAGCGGGCTGCAGCGGGTGACGCGCTTCTCGATCGCCGATCGGATCGTGGCTGACGCGCTTGCGCATATGGCGCAGGCGCGTCGGCGCGCCTGACGTGGCGAGCGCAGCAGATCCGCAAGAAATGGCGGCCGCCTTCGTCGCCGCCTGCGAAGCGGAGCTGCAGGCGCCAAAGCCCGGCAATGTTCACGTCTTCGCCGACGGCCACGGCATGACCGCGGCGGATTTCCTCGCCAGCGCCGAGGCCGCCGCCCCATTTCTCGGCGCGGCGCGATCGAGCGTCGGCGCGCGCATCGCCGGCGCGATCGAGGCGACCTGGGCCAGCGTCGGCCAGAACACCAATCTCGGCATCGTCCTGCTCTGCGCGCCGTTGGCGCAGGCCGCCGCCACGGCGCAAAGCGCCGATCTGCGTCTGGAGACCGAGCGCGTCCTGCAGGCGCTCGATTTGAAGGACGCCGACGCCGCGTTTCGCGCCATCGCGCATGCGCGGCCGGCGGGGCTTGGCGCTTCGGCCGAACACGACGTCCATGCGCCGGCGCAAACGACTCTGCTCGAGGCGATGCGCGCCGCGGCCGACCGCGACCGTATCGCCTGGCAATACGCCAACGGCTTCGCGGACATTTTCGATCTTGGCCTCAAGTCCCTGGCTGATGCGCGCAAGCGAAGGGCCGACGCGCCGCTCGCCACGCTCTGCGTCTACGCAGCCTTGCTGGCAGCTTTTCCTGACAGCCACATCGCGCGCAAACATGGGCCCGCCGCCGCGGAAGCGGTGCGCGGCGAGGCTGCGCGTTTTGAAACGGCGCTCAAGAACGCCGAAAGCCGCGAGGGGGCGTTCGATCATGCGTTGGCGTTCGATCGCGCGCTCAAACAGCGCGGGCTGAATCCAGGCACGAGCGCCGATCTGACAGTGGCGGTTCTTTTCGCCGATTATCTGGCGGCCATCTTGGCAAGGAGGCGCAAAAATGGTTGAGTCCGCGCGCGCGGGATGGTCTCGCGGCTATCTGGCCAGCGGTCCGATCGGGCTCTTTTCGCTCGGCCGATGAGGGGATAGAGGCGCTCGCGGCCTAAAAAATGGCGCGCGCGTCGTCATGAGGAATTCTGGGAGGAACACATGGCTGTGATCAACAAGATGCTGGTCGGCGAATCGCTGGTCGGCGACGGCAACGAAGTCGCGCATATCGACCTGATCATGGGTCCGCGCGGCTCGGCGGCCGAGCTGGCTTTCGCCAATGCGCTGGTCAACAACAAGGACGGCTTCACGACGCTGCTCGCGGTCGTCGCCCCGAACCTGCTCTGCAAGCCCAACACGATCCTCTTCAACAAGGTGACGATCAAGGGCGCCAAGCAGGCGGTGCAGATGTTCGGCCCGGCGCAGCATGGCGTCGCCAAGGCTGTTGCGGATTCGGTCGCCGAGGGCGTGATC
>JBPFDX010000047.1:0-50090 GCA_051061385.1 Methylocystis sp.
TGGCGCAGCCTCGTGCAACTGTTCAGGTGAACTGCGAAAAGCGGACGGGGATCATGCCCGATACGGTGGCGACACCAGGAATCCAACGATCTCCCGTCCGCATTCTCAGTCTCTCACAAAACAGACACACAGGAATCCAGAAATTGGATGAATACGCAAGTGAGGCTGGATACCCGATCGAGCCTTCGGCTCGTTGGAACGACATGCCGTATTATTGCGATGTCTCACGCGTTCCGTAATTCTTGAAGCGCTCCACCGTGCGCATGATCTCATCGTCGGAAAGCACGACCGGCTCGCCGGCGAGCGCGCCGAGGTAGAAGACCTGCGCGAGCGCTTCGAGCTCCACGGCGCGCCACAGGGTTCTGCGCATATTCGCGCCAGTGACGATGGCGCCATGATTGGCGAGCAGCACGCCGTCTCGATCCTTTAGCCCCGCGACGGCGAGCTGCGACAGCTCCGCCGTGCCATAGGGCGCGTAACCGACGCAGCGCACGGTCGGACCGCCGAAGGCGGCGATCATGTAATGCACGGCGGGAATGTCGCGCCGCAAGGTCGCGATCGTCGTCGCATAGGGCGAATGCATATGAACGATGGCGTTCACGTCCGGCCGCGCCCGATAGATGTCGAGATGAAAGCGCCACTCGCTCGAGGGCGGCAAGGGACCGTCGTAGGCGCCGTCGCCCGCAAGCGGCATGCGGGCGATCGCCTCAGGCGAGAGTTCGCGGCTCGGAACGCCGCTCGGCGTGACAAGCGCGGCGTCGCCGACCCGCAACGACAGATTGCCGGCGGAGCCGTGATTGAGCCCCAGCCGCTCCATCTCCTGCGCGGCCTCGACGATCGCCGCGCGCTCCTCGCGCTCGTTCATGCGGCAAGCCTTACAGGCGCGGCGCAGGCCGTGGCAAGGCGCGCATGCAAACGAACCGCGCGCGGGGGAAACGCGAGCGCACGAAGAGAGCGGTTGCATGCAAGCCTGGAGAGCGTCTAGCTGCGAGCCTGCGATATTGCGCGCGCTCGGGTTGCGGTATAGGAGGGGCGTCCCCGTCTCGGGGCCGGTAGCTCAATGGTTAGAGCCGGCCGCTCATAACGGTCTGGTTGCAGGTTCGAGTCCTGCCCGGCCCACCAGCACGCCGCTGGTCACCCCTTCCGCCTTCATTTCGCCTTCTAAACATCAGACATTCCTCCGACATTTGCTTGGGAATGGCGCAATGCGTTTTATTGTTGTCAACAACAATTGCCAGGACATTGCTCTCGCCAATTGTATGAAGATCATGTTCGATGTGAATATGGTTAGCCTTGTGGCCAAAGCCGACGCCGCATCACCGGAGTTCGGCCCTGACGATGTCGTCATTTGTCAGGAGCAGTATTTTGTCGATTCGTGGCGTGAACGCGCCTGCAGACCTTTACTGTGGCCGACCGTGACGTTTTCGGGATTCCACGCAGACCTGGTGCTGATGAAGTCCGGACTGGTTTCGCCGATGGGCGCATTTCATTCATCAATCTGCCTCGCAGCCTTTCTGCAGGGACTATCGGCAGAAGAAGCAGTATCTTTGTTCCGGCGTGATGTTTTCGAGAAGCTGGGCTTCTTCCTTTATTATGATTCAGCGCGCAAAGCGCTGCGCTCAAAACTTGATGAATATGGCTTTCCCGGCGACGTCTTGGTCGATCGTTGGTTATCGAAGGGAATTTTCGTTCATCATAATGTGCACCCGAGAATGCATGTTTTCGCTGACCTCGCGCACGAAATAGGCGGACGCATCGGGTTGAGACCAAAAATTGCTCGACCAGACCGCTTCCTGGCGGATTTTTTCTTCACGCACGGCGCGGTTTGGCCTGTCTATCCTCCCGTTGCTGAATTTCTCGGCAAAGAAAAGACTGAGTACGTCTTTAAAGGTCCCGCTCCTGACCCGCGCAATGTTCCACACCTATTTGATCTGGGCGGCCTCGTGCGCGCAAGCTTCGACGTTTACGGCCGCGTGCAGCCCTCAGAACTCAAAGCGGCGGCGCCAGACAGAGTAAAAAGCGCACTCTATCAGGAATTGACTAATCTCGCTCGGGTTGCGCCCAGGGTAAGCGTGCAATCACCTTATAAACGTCTCGCAGACCATCAATTCTGGCGCCGCGCCGTGGAGCGTGTAGAGCCCAGCGAAGTCGACCCGGTCGTTTCAGGCCAGTTCAAGATTTCGAAATCGGACAAGGTTGCGACCGCGGGGAGTTGTTTCGCCCAGCACATCTCTAGAACGCTCGCCGACGTGGGTTTCAACTACTATGTGGCGGAACACGCACCGCCAGGCGTATCGCCCGAAGAAGCGCTTGCCAGAAACTACAATGTGTTTTCGGCCCGGTTCGGAAATGTCTACACCGCTGCTCAGCTGCTACAGCTTTTCGAGCGCGCCTTTGAAGCGGTTGACTACGGCGAGTCCGTCTGGCGTAGGGCGGACGGTCGGATCGTTGACCCGTTTCGCCCCGCCATTGAGCCTGATGGATTCCTGTCGCAGGCGGAAATGCACGCGTCGCGAACCGAACATCTCGCATGCGTCAAGCGAATGTTCGCGTCGCTTGACGTGTTTGTGTTCACCATGGGGCTCACTGAAGGTTGGCGTACAAAAGGAAGAGGCGCCATCGTGCCGCTCGCACCGGGCGTGGTTGCTAGTCCAGACAGCGATGAGGATTATGAATTCGTGAACTTTGGGGTCGCCGATACGATCACGCAGATGGCCACCTTCGTTGAAAAACTGCGAAAGGTGAACCGGGCGGCAAAAATCGTTTTGACTGTTTCACCAGTTCCGCTCGTCGCGACCTATGAAAAGCGCCATGTTCTAGCGTCGACCACATATTCGAAATCAGTTCTGCGTGCGGCAGCAAGCGAGGTGGCGTCCTGTTTCGATGACGTCGCGTATTTTCCCTCTTACGAAGTGATAACCGGCGCGTTCAATAGGGGCCAATATTTCGAAGCTGATCTACGTTCGGTGACGAAAGAAGGCGTCGATCACGTGATGCGATTGTTTCTCAAACACTATGCGACGGTGGACGCCAAACAGCAGTCAACTCCGCGTGAGATTACATCCGTGATGGCCGATGAAATCAAAGCCGCATCAGAACTCGTTTGCGAGGAAATTTATCTCGACGCATAAGCGCCGTGCAGAGCGCGGCGCACCGACTTCGTGCACCTAACGCGGTCGCGAATGTTAGTGTGGCTCGCGCGCGTCTCCAAACCGACGGCGTTTCGGGTGTCGGCAAATTATCTCCGCGACTTTCCGTGGGCCCATCCATTGGCCTGACGATCGTGATGAAGAATAGCTGTCCCACCAGCGCCTCAAGGCTGCAACGCCGCCGCGCTCTCTACGATCTCGATCCGCGCCGAAGCCTCCATTCCCGGCCGCAACGCCAGATCGGGATTGCTCGCCTCGATCACGATATCGACAACAGCGCTTTCTTGTGACTGCCGACGCGCCACGACGACCTTGCCGGCGAAGGTGCGCTCGGGCGCCGCGGGGTTCATGAGCAGCACATTGGCGCCAGGAACGATCGCGAGCGCTTCCCTGCCCTCGGCCTTCGCCCGCAGGCGAACTGTATGGGCGTCGGCGATGACGAACAGCGGCGCGCCGGCCGCGACGCGCGCGCTCACGGCGACGCGCTGCTCGACAATAAAGCCGGCGACGGGCGCTTTCACCTCGGCGCCGGCGCGTCGCGCCTCCGCCTTCGCCATCGCCTCCCGGCGCTGCGCGACTTCAGCCTCGGCGCGCCGGACCTGAGTCTGCGCGCGCGCCAGGGCGCGACGGGCGCTGGCGAGCGTCTTGCCGCTCGCGGCGCGACCTCCGGAGCGCGCCTCCAGCGTGTCGAGGTTCGACTGCGCCCGCGTCTGCGCGCTCTGACGCTGCGCCAGCCGCCGCTCAGCGGCGGCGAGCGCGCTTCTCTCGCGCGCCAGCGCCTCGTCGAGGGAACGCGCATCGAGCGTCGCGCAGGTCTCGCCTTTTTCCACTTTGGCGCCGACGTCGCAGGAGAGCTTCGCGATCACGCCTGCGGCAGGCGCGGCGACGGACATCTGCGACAGAGGCGCGATCACGCCGCTGACGACCACGGTTCGGGCGACCGGGGCGCCAGCGATCGGCGTTTCCTCGCGCATGAGACTGGTGCGCGTGTGAAGATAAAACGCGCCGCTGACGACAATGAGGAGCAGGCCGAGCAGACCCGCTACGACAGGCCGAGCCCAATCGCCGGCGGCGATGACGGCCGCTGCGCCAGAGGGGTGGGGCACGAGCGCGCCGCGGGGCGCTGGCGCGCGCGCCGCAGAGCGGAAAATAGCCTTTTCGACCTCGACGAGGAGAAAGAGCACGACGCTCGCGCCGGCGATATGCCACCAGATCTCCGGGTCGAGCGGCGTCGTGTTGAACAACGCCTGCATGAACGGCAGATAGGTGAACATCGCCTGCAGCACGACGACAATGGCGACGGAAATCAGCACCGCGCGACTGCCAAAGAGGCCCTTCAGCGACAGTGACGACTCGGACAGGAAGCGCGCGTTGAAGAGATAGGCGACTTCGCAGGCGACGAGCGTGTTGACGGCGACCGTCCGCGCGCTGTCGAGCCCCATGCCCCGCGCCTTCTCCAGCTCATAGAGGCCGAAGGTCGCGATCAGCATCAGCAACGACACGAACACGATCCGCCACACGAAATAGCGGGATAGAATCGGTTCCCTCGAAGAGCGCGGCGGGCGCAGCATGACGCCCTTGGTCGGCGGCTCAAACGCGAGCGCGAGGCCAAGCGTGACGGCGGTGATCAGATTGATCCAGAGAATCTGCACTGGAGTCACGGGCAGGGTCTCGCCCATTGCGATCGCCGCGATGACGGTGAGACCCTCGCCGCCGTTGGTCGGCAGGATGTAGAGAATGGTCTTCTTTAGATTCTCGTAAACGACGCGGCCTTCATGCACCGCGTGCACGATCGACGCGAAATTGTCGTCGGCGAGCACCATTTCCGCCGCCTCCTTGGCGGCCTCGGTGCCTTTGACGCCCATGGCGATGCCGATGTCGGCGCGCTTTAAAGCGGGCGCGTCGTTCACGCCGTCGCCGGTCATCGCGACGATTTCGCCGCGCTTTTGCAAAGACTGAACGAGCCGCAGCTTATGTTCCGGACTGGTGCGCGCGAACACCGTCGTGGCGCTCACCGCGTCGCCGAGGTCGTCGTCGCTGAGGTCGTCGAGATCGCGGCCGGTGAGCACCGCTTCAGGCCGTTGCAGACCGAGTTCGCGGGCGATGGCCGTCGCTGTCGCCGCGTGATCGCCGGTGATCATCTTGACGGACATGCCGGCCGTCGCGCATTCGCGGATCGCTTCGACGGCCTCTGGACGCGGCGGATCGACCAAGCCGATGAGCCCGACGAACACGAGCCCGGACTCGACGTCGTCGAACGAGAGCTGCTGCTGCCCCTCGTCGGCTTTCTTGGAGGCGACCGCCAGGACGCGCTGCCCGCGCGTGGCCAGATTAACGATGCGGTCGAGCCAGCAGGCGCAGTCGATCGGAACCTGCTCCCCGCGCACGCCCTGCTCCCAGAAGCACATCTCGAGCAGCCGCTCGGGCGCGCCTTTGACGAAAATATAGCCGACGCCCTCATGGTCGTGATGCAGCGTCGCCATGAAGCGATGCTGCGATTCAAACGGAATCTCGTCCGTACGGGGCAGCTCCAGCGCCAGCTTTTCCAGGTTCACGCCGCCTTTCACGGCGGCGGCGAGCAAGGCGCCTTCGGTCGGATCGCCCTCGATGCTCCAGACGCCGTCCTTCTCCCGCAGCGCGGCGTCGTTGCAGAGCGCGACTGGGCGCAGGGCCAAGGCCAGGTGAACGTCCTCGCCGACGACGACATCCTTGCCGTTGCGCAAGAATCCGCCGTGCGGGTCATAGCCCGCGCCTGTCGTCTCATAGGCCCCGCCGGAGGTGACGATCGAGCGGACGATCAGTTCGTTGAGCGTCAGCGTGCCAGTCTTATCGGAGCAGATCGTGCTCACCGCGCCGAGCGTCTCGACCGCCGGCAATTGGCGGATGATCGCCTTGCGCCGCGCCATGCGCTCCACGCCGATCGCCAGCGTAATGGTGATGATGGCCGGCAGGCCCTCCGGAATGGCCGAGACGGCCAAGCCGACCGCCGCCATGAACATCTCGCCGGCGTCGAAACCCCAGACCAGCGAGCCAAAGGCGAAGACGCCGGCGGACACAACGAGAATGACGACGGTGAGCCACCGCGCGAATTCGTCCATGCGCTGCAGCAACGGCGTGGAGAGCGTCTCCACTTCCGCCAGCATGGCGTTGATGCGCCCGATCTCCGTCGCGGCGCCCGTGGCGACAACGACGCCTGACGCCTGACCATAGGTCACAACCGTGCCCGAATAGGCCATGCAGGCGCGATCGCCCAGCGCCGCATCCGCCGCGACCGGCGCCGCGTCCTTGTCGACCGGCAAAGACTCGCCGGTGAGCGCCGATTCCTGCACTTTCAGCGATTTGACTCTTATCAGGCGGATATCGGCCGGTATCCTGTCGCCCGACTGGACATAGACGATGTCGCCCGGCGCGACCGCGCTCGCGTCGATGACGACGCGCTGCCCGTCGCGGACCACGGTGGCTTGCGACGAGAGCATGTTGCGGACGGCCTCCATGGCCCGTTCCGCCTTGCCCTCCTGAATGAAGCCGATGATGGCGTTGATGACGACGACCGCGACGATGACGGCGGTGTCGACCCAGTGCTGCATGAGCGCCGTGACGACGGCAGACGCAATCAGGACATAGATCAACACATTATGGAACTGCAGCGCGAAACGCGTCAGGGCGCTGCGCCGCCTGCCAACCGGGAGGCGATTGGGGCCGTGAAGAGCGAGTCGCCTTTCTGCCTCAGCCTGGCTCAAACCCAGACGGGATGCGCCCAGGCGCTCGAGGGCCGCGTCAGCGCCAAGCGCCCAGAACTCCTTTGCTTCAGCCGAAGGCTCCATGCGTAGTCTTTCTCCTCCGCGGCTTTCCGCTCGCTCTCCGCAGGCGCGGCGACAGAACGCCTCCGGCACGGCCGAAGGCGCTGCATAACATATGGTTCTTATGGGAGGCTTTGGCAGCGCTTATGGCATAAAGCGCGCGAGCGGGCTCAGAATGCGTCGTTGGCGATGGAGCGCACGCACACGTCGCTGACGGTCTCATCCGTGCGCTTGAGGCCGATCCACTGATCGACCGCGGCCGAGTCGAAACCCGCCTCGCAATGATCGCCGATGCGCATAAGCGGGCGGCGGATGAGCAGCGGGTCGACGATCATCATCACCAGCGCCTGCTGCGGCGTGACTTTGTCGGGATCGACCTCCCCCGATTTGATGCGCGGCGATGAGGCGTTGAACCATTCCCGCACCGGCTTGGCGCCGAAATAGGGACGCAGGCTCGACGAACTCCAGGGTTCGGTCAGGAGGTTGCGCACCTCGAGTTCGTGTCCGGAGGCGCGCAGCAGCGCCTTTTGCTGCGCGTTGCCGGCGCAGCCCGGCTTCTCGTAGAAAATGACATGAGCCATGCGCGACCTCTCTGTTCCCGACCGCCAGTCGCCGACCCAAGCTTAGCGCGCAATTGTGCGCTGCGAAACAGCCAAGCACGAACAAATTGCGAGCAGGCGGCGCGGGTTTGCGCCGCTTTGACGGGCAGATCGCAACTAGCGCGAGAGCGCCCAGACCATGTTCACCCGCGCGGAGAGCCGCAGAAGTCCCGGACGCACGGGCATTTCGGGCGCGGCGGGCGCGACGCCGGCCTTCGCCGCATAGGCGCGCCCGCGCGCCTCGACTTCCTCGAACGGACGAATTTCGAGCACCCGCGACAGCCGCAGACCCGCCGCTTCCGCGTAGATCTTCGCCTGGCGTTCCGCATCCTTGACCGCTTCCCGCCGCAGCTCGTCGAGCCTCTGCTTCGGATGCGCGATCTCGAAATCGATCCCTTCGAAGCTGTTGACGCCCTTGTCGATCAAACTGCCGGCGATTTCGCCCGCCTTGTCAATCGGCGTAACGTGCACCCGCAGGTCGTGTCGCGCGCGGAAAAACTTCTGCGATGTCTTGACCTTGCCGGTCTTTGGATCTCGCTCTTCGGTCGTCACGGGGGTCAGCGTCACGCCTTGCGTCTGCACATCGGCGTCGGGAACGCCCAGTTTCCGAAGTTCAGCGAGAACGGCTTCAACCGCGCGCGCGTCTTCGGCCGCGGCGTCGGCGGCCGACGGCCGTTCGGTGACGACGCCGAAGCGCAAAATCGCCAGGTCGGGCGCGACGTCCTCGTAAGCCTCGCCAACGACTGAGAGATTTGGAACGCCGTCCTTCAGCGCGTCGGCGTGCGCAGCGGCCGTGAACAGCATCAGGCCAATCGAAAGTGCGAAGAGCGAACGAATCATGGCATATCCTAGCAAAAGCTGCGCGCCAATGAGCTCATCAAAGCCGCAAAACCGCCGGCTAGCGGCGCTAACCCAAAACAGCATACAGAAGCGGGGGGCGAACGTCGCTCCGCGAGCTTTCGAAAAGTCCTCATGCCCACGCTTTACCATCATCCGCTCTGCCCTCATTCGCGCTTTATCCGGCTCGTCCTGTCCGAATACGGAATAGACGTCACGCTCATCGAAGAGCGCGTGAGCGATCGCCGCCCTGAGTTTCTCGCCCTCGATCCTGCCGGCCGCACTCCGGTCCTTGTCGACGACAACGGCGTGATTGCGCCTGGGGCCAATCTGATCGCCGAATATCTAGACGAGACCTATGGCGCGGAACGCGGCGCGCAAAGACTCCTGCCGCAGGCAATGTCGGCGCGCATAGAGACGCGTCGGCTCGTCGACTGGTTCAACGTCAAATTCTTTGACGAGGTCACGAATTGGTTGATGACCGAAAAAGTCTATAAGCGCTATGCGCCTCCGGGCGGCGCGCCCGATATGGACGTGGTGCGGGTGGCGCGCTCCAACATTCGCCACCATATGCGCTACATTGGCTATCTCACCACGACGCGCAACTGGCTTGCAGGCGATCACTTGACCTATGCCGATTTCGCCGCGGCCGCGCATATATCCTGCGCCGACTATCTCGGCGACGCGCCATGGGAAGAGGATGAAGCGGCGAAACACTGGTATCAGCGCATCAAGTCGCGGCCGGCATTCCGCCCGTTATTGGCCTATAGGGCGCCAGGCCTCACGCCCGGGCGCTTCTACGCGGAGTTGGATTTCTAACCGGCGCTGAGGCCGGCGCAGAGCGCGAGGGTGAAGGGGCGCCGCGAAGATGCGGCCTCGCTTGACAACCGACGGATGAAGTGGGGCAAGTAGCCGTCCAATACGGGACTATTGTATGAGCGCACCCACCGAGCGCCAGCGTGAGAAAGTTGAGCCGAAGGCGTGCGAAGGAGATACTTCGCACGGGCTGCAACAGCGGATTCGGCAGCAGGAAATCCTGGCGGAGCTTGGCGTTTCCGCGCTCCAGGGCGCATCGCTCGATCAGCTGCTCAGCGACACGGTGCGGCTGACCGCGCTCGGGCTTGATGCGGAATTCTGCAAAGTGCTTGAGCTGCTGCCCTCCGAGAACCAGTTTCTCGTGCGCGCCGGCGTGGGTTGGAGTCCTGGAGTCGTCGGCGTTGCTAGAGTCGACGCGGAACTCAACTCGCCGGCAGGCTACGCGTTGCACAGCGGCAAACCCGTCATCTCCAATCATCTCGAGAACGAAACGCGGTTCAAGACTCCCGAGCTCCTGCAGCGCCACGGCATAACACGGGCCATGAACGTCATCTTGCAGGGCGATGGAAAGCCCTTTGGCGTCCTGGAGGTCGACAGCCGCGTGCAAACCGAGTTCGTGGAGCAGGACATCGCTTTTCTGCAAGGCGCCGCGAATATTCTTGGCATGGCGATCGAACGCGAGCGCGAGGAGCGCAAGCTGAGAGAGGCGCTTACCCGTAACGAAGCGCTGCTCAAAGAGATGAATCATCGCGTCAAGAACAGCCTCGCGATCGTCGGCGGCATGCTCCGGCTGCAAGCCAATGATGCTGACGACGCGGAGGCGTCCGAACTTCTCAACGAGGCCTCGCATCGCGTCGACGCCATCGCAAAGGCGCATGACCAGCTGTCTCGGGGCTCTGACGTCGAGCGTATGGACGTCGGCAAATACATCGAGGCGTTGTGTCATGATCTGGATGAAAGCGTCGCGCAATGCGACGTGCGCACCGAGATCGAGCAATGCATCGTCGTTGCAACCGATCGGGCGGTCTCTACCGCGCTTATCGTTAATGAACTCATCGCCAATGCGGCGAAATACGCTTACGCAAGCCAGTCGGGAATCATCACGGTGAAAGTCGCGCGCGGCAAAGGCGACAACTTCATCGTCTCGGTGCGCGACGAAGGCGCCGGCATGCCCGACGACGTCGATCCTCGCGATCAAAAAGGGCTCGGCATGCGGATTATTGCTTCATTCACGCGTCAGCTCAACGCGACGATCGAAATGAAGAAACATGATCCAGGGACTGAGTTCATCGTCTCGATTCCTCTACAGGCGCCGTCCTGACATGCACGCGCCCTTCTCGAATGCGTCGACTGCGACGCCGCCGAATGACGATCGAGAGCGGCTCGTGGGAAAGACCGGCGCAACATCAAAGCTCGAAGAGGCGATCCGGGTCCGCGCTTTCGAGCTTGGCTTCGACGCCTGCCGTTTCGCGGACGCCAATGTGGCGCCCGAGCACGGCGAGCGGTTGCGCGACTGGCTGGAGCGAGGCGCCCACGGCGATATGGCCTGGATGGGAGAGACCGCCGAGCGGCGCGCCGCGCCGCGCCGGCTCTGGCCGGAAGCGGCAAGTCTCGTCTTGCTCGGTCTGAATTACGGGCCGGGTGAAGATCCCCTCGCTTCGCTTGCGAGGCCGGAGTGCGCGACAATCTCCGTCTATGCGCGCAACCGCGACTATCACGACATCATCAAAGGCAGGCTGAAACAACTGGCCGGATTCATGCTTAAGCGCGCCGGCGAAGGCGACGCCAAGGTGTTCGTCGACACAGCGCCCGTCATGGAGAAGCCGCTCGCACAGACCGCTGGAGTCGGGTGGCAGGGCAAACACACGAATCTCGTCTCGCGCGATTTCGGTTCGTGGCTCTTCCTCGGTGCGATCTTCACGAATGTTCGGCTGCGTCCCGACCCGCCCGAAAGCGACCATTGCGGCTCCTGCAGTAAATGTCTCGACATCTGTCCGACGGCGGCCTTTCCCGCGCCCTACCAGATCGACGCGCGGCGCTGCGTCTCGTATCTGACGATCGAGCACAAGGGCCCTATTCCGCTCGAACTTCGCGCCGGGATCGGCAATCGCGTCTATGGCTGTGACGATTGTCTCGCGGTCTGCCCTTGGAACAAATACGCCCGCGCCGGACGCGAGGCGAAGCTCGCCGCCCGGGCCGAATTTAAGTCTCCGCCCCTCGCGCAACTGGCGCGGCTCGACGACGCGGCGTTTCGAGCGCTGTTCGCGGGTTCGCCGATCAAGCGCATCGGCCGCGACCGCTTCTTGCGCAATGTTCTGATCGCCATCGGCAACTCGGCGCGTCCGGAGCTCGCCGCCGAGGCCGAGCGGCTGATCGACGACGCCGACGCCATCGTGCGGGGCGCAGCCGTGTGGGCGCTCGGCAGACTGGCGCCGGCCCGGTTGTTCGAGCTTCGTCCCCAGAGAGTGGCGGGCGAGTGCGATGAGGGCGTCCTCAAGGAATGGCGCCAAGCGGGCTGAACCCGGGCAAAAGCGCAACAGTCGGCGAGAAATTGGGGGCCTGGCCGCATTTACCGCGTTGCGGCAGGCTACTCGCCGGCAATTTCGTTCTAATCTCTAAGAAAGATCCCGACTCGAGCGCTCCCCTTCCATGTCTGTCCTTTCGCGCCGCAATATCGACGAACCCGCAGAGGAGGCCTCGCGTCTTCTCCTGCGAATCGGCGTGTTTTTGCTGTTCGTGGTCTCGCTCATCGCGCCCATTCTGGCGCGTCAGACGGTCTATGTGCTGCTGCCGATCGGCGCCGCGCTGCTGCTCGCCTCCGCGACGCTCACGCCAGATGAAGGTTCGGCGCGCTCGATGCGCGCCATCCTGCTTTCGCCGCCCTTTCTGGCCGCCCTGCTGCTCGCCGCCTGGACGGCGCTTTCGCTGCTTTGGACGCCGTTCGACGGACCGGCGGAGCGCTTCGCCAAGATCGCCGCGACGCTCGCTCTGGTTGCGCTCGCCACCGGATTTCTGCCGCTACGCACGAAGACCTCCAACCTCAACCTGCTGCCGATCGGCGTCGCTGCGGCGACGATCGCGCTCGCGGCCGTCACCTTGCTGCTGAAACCGCAATATACGCTCGACGACATTCTCGATGTCGGACCGCTTGGCCGCGCAGGGCTTGGCCTGGCTTTGCTGGTCTGGCCGGCGATGGGCGCGCTCGCCGTGCGCGGGCGGTGGTATTCGGCCGCGGCGCTGGCGGTCGCGACGGCGATCGCCTGCTATCTCTCCAGCGCGCCAAACGCCATGTCGGCGCTGGCTGCGGGAGGAGTCGTCTTCGCCGCCGCCTTCGGCCGCGCCCGGCTGATGTCGATGGTTCTTGCGGCGCTCATGGCCGCGATCGTGCTGCTTGCGCCGCTCGCCGCCTATGCGACCTATCTGATCTGGCCCGAGCGGCCGCCCGGCTTCTTCAGACATCTCGCCTTCTGGGGCCAGATGATCGAGGCCGACGGCTGGCGCACGCTGATCGGTCACGGCTTCGGCTCGGCGACCTGGGGCGTGCTCGGCGGCTATCTGACTCCCGCCACGCCGCGCAGCCTGATCTTCAAGATCTGGTTCGATCTCGGCGTGCTCGGCGCCGCCGCCGCGGCGCTCGTCGCCGCCCGCGCAAGCCTGTTCGTCGGCCAATCGCGTCCGGCGCTCGCGCCCTTCCTTCTCGGCGGCCTCGGCGCGGGCTTCGCCATCAGCCTGTTCGGCCCCGCCGCCGAACAGCTCTGGTGGCTGACGCTCGCGGGGTTGGACGCCATCGCCTTCGCCCTGGTCATGCGCGGCCAGTTCCGCAAACGCCGTCCGCGCCTGCCCATCGGCTGGGGCGCGCCAGCCGAGGATCGCGCATAGCCGTGGCGCTGTCTCCCTCGCTTACCGACAACGTCGAAACGATCGGGCTCGGCGAAGCGGTCGTCGCCGCGGCGTTCCTCGACGGCGCGCCGGTCTTCGCGCTCGCCGATGGAACGCTGCATTTCGGCGAAGGCGCCGAAGGGCGTCGCATTCCGGCGCATGAGGACGCCGCGATCCTAGTCGCGGCGCGGGACGGCGATCGACTCATTACGGGCGGCGATGACGGCCGCGTCGTGGCCACCGACGCCAATGGCGTCATTGAAGTCCTCGGCGACGAGAAGGGCAAATGGATCGACGCTATCGCCGCGCGCGGCGGCGCCGTCGCCTGGACGGCTGGAAAGACGGCGCACGCGCGTTCCCCCAAGGGCGAGGAAAAGTCGCTCGAACTGCCGTCGTCCTCGCGCGGTCTGGCGTTTTTTCCCAAAGGTTACAGGCTGGCGATCGCCCATTATGGCGGCGCGACGCTGTGGTTCCCCAACGCCGGCAAGCCGGAGACGCTCGCCTGGGCGGGCTCGCACCTCGACTCGACGATTTCCCCCGATGGGCGCTTTCTCGTCACCTCGATGCAGGAAAACGCCCTCCATGGATGGCGGCTCGCCGACGCCAAGCACATGCGCATGGCCGGCTATCCGGGAAAAACGCGCAGCTTTTCCTGGTCGCATGATGGGAAGTGGCTGGCGACGTCGGGCGCCCACGCCTGCATCGTCTGGCCATTTTCGGGCAAGGACGGGCCAATGGGCCAGGCGCCGCGAGAGTGCGGCGTCCGTTCCGCGATCGTGACGCGGGTCGCCTTTCACCCCGCGGCTCTGGTGCTGGCGATGGGCTATGAAGACGGCCTCGTCATGCTGGCGCGGCTTTCGGACGGATCGGAAATTCTCGTCCGCCGTCCGGCGCAGGAGGACGACGGCGCCCGGATCAGCGCGCTCGCCTGGGACGATAGGGGCTCGCGTCTCGCTTTCGGCGCGGAGAACGGCGCCGCTGGCGTGCTGACGCTGCCGAAGGGGTAGACGAACTCAAAACCTTGAGCCGCCCTACCTACGATCGCCGTGGTATACTGCGCATCATGACCGGGCAGGAAATTATCGCGATCCTTCGCAAGAACGAAGCCGTTCTCCGCGCGCGCGGCGTCCAACATGCGGCGCTGTTTGGCTCTCACGCGCGCGGCGATGCCCGGCCCGACAGCGATATCGACATCATGATCGAGATCGCGCCAGACGCCGTGCGCGACATTTATTCATACGTTGGACTGAAGGACTTCATCGCGGAGCTTTTCAGCGGGCCCGTAGATGTCGTTAATCGCGAGTTCCTGAAGCCATATGTCCGCCCCGCAGCGGAAACTGACGCCATTCATGCCTTCTAGGGCATCTGATCCCCATCGACGGCTTATTGACATTCGCGACAACATTCGCCTCGCCAGCGGTTTCGTTGAAGGTCTCACCTACGAAGCCTTTCGCGACAATCTGCTTGTGTTTTATGGGGTGACACGTTGTCTTGAGATTATTTCGGAGGCGTCGAGACGCCTGCCTGCGGCGCTGAAAGAACGACATCCCCACATTGAGTGGTCCGCCATCGCCGGCGCGGGCAATGTTTTTCGTCATGACTATGAAGATGTTGAGAAATTGCTTGTCTGGAGAACCGTTCACGAGCGCCTTCCCGAGTTACTGGCGGTGGTCGAGCAGGAACTCGCGGGTTCAGGCGAATAGCGCGTAAGGATCCGCCCGCGCTTCGTAAAGGCCGCCACCTTCGGCGCCCTGCCCTTGAATCCGCAATACACTCGCCCTTCGCGCGACGAAACCAGCCAAACTCAGGAACTCCTGTCGACAGAACAGGTTAAAGCCGTGTCCCCTCGCGCCGGCGCGCAACGGCTAGGATGACGGCAATGACCCTGCATAGCGACAGCGATCCGCACCAGCACGTTCAGAGAATTCAGAATCGCCTCCAGGAGACGATCAATCACCTGCGCGAAGACATCGCGAAGGTCGAGGAGCCTCAGCTCAAGGCCATGTTCGAGACTTCCGCCGAGGTTCTGACAGGACTGAAGAAGGCCTACAGCGACTACGAGGAAAAGAAGGAGCCGGCCTGGCCGGGCGGACGCGAACTGCACAGCTGAGGAGCGCCAACGCCAGTTGCGTCGCCGGCGCGGAGCGCCGACATTCACAAGATGACGGCGCCCAAACTTCTGTCCATCGCCGGATCGGACCCCTCGGGGGGCGCCGGGGTCCAGGCCGACCTCAAGACCTTTTCCGCCTTCAGCTGCTACGGCATGGCGGCGATCACGGCGCTCACGGCGCAGAACACGCGCGGCGTCACAGCCGCCTATCCCGTCGCGCCGGAGATTGTCGCGGCGCAGATCGAGGCCGTGCTGTCGGACATTTCTCCCGACGCGATCAAGATCGGGATGCTCGCGACGCCGGACATCGCGGAAGCGGCCGCCATGACGCTCTCGCGCTACAAGGCGCGCGATATCGTGCTCGATCCGGTTCTCGTTCCGACGCAGGGCGTCAGCCTCGCCTCCTCCGGGCTGGAGACGGCGCTCGTCGCGACCCTGCTGCCGCTGGCGCGCCTCGTGACGCCGAACCTCCATGAGGCGAGCGCGCTCACGCAAACGCCCCTCGCGAGCAACGCCGACGAGATGGCTGAGCAAGCGCGGCTTCTCTGCGGGGCGGGCGCGCGCGCCGTGCTGGTGAAAGGCGGCGATCTCGACGGCGAGCCAATCGACGTTCTCTTCGAGGCGGGCGAGAGGCGGCTTTTCCACGGGCGACGCGTGCCGACGCGCAATACGCATGGAACCGGTTGCGCGCTGTCCTCGGCCATCGCCTGCGAACTCGCCAAGGGCGCGCCGCTGATCGACGCGATCGCGGCGGCGAAAGTCTGGCTCGAAGGGGCGCTCGAGGCGGCGGACGCATTGCGCCTCGGCGAGGGCCGCGGCCCGCCGCATCATTTTTACGCCCTGTGGAGCTAGCCCTCCCCAGCCGTCCCTCGCTTCGGGGGAGAGGGAGCAGATTGCGCCTATCGTCAAACACGCGGAATATTCGGGTTCAGCCGATCGGTTTGGCGAAAGGCGCAACGGCGCTGCTCCCCTTCTCCCGCTTTAGCGGGGAAGGTGGCGCGAAGCGCCGGAAGGGGGCACATGCGGCAGACCCGCATCATGACCGAACGCGCCCGCCATTCGCGTCGCGAGCCGACCAATGCAGAACGCAAACTTTGGCATGCGCTGCGCGCGCATCGTCTGGCCGGATTGTCCTTCCGGCGTCAGTCTCCCTGTGGACCGTTCATCGCTGATTTCCTCTGCGCCGAGGTGCGCCTGATCGTCGAAGTCGACGGCGCCACGCATTCGAGTGATGAGGAAGTCGCTTCCGACAAGCGAAGGGACGCTTGGTTCGCCGCGAATGGCTATCGCGTCCTTCGGGTGACGAATGAGGACGTGTATCTCAATCTCGACGGCGTCTGCGAGACGATCCTCGCTTGGGTGGAGCGGACAGGTTAGGGAATCGCCCCCTCCCCGACCCTCCCCCGCTTCGCGGGAGAGGGAGCACGCCGCGAGCGCGGCGTTGCCCATTACCCCGAAAGCGCGGCCTTCACCGCGGCGCTGGCTTTGGCGAAGTCCATGCGGCCCGTGTATTTCGCCTTCAGCGCGGCGACGACCTTGCCCATGTCCTTGATCGACGTCGCGCCGACCTCACTGATCGCCGCCTTCACGGCGTCGGCCGTTTCCGCTTCCGAGAGCTGCTGCGGCAGATAGGCGGAAATGACGGCGATCTCGCCCTTTTCCTTGTCGGCGAGATCCGTGCGCCCGGCTTTCTCGTAGATTTCGAGCGACTCCTGCCGGCTCTTGATCATTTTCTGCAAAAGCGCGAGCACGTCGTCCTCGCCGAGCGTCTTGCCCGTTCCGCGCGCCTCGATGTCCTTGTCCTTCAGCGCGGCGTTGATGAGCCGCAGCGCGTCGACCTTGGCGCGCTCGCCCGCCTTCATCGCCGTCTTGAGGTCCGCTGCAATCTTCTCGCGCATGTCGTATCCTTGGGGGGTTTCCATTTCGCAGGCGGATGCATTACATCCACAACCGACGCGTCATGCCCGCGCTTGCCGCGGGATCAACGCGGGCCGCAGCCGTGGGTGGCCGGATCACGTCCGGCCATGACGCGCGGAGAGACCCCTGTCAAGCCAGCGGGCGCCGGAGCGCTGACACATTCGATGACACTTGATCAAGATAACGGCTGGAAGAAACCCATCCACACCGGCGTGCTGATCCTCGCCAGTGGCGAAGTGATCCAAGGCTATGGATTGGGCGCCGTCGGCGAAGCGGTCGGCGAGGTCTGCTTCAACACCGCCATGACCGGCTATCAGGAAATCCTCACCGACCCCTCCTACGCCGCGCAGATCGTCACCTTCACCTTTCCGCACATCGGCAATGTCGGTACGAATGAAGAGGACATCGAAACCGTCGATCTCGACAAGAGCGCCGGCGCGGTCGGCGCGATCTTCCGCGCGCCCTGCACCGATCCCTCGAACTTCCGCGCCCAGAAGCCGCTCCCCGACTGGCTTGCCTCGCGCGGCATCGTTGGCCTCTGCGGCGTAGACACGCGCGCCCTAACGGCGCTCATCCGCGAGCGCGGCATGCAGAACGCCGTCATTGCCCATGCGCCGGACGGACTCTTCGACATTGCGGCGCTCAAAGCCAAGGCCGCCGCTTGGCCGGGCATCGACGGCATGGACCTCGTGCCGAGCGTCGGCGCGAAGGCGCGCTATGACTGGCGCGAGACGACGTGGCGGCTCGGCGGCGGCTATGGCGCGCGCAACGGCGCGCCAAAATATCGCGTCGTCGCGATCGACTATGGCGTGAAGCGCAACATCCTGCGGTTACTGGCGGAGCAGGATTGCGAAGTGATGGTCGCGCCGGCGACCGCGACGAGTCAGGAGATCCTGGCGCTCAAGCCCGACGGCGTCTTTCTCTCGAACGGCCCCGGCGATCCGGCCGAGACTGGCAAATACGCCGCGCCGGTGATCCGCGATCTGCTTGAAGCAAAAGTCCCGACTTTTGGCATATGCCTCGGTCACCAGATGATGGCGCTCGCGGTCGGCGCCAAGACCAAGAAAATGCCGCAGGGGCATCACGGCGCGAATCACCCGGTCAAGGATTTCACCACTGGCAAGGTCGAGATCGTCTCGATGAATCACGGCTTCGCGGTCGATCGCGACAGCCTGCCGGAACACGCCGTTGAGACGCATCGCTCGCTCTTTGACGGCTCCAATTGCGGGATTGCGCTTACCGATCGCCCGGCGTTTTCGGTGCAGCATCATCCCGAGGCGTCGCCCGGCCCGCAGGACAGCCATTATCTGTTCCGCCGCTTCGTCGAGATGATGGAAAAGGCGAAGGCGGCGGCCTAGTTAACGTTGCGCCAGCCCCTCGCGAGACTGGACTCGCGTCACCGCCCAGACGATATCTCAGTGGAAGCAGCCGACGAATGCGCCGGCAGCGTCCGGAGTGACGGCATGAGCGCGCTGCGCGCTTTTAAGATCGCCGGAATGTGGAGCGCGGCCTTGGCGTTGGCGGTCGCGGTCGCCTTCGCCATCCGTCCGCCGCTGCGCCATGCGGTCGCCGCTCTGTTGAACGACCCATCTAACCTGCCAGCCCTCGCCGACGACGCGCGCATCCATTATGAGCCCGAGGCGCTCGCCTGCGCGCAAGGCGTCGCGAAAATGGCGCCGCGCGCCGTCGCGCGCATTGAGGCCGCGCACGGACGCCGCTTCGCGCAGCCGCCGGTAGTCGGCGTCTATGACTCCTATGAGAATTATGCGCGCGCCAACGCCATGGGCGATCCCGGCATCGCCGCGGTGACGCGCGCCGGCGCGGCGCTTCTTTCGCCGACGCTCTGCGGCGCCGAGCACGATCGTCTCGAAGGCGTCCTCACGCATGAATTGTCGCATGTGCATCTCTATGGCTGGCGCCCCCTTGTCGCGTCGCGCCCGCCGCAATGGTTCACTGAAGGGCTTGCGGTGATGGCGTCAAACGGCGGCGGCGCCGAAGGCGTCAGCGAGGAGGCGGCGGCGCAGGCCATTCGCGACGGCTATCGCGTCGTGCTCGACGAACGCCGATGGATCGACTTCGCGGGGCTCGCCTTCGAGCGCGAGCTGCCGCGCGATCCGGCAAGGGACGCGCTCACCCTGCGCCAGCGGCTCGCCTATCGGCAGGCTGGCATGTTTGTCGGCTGGCTGCGCATGCGCGACCAGACCGCGTTCCAGCGCCTGCTGCGCGCGCTCGAAGCCGGCGAAGCATTCGATTCGTCATTTGAGATCGCCTTCGGCGAAAGCGCCCAGCAACTCTGGCGCGCCTTCGTTTTCGAAGTCTCTAACCAATCGCGTCCAGATGCACGCGGTTGACGCCGCATGCCTCACTTCAAAAACACATAAATATCCACGTCAACGGTCGCATCATCGCCCTTAAAATCGGTGAGATATTCCTCGACGATGAGGTCCTTGGTGTCGAGGCCCTTCTCGTCGAGATAGGCGGCGATCGCCTCATAGGTCGCTTCGATTTCGTCGTAAGCGCCGCGATGCTGGAATTTGAGCGCCTTGCCGGCAGGCGACGCGCCGATGCCGACGCCCTCGGGGAGTTTAGGCTTGCCTTCCGGGGCCGCCGAAAGCGGCGCCATCGCCTCGAAGGAGAAGCCTGTGTCGTCGGTCTTGGTGAAAACGGCGATCGGGCGGCCATTGACGGCAAGTCCCGACGCGCGGACGGCGTCGTTGAGCTTGGCAAGCGCCTCGCTGATCGTCTTCGCCGCGTCCTCCCACTTGCCCTGACCCTTGATGACGGCGGCGGGTCGGGCCTCGACGGTTACGGTCTGGCTCATCATGGCCTGCGCCGCTTCGTCGTGAGCTGCGGGCGGCGCCGCGTCGCCTGGCTTCGCTTCTTCCGGTTTCACCGCGTCCGGCGTGGCGTCGCTCGCGCCGCCGGCCTTGTCCTCGGGCGACGCCTTCGGCGGCGCGGCAGGTTCTTGTGCAACCGATTTCTCCGCCTCGACGCCCCCGCTCGGAATCAGCGCGCGTTCGGAATAGATCGCGGCGACCGCGACAAGAACGGTAAAGATCGCCAGCGGGCGCCAATAGCGCCGCAGGCTGTCCAGCAAGCCCGGTTCGTCTTCCATCGTCGAGCGTCCCTAAACGGCCATCGTGGCCTTTTCACGCGCAATTGCGACGCTCATCCGGTGGGAGCCGCAGTGGCGCTTCGGCGCGGCCTTCTCTATATACGAGCGCGTTCCCCGGAGAATAGGCGAAAAGCTGCCCCATGGCGCATCCGCTCGACCGTCTTCCAGTTTTGCGCATGAATGGCGCGGGCAACGAGATTCTCGTTCTCGATTTGCGCGGGAGCGAGCATGAGCTTGCGCCGCAGGAGGCGCGTGCCATCGCCCAGGCGCCAGGACTGCGCTTCGACCAGCTGATGGCGCTCCACAAGCCGCGCCAGTCTCGCGACGACGCGTTCATGCGCATCTACAATGTCGACGGCTCGCTGTCCGCCGCCTGCGGCAACGGCACGCGCTGCGTCGCCTATGCGCTGGCGCGCGAGGGCAAGGAGGCGCTGCGTCTGGAGACCGACGCGGGTCTGATCGAGACGCGGCGCGAGGCCGAGGCGGTTTTCACGGTCGACATGGGTCGCCCCCGTTTGGACTGGCGGGAAATTCCGCTGGCTCGCGCAGTTGAAGACACGCGCGAGGTCGCGCTCGATCCGCCCGTCACGGGCGCGCCCGGGCGCTTTTGCGCGGTGAGCATGGGCAATCCTCATGCGGTGTTCTTCGTCGACGACGCAAGGCTGACCAACCTCGAGACGCTCGGACCGGCGATCGAACGCCATCCGCTGTTTCCTGAACGCGCCAATGTCTCTTTCGCGCAGATGCTTGCGCGCGACGACATTCTGCTGCGCGTCTGGGAGCGCGGAACCGGCGCCACCAAGGCGTGCGGCTCGGCCGCTTGCGCGACGCTCGTCGCCGCGGCGCGTTTGGGGATTGGCGCGCGCGCGGCGCGCGTGCGCCTGCCGGGCGGCGATCTCCAGATTGAATGGCGGGCCGACGATCACGTGCTGATGACCGGGCCCGTCGAACTCGAATTCGAAACCACGCTCGATCCCCGGATCTTTGAGGGCGTCGCCGCGTGAACACGCCGCTGCGCCACGCCGAGGTCGTGCCTTTCGGCTGCCGACTCAATGCGGTTGAATCGCAGGAGCTCGCCGCAGCGCACGCCAGCGCGCGCGAGACGGTCGTCGTCAACACCTGCGCGGTCACGGGCGAGGCGACCCGGCAAGCGCGGCAGGCCATCCGCCGCCTGCATCGCGAACGGCCTCAGGCCGAGATCATCGTCGGAGGCTGCGCGGCGCGGCTCGATCCGCAAGGCTTCGCCAAGATCGACGGCGTCATGCGCGTTCTCGCGGAACATGCGCCAAATCGCGCGCTCGCGAGCGTTGAGGGCACGCGCGGATTGCTCGCGGTGCAGAACGGCTGCAATCATCGCTGCACCTTCTGCATCATTCCGTTTGGGCGCGGCGCGGCGCGCTCGGCGCCGCCACGCGAAGTCGTCGCGCAGGCGCGCGCGCTTGTCGCGGCCGGCAAGCAGGAAATCGTGCTGACCGGCGTCGATCTCACGAGCTACGGCGTGGATCTTGGCGACGGCTGGACGCTTGGCCGCCTCGTTCGCCTGCTGCTACGCGAACTCCGGACGCTTCGACGCCTGCGTCTCTCCTCCGTCGATTGCATCGAGATCGATGACGATCTTGTCGCGGCCTTCGCCGAAGACGAGCGTCTTTGCCCGCATCTTCATCTGTCGCTGCAATCCGGCGACGATCTGATCCTGAAGCGCATGAAACGGCGCCATCTGCGCACGGACGCGATCAGCCTCTGCCGCGCGCTGCGCGAGGCGCGGCCGGACATGGTGTTTGGGGCCGACTTCATCGTCGGCTTTCCCACCGAAAGCGAAGAGATGTTCGCCGCGACGCTCGACCTCGTCGACGCGTGTGGGGTCACGCATCTGCATGTCTTTCCGTTCTCCGCGCGTCCGGGAACGCCGGCGGCGCGCATGCCGCCAGTCGCATCGACGATCGCCAAGGAGCGCGCGGCGAGATTGCGCGACAAGGGCGACGACGCGCTGCGCCGCCATCTCGACGCGCAGACAGGCCGAACGCTGCGGCTGTTGACAGAACGGGGCGGCGCGGCGCGGGCCGCCGATTTCACGCTGGCGCTCACGCCAGGCGCCGACGCCGGGCTGATGATCGATGCGCTGTGCACCGGCCATAACGGCCGAGCGCTCACGACGCGGGTCAGCGCTCCTGATAGGTGATCCGGTAAATGGCGCCGTTCTGGTCGTCGGTGACAAGCAGCGACCCATCCGCAAGCTCCGCGACATCGACGGGCCGTCCGAGATAAGAGCCCGAACGGTCGTTCCAGCCCTCGGCGAACGGCGTGCTCCCGGTTGTGCCAGCAAGCGTCACCATCACGCGCGCGCCGACCGGGATGCTGCTGTCCCATGATCCGTGCTGCGCATAAATCAATGCGCCCTTATATTCTTTAGGAAACATGTCGCCGCGATAAAACATGATGCCGAGATCGGCGGCGTGCGGCGCCGTCTCCACGACGGGGAAGACGACGTCTTTCGGCGGCTCCACGCGGGCATACTCATTGGTGCGCACATGACCGCCGCCATACCAGGGGAAGCCGAAGTTCAATCCGGCTCTGTCGGCGCGATTTATTTCGCCCGGCGGCCGGTCGTCGCCCATGGAATCGACCTGATTGTCCGTGAACCAGAGAGTTCCGTCGGTATCGAAAGTCATGCCGACCGAATTGCGGATGCCCGTCACGAAAACTTCGCGCCCTGACCCGTCGAGATTCATCCGGGTAATTCCGCCGATTCCTGTCTTCTCGTAAAGCGCAAGCTTGTCGCGCGGCGCGACATTGTTGGGCTGGCCAAGAGAAATGTAGAGCTTGTCGTCAGGTCCGACGCGGCACACCCGAGCAGAATGACCGCGACTCTCTTCGCTTCTTGGAATGAGATCGCCTCCCTTCACGATGATCTTGGCGTTCGCGGCAGCGTCGCGCCAATTGTTATCGGCGTCGTCGAACCGCGTGACGCGATTGCGCTCAACAAGAAACAACGCGCCGTCCTTCGAGAAGCACACGCCATGCGGCATTGTGAATCGCATCGCAGGCGCAAACCGCTCGACCGCGGCGGCCTTGGTCTCCCCGGGCGTCATCAGATAGACGTTCTTGTCGTCCGTGCCGACGAAGATGACCTTCCCGTCTCGCCCGACGGCGAGCGTGCGGGCGCCGGGCGCGAGCGCATAGAGCGAAATCGAGAAGCCGGGAGGAAGCTTGATGCGGTTGAGAGTGGATTCGATCTCGGCACGGCCACGATCCTGACTGATGGTTTGAGCAAGCGCGCTGCAGCTCAGCGTGCAGCATGAAAGGATGGCGGCTATAACAACGCGCATGAATAGAGCCCTCGACGATCTCTTCGAAAATCGGCCTGCAGGAATATAGGATGCAAAAAGGGCGGAGCCAGAAAGGCTCCGCCCTTTAATGGCTACGTCAGCCGACCTCACCAGCCGCGAGTCGATTCGTCGCGCGTCGTCGACGTGGTGGTGTCCTCCCAATAGGGAGCCGCGCCGTAGTTCTTGTTCAGCCGGGATTCCCAATCGCGGTCCGACCAGTTCTCCTCGCCCGCATATTCGGGGGCGTTCTGCAACTGCTCTTCCGTCACATTGGCGATGTAGCCGCCGAGATTGGTGTCGTAACGGAACGATTTCCAGGGAAGAGGATGCTCGCCTTCGCCGATCCCCAGGAAGCCGCCGAACGTCATGATGGCGTAACGAACCACGCCCGACACGCGATCGATCATCAGATGGTCGATCTCGCCAATCTTGTTGCCAGCCGCGTCGTAGACATCGGTGCCTTCTACCTTATCGCTGGAGATAAGGTTGGCGTTTGGCTGCGCCATGCCCATAGTAACCTCCTGCAGCGCGTGCCAAGCCGACGCCATCGTCGAACATGCCGCGCCCTATGCAAGAAACCCAGGGTGAAGTCCGTTGTTCCTCAACTCTTAAGAAAAAACGGCGGCCTGTAAGCT
Organism: Methylocystis sp.; assembly: GCA_051061385.1. Classification (GTDB taxonomy): domain Bacteria; phylum Pseudomonadota; class Alphaproteobacteria; order Rhizobiales; family Beijerinckiaceae; genus Methylocystis. The sequence continues at coordinate 24,184 of JBPFDX010000047.1, forward strand.
TAAGGATGTCTTTTCTTCTTCCGCGAAATGCCGTTAATGCGCAATGGGCGGGATTGCTCCAGATGAAAAGCTTCAGTCTTGTGCAGATGAGAAGCTTCAGTCTTGGCGCCGCCACAGTCTTTCTCCTTAAGTGCAGACGGAAGCATGCGCCGGACTGGGGTGGTTCCGTCCGACGCGCATCTTCCACTCCGCGCAAATGGGCCTCGCCCGCCAGGTAAGAGAATGTCACCGGAAATCGCCATCGGATGGGAAGTCTTCGAGATCATCTGGATCAACCTGCTGCTCTCGGGCGACAACGCGATCCTGATCGCGCTCGCCTGCCGGCAGCTGCCGGTGCGTCAGCGCCGCTGGGGCGTATTTCTCGGCGCGCTCGGCGGCGTCGTTCTGCGCATCGCCTTCACGCTCGTCATCGTCGAGCTTATGGCGGTTCCCTATCTTAAAATCGTCGGCTCGCTATTGCTGCTCATCATCGCCGTCAAACTTCTGATCGACGAAACCGAGCATTCCGACGTCACGGCCAAACCCAATCTCTGGAGCGCGGTCGGGGCGATCATCATGGCCGACGCCGTGATGTCGCTCGATAATGTGATCGCCATCGCGGCGGCGGCGCGCGGTTCGACCAATCTCATCGTCTTCGGACTTCTGATCTCGGTGCCGATCGTGATGTTCGGCGCCGGCGCGCTGCTCAAGGTGCTGGAGCGATTTCCGGCGCTGGTCTGGGCGGGCGCAGGCCTTCTCGGCTGGGTCGCGGGCGACATGGCCGCCGCCGACCCTGCCCTGCCGAAATTCGTTCATGTCGCGAATCACGGCGCGCTCGAACTGGGGCTTTCGATCGGGGGTTGCGTCCTGGTGCTGGGCGTCGCTTTCGCGATCGCCGTTTACCGGCAGTGGCGCGAGGACCAGCGCGCCTAGCCGCGTCCCATGCCCTGCTTGGCGAGCGGCTGCTGCGGATCGAGCGTGAGCGCGCGCTGGTACGACTCCTGCGCCTTCGACCGGTTGCCGCTCTTGTCGTAGGCGACGCCAAGCCAGGCCCAGGCGAGCGCGCTTTTGCTGTCGACGTTGAGCGCGGCGTTGAAGTCCTCGACCGCCTTGTCATATTTGCCGAGCGCGACCAGGCTTTCGCCGCGCGCGAGATAGGGCGCGGCGGCGAAGGGATCGCGATCGATCGCGTTATCGAAATCCGTCACGGCGCGCGCGTTGTCGCCGCGTTTCTGGTGGATGAGCCCCCGCGCGTGAAACGCCTGCGCGCTTTCGGGGTTGAGGCGGATGGCCTGATCGAGATCCGAGAGCGCCTGATCGAGGTTGCCTTGCGCGCGCAGCAAATTGGCGCGGCCGACGTAAGCCGGCGCGTGTTTGGGATTGGCTTCGATCGCATGGTCGAAATCGGCGCGAGCGGCGTCGCTCTGGCCCATCTGACGAAGCGCGAGCGCGCGATTCGTGTAAGCGGGCGCATTGTTCGGCTCGAGCTTGCTCGCCTGGGTGAAATCGGCCACCGCCTCCTGGAACCGTCCGACCCGCGCGTAAGCGACGCCGCGGGTGTTGTAGGCCTCAGCGCTCGACGGATTGCGGCGAATCACTTCGCTGAGCGAGTCGATATTCGCCGAGGCGGATCTGGGGTCGGTGTCGGTGATTTCGGCGATGCCCCGGCCTGGCGGACGAATGCCGCTCGCCGTTTCGCAGCCCGCCAGAGCGATGAGGGCGAGCGCCGCCGCGCAGCGCATGAGGGCCTGACGCGACAGGTGCGAATCTTTACGCGCCGCACGGCAAAAGCCCATGCCTTCAGGTCCTCCCAGCCGCAATCGTCGTCCCGGTTATCTTCTATGCGCAAATTCTAAAGGAGCGCCTGCAATCCGGCGAGAATTCGACGCCAGTCGATCAGCGTCCGACGGTCTTGGCCTTTACAGGGAGCAGGCCTTCGCGCTGGAGCTTCTTGCGCGCCAACTTGCGAGCGCGGCGGACCGCCTCGGCTTTTTCGCGCGCGCGCTTCTCGGACGGCTTCTCGTAATGACCGCGCAGTTTCATTTCGCGGAAGATGCCCTCGCGTTGCATCTTCTTTTTCAGAGCTTTGAGCGCCTGATCGACATTGTTGTCGCGAACGAGAACTTGCACGTATCCATCCTGTGTTTGTCGCGCCGCGACGATCGTCGCTAGGCCGTTCGAATCGGGAATAGGTCACCGGGCGCTGACGGAGCGCCTGACCCGTGCCGCAGGAGATAACAGAGTCGCCCCTTCCTGTCCACGGCCGATTGGCGCGAAAGCCCTTCAACCTGTGCTAAAAGCGCAGTTCCGCGGCGCCGCTGCGCATGGGAGAGGGCTGGCCTCCTTGTTCAATCTCGGCGTTACAATATAACATTGGCCATGTTCGACTTGATGACGCACGAACGCGCCCTGCCCCAGCCTGCGCAAGCCGACGCGGGACCTGGTCCTCAAGAGCCGCGACTCTCAGCCCTGGGAGCCTCGGCCCGCGCCCGTCTGATCGTCGCAGCGTCGCTTCTCGCGGCGTTGTGGGCCGGCGCCTATTGGGCGCTGCATTGAGCCCGGCCGCCCACGCGCCGGCGATCCGGCTCGTCAATCTCACTCTCGGCTATGATCGTCGCCCTGCGGTCCATCACCTTGAGGGCGAGATCGCGCCCGGGGAAGGCCTCGCCGTCTGCGGCCCGAACGGCGCCGGCAAGTCGACTCTGCTGAAGGCGCTCGCCGGACTGCTGGCCCCGCTTGGCGGGCGCATCGATTTCGGCGGGCTTTCGCAGCGCGCCGTCGCCTATCTGCCGCAGGTCGTCGACATCGATCGCGCTTTCCCCATCAACGTCCGCGATTTCGTCGCGATGGGCGCTCTGGCGCGAATTGGCCTTTTCGGCGCCCTGATCGCGTCGGAGCAGTCCCGCGTCGGCGCGGCGATCGAAACCGTCGGGCTCGTCGGCTTCGAATCGCGGACGCTCGAAACGCTGTCGGGCGGTCAGATGCAGCGTGCGCTGTTCGCGCGGCTGATCGTCCAGGATCAGCCAGTGATTCTTCTCGACGAGCCCTTCGGCGCGATCGATCAAGCGACAATAGACGATCTCCTGGGTCTGATCGCGCAATGGCGGGCCGAAGGACGCACGGTCGTCGCCGTTCTGCACGAAATGGACATCGTCCGCCGCGCCTTCCCGCGCGCGTTGCTGCTCGCACGCGAGTGCATCTTCTGGGGCGACACGCGCGACGCGCTGTGCGAGAAAAATCTCATTCGCGCCCGCGCCATGTCGGAAGCTTTCGACGAGCGTGCGCGCGAATGTCTTCGCGATGAGTTTGGCGCCGAAGATAAGCTGCATGTTCACTGACGTCTTCGTCACCCCCTTCGCCGATTATGAATTCATGCGGCGCGCGCTGGTCGGCTCTCTGGCGCTCGCCCTGTCCGGCGCGCCGCTCGGCGTGTTTCTGATCCTGCGGCGCATGTCCCTTGCCGGCGACGCCCTGTCCCACGCCATTTTGCCCGGCGCCGCGGTGGGCTATCTCGTCGCCGGACTGTCCTTGCCGGCGATGACCTTCGGCGGTCTCGCCGCCGGACTCCTCGTCGCGCTCGCCGCGGGCGCCGCGTCACGATTTACGACTCTGCGCGAGGACGCGTCGCTCGCCGCCTTCTATCTCGTCTCGCTGGCGCTGGGCGTCACGCTCGTTTCGCTGCGCGGGTCAAACGTCGATCTGCTGCACGTGCTCTTCGGCTCGGTCGTCGGCCTCGACGACGCTGCGCTGCTGATGCTCGTCGGCGTCTCGACCGTCACCCTCGTCATGCTGGCGCTCTTCTACCGCGCGCTTGTGATGGACACGCTCGATCCGCTGTTTTTGCGCCAGACGAGCGCCTTCGGAGAATTCACGCCTTTCCTTTTCCTCGCGCTGGTGGTGCTCAATCTCGTCGCGGGCTTTCACGCGCTCGGCACGCTGATGGCGGTCGGCGTGATGATGCTTCCCGCCGCGGCGGCGCGACTGTGGACTCGCGATCTCGCCACCGCCTTGCCGCTCGCCGCGGCGATCGGCGCGCTCTGCTGCTACGGCGGTCTCGTCTTCTCCAACGAGACCAGCGCCCCGACGGGACCCGCCATAATTCTCGCCGCGGGCGTCGCCTATTTCGTTTCGATGATTTTCGGCCGCGCCGGCGGCCTCCTGCGATTGAAACGGCCCCGCCGGCACCTCGAAGGATAGAGCGATGCTCACACGCCGCCATGCGCTAGCGCTTTCTCTCGCCGCCCTGGTTACGCCAACGAAGGCGGAGACGAAGAAAATTCCGGTCGTCGCCAGCTTCTCGATCATCGGCGATCTTGTGCGGCAGGTCGGCGGCGACCGCGTGTCGGTGGTCACAATCGTCGGCCCTGACGGCGACGCCCATGTTTACGAGCCTAATCCAGCCGACGGCCGAAACATCGCGCAGGCGCGGCTGATTTTCGTCAATGGCCTGGGATTCGAGGGCTGGCTTGAACGGCTGATCGCAGCGGCCAAGAGCAAAGGCGAGGTCTTCACCTTGGGCAGAGGCGTAACCGCCCGGAAAGACGAAGAGGGACAGGATCCCCATGCCTGGCAGGATGTCGCCAATGCGAAGGTCTATGTCGAGGCGATCCGGGAAGCATTGACGGCCGCCGATCCGGAGGGCGCGCAGATTTACAAGGCGAACGCCGACGCCTATCTCGCCAAGCTCGATGCGCTCGACGCCGAAATTCAGCAGGCGATCGGCGCCCTTCCCAAGGAGCGTCGCCGCGTCGTCTCAACCCATGACGCCTTCGGCTATTTCGCCGCGCGCTATGGCGTCGAATTCATCGCCCCGCAGGGCGTCTCTACCGAAGCCGAGGTGAGCGCCCGCGACGTCGCGAGAATCATCGACGCGGTCAGAGCGCATAAGGTCGGGGCGGTGTTCATCGAGAATATCGCCGATCCGCGTCTCGCCAGGCGGATCGCCAGCGAGACCGGCGCGCGCGTGGGCGGCGTGCTCTATTCCGACGCGCTGTCCGACGCGAAGGGCGATGGCGCGACCTATATCGACATGATGCGCCACAATGTAAGAGAGTTGGCCAAAGCCCTGGCGCCCTGAGAGCGGCAGCCGGTTTTCGGCGGATCGGCATTCGGACGACTGCCGATTGCCACTGCCGACCGCCCTTCTCCGCAGGAGAAAGAATGACAGACAAAATCCCCGTCACCGTCATCACCGGCTATCTCGGCGCCGGCAAGACGACGCTCCTCAATCGCATTCTCACTGAGCAGCACGGCCGGCGCTACGCCGTGATCGTCAACGAATTCGGCGAGATCGGCATCGACAACGACCTCGTCGTCGGCGCCGACGAAGAAGTCTTCGAGATGAACAACGGCTGCATTTGCTGCACCGTTCGCGGCGATCTCATTCGCATCTTCGAGGGACTGATACGTCGTCGCGGCAAGTTCGACGCGATCGTCGTCGAGACGACCGGCCTCGCCAATCCCGCGCCTGTCGCGCAGACGTTCTTCATGGACTCTGACGTCAAGGACTCGGCGCGACTCGACGCCGTGGTGACGGTCGCCGACGCCAAATGGCTGGGCGAACGACTCAAGGACGCGCCGGAGGCGAAGAGTCAGATCGCCTTCGCCGATGTGATCGTGCTCAACAAAACGGATCTCGTTTCAGACGACGAACTCGCGGAAGTCGAAGGGCGCATCCGCGCCATCAACCCTTACGCTGCGCTGCATAAGACAGTCAGGTCGGACGTTCCTTTGCAGGCCGTGCTAGAGCGCAACGCCTTCGACCTCGACCGAATTCTCGAAATCGAACCGGCGTTTCTCGAGACCGAGGACGACGGCCACGATCATGACCATGCGCATCACGCGCATGATCATGAATGCGGTCCCGATTGCGGCCACGAGCATCACGACCATGGCCATCACGAGCACGGTGGACATGAGAACCATCACGCGCATCGCGCCGGGATGAAGCATTTCCACGACGACGAGATGCATTCCGTCTCGATCCGCCACGAGGGCGCAGTCGACCCCGAACGCTTCGTTCCCTGGCTCAACGACCTCATCCAGCGCGAGGGGCCCGACATTCTGCGCAGCAAGGGAATCATCGCCTTCAAGAACGAGCCGCGACGGTTCGTTTTCCAGGGCGTGCATCAGATCCTCGATGGCGACCTGCAGCGAGAATGGAAGGAGGGCGAGAAACGCGAGTCGCGCCTCGTTTTCATCGGCAGGAAGCTGAAGGAGCAGGAGATCCGCGAAGGCTTCGAGAAGATCGTCGTCGGGGCGTAAGCCGTGCAGCAGGCGTCTCACTCATAGGAAATGATCTCGCGCTCTTGCGCATGGACCATCTTCATGCGGCGGGAGTCGCCGGCCTTGCGGCGCACGAGGAATCGCGGGCGGCGTTTGCGCACATTGACCTCGCAACGCCGGCGCACGGAAGCGGCGATCTCCTCGGCGCCCTCGAGCGCGCGCAATTCGCCATCCTCTTCGGTGACGCGGGGCAGTCCGAGCCACGTCGCCCAGTGACGCCAGTCGGACGCGACGGCGCCGCCGTCCCGGGTCTCGCCGAGCAGAATGTCGAGGTCGGGGTCGCTGTGGGCGAGCGAGAGGACGTAGCGAGGCGATCCGTCGTCGGCGGGCTGGACATCGAGGGCGACGCCGCAATAAGCGCTGACGGGCACCGAGATGACCATGGCCACGCCGCTCAAGCGACGGGCGATCAAGACGTCTTCCCGGGTCACGCGGATGCGCCGGGCGCCGCCGTCGGCGCGCCGATCGCGTTGAACATAGACGTTTGCTTCGATCCTGCGGGCGGCGTCGGCTTCAACCATCGGTCACTCCTTACGGCTTCAATTTCATCTCGGCGCCCATCTTGCCGCAGCCCTGCCGCGAAGGCGCTAAAAAGCTCGGTGAACAGCACGTAAATCGTTGCTTTCACGGATGGTTTAGCCGATGAGAGTGAAGTCCATGGAAAGGAATTCGTTCAAATTGCTCCTATTCTGCGCAATGCGTCCGCTTGCAGCCGGTCGACGCCTCACCTACTCCTGCTCATGATGGGCTCCAGCCAAGCAGAACTCGCCGCCTTCCTCCCAAAACTCGAAAGCGTCACGCGCAAGGCCGGCGACATCGCCATGGCCTACTTCCGCCCGGGACAGCGGACGAGCGCCGCAGTCTCGTACAAGGGCGGCGGCTCGCCGGTCACCGAGGCCGATTTCGCCGTCGATCGCTTCCTGTTCGAGGAGATGGCGCGGATCGCGCCGGATGCGGCGTGGCTCTCCGAAGAAAGCGTCGACACAGCCGAACGGCTGTCGCATGACGCCTTGGTCGTCGTCGATCCAATCGATGGGACGCAGGCGTTCTCGCGCGGCGATATGCGCTGGTCGGTCTCCATCGCGCTGGTCGTTCGCGGCCGACCCGTTGCGGGGGTGATCCATGCGCCGGCATTGGGCGAGACCTATGTGAGCGCCCGCGGGCTCGGCGCATTTCTTAACGGATCGCCGCTCGTCGCGCCTCAGCGCGCCGAGATCGCCGGCGCGGCGCTGGTCGCGCCTCGCGCGATGCAGGACAGGCTGGCCACCTTGCCGCAAGGATTCGTGATGGCGCCGCGCACGCCGTCGCTCGCGTTGCGGCTTGCCGACATCGCCTCTGGCCGGCATGATATCGTCGTCGCGGCGCCCAATGCGCGCGACTGGGACATCGCCGCCGCGGACGTTCTCCTCGCGGAAGCCGGCGCCATGTTGAGCGAGCCGGAGGGAGTCGCGCTCACCTATAATCGCCCCTCGCTCGCCCGCGAGATGCTCATCGCGGCTCCGAAATCGCTGTTCGACGAAAGCCTCGCGCTGGCGCGGGAGGTGCTGGAAGGAAAATTATGAACAAGACGACGAAAGCAACCTCGGCGAAGAAAGAGAAACAGCTGTTGCATCTTGTATTTGGCGGCGAGCTGGAGACGCTGGACGGCGTCGAGTTCCGCGATCCGAGCAAGCTCGACATCGTCGGCATCTATCCGGATAACGACAGCGCCCTCGCGGCATGGAAAGCGAAGGCGCAATCCACGGTCGACAACGCGCATATGCGTTATTTCGTGGTGCACCTTTACCGGCTGCTCAATCCGGACGTGGAGGAACTCTAAGCGGCTTTCCAAAATTTGCCGGTTTTGCCGGGAATATAATTGCGATTCGGGTAGCCGACTCGAAGTCGAGAAGACGTCGTCAGATCGCCGGCGCGGACCGAAGTCCAGTAGACAGGAAACATGTCGCTTCTAAAATTGTACCGGCTGGCGACGATCGCGGCGACGCCGCTCGCCAGCGCCGTGCTCAATTGGCGCGCGAAATATGGCAAGGAAGATCCCGCTCGGCTGGCCGAACGCATGGGCGAGTCGCATCGTCCTCGGCCGACCGGGCGACTTGTCTGGCTGCATGGCGCAAGCCTCGGCGAAAGCCTGTCGCTGCTCCCACTCATCGACCGCTTCATCCAGCGCGGACTCGACGTGTTGGTGACGAGCGGCACGGTCGCTTCCGCTCGCGTTCTCAGCGCGCGATTGCCAGCGGGCGCCTTTCACCAATATGCGCCGCTCGACGCGCCCAAATTCGTTGACCGATTCCTCGATCACTGGCGCCCGGATATCGCGGTCTTCGCCGAGTCGGAGCTTTGGCCCAACATCGTCGCCGCAGTGCGCGCACGCGGCGCGCCGCTCGTTCTCGCCAACGCCCGCATCTCGCGCCAATCCGCCGAGCGCTGGCGCGCCGTCCCCGGCGCTGCGAAATCCGTCTTCGGCGCCGTCGATCTCTGCCTTGCGCAGGATTCAGATAACGCCGCCCGATTCCTGGCGCTTGGCGCGCGTTGCGTGCGCATCGCCGGCAATCTGAAATTCGACGTGCCGCCGCCGCCGGCGGATTCGGCAAGACTTGCGGAGTTCAACGGGGCAATCGGCGCAAGGCCGGCATGGGCGGCGGTCTCGACCCATCCCGGCGAAGAGGACATCGTGCTCGACGCGCATGTCGAAATGGCCGCGCAATCGCCCGCGCTGCTGACGATCATCGCGCCGCGCCACCATGAGCGCGGCGTCGAGATCCTCGAAGCCGCCCGCGCGCGAGGATTACGCGCCGCCTTGCGTTCGCAGGAGCCCGAGCCGCGGCGCGACGTCGATGTTTATGTGGTCGACAGCGTCGGCGAACTTGGATTGATCTTCCGCAGCGTCGGAGTCGTCCTGATGGGCAAGTCGCTGCTGCCCGGCGGGGGACAAAATCCGATTGAGCCCGCGAAGCTCGGCTGCGCGATCCTCTATGGCCCGCACGTCGAGAACTTCACGGAAGTCTACGGCGAGCTTGCCGCCGCAAAAGCCGCCGCGCGCGTGAGCGACGCCGCGTCGCTGGCGCGGGCCGCGCAGTATCTGCTCTCCGAGCCTGCGCGCATGCGCAAGATGGGACGCGCCGCGGCCGAGACGGTGGAAAAGCTCGGCGGCGCTTCGCGCGGCATCATGACCGCGGTCGAACCCTATCTCGCGCAGATGGCGGTCGCCCAGCAATGAGCGCCGTGCGCCGCAGCGCTGTTTGAGATGCGCACGCCCGCCTTTTGGCGTGACGATGGCGCGACGGCGCGGCTCCTCTCTCCGCTCGCAGCGCTCTACGGCGACGCAGCCCGCAGGCGCCTTCTTCGCGAGGCGCCGCGCGCCAATCTGCCGACGATCGTCGTCGGCGGACTGACGGCGGGGGGCGACGGCAAGACGCCGCTCGTCATCGCGCTCGCGCAGCTTCTGCAGGCGGCCGGCGAGACGCCGGTCCTGCTCACGCGCGGCTATGGCCGCATGCGCGGCGGAGCATCCGTCGCGGTCGTCGATTTGCACCGTCATAGCGCTGACGACGTCGGCGACGAAGCGCTGCTGCTCGCGCGCATCGCGCCGACAATCGCAGGCGCCGACCGCGTGGCGAGCGCGGCTCTCGCCGCGCGTCTCGGCGCCAGCGTCCTAGTTCTCGATGACGGCTTTCATAGCCGTCGCATCGCGCCGGACCTCTCGATCATCGCCATCGACTCGGATTATGGCGCGGGCAATGGCCGCTGCATCCCTGCCGGCCCTTTGCGGGCGCCGCTCGGCGCGCAGCTTGCGGCGGCGGACATGCTGGTCATCGTCGGCGATGGCGCTGCAGGACGCGATATCGCCGCGCGCGCCAACACGCCTGTGATCGGCGCGCGTTTTGCGCCTGACACGAACGCCGCCGAAGCGCTGAAAGGCGCGCGAATCGTCGCCTTCGCCGCCATCGCGCGGCCCGAGAAATTCTTCGGCTTGCTGGAGGCGTGCGGCGCAAAGATCGCGGCGCGAGTCGCGTTCAGCGATCATCGCCGATTCACGCACAATGATTATGCGATACTATCGAAGCTGCGGCAGGAGCATGGGGCGCGGCTCGTCACGACGGAAAAGGACGCGGCGCGAATGGGCGATCAACTCGCGACGCTCGGCGTCCACACGCTGCCCGTCACGCTGACGTTCGACGACGGCGTATTTCTGGAGCAGGCGCTCCAGACGGTTATGAGAGGCGGCCGCTTCGGCCGTTGATCAGGGCTTCTTTACGCCAAGACGCATCAGCTTGGCGTGCGGGCCACTGTAGGGCTCCTGCAAATCGACGTTCCAGTAGCGCAGATCCTCGAGCGGGATCGGCTCGCCGGTGACTGCGCAACGCACATAGGCGCCTGGCTTGCGCACACGATACTCGCCATCGAGATATTCGACGACGGCCTCGTCAGCAGGCTGAGGCTGCCGGTCATAGCGGTTCATGCGCGTTCTCAAGCCATAGCGCCGCGGGAACGGACGCGCCATCAGGCGCCTGAGCGTCGTCACGAGCGACCTCATCGGCGAACTCGAACGCTCCCTTCCGGCAGGATCAGATCTACGCATATAGCATCCGAGGGCGCGCAAGGAAACGCCCGTCGAGTCTTGCGCCCAACTGGCGCCTTCTAGGCGCAGCTTCCGCTCACCAATAGACCTTGGCGCGAACCTCGAACAGATTGGGATGCGCGCCGGTATAATTGGCGCCGAGAAGCATGGGCAGTGGACCGCCGTTGTAGAGGTTCAATGGCGAGACGATGTTCATCACGCGCGTCCAGTTCGCCTGGAATGCGATGCCCACGTCCGGGTACCAATTGACGCCGATCGTAAGATTCTGCTGACGGCCGCCATTGATCCCGGCGTTGGCGATGTAGGTCCGCGCGAAGGGATTTGGCGTGACGAAGGTCGTGAGCGCCAGCAAATTGTAGAGCGTATTCCCGTTGTAGGGCCCGTTGTTGAGGTCGACCGAGCTGAAGCGCGCCGCCAGGCCCCAGGCGCCCCAGCCGCCCTTGCTGAGCGGATTCTTGATCTTGAGCTGATTGAAGGTCGCGCCGTTCTTGTCCTTTATGTCATAGGACTGCGCGCGTTCCTCGCCGGTGACCCAATAGGTGCCCTGGATGTAATAGCCGTCGAAATAAGCCGACCGTCCTCCGGGATTGAACGGAACCAGAGAACCGTTGACGGGAATGACGCCCGTCGCCGCCGAAGCCGCCGTCAGATAAGTCGCGCGGTTGATCGCGTTCTGATCGCGGTTGTAAAGGGCGCCGAAATATTCCGCCTGGATGCCGAACGGCCCATGTGACGCCGCGAACTCAATGCCGAAGGATTCGACGCTCTTCGTGCATTTGCCGGCGAAGGCGGAGCTGTTGAAGATGTTTTGCGGGATCGGCCCCACGATCGTTCCGCAGGAGAGATCCGGCGTGCCGATGAGTCCCTGGCCGAGGATATTCGCTTCCGATCTGATGCGGTTGCCGAGCGCAAGGACCCGGTCGTTGTTCGCCGCCGTGGAGTCGTTTGGCTGGTGATAGCGGCCGGAGACTCCGACGTGAAGAAGATCATGCTCGTCGTGGATCGGCGCGTAGGTCAGGCGGCCGGTGAGGTCGAAATACTGCCCGCCTCCGGTGGCTTGAAACCAGGTGGTGTTGGACGGGAAAGGACCGCCGCCGCCCGCGTTCGGTATGTAGAGTCGCGGAATGCCCCAGGTCGCCGGATAGCCGCGCGCGGGATTGAGGCTCGCGTCGCCGAAGCTGGTGCTGAATATGCCGCCCTTGAAGGTCCAGTCGTCGCCATATGCGCCCATCGCGAGGCCGATATGACGATCCGGCTGGAAGGTGTCGACGGCGAGCGAACGTTCGATGAAGTCGCGGTATTTTGAGGAATTGATCGCCTCGACGCTGAACGGCTCGAACATGCTGCCGACCATGATGTAGGCCGGATCTTTCGCGAAGGGCAGCGTGAACAGCGGGCTCTGGATGCCGAAATAGGCGTCGCGAATGCCGCCATAGACGTGATTGACGCCGGTTATCTGGCTTGTGCCGGTGAAGTCATATTGCAGCTTGTAGAAGTAGATCTGCGCGGCCTTGCCTTCGACCTCGAGCCGGAGCTGGCGGCCGCCGACCTGATTGTCGAAACCGTTGAGCGGCAGAGCGATGCCGCCGCCGTCGATAATGATGCGGCCGCCGACCTTGAAGCTATACGCCTTGTCTTCGGTCTCGACGAAAAGCCCGTTCCTGAAGCTGACGAACACCGGCGGACGTGGGGGCGTGTCTGACGACCCCTTGGACACTGCAGCATTGGCGATATTCGTTTCGCTTTGCTGCGAACGGCTCTTCGAGGCTGAACTTCGCGACGGCGATTTCGACTGGCGCGCTTCCTGACGAAGCTTGGCGACCTCGGCTTCCAGCATCCGCAGTCGCGCCTCGATCGCGCTCTCGGACGCGCCCGCGCCCGTCGAGAGCAAGGCTCCAACCGTCGCCACGGCGAGTGCTTCCTTCGCCCGCCGAATTGCCAAGTCCGCCTCGCGATTCCTTTGCGTTTGGCGGACAGGGTGCGGCGTTAACCTTAACGAATGGTTAGCGCCAGCTCCTCCAGCAGTTCTCCAGCGCGAAGAAAAGCCCGACGGGCTTTTCGCACGGCGGGCGGATACACGCCTCCGGAGGCGTCACTCCGCAGACTATTCAAGGTGGTCAGTCAAACATCATCCCGTGGCAGGCGCGCCTCGCATCGACGTCATCGCCGTATTTGTAAAGCTGCCGCATATAATCACACCCTAGATAATGCGCATTGGCCCGGACTTGATACTGCAGGGCCGGCGGCGCAGCCGGGTAGCAGCAGGGCGCGCGCCAACGCTGTCCGAAAGCGCTGCCGCTCGCGAGCGCGCAGGCAAGGGCAAGAAGCGCTATGGTCAATGTCTTGTTCATGACCTTTCTCCGACTCTTGAGCAGGCCATCACCGATGTGGATCAGTCCAGCGCCATTCCGTGATGCCGGCGTCGATCATAGTGATAGTAGTAGTGAGTGCTGTCTCCGTAGTGGCGGAGATGAGCGCAAGATGGATGATTCCAACCGCTGCGCTCACAACTGGCATGGTTCGGATGCCAGTTCGGCGATACGTGACGCTTGTGATCCGCGAGAGCGGACTGGCTCAATACAACAGCTCCAGTAACCGCAGCGAAGAGCACGCCCAATTTCATTCGAAAGCTCCCCAATGATCGAAGTTCAGCACGTCACAGTTAAGTCACAATAGACCCACGTCAACGGAGGTGGCGAAATTTTTTACAGAGCTTCAGCTTCGATTGGGAGCGAGAGCGAAAGGGCGCGACGCAGGGCTGGCCCCGCACCCATATTGACTGGGAGGCACCTTCACACCTACCGTTTAACGTCTACGGCGAAAACCTAGTCGGCGTCACGACGGCGGCGAACTCGTGCTCGAACAGGAGCACGGCTTCATCAAAGTCAAACCGAAAATCGGCAGCATCTTCGTCTATTCGACCGGCCTGACGCATCGCGTCGCCAAGGTGACGCGCGGCAGCCGTCTCGCCTGCGTCGGCTGGGTCAAGAGCCGCATCCACGACGAAGGCCGCCGCAAAGTTCTACGCGATCTCAATGCCGTCCTTGGCGCCTATTTGGAAAAGAACGGACATGACGCGATCGCCGATCTGCAGATGAAAATCATCTGCGATCTGATCCGGATGTGGCACGAGTAAAATTTCGCCTCGGATCCGGTTCCTGCAAAGGTAGATCAAAATGAAAATCCCGCCGGGAGAACCCAGCGGGATTGCTTGAGAGTCAGATGGGAGAGACTGTTACCACCAGACTTCCGCGCGGGTGAGGAAGGAGTTGGTGTCGTTCGAGCTAAGCCAGGGCTGGTTGAATGGCGCGACATTGGCAAGGACGCGGCCGTAATTGAACAGGAAGCGGTAGCCCTTTTCCGGATACCAGTTCAGGCCCAGCGTGATCTTATTGACGCGACCGCCGGTGATCCCGACCGAATTCGCGGCGAGAACAGCCGGGAATAGACCCGCGGGGGTGGCGACGCCGGGAATGAGGCCGAGCGCGCCATAGGCCGGAAGATAGCTCCAGGCGCCTTGCGAGCCGTTGTCGAGGTTGATCGAGCTCCAACGCCCCGCGACTTCCCAAGCGCCATAGCCGCCCTTGCTGATCGGATTGAGGATCTTGGGCGCCGTCGAGAAGGTGTACGGCGTATTGATGTTGTGCTCGATGTCCGTGTAGCCGGTGATGCGCGTTTCGCCCGTCAGGAACAGCTGGGCCTGCACATAAAAGCCGTCAAACGCCGCGGAGCTTTGGAGACCCTGACCCGCAGCGAGCCTCGCCGCCTGGAATGCGGGCACACCCGTCAAGGCGGTCGGCGTGATCAGCAGAGCAGCCGAGTTGTAGGAGTTGCGGTTGTAGTAGGCCTGAGAGTATTCGGCCTGAATGCTGAAGGGCCCGTGAATGCCCACGAATTCGACGTTGAACTGGGTGGAGTTTTTCAGACAGTTGTTCTGAACAAGCGAACCACCCAACGCCGGGTTAGACGCCCACACTGAGCCAAAGAGATTGAACGGTCCGCCCGGATTGCACGACATATCCGGCGTGCCGAGCAGCCGCGTGTTGAGCGCGTTGGCTTCGTTGCGCACGCCGGGTCCGACGATCAATTCGTCGTTCGAAGCGCCGCTCGCGCCATTGTTTTGGTAATAGCGGCCCGTGGCGCCGATATGGATCAGATCTTCTTCGGTGCGAATCGGCAGGAAGACCGCGCGGCCGTCAACTTCCCAATACTGGCCGAGGCGATTGTTGATCGGACGAATGCCGCGGTCTTGCGGGCTGGTGCTGTAGAGGCCGGCCTTGACGCCCCAATTGTGACCGCCGCTGGAGATCGACGCGCCGAGATGTCGTCTTGGCGTGTTGAAGGCGTCCGACATCATCGAGCGCTCGATGAAGGTGATGCCGGAGTTCGAGGTGCTCATCGCCTCAAGGCCAAGCGGCCTCAACTGATTGGCGAGCTGGATGACGATCGGCGCCTCATAGGGGAGGCCGATCGTCGTCAAGAGCGGATATTTGAACGCCAGCCAGGCGTCGCGTACGTTGGCCGAGCTCGCGGCGCCGCTGCTTCCGCCGAATTCGAACTGGGTCCGGTAATACCAATATTTGAACGCCTTGCCGGCGACGTCGAGACGCGCGCGGCGCAGCAGCACATTGCTCGCGTCGCCGTTGGCCGGGTCGCTCTGCCAGCCGCCATCGGCATGGACGCGGCCGCCGATATGGATCGAGAAGGCTTTGTCCTCGGTCTCGACGAACAGTCCGTTCTTGAAGCTGACGAAGACCGGGGGAGGCGGCGGATGGCCATGACCGTCCTTACTGACATGCGCCTGAGCGGTGTTGGCGACATTGGTCGCGATTTTCGCCTGCGCCTTCGCGCCGTGCGCTTCATGACGAAGTTTCGCGACCTCCGCTTCTAGCGGACGAAGTCTCGCGATCTCTGCTTCCAGCATGCGCAGTCGCGCCTCAGTGGCGCTGTCGGTCGCGCCAGCGCCAGTCGCCGCGAGCAATGTTCCCGCCGTCGCGAGAGCGAGTGATTGATAGATCCGAGTAGTCGCCATGTCCCAGCCTCGCGCTTGGTTAGTTTCGAAATACAGCGCGCGACTTATGGTCCTTCCTAAATGACACATCCGTGACAAACAAAGCATCATTGCAGTGATGCGTTGATGAAAATCACGCATTTTTTGATTATGTTGCTAACATGCAACACGTATACACACATTTATAAGTACTTAAATCAATATTAATCTTCTTAAAACAGTACGGATTCCTACTTAATAGCATTGATGTCATATAGTGTACACTATCGCTTATATGTTTTATGACAGAGTCAGTACAGGCACCAAATCGTACCAGCTCAGAAACAGTCCATAAACATTATTTCTGTTTTATACATTGCAGAAACAAACTGGAAATAAAACGATACTGTTTAGACAAACTGCAGCAACACATGCCTGCGAAGATCCCGCCCGGGTTGAGCGAGCGACCCTGCGTCGACGCACAACGACCGCCTCCTTCCCCTTGTGGGAGGGAGCGCAAATGACAAAGAGGTTTCAGGAAGCGACCGAAACAGGAGCAGGCTTCTCACCTGCCGGCCGTGGATCCAGCCCGCCGTCCACTGCCGAAGAACGGGCGCAAAGCTTATCGCCGAAGGGGCGTGGTGGCGGACTTGGCTGAACGAGGCTGAAACAACCCTCGTCGATCAGCCGCTCGCAGGAGAGAAGCCTGCGAGCCTGACAGCGAATGACTGATTAAATCGAGCAAAGTTCCAAAGAGCGGCAACGCTCCGTCAGCCGGAGCGTTGCCGAGAACTCAGTCGCAGTTCTTGAAGTTCGAGTCCTTGCATCGAGCCACCATGGCTTGAGCCTTGGCGATCTGCTCCGGCGACAGTGATTTCGCGGACATGTCGCGGATCGATTTCTTTTCGGCGACGCCCATCGCGAACGTCTCCGTCGCGAGCTGCGTCCACATGTAGCCGCGCAGCAGATCGCGTTCGACGCCCTGTCCGGCGACATACATGTTGCCGAGATTCAACTGGGCGTCGGCGTCGCCCTGCTCGGCGGCCAGCCGCAGCCATTTGGCGGCCTCCTTGTAGTCCTGGGTAACGCCGGCGCCGTCATAATACATTGAGGCGATATTCACCTGCGCCGCGGCAAGCCCCTGATCCGCAGCGAGCAGATTCCATTTCATGGCCTCCTTGTAATCTCTCATGACGACCTGTCCTTCGAGATACATCGTGCCGAGATTGAACTGCGCGGAAGCGTTTCCATGATCGGCGGCGGCGCGAAGCCATTTCAACGCCGCCTTGGGATCGGCGGCGACGCCTTTGCCTGTGAGATACATCGCGCCGAGGTCGCCCTGCGCGCGCGCGTCGCCCTTCTCGGCAAGCGGCTTGAGCAATTTGAAGGCGCTGGCGTATTCGCCACGCCGCGTTGCGTCCGTCGCGTTCTGATAATCGTCGGCGTGCGCCGACCCGATCCAAGCCAACAGGATTGAGAACGCGATCGTGGCCACGGGCTTAGTCATTCGGGCTCCTTCAGCAAAATCAAGACGCGCGAAAGCCCCCGGCGCGAACCGGAGGCTTTCGACGAGGATTACGGCCTGACCAAAATGATCAGTAGTTCCACTGCAGCTGCATTCTGAGCAGGTCAGCCTGGAATTGCCGATAGGGCGCCGCAACCGTGTTGGTGCGGTCCATGTGAGAGTAGATCGCCGTGAATTCGAGCTCCGGCAAGGGCTGATACTCGACGCCGACGTCCCATTCGTTCACACGGCCGTTCGGCGCATTGTTATCGAATTTGAACCCGCCGTTATAGTATTGCCATTTCACGAAGGGGAAATAGACGCCCGTGCCGAAGTCCTTGTCCTCATATTTGTAAGAGGCTTCGACATAGCCGCCGTTCAGCCTTCTCGCCTCGATCGCGGTCTGCGTTCCATTGAGCTGCGGCCCGACGCCCCAGTTCCATTCAGCGCGAAGGCCGAAGGGCTGCGGATAGATGACGCCAGTGATCGCGACGCGCGAGTCGCGAATGCCCTGCCCGCCATTCGCCACGGCCGGTCCCCAACCGTTGAACGCGCCATAGACGCCCAGCTGATAGTTTCCGACGTTGTTCCATCCGGCCCCGTTCACATAAGGAACGAAGCCGGATCCGATGTTGGTGTATGGCGTGTTCAGCGGAATGAAGCCCGCCCAGTTCGTCGCCATGCCCAGCGAGGGCCGGATCGCCGCGGTATAAGGCACGAAACGTCCCGTGTAGCCCTGGATGCTCGCTTCGACCACCTGGCCGTTCTCGAAGACGTAAGGGTAGGTGAAGCGCGCGACGAGATGCGTGCCCTTGTTGAGTTCGATGCGGTTGGCGCCTTGACCGTTGTAAACGCCGAACGCCACCATGCCGTAATCGCCTGAGCCTTTCAGGTTGTTCTTCACGAGGTCGCGGAAGAGATGCCGCATTTCCTTCGGCGTATAGTAGAAGAACAGCCCAATGTCGCGTTCGTCCTTGCAGCAGGTGTTGATCGCGTCGGCGCGGTCGAGCGCCAGACGATTCTGCGACGACTGCATGTTTTCGAAGCCATAGGGAATCTTCGACTGGCCAGCGCGGACGCGGAATTCCTTGTCCTTGTCGAAGTAGATGTCGGCGTAGAGGTCGCGGATCTGCGCAAAATTTCCCGGCGCGTTGCTGTAGCTGCCGACCTGGTTGAACCCGGGATACGGGAACACCGGATTGTAGAAATAGTAGACGGCCTGAGCGGCGGGGTTGCCGTAGGCTGCGAAGGTCGGCGACGTCGAATTCGCGTTCGGAGGAGAGCTCGCGAAATCGTTCTGGAAATAGAGATAGAGATGTTCGGAGACGTCGCCGCTCAGAATGATGCGCGCGCGGCGGATGAAGAAGTTCTGCCGGTCGCCGACCGAACGGTCGTTCGTCGTCCTGATGTCGTACCAATACGGGCCGCCGCTCAGAATGTCGTTATAGCGCATCTGCGAATAGCCGCGCAGGCTGAGGCGCTCATACCAGTGCTGCGGAGGAGGAGGCGGCAGGGCGGCCGCCGCCGCGTGCTGGGCCGCCGCCGCCTTGGCCGCCTGCTTGGCGCGGGCTTCGTCGGCCTCGAGCTTGGAGAGCCGCGCCTTGAGCGCGCGGATTTCAGCGGAAACATCCGCGGCCGCCGGCCCGATCGCGGCCAGCGAATATAAGCCGAACGCAGCGATGGCGAGCGCGCGTTGTCCAACTCCCAGTTTCATAGGTTAAATCCCCCGGTTAACTTCCGGGCGACAGTGAAGCCAAGGCTGGATGACAGAGGGGTGACAAACTCTGCCGCAGCTGATGTGTGACGTTGGAAGGGCTGGGAACTGTGGCGCCGGCGCCACACTTTCAGTCGTTGATTGTTGTTTTTCGTGGCTTTGCAGCCACAGCCGATCTTTTTTCCGAGCTATTTGCGGCCGCTTCTTTCAGCGGCTCAACCGCGCTGGAAGGATCGCGCGGTCATTCCCTCATCGCTGGCTCGGCCAAATGCCTTCACGCGCAGCCGGGCGCGCGCAGCCTGACCACACTGACCCCCCCGCCGCGGCGCTCGACGCAGATTTTCGTCGCGATCCTCTGCTGGAGCGAGTCCACGTGGCTGATCACCCCGACCCGCCTCCCCTGCCCCTGCAGCGTCTCCAGCGCGTCGATGGCGACGTCGAGCGTCGCCGAATCGAGCGCGCCGAATCCTTCGTCGATGAACAAGGTGTCGACGAAGGAATTGCGCCCTTCGAGCCCGGCAAGCGCCAGGGCCAGCGCGAGCGACGCGAGGAAGCGCTCGCCGCCGGAAAGCGATCGCGTCGAGCGGCGCTCGTCGCCAAGCTCCCGATCGACGATCTGAAGGCCGAGCGAGCCGGCCTCGCCCGAACGCTCCAGCGCGTAGCGCGGCGCGAACAGCGCCAGCCGCTGATTGGCGAGCGCCACGAGATGCTCCAGCGTCGCCGCCTGGGCGAAGCGGCGGAACTTGTCGCCGCTCGCCGAACCGATCGCTTCGCTGATCTCGCTCCAGAGCCTGGCGCCTTCGCGGGCGCGCTCGAGCTTGTCATCGAGAGCGGTCGCCCGTCCCCGCGCCGCGTCATCCGTCGCGCGGCGCTCGCGCAGCGCGCCGAGCCGCGCGGACGATTCGTCGAGATGACCGCTAACGTCCTTCTCCCGAGCGGCGAGTTCCTCCCGCGAGGCTGCGGGCGGGGCCACGCTGCGCGCCGTCGCAAGGTCGGCCTGCCGCTCCGCCAAGGCGACCTCGGCCGCCGATCGGTCGGCGTCCGCGACCTGAACGGCGCGCGCGAGCGCCGCCTGCTCTTCGCGCGACACCGCAAGTAGCCGCGCCGCGGTTGCCTCATCGACGCCCGCGGCTTCGAGCGCCGCGACGTAAACGGCCCGCGCCTGGTCGGCGCGCGTCATCGCCAGCTTTTCCGCGTTTGCGTGTTCCGAAAGACGCGCTTGACAGGCGGCGTTCGCCTGCCGGGCGGCGGAGAAAAGCTCGCGCGCTTCGTCGCGCGTTTGAACGGCCGCCCGGTGGCGATTCTCGATGCGCTCGCGATGGGAGGAGGTCGACTCTCCCTCCAGAAGCTGCGCGCGTTCGTCCCGCGCCTCGGCCAGACTCCTTTCGCGCGCCTCGTGATCCGTTCTGGCGTCCGCCGCACGGGCGCAGGCGCCGTCCGCCTCCGCAGCGAGGCGCTCGGCCGTCAGACTGATCGCCGCGAGGCCCGCGCCAAGCGCCTCCGATCGCGCCAACGCCTGCCGATAGCTGATCCCCGCCGCTTCGAGCAGTCGGCGCGCCGCGCCGGGGTCGCGGTCGAGATCGGCGGTCGAGAGGTCGCAAAGCTGCAGGTAAGGCGCAAGCGACCGATCAAGCGACTCGAGGCGCTCAACGAGGCCGGCGCTCTCAACTTCCGACCGCGCGCGCGCTTCTCGCAAAGCTTCAAGCGATCTGGCGAGCGCCATACCTTCGCTTTGACGCGCGTCCATCGCCTGACGAATTTCATCCCACTCGCCGCGCAGCCGATCCCGCTCCTCGCGCAGACGACGGGCGGCGAGAAGCTTTCGGGCGACGCGCTCGCGCGCGGCTGAGGCGTCTTCCGCCAATTCGTCGAGCCGCGACGCGGCCGACACGATTGAAGCCGGCGGCGCAAGTTCGGGCGTCTCGCGCGAGTGATCGCCCCGCGGCAAAGAAGCGTATTCACGCTCAGCGCGCTCGCGAACTGACGTCGCTTCCGCTGCCCGACGCAATGCGTCTTCGTGATACGCCCGCGCCTGCGCAGCGCGCGCGCTCAGCGCGACGATTTCTTCGTCCAGTTTGCCGAGCGTGCGCCGCAATTCATCGCGCCGACCGCGCAGCTCTTCGATCAAGGCGCTCGCCGCGTCGCGCCTCTCGGCGAAAGGATGCTGCATCGAGCCGCATACAGGACAGGGCGCGTCATCGCTCAGCGCCGCGCGCAGTCGCAGCGCGTGAGGATCCGCAGCCGCGTCGGCAAGTTCGCCGAGTCGTTCGGCGTCGGCGCTTTGCGCCGCATGCTGCGCACGACTGGCGCGCAAACCCTCCAGGCTTTCAGCAAGCGTAGCCTCCTCTTGCGCGTAGCGCGCGATATCACGTTGCGCCGCCGACGCTACAGCCTCCGCCTCGTCATAGGCCCGCGCCCAGTTGCGCAACGAGTCGAGGAGCTCGGCTGCGCGCGCGAGATCGTCAGCGCGCGTGAGCGCCGCCGACTCGTCCAGCGCGACGAGCGCGCGATCGCGTTCGACGATCTGCGCCGCGAGCTTCTCACAGGCGATCTTCGCTTGCGCATCGCGCGACTGAAAATCCGCAAGAATCGCCGCGCCCCGGCTGAGATCGGCGCCAGCCGCCGTAAGGGCCCCGTCGCACGTGCGCTTCGCTTGCAACAGTTCGGCGCGCTTCGTCAGCCACTCGTTGATGTCGTCCCAGCGTTCGCAGAGCTGGCGCGCGGGCGCGAGGCGCGCGAGATCGGCGACGGCCGCCTCCTTCTCGCGTCGGATGTCCGCGAGCCGCTCCATCGTCTCCGCGCACTCGGCGCGCTTTGTCGCTGCGCGCGAGGCGGCGTCGCGCGCCGCGCTTCGCGCCTTCTCTTCCTCGTCCGCCAGATTGGCGATGCGCGCATCGAGCGCCGCGGCCTTGCTCCAGACCGGCGCGAACCGCGAGATCTCGGCTTCGGCGTCGGCGCACGCTTCCGCAGCCGAGCGGGCCTCGGCGTCACGGGCGGAAAAAACTTCTTGCGCAGCGCCCGCCTGCGCTTTCGCGTCTGCGGCCGCACGCGTGGCCTGTTCTTTCGCCTCCTCCGTACGGCGCAAATCGTCCCGTGGCGCGCGCAGCGGCTCCACCTGCGCAAGCGCCGCCAGAGCCTCTCGACTCGGTGATGCAGCCTCGAACGCGCGCATGGCGTGCTCGCGCGCCGACATCGCCTGCGCGAGCTTCGTCTGCGCCTGCGCCACCGCATCGAGCCTGCCGAGCGCCTCCAGCGTTTCGGCGCGAAGTTTGGCGGCCTCCGCGCGCGCTACTTCGGTCGCTGTAAGTTCGGCGTCGATATCCGCGCGCTCGGCTTCGGACATGACGCCGATCTCGGCGCGGCTGCGTTCGATGAGCGCCGCCGCCTGCTGCGCCTCGCGCGCACGCTCAAAGGCGCGCTTCGACAGAACGCCGTAGATTTCGGCGCCGGTGATTTTCTCGAGCAGCTCGGCGCGCTCCTTTGCGTCGGCGCGCAGGAAGGCGTCGAATTCGCCCTGCGCCAGAAGCGCGGTGCGGCGGAACTGGTCAAAGGTGAGATCGGTCAGTTCGACGATGCGGGAATTGACCGGCTCTATGCCGCTCTCGATCGGGGCGACGATTTCGCCGGCGTCATCGATGCGCCACAACGACCTGACGCGCTTCTGCAAAGCCCCAGCGGCTTTGCCGCGCGCGCGCTGCAGATCGCAGCGCGCCCGATAGCGCAGCCCGTCTCTGCCGATGAAGTCGACTTCAGCGAAGCCGCGCCCCGCGCCGCGACGAAGAATGGCGCGCGGGTCGCCCGCGGTGATCGTCTCTCCGGACGGATCCGGCGCGCCCTCGCTCGCCCCGGCGGCGACGACGCGGGGAAATTTGTCGTAGAGCGCCAGACAGATCGCGTCGAGAATCGTCGACTTGCCGGCGCCGGTTTCCCCCGTGATGGCGAAGAGGCCAGCCGAGCGAAGCGGCTCGCTGTCGAAGTCGATGGTGAAGCCCTCTGCGAGACTGGCGAGATTGGCGCCTCTGATCGCCAGAATCCGCAATGTCACGCCTCCTGCAGAAGACGCTCAAAACAGTCGCAATGGTCAGCTGTTGGCGCGACGCCGTGCGCCTGCTCGAAAGCCTCGCGGAACAACTCGCCCGGCTGTCGCTCCGCGAGACGCAACGGCGACGCCATGACCGCCTGCGCTTGTGGCCGTTCAACGCTGGTCGAAACGACGCGCAGCGGGAATTTCTCGCAAATGGCGTCGAGTTCGGCTTTCAATCCGACGGCCGGGCCGTCGACCCTGATCGCGAGATGCACGAAAGGCCATGCTTCTATCGGCGCCTCGTTGTCGAGATCGAGCGCCGCGAGCGCGGACTCGAGTTCGGCAAGGCGTAGAACGCCGGTCGCCGGCGCCCGCAGATGAGCAACCGCGCGGCTGAAGGGCGCGTGGTCGATCGCAACGGCGCCGCAGTCGTCGATTTCGACGATGCTGACGCCATGCGCATAGTCGATTTCGGTCTTCGACATCGGAATGAGCGAACCGGAATAGCGGATCGTTTCACGGCCCACGGATTGCGGGCGATGCAGATGGCCAAGCGCGACATAGGCGATCTCGGGCGAAAACACGTCGGGCGGAACGGCGTGTTCGCCGCCGACGAGAATGCGCCGCTCGGACCCCTCTGATTCTACCGCGCCAGCGACATGAAGATGGCCGGTGACGATGAGCGGCGCCGCGCCGATTTCGCGCCGCGCGCAATCGACCGCCTCGCGGTAGGCCTCCCGGACGGCGCCGACGGCGCCTTCGCTCGTAACCGGCAGATCGACCGCGCGAGGGTAAGGCAGGGCGAGCAGATACGCGCCGACGCGGCCGCTCGCGTCGCGTATCGGCGAAAGATGCGCGCGCGCGTCGAATGCGCCGTCGCGTCGCGCGAAGGCGCCAATCGACACGACGTCGGCCATTTCGAACAAGGCGCGCGGCGCTTCGAGTCTTGCCGCCGGATCATGATTGCCGGCGACAAGCGCGATTCGCGCGTGCGGACAGGCCGCGCGCAGGTCCCGCAATGTGTCGTAGAGCAGCCGCTGGGCGTCGGCGGAAGGATTGAGGCTGTCGAAGACATCGCCCGCCACGACGACGGCGTCGACCGCCCGCTGTTTCGCTATGGCGACGAGCTGCGCAAGCGCCGCGCGATGCTCGGCTTCGCGCGACCATCCCTGCAGAGTCGCGCCCAGATGCCAGTCGGCGGTGTGAAGAAGGCGAATCACCCCGACAGTAGGCAACAGGCGGTCGGCGATCGGCAAGAGACCTTGCGCGGTCCCCGACCACTCTAGCGCGATTTGCCGTCAGACGGCGTTCCGATAGGCCTTCGGCGAGAACACGGTCAGCAGCACGATCCAGACGTCCAGGATGATCGACCAATTGTCGATATAGTAGAGGTCGTGCTCTACGCGATGGCGGATCTTTTCGGGCGTGTCGATCTCGCCGCGCAGGCCGTTGACCTGCGCCCAGCCGGTGATCCCCGGCTTGACATTGTGCCGCCGCGCATAGAGCGCGATCCGGCGCTCGAACAGCTGGTCATGCGCAAGCGCGTGCGGCCGCGGGCCGACAAGCGACATCTCTCCGCGCAGCACGTTGAAGAGCTGCGGCAGTTCGTCGATGTTGTAGCGGCGGATGAATCGGCCGATGCGCGTGATGCGCTTGTCATGCGCCGTGGCCTGCTTGATGTGACGGCCGTCCTCCATCGTCGTCATCGTGCGGAATTTGACGATGCGGAAAGTCTCGCGGTTGAAGCCGTAGCGCCTCTGCAGGAACAGCGCCGGTCCCGGCGAGTCGAGCTTGA
Organism: Methylocystis sp.; assembly: GCA_051061385.1. Taxonomy (GTDB): domain Bacteria; phylum Pseudomonadota; class Alphaproteobacteria; order Rhizobiales; family Beijerinckiaceae; genus Methylocystis. Next base: position 49,054 of record JBPFDX010000047.1, read on the forward strand.
TCAGCAGCGCGACGACGAGCAGCAGGGGCGACAGCAGAATCAGCGCGAGCGACGAGGCGACAATGTCGAATGCGCGCTTCGCCGCAATCTCCGCAAGATTGAGCGGATCACCGGCGAGGCTGAGACTCGAGATCGCGCCAACCTTGTCGATGTGCGCGTCAACGAAGCGATCGAGCACGCGTTCGGGACCAAGCTGGATGCGCGCAGGCACCCGCAGGAACGCCGTCACGCAGGAGTCGATGACATCGGTGCGCGACCAGGGAGCCAGAATGAACACGTCGTCGGGCCGCAGCAGGCGCGCCGACGCGGCGGCCAAGGCCAGATCATCGTCGAGCGTTTCCTCGTTGTCGCGCAGAACCACGCCGCCGACGACATGCATGCCGTATTTCCAGGGCTTGTAGCGACGGTTGAAAACCTCGACGTCGTGTTCGAAGCCGACAAGGAACAGCCGTCGCGCCGAAACGCCGCCGACGGCGGCGCTGACCCGTACGACATGCGTCAGCGCCGCACGATCGGCGTAAATTGCAAAAAAGCCGACGACGTAGACGAGCACGAAAGCCGCGCGTGACGATTCGGCGCTCGTTCTGGTGAGAAAGCCCGCCGACACCGCGCAAAGAACCACGACGCTCCAAAGGCCGAAGGAGCGCCACCCATGGCCGCGCAACTGCAAATAGTTGGCGAAGCAATATTCCTTGCGCATCACGTTGGCGAGGACGAATGTCGCAGCCGCAAACAGGCAGAGCTGCAAATTCGACGCGCTTTCCTGAGCCCCGCCGAACACCCAGTAAAGCCCGTCCCAGCCATATGCCCAGAGATGGTAGAGCGCCTCCATCGACAGCGCGGCGATCATGATCGTCACGAAATCGAAGAGGCCCGCGGCGAGCGAAAAGGAAGCTCTAGAGCGGATTCACATTAAACCGGCTCATATCCTGCGGCGGCGAAGAAGTTCGCGCATTCCTGCGGCGTGAACTCTTCGAGCACGGCGGCGATCCTATCCCAGAGGGCGTCGACGGTTCGCTCAGCGGCCTTTCGCAGCA
>JBPFDX010000048.1:0-38287 GCA_051061385.1 Methylocystis sp.
ACCGCCGCCACAACCGAGCATGCCAGCCATCCGGCAGGCCATTCTCGACATCTTCGCGCGGCCTCCTCCAAAGCGATGTCCGCATTGTGATCGGCTACTCGCCAAACCCGTCGCAGCCTAAACTGCCAAAGTAGTGCTAAGTGCTTTGAGGGATCTCGTCCCTTGGCAATAATTGCCGTGACGGCAAGCTGCCTGGGAACGCGGCCTGTATCATCTCGGTCTCTTCGGGTAACTCGCTCACGCGCGGCTTCGGAAGCGGGACGAATGGGCTGGGAGGTTTCCTCGATGACGCAACAAGCGCGCGCTGAGAAACTCGTTGGTTCAGCCAATGTTTCATTGGGCTTCGTCGAAAACGGCTTGATGTTCAACTTGAACCTTGGCGATCCGGGGCAGGCCAACATCAACCTCCCCGGCTACGGGGCAGGCTTCCATTTACCCTATTATGGCGGCGGACCGCAGGGCGGGATCGGCTTCAACAGCATCTCCGACCTCGGTCGCATGTTCCGGGGGTTCGTCTCGGATGTGAAAAGCGTGTTTTCGAGCGTCGGCAATTTCTTCGGCAATATCTTCGGCGGCATCGGCGATTTCTTCAGCAGCATCTTTCCCGTGGCGCTCGATCTGAACGGCGACCGCTATCAGCATCTGACCGCCTGGGCCGCCCCCGGAGACGCCCTTTTGGCCTATGACGCCAACAATGACGTAAGATCGACCAGCAGAACGAGATCGATTTCACGCAATGGGACCCGACGGCGACCTCCGACATGCAGGCGCTGCGCGACGTTTTCGACACCAATCATGACGGCAAGCTCAGCGCCAGCGACGCGAATTTTTCGCAGTTCAAGCTGATCGTCACCAACGCCGACGGCACGCAGACGCTGCAGACGCTGGCGCAGGCGGGGATCGCCTCGATCGATCTCATCGAGGACCAGACGACCCGCACCTTCGCCGACGGCTCCGGACACGCGCCGCAGACAATAATGACGACGCACGCCCAAGCATCACTCGATCACGATCTTCACCGCGCGCGACGCGACCGGCGCGAGCGCCAGCCGCGCCTGAATCCGATGCGCGCCGGGCGTCATCGGCCAGAACACGGTCTCGTCCGCCTGCGCCGTGGCGAAGGGTTCGCCGTCGATCGTCCAGACGATCTGCGCATCCGCGCCTGACGGCGCGAGTTTCAGCGCGAGACGGTTCAGGCGCTCGGGCTGCTCGGGGTTTCGCCAGATATGCGTGTTGTGTTCCGGCGTCGCAATCACGAGCGGCGCGACGCTCATTACCTGCGAGTTGCACGTACGATCCGCTTCTTCATGCTGCGGAGCGCCTGAAAGGCCCGTCTCAGGAAGCGGCGGCGCGCAGAGCGCCGTTTCCGCAACGTCCTTCGAGACGCCGCTGCACGTCTCCTCAGCGCGAGGACGCGGATGTTGCGTCTGGCTCCAATCGGCGTCTTCCGGCTTCACCCATTCGCGCAGCGTCTGCGCGCAGTCGCCAGCCTCGCCCGCGCGGCAGAGATCGATCGCGACGCGGCCGGGCGGCGTTGCGAATGTTTCCGGCGCGATGTCGCCGGGCCTCGCGTCATGCAGCTTGGCGAGCACGGCATGGGCGAGTCGCGCCGCCGATGAGACGCCCGTCATCGCGCGCATGGCGCCGGCGTCGCCGCGCCCGATCCATACGCCGACGATGTATCTATGCGAAAAGGCCATCGTCCAGGCGTCGCGATAGGCTTGCGACGTTCCGGTCTTCACCGCGACGGCGAACGGATATTCGAGCGGCCCGTAACGTGGAAAAGACGGAAGCCGCGACTGCGGATCGGCGAGCATCGAGGCGATCAGCCGCGCGCTGTCGACCGAGAGCACGCGGCGCGGCGGACGCCGCGTTTCGTCGCGGGTGAATGCAAGCTCCCACATAACGCCATCGTCCGCGAGGGCGGCATAGGCGCGCATCACATCTTCGAGCCGCGTCGGCAGCGCGCCGATCGCCATGGAAATGCCGAAACTCTCGGCCGGCGTTTCGAGATCGTGCAGGCCGAGGTCGCGCAGGAAATTGAAATTTGCTTCAAGCCCGACGCGCCGCAGCAGATTCGTCGCCGGCACATTGCGTGAATTGGCGAGCGCCTGACGCGGCGTCATCGGTCCGAGATAGAGTCCGTCGGCGTTCGACACGCCCGAGGCGCCTTCGGGAATGTCGTTCAGAAGATCCGTGGTCTTGAGCGCGCCGCGCTCGAAAGCCAGCGCATAGATGAAGGGCTTCAGCGTCGAGCCGGGAGAGCGCCGCACCCGAGTGAAATCGAAAGCGCCCGCCTGCGGATCATTGTAGTCCGAGGAGCCGACGTCGGCGATGACGGCGTTGGTTCCGCGCTCGACGACCATCACCGCGACCTGCCTTGCGCCGCGGCTGCGGAAATTCGCAAGGTAGCGGCGCGCAAGATGCAGGACGTCTCGTTCGACCGCCATATCGATCGTCGCATGAATGCGCCTGTCGCCTTCCGCAACAGGCTTCGCCACGCCTTCGCGCGCGAGCGTCTCGTAGCGCAGCGCCAGATGCAGAGTTTCGGGACGGCGCTTGGCGTCGAGCGGCCGCATGTGATCGAGTTCGGCGCGGGCCAGCGCCGCCTGCGCGGCGTCGAGCGCGCCTTCCTCTTCAAGCCGGGCGATGGCGTGACTCGCGCGCGACGTCGCCAATCGAAGGCCGCTCTCGCGCGTGATGTTCATCCGTCCCGGCGACTGCGGAATGGCGGCGAGGAGCGCCGCCTGCGCCCAGGAGAGGTCGTCGACCGGTCTGTCGAAATAGAAGCGCGCGGCGTAGGCGACGCCATGTCCGTTGAGCCCATAGGGCGCGAGCCGCAGATAATGGGCGAGCGTCGTTTCATGGCCGTGACGCGCGACGATGGCGAGCGCCGTCGCCGCCTGCATCAGCTTCTCGGCAAACCTGCGCGGGCGCTCTGTCTGCATCCGCGCGACCTGCATGGCGATGGTCGAGGCGCCCTCGCGTCTGCCGCGCGAGGTCAGATTGCGCCATGCGGCGCGCAGCAGCGCGCGGACATCGACGCCGGGATGATCGTAGAAGCGGCGGTCTTCGAGGGCGAGCGTCGCTTGGGCGATTTTTCGCGGAATGGCGGCGAGCGGCCAGTAGCCGTAATCGACGCGCAACACGTTCGTCGCAGGATCGCGAGTCCTCTCGCCGATCTGCGTCAGGAAGGCGCCGTTGCGGTCGTAGACGATGCTGCTGGCGCGCGGCGCGACGAGTTCTGCGCGCGACAGCGCCGCGTGCGAGAACCACGCGGCGCCGGCGACAAATGCCGCGATGAGACCAGCGGCGATACTTCGCGCTAATCCGCTCGACATGCGCCTACTTTCCGATCTCCACCCGCGCGCCGGCGCTCGTTGCGCGAAGGCCCTTTTTGTACATCGCGTCGACGAGCGCGGGCGGCTGCGTATAGGCGCCGGCCGTCTGCGCGCGCAGACGGAAGGCGAAACGGTAGGTTCCTTTGGGAAGCGAATCGTAGGCGTAGAACACGCGGTCGTCGCCAAACGAAACCCAGCTCGGCTGCAGCGTCGGCGCAAACGACGGCTGCGCTTCGGCGGGCGCCGTGGCGATGTTCGGATTAAGCGGCTCGAAGCCGGCGGCGAGCGGGATCGAGATCGCGATATGCGAGCGATCCTCGGGATTGACCACTTCGGCCGTTTCCTCGACGAGATCGCCCTGCTTCACCTGCAGAACGCCCTCCTGCAGTTCGATCTTCGCCGGCGGCTTGCCGCTTTCGACGCGCCAGCTCTGCCGTGTGATGGTAAAACCGTCGCTGGTCGGCTGGGCCTTCGCGCCCGGCTCGGCCGGCGTGTAGCTCGTCTCGATCATCGCGACGAGCGGCGCGTTGGAGCCGTTGGCGATCTTCAGCGGCGCATCGTTCTTCGATGCGTAGCGGGCGACAGGATTATTGGCGTCGAGCGTCAGCGCGCGATCCTGTCCGCCGTCATTGAAGCTCACCGCGATCGGCGTGACCGGCCGCCGCCAGCTTTCGGCGAGCGCTTCGATCGCCGCGGCGTTGGCGTTCGTCGTTCCCCAGCCGTCGCCCTCGCCAAGCCGCAGCAGCGCGTCGCGCAGCGCATTGGCGCGTGGATCGCCTGACGCCGTCAGCGCCGCGGCGCGCGCCATTTCGGCGATGCTGCGCGTTTCGGACGGCAGAATGATCGGCGAGGCGCTTTCCGCCGCCTGTCCCGCATAGACCTGCACGCCGTTGCGGCTGGCGAATTTCACGCGGCTCCACATCGTGTCGATGAGCGACGCGACGGCGCGCTGGTCGACATTGGGAAGAAGCGCGACGGCGGAAGCCATCTGCGCGACGCTGACATTGGGCAGAAAGTCGGCGCGGCGCGCAAATTCGGCGACGTAGGATTCATCCAACTTGCCGCCTTCCGCGAGCGCCGACAGCGCCTCGACGCGTTCGCGCAATTCGTCGCCCGAAAGCAGCCGCGGATAATCCGAGCGCAGCGATAGTTTCAGGATATTGGCGAGACGATCCAGCAGCGTTTTGTCGATCGGCTCTCCGGCGCGTTCGGCGCGCGCCAGAAAATCATAAGCCCAGGCGGTGAGCGAAACAGTGCCGCGCGCGCGCGGCCAGAACGCGACGAGCCCGTCGGCGTCGATCGACTGATCGATGATCTGCGCCGTCGATTTCACATTGGCGGAGACGCGGTCCTCGAGCCCCGCCGCCGCGAGGATCGCTCCAAAGCTTTTCAGCGCCAGCCCGCCGCGCGCGAGCGACAGGCGCTGCTCGGTGCAGCCATAGGGATATTCGACGAGCGCATTCAATCCGGCGACGAGCTTCACGACCGACGGGTCGGCGGCGACGATCGTCTCGCGCGAGAAGCTGCCAGGCCGCGCCTGCTCGCCTGCGGGAGGCAGCGTCTTCGTTTCGCCCGGCGCGATCTCGACCAGTTGGAAGCGGCGCGTCGCGTCGCGATCGCCCTTTACAGGAAGGGCGATCTCGACGGCGTCCTTCGCGCGATCGGCGTCGCGCTCGATGCGGAAAGCGAGCGTCGCGTCGCCCGCGAGTTGGGCAGGCGCCTGCGCGCGCAGATCGACGCGCACAGGCTTGTTCTGCGCCCACTCGATCTTGCGGCTCGTCTCGCCCGAGAGCGTCAGCGCCGGCGCCGCGATCGACGCCTTGCCTGCGCCGCCGGGTCCTTCGACGATGCGCGCGACGAGGCCGATGTCGAAGGAATCGCCAGGACGAATGAACCGCGGCAGCGCTGGCTGCGCGACGAGCGCCTGGCGGATCAGCATTTCGCCGCCGGCCGCGCCGAAGCGATCCGGCCCGCTCACCGCCTTGGCGCGTAGCTTGAACACGGTCAGCGTGTCGGGGAGCTGCACCTTGATTTTCGCGACGCCGTCGGGGCCGACCTTCACGCTCGGCAGATAGACCGGCACCGGCGTGAAATTCTTGCGCACGGAGATGTTGTTCTCCGCGCCCCATTCCTGCAGTTCGTCGCCATCGCCGCCGGCGACCTCCTCGAGCGGAATGACGCCGAAGGCCATGTTGCGCGTGTCGCGCGCCGCCATTTTCGTTTCGCGCTCGACAATGAAATCGGGCAGCGGATCGAGCGGGCGTTCCTTGGCGAGCGACAGCACCGCCTGATCGACCATCCAGAAGGTCGCCTCGCCGGCGAGCGGCTTGCCCGCGTCGTCTGAGAGCCGCAGCGCGACTTCGATCGTATCGCCCGGACGCGCCTTCGCGGGATGTTCGAGCTTTACGTTGACGATGTTCTTGACCGGCGTCACCTCGATCCATTTCGTCGCGGCGATCGTGACGGGCTTGCCCTGATCGAAGGTCGCGGTCGGCTGCGGCGGCGCATCCTTCAGCCGTCCGCGCATGATCAGGAAATGCACGGCGAGCTTCGGCATCTGCTCCTTTTTCACCGGCAGCGCGTAGCGGCCAAAGCCATTGGCGATGTCGACGAAACGATAGTCATAGACGCCGCCCGGCTGTTCTACGATGGCGAGCGCGCGCGCATTCTGGAACGGCGACTGGATGATGAGCGTCGCCGTCTCGCCCGGCGCGTATTTGTCTTTGTCGGTGGTAATCGTCGCCGATTCCGCTGGCGGCCGTGCGAAAGTGACCGGCGTGTCGCCGCCGACGAAGAAATCGACGCTCACCTGCTGACGCCGCTTGAGCCTGTCATAGGCCTCGAGCTGCACGACATAGACGCCGGCGTCGCGCGTCTCGAGTTCGAGTTTCTGCGCCTCCTTGGCGCTCGTCACCTTGCGTTCGACCAGGACCTCATCCTGCGCCTGCGTGACATATTTCGCGGCGCCCTGCGCGAAGTCCGACGCCTGCAGCGTCGAAATCCAGTTGCGCTTGATGAGCCGCAGCGTCATGTCGAGGCCGACGACCACGTCGCCCTTGCCATCGATGGCGATGAGCTCCGGCATGACGACGCCGGGACGCTCCACATAGCGCGGCGTCTTGACGCCGAGAACGAAGGGCGGCAGCGCGATGACGTTCTGAACATTGCGCACTTCTATGCCATCGTCGCCCGTGACTGTTGCTTCGATGGAGTAGCGGCGCGGCTGCGCCGTCGGCTCGATCGTGGTGTCGAATGTCATGCGGGCGGCGCCGCCGGCGTCGGTGCGCTGGTCCCGCTCCAGCACCGCGGTAGATTTGAACTTGCCGTCGCCCGAGAAGCGCGCATCGGTCGAAAACAGAAATCCTTCGCGTCCTGGCGGCGTGAAGACATGCGGAAACTGCGCCGCGCGCCATTTGACGGGACGCTCCGCCGCCAGGCCCCCGGCAAAATAGCGGGCGAGGAGATCGACGTCGAAAGTCCCCTCGAGCGCGACGGTCTGCGGCGCGTTGAGCACGACTTCGAACGTCGGCAGACGATAGGCCTCCTTCTTGAACGAGAATTGGCCGCAGGAGGTGTCCTGCGCGGGCCCGGCCGCTTCGCTTTCTGTCTCGGCGGCTTCATCCGCTTCGTTCTTCGGCGTTTCCGCCTTCTTTTCCTTTTTTGGCGCGTCCGGCTCGAACCGCGCCGCATAGTCGCCCGTCGCCTGCGTTTGCGCGTCGAAATTGTGGTAGAAGCCGCCGGCGGCGTCGAGCTTCACCGGAATACGCCATTCCTGATTGCCAGGGCCTGTCACGACAAGCGTGCCGCCGGTCTTGGTCAGGCTCAGCGCGCCGCCGCGATAGCTGCGCACGAAGCCCTTGATGTGCGCGCTCTCCTCCGGCCGATAGATCGGCCGTTCGGAGAAGAGATGGCAGAGCGTTCGCGGCTTTTCGGCGCGCGGCTGGTCCGCCGCGCTCGTCCAGGCGAGCCATTCCGACTCGGGCTTCGACCAGATTTCCCGCGAATATTCCGAAGGCGCGCTGTTGGGATCGACGACGAGCGTATCCAGCCCCTTGTTCACGACGATACGGCGCGCTTCGGCGCCGCCGCGCTTATCCGGCGTCCAGGAATAGAAGCCGGAGGAATCCGTGGTTCCGCTCGCGAGCGTGACGAATTTCTCGTCCTTGATTCCTTCGACGCGGATCTGCGCGCCGCTCACGGGCTGCGTCGTCGCCAGTGAGGTGACGGCGAAACGCACGCGCGTCGGCTCTTCGATCGCTGAGAGCGAAAGATCGGTGATCTGCACGCGCAGCCAGCGGCGCTTATCGTCGTCGATGGCGCGCAGGCCGACAAGGTAGGTCCCCGGCTGATCGCGTCCGCTGACCTTGGCGAAATCCTCCTTCAAATCGACGCCGAATTTCGCGTCGGGACCATTGCGTCGGATCGGCAGCTCAACGAGCCGCGACACCGCGGGCGATCCCAGCGACTTGATGCGTTCCTTGATCGCGTCGGCCTCGATGTTCGCGGCCTCGCTCCATGATTTCGGCTCGTTGCCGGGCAGCGGGGGCGCGTCTGAATCGCTCGTCTCGACGCCATGCGCCGGGAAGGGGAAGAAATTTCGCGACGGCGGATCGATGGCGTGGATGCGGACGTCGGCGCGGTCATAGCCCCGGCCGCGCACGGGCAGGAGCTGCGGACCGAAACGCTCCGCGACGCCGTAGCCTGCGTCCCACTGCAGCGCCGGCGCGTCGCGCGTGAAGGCGAACCGCTGGGTAAAGGCGCTTGCGAGCGCGCGGCCCTGCGAATCTTTGAGCGCGCCTTCAGCGATGGAGAGTTCGTAGACCCGATCCGACAAGAATTTCGCAACCATGCGAAGGCGCCTGCCGTCGGTTTCCACGGTGAGATCGTCGACGGGCGGCGTGATCCGCAGCGCTTCACGCGCGCGCATGATGTCCAGCGTCTCGGGCGTCGCGTTGAAGGAGAGCGTGAGCTGCCGCTTGCTCGCCGATGCATAGGGAATCGCGGCGGCGTCGCCGCCTTCCTCTTCGCTGCTCTCGGGCGTCACAAGATAGGATGCGCAGCGCAGCACGTTTTCGGCGCGATCGTCGCTCCAGCCGCGGCCGCAGCTTGCTTCCGTCGCCGCGAAGGGCGGCGCGGTGCGCAGCCGCAGTTCATACGTCTGGTCGTCGAGACCGGGTTCGTCGGAAAGCCGCAGCCGCAGGATCGCGACGCGGCCGTCGAAAATCCTTTCGCGGAAGCGAATGACATAGGTCTGATCCTCGGCGCGTTCGCCGCGCTCCAGCGCGCGGATCTCATAGGCCGAGGCGCTGAGCGCCTGACCGCCTTGCGGCGATACGCCAGGCGAGGGACGAATTTCGATCGTCAGCAGCCGCGTGAGCGCGGCGAGGTCGACCGGCTCGGCGAAGGTGAGGGCGATCTGCGTCAGTTCGAGCTGCGGATCGGCGCTCTCAGTGGGATTAGTGGAACGCGGCGTCGGCAGCAGCGCGACGAGTTTGGTCTCCGCCGAGCCGAGCTTCAAGCTCACGCGCGAGAGCGGCTTCCAGGCGTCGGCAGGGCGAAACTGCAGGGCGCGCGGACCGAGCCAGCGCCATTCGCCGGCCGGCTGCGGCGTCATCTGCACATATTTTTGCGGCGAGTCCTCCGCGCCGCCGGCCTTCGGTCCCGTGTCGCTGGGGAAGAAGACCGTGACCGGATCATAGGCGCGCAAAAATCTGTCGGGCGCGACGCGCGCGCCGTCGGCGCGTTGGGCGAGATCGAAGACTGGCGGCGTTTGCGCGCGCAGCGGGCCCGCCGCGGCAAGGAGCGCGCAAAGGGTCAGGAGCAGAAGTCTTTTCATCGCCGCGCCTTTCGAATTCATTGCGCTTTGCTTTTCTTCATCCCGGCCTTGTCGAGCAGCTCCGCGACGACCTCCGCCGGCGGCGCGTTCACAGGCGGCGACAGCCCGACGATCGCCACGCGAACCGTCGTCGCCGGCGCGTCCGCGGGCGTGCGCGCCTCGATGAAATAGCGGCCGGGCGAAAGCTTCATTGTTTGGGCGACGCCTTCGCCGAGCGTCTTGCCTTGCGCATCCATGAGCCGCGCGCTGACGCGGTCGGGCTCACCGCGCACGCCGATTCCGACGTCGCGCGCCGCCTTCGCCTCGAAGCTGTAGAGAGCGCTCGCGCCGGGCGAAACCGCGACAGGATCGTTCACGCCCTCACGCGCCTCGATGATTGGCTGAGCCGAAACATCGAGCATGCCGGAGAGCGCGCCTTCATAAGGCGCGTAGATGTCGAGCGTCGCCTCGCCCGGAGTCATGTAGCGGCTGAGATCGACGCCATTGGCGAAGGCGAGCGTCTCCCGTCTGCCGTTCTGGATGAAACCGACGATCGCCGGCGCGGCGCCTGTCGCCTTCAGCAGAGCGGGCTTGTCGCTCTTTATCGCAAGGCGCATCGCCGCGCCTTCGAGCGCTAAGCGCTGCGGCAGACTGAGCGTGCGCGCCGCCGGCGCCGGCCAGGGAGTCGCGCCGGCGCGTTCGATCCAGAAGGCGACGAGGCCGGGCCCGTGATCGATGATCGCTTCGCCTGCGCCGTCGAGCGCGATGTCTTCGCCGCGCATGACGCGCCCGCTGTCCGATATGACCGTCGCCTCTGCGCCGCTGACGATCAGCCTGTCACTCTTCTGGGCGTCGAGCGGCAGCGAAATCTGTCCGGCGGCTGGAAAGAAGCGCGTGAAGGCGCGCGTCGCGTCGAGCCTTTTGTTCTCGCCAGTCTCGCGCGCAATGCGCGCCGGGAGCGGCGCTTGCGTCAGATTGACGAGAAGCACGCGCGATTTGACGCCGTACAGTATGCGCGACGTGGCGGCGCCGTCGCCAAAGACGACGCGCGGCTGAGCAAAAGCGGCGAGCCCGCCGGCGAGGTCGAGCGCGAGCGACCCGGCCACTTCATCCATATCGACGGGCAGCGCGCTCATCGGCGGCACGATTCCTGAAAACAGCATGCCGCCCCTGGTCGCCGGCCGCGTCTCGACGTCGATCGCGCTCAGCGTCACGCGCATCGGCGCGACGCCGTCTGCGTTCCAGAGCGCGAGCGGCGAGTCGCCGGCAAGCGTCATCGCCGCGCCCTTCGCCACGCCGACGCCGCGTCCCCCGTCGATGGCGGGCTGCGCGAAGGCGGAGCGCGCGAGCCACAGCCGCTGCTTGCCAGCGGGGGGCGCGAGGGGAACGAGATTGGCGCGCTCGCCCTCGCCGACGTCGAGCGAGATTTCGGCGCCCTTCCAGTCGAACGCGGCGACGCCGACCGGCGACGCGCAATCGCCGCGGCTCATCAGCCAGAGTTCCTGCGCCTGCGGCGCAAGCGGTCCGGCGCGCGCAGGGCGCAGCAGGCTCCCGCCGACCGAGCCCGCGGCGATCGTCTCTAGCGTCGCCAGCGTCACCAGCTTGGCGTCGGGCGTCGCGACCTTGGCGACACATATTCCGGCCACGCCGTCGACTGGATCGAGAGCGACATCGCCGAGTCGGCGCGCGCGGCGTTCGACAGCGCGCGCAGAGACCGAAATCGGCGCGTCGCCCCCGCCAATCGTCCAGACGACGGCGCGCAGTTCGGCGCCATCGGCGGCGGGCCATGCAGCGACAGGCGCGCGGCCGCGTTCGACCCCGAGCGCCCGCCATTTTCCGTCAGCCTCACGCCGTTCGATCGAAATAGCGGCGTCGCCTTCCGAGCGCGCCGCGACCAGTGCGAGACTGCCAACGGGCGCTGGCGCCAGCGAGAGGACATGCGCGCCGTCGCCGCTCAGCGTCCGCTCGCCAGAGAGCGTCAGAGCGCCGTCATTCTTCTCCTCGAGCACCGACATTCGGAGTTCGACGCCGCTCAACTGCGGCGCTTCGTTCTCCGCAGCGTCCTCTTCATTGGAGGTCTCTTCACCAGCCGCTTCTCCGGGCTGCTCGCTGGGCGCTTCCTGGGCTTCCGCAGCCGCATTCGGCGCGGCGCCGAGCTTTTCAAGGTCAAGGCGGTAGCTGCCCGCGGGCAAACGCCGTGATAGGGCGAAATTCCAGTCGTCCGCGCGCGGCTGCAGACGCTCGATCACGTCGCCTCCGCCATCCTTCAACGCGCCGATGGTTTCGATCTCGCCGAAGCTCGAAAGATCGACGACGCTGTCTTTCGCGAGAGAAAAATCAACGCGAGTCGGCGGTTCGACGGCGCGGGGCGCATCCGGCTGCAGTTCCTTTGAATCGAGTGAAATCTCGTAGTCGAGACGATCGTCATGCGCGAGGCTTCGCGCCTCGACCCGATATTCGCCTGCAGCCAGCTTCGCCTTGAACGGCCTGCCGGCCGCGACCTTTCCGACGCTGTCCGGCCCGCCGCCAAAAATCTCGCCGACCATGCCCTCGCCGATCGAGAGATCGATCTCCGCGTCGCCATAGAGCGCAAAGCGCCACACGTCCGGCGCGCGCGCCGCGTCGCGCGCCTGCGGCTCGCGCCATTGCAGCCTTTGCGATTTGCCGAAGGGCAGGGGATGCGGGCCGTGGCCTTCCAGCGGTTTCGCTGCGACGATCGGCGTCACTCGCGCCACCATCCGCGCTTCGACGTCTCTCGGCATGACGACAAGCCGGTAGGCGCCCTTTTCGAAGTTTCGAGTCAGACGCTGCATTTCGCCCGGCGCGGCGAGCGGCCAGCCGTCAGCGTCTTCCAGCCGCGCGCGCCATTTTTGCTTCAGTCCGAGCAGCTCGATGCGATATTCGCCCTCGCGCGTGATCTCGATCGGCGTGATCGCCCCCTTGCCGGAGTCGAGCGTGGCGCGGGCGATCCCTGCGTCGACGAGCTTCCCAGTCGGCGCGAGAGTCGCGGGCGAGACGGCAACTCCGAGATGGCCGGCGGACTCCTTCGCCGTTACGGCCGCGCGATAGCCGCCGGCGCGCAGAAAGGCCGTCACCAGCGCGTTATCGCCGGGACCGTTCGCCTCGCCTTCGCCAAGACGCGGCGAAACATTCGCGCCGATGCGCAGCGCCGTCTTCATGCGTCCCAGCGTTTCGACGCGGTAGAGCCCGCCTTGCGGCACCTCGAAGCGCAGTCGCTTCGTCTCGTCGCGCGCGAGATCGAAAAAAGCCGGACGCGCGACGGCGGCGGCAAGCGTCGTCGGCGCGGGCTTGCCGGGCTCATCCTGCTTCGTCGCAGTGGATTCGGGAATGAAGATGAGCCCGAGCGCACGCGCCTTTTCCGAGGCTGCGATCTTTACCGTCGCGAGTCGCTGCTCGTTCTCCTGCCTTTCGTCGGCGAGCGTCAGCGCGACTTGGGCGCCATGTGAATCGCGCGCAACGACCTTGCCGGTCTTGGGAAGCCGCACCGGCAGCGCGACGTCCTTGCCCGCGTCCTGCCAGATCGCAAGAGGCGCCTTGTCGAGTTCGACGGGAAGGGCGACGACGCGCGGCCCCGTCAGCAATTGTGGCGCGACATTCGTCAAAATGAGATAGGAGCCGCCGCTGTCGAGCGACTGCGCGCCGAAGGACATTGTGGCGCGCGAGGGCGCAGGGGCGGGCGCCGACGCGGATAGTCCGGGCGGTCCGATGGTCACATCGACGACGCCGCCGGAATCTCCCTTCGGCTCGAGCTTCAGAAAATAATAGCCCGCCTGGAGATCGTAGCGCGCGGAGTCCTTGCCGTCCGCGCGGGGCGTGAGCGCCCCAAGCGCCGGTTCGATCGAAGCGTTGACCTTGAGGCCTTTGGCGTCGATCGCCACGGGTCCGTCGCGCGTCGCCTCGAAGAGAATCGAGGTCGGACCGAACAGATTGAACTTGCCGCGCCAGGCCTTTCCTGCGCCGATCCGGGGGGAGTCCGAAGCGATCACGCGCGTCTTGCCGTCGCTCTCGATGCGCGCGAAGAGCGCCGTCGCCGGCGCTTCGTCGCCGCCGTCGCCGGCGAGGTCGACGCCGATAAGATGAGGCCCCGAAGCTTCGAATGTTTCGCGGTCCGTCTGACGCAGGCCGCGCAGCGTGAACGCCTGGCCTTCATAGCCGGAGACTTCAAGACGCGCGTTCGTCTTGCGGTCGGACGCGAGCCTCAGGTTTGCGGAGGGCGTGCGGCTGTTCTTCGAGATCGTCGCGATCTCTCTCGATTCGTTGCGCCGCGCTTCAAGCCGCGCCGGCGTCGATTGCGCGAGATCGAGACGGAAAGCGTCATAGCTTGCCGGCGCGTCGAAACGCGCGGCGCCGAACGGGCCGATCACGCCCTCGGCGACGCCTGCCGCGAGCAGCGCCGGCTCTTCGAGCCGCAGCATGAAGGGCTGCGCCGCATCGCCCTGCGCCCAGACGAGTTTTTCGCCGCCATAGGCGGTGACGACATAGCGTCCGGACTCCAGCGCGCCTTCGAGACGCAGCCGGTTCATGGCGCGGCCGGGCTTGGTTTCGACCGTCTCCTGCTGGAAGGCGAGATCGACGAGTTCGCCGTCGCCGCGCCAGACGCGCAAATCGCTCAGCGCCCGGCCGATCGCCTCGAGGCTTACGCGACCCTCTGCGCCGACCTCGAAGGAATAGGAGCGTTGCTGCAGATCCCCCAGTTCGCCGCTCTGGATGCGCCCCGGCGCGAGCGTCGGCTTCGACGACTCGACGTCGGCGAACCCCTGCGCAGCGAGCGCTGTCTTGCCGCTCGCGCCTTTCGCGCCGGAAACCCGCAGCTTGTAGACGCCTTTGTCGAGCAGCGCGTCGATGCGTCCGTCGCGCAGGCCCGGCGCGCCGCTCGAATCGAGCGGACCGGCGATCATGTCGACGAGTTCGATGCGCGCGCCAGATGGACTCTTCGCCCGGATCGAATAGCGGCCGGGGGCAGGGACGGTCAGAAGACTCGCGCCGTCGCGATCCGCTGGCAACTCGCGCGGCGCAAAGCTGATCGAGCTTGGTTTGGCTTTCGTCTCTGCGATGGCGCTCTGCGTGGCGCGCCAAGCCGGATGCGCGAAATACGCCGCCAGCGCCGCGATGAGAGAGAACGCGATCCGCCGCATAAGCGCACCGTATGCCGCGGGGCGGGTCGCCGGAAAGGGCGCTCGGCCGCAGGATTGGAGCATAGGCCGCGCGCCGCGCCCCTGTCGAGAGCGAAGCGCCTCTCTCGGCGCCGACGATTTTTTCATGCCGCCTTTCCCGCGCGTTCTGGCCGAACCCGTTTGGCGCCGGCAGGAATATCTCTTAGGCTAGGTTTCTCGACTGAGGATTGCGCCAGCGCACATCTAACCGGGAATTCCAGCATGCGGCGGCGGGTATTGGCCTTGGTTTTTTTTGCCGCGCTCTCATGCGGCGAGGAGGCGGCGGCGATAAAGCTCACGCTCGCCTATCCAGCGGTGCTACGCGCCGGTCCCGATGAGCATTATGCGGCGCTCGAGACGGCGCCTGCGGGGACCGAAGTCAAGATAATCCGCGACGATCCGAGCTGGACCCGTATCGCCGTCGGAAACCGGCGCTTTTTCGTCGCCACGCCCGAACTCGTGTTCATGTCGTCGAGAGTCACCGAGACGTCGCCCTGCGATTTCGGCTATCCCTATTCCGGCAGCACTCAATATTTCGCCTGGCCGCTGACCGAGCTGCGCCACAGCGCGCCGCTCGGCGAACTGCTCGGCTACCACAACCGGTTTCCCTGCTGAGGCTTCAGATCAGAGGCTGTCGCCGGCGCGCGCCAGCTCCATCTGCGGCGCCCGCGTCGCCTTGTCGGCGAACTTCGCGCGATAGACGACAAAATTCTCCATCACCCGCTGCACGTAATTGCGCGTTTCGGTGATTGGGATCCGCTCGACCCAGTCGATCGGATCAACATTGGCCTTGCGCGGATCGCCATAGGCGTCGATCCACTGTTTCACCCGCCCGCCGCCCGCGTTGTAGGCGGCGAAGGTGAGGAGATAAGCGCCCCTGTATTCGCCGAGCAGAATGCCGAGATGCGCCGCGCCGAGCTGCGCGTTGAAGGGCGGATCGTTGAGCATCCGCGACATGTCGAAGCTCACGCCGCGCATGGAGGCGGTGTGCCGCGCGGTGGAGGCGATCATCTGCATCAGGCCCATGGCGCCGGCGGAGGAGACGGCCTTGGGGTCGAAGGCGCTTTCCTGACGCGCAACGGCGAAGACGATCGAGCGCGACGCCGAGCCGGGAAGCGCGTTGAAATCGGGAACGCCGTAAGCGGGGAAGGCGACGTCGTCGAGCGCAATTCCTCTGTAAGAAGCGGCCTTGCCAAAAACGAGCGAGAGCTTGGCGTCGCCCTGACGCGCCACGACCTCGCCGAGCGCGGCGACCTGCGCCTCGTCCTGCAAGTATTTGGCGCTATCCAGCGCAAGCGGCGCGGCGATATCCTTCTGGCCCATCGCGAACAGCAGCTCCGCGACGCGGACGGCTTCGTCCCGTTTGTCGCCAGATGCCGCTAGCGGCGGCGGGCGAAGCGGGCGGTCTTCGGCCCCGAGCCGGGCGTTGGCCAGCTGCCCGTAGAAGGTCGTCGAATGCGTCGCCGCCTGCACATAGAAATTGCGCGCCCTTGAGTCGTTCTCCGCCTCCGCGGTGCGGCCCAACCAGTACAATGCGCGAGACTTCTGCAACGGCGTTTCGGCGACGTTCGCAAGCTGTTTGAAGTGACGCTCGGCCTTGATCGGATCGTTGAGGAATCGCAGTGCGATCCAGCCGGCGTTGAACTCCGCGTCGACCTTGTTGCTGGTCTTCGCGGCGGCGTGCTGGGCGCACAGCATATAGGCGGTCTGCGCATCGCCCTGGTCGAGGAGCTTGCGCGCTACGATGCGCCTCTCCTCCCACCAGGCGTCGCCGTCAACGACCAACTCCGAGTCCTGGGGCGCCTTGCGCAGCAGCGCGCCCGCTTCGGCGAATTTGTTGCTCGTGCGCAGCTTGTGCACGCGTCCGTAGAGCAACCCGGGATCGTTCTGCACGGATGGCGGCAAAGTCGTCGCCAGCTTGTCGGCGCCCGAAATGCGCGCCCGCGCGAGCAGCACGACATCCTTGCCGGCGAGTTCGGCGCTGCGCAAGGCGAGCGAGTTCTTTCCGGCGTATAGCAGACGATCAGCGCGGAACTTGTGGTCGGCGGGCGTCAGTAGTTCGCCGAGCTCTTTATTGAAGGTCGTATCGAAGCCCTGTCCGAGATCTTCATTGCGCCAGGCGTCGCGCGCCAGCGCCGCAGCCGATTCGAAATCGCCTTCGCGCGCGATAGCCCGCGCCAGGGCGTATTTGCCATAGGCGGTAAGCGGCCTGGAGCCGGCGAACCAGGCCATGACGGACTTGTCAGCGTGCCGCTCGGCGATAAGCGCCTGCTCGCCGCGGCGGCGCAGCCAGTCGCCGGCGGGCCAGTTCGGATGCGCGGCGAGGAATTCGGCGATGCGCCTGAACCCGGCTTCGTGAGGGTGAAGCCGAAGGCCGGTCCATCGCGCGGCCGCGTCGGCAAGCGGCGTCTGGAGCCGCGCCGCTGCGTTGTCGCCTTGAACGAAGTCGCCGGCTTTATACAGCGCGACCGCTTGTATGAAGGCGTCCGTGTCGTCGCCCAGCAGGGCGGCGAGATTCGCCTTCGCTTCGGCGCCGTTCAGCCAGCCCTGCGCCGGCGCGTAGGAGACGATCGGCGGCAGCGCGCCGTCATCGGCGGCGAAGAGGGAATTTTCCAGCGGATGCGCCGCTTCGTCGTCTTTGCGCTCGACGAATTCGCGCACGGACTCCTGTAAAGAGCCGACCCGCGAGCGCCACGCGCCGAGACTGAAAGGAACGGAAGACGTCCAGCGCCACTCGGCTTTGCGCTTGGCTTCGCCGTCGCCGAGACGATCAAGGCCGCTGAACAGGGGCGCGGCGATCGCGAGGGCTGCGATGCCGACTGTGAGTTTGAACCGAGTCGCGACGCGTCGAGGCAACATCATCACCGGTTTCCTAATGGCGTGAAAAAGCTGCGCTCATTTGGTTTACGAAGGGTCAACTCCGCGGGCTGACTGCTTCTAACTCTTGGCCGTCTCCCATTATAGCGTGGGGCTTTCCTCAACGCAGCCCAGCGGCTATGAAGGGCGCTCAATCTTAGCGACGCGATTAAGGCGGCTCTGAGGCGCATGGAAAGCTCTGATTCTATGAATGGAAAGCCGATTTTTCATGGGTCGATGACGGCCCTGGTCACGCCGTTTTCCCATGGAGAAGTCGACTATGACGCACTTCGCGCGCTGATCGATTGGCAGATCGAAAATGGCACGCACGGGCTGGTGCCCGTCGGCACGACAGGCGAGAGCCCGACGCTAAGCCATGAGGAGCACGGGCGGGTCATCACCGAGACGATCCGCGCGGCGCGCGGCCGGGTTCCGGTCGTTGCGGGCGCGGGCTCGAACAATACCCGTGAAGCCATCGCGATCGCCGGCCACGCCGAGCGCGCCGGGGCTGACGGCCTCCTGATCGTCACGCCCTATTACAACAAGCCCAATCAGGAGGGGCTTTACCTGCACTTCAAGGCGATCAACGACGCCGTCTCGATTCCCATCATCATCTACAATATTCCGCCACGCTCGGTCATCGATATGAGCGTCGACACCATGAAGCGCTGCGCCGAACTCAAGAACGTCGTCGGGGTCAAGGACGCCACCGGCAATATCGGCCGCATCTCGCTTCAACGTCAGGCGATGGGGCCGGATTTCATCCAGCTTTCGGGCGACGATCTCACCGCGCTCGCCTGCATGGCGGCCGGCGCGCATGGCTGCATCTCGGTCGTCGCCAACATCGCGCCGCGGCTTTGCGCCGATCTGCAAAACGCCTGTCTCGCCGGCGATTACGCCAAGGCGCTGGAGATTCAGGATCGGCTGACGCCGCTGCATGTCGCGACGTTTCTCGAGGCCGGCGTCACCGGCGCGAAATATGGATTGTCGCTTCTTGGCAGGGCAGAGGAAGAGGTGCGTCTTCCGCTCGTGCCCGGCACGCAAGCCACCAAGGATCGCATTCGCGCGGCGATGATTCATGCCGGCGTGCTCGCCGCCTAGTCCGGATCCGCGCCGTCAGTCTGTTTGGTCGAAACGCTTCGAGGGAGTCAGTGGCCGCAACGCCCGAGCCGAATTTCAAGGTCGTCGCCGATAATCGCAAGGCGCGCTACAATTACGAGATCGGCGAGACGTTCGAGGCGGGGCTGGCGCTGACGGGCACCGAGGTGAAGTCGCTGCGCACGGGCAAGGCGACGATCGCCGAGAGCTACGCTCACGTCGATCGCCAAGGCGAAGCTTGGCTCGTCAACGCCAATATTCCCGAGTATCTCGCCGGCAACCGCTACAACCATCCGCCGAAGCGGCCGCGTAAACTCCTGCTCAAGTCGCGGGAGCTCGCCAAACTCTCTCAGGCAGTTGAGCGCGAGGGCATGACCATCGTGCCGCTTAAGCTCTATTTCAACGCCAAGGGTCGCGCCAAACTGCAACTTGCCTTAGCAAAGGGCAAGAAGCTGCACGATAAACGGGAAGTCGAAAAGAAACGCGACTGGAGCCGCGAAAAAGGCCGGCTGCTGCGGGCGCGCGGTTAAGCTTCCGTCAAAAAAATCGGCGCCCCGAAATGGAGGCGCCGAATCCCGACTGCAGCTCCGAAATCTCCCGTCACTCGCCTTCGTCTTCGGCGTGCGCGGCCTGCGGCGCCGGACGGCGTTCCTGATAGCGCTGCATGCGCTCGGCGCGTTCGCCTGGATCGCGGCCGATCTTGCCGACGAGATGGATGAGGTCGATGAATTCGTCGGCCTGGCGACGCAATTCGTCGGCGATCATCGGGGGTTGAGTGGTGATCGTCGAAATCACCGACACCCGAACGCCGCGCCGCTGCACCGCTTCGACGAGCGAACGGAAGTCGCCGTCGCCCGAGAACAGCACCATGTGGTCGATATGCCCGGCCATTTCCATGGCGTCGACCGCAAGCTCAATGTCCATATTGCCTTTGACCTTGCGGCGGCCCAGCGAATCGACGAATTCCTTCGTCGGCTTGGTCACGACGGCGTAGCCGTTGTAATCCAGCCAGTCGATCAGCGGACGGATCGACGAATATTCCTGATCCTCGATCAGCGCGGTGTAGTAGAAGGCGCGTATCAGACGGCCCTTGCCCTGGAACTCGCGAAGCAGGCGCTTATAATCAATATCGAAACCGAGCGATTTCGCTGTCGCGTAAAGGTTCGCCCCATCAATGAACAACGCAATTCGTTCGATATCTGCCATCTCAGTCTCGCGGTCGGGTCACTGTGTTTACGCGGGCGGCGCCGGCTCACGCCGCTAACCCGCAGTTCGGCGTTTCGCTCTATCGTCTCAATTTCGGCGCCCGAAGTAGCAATGGCGACTGCGCCGTTCTCGCTGCATCCGCCGGGCTATTCAGCACCCATATTTGAAAAAGCGCCGCACGCATCTCTAGCGAATACATCGCCTCTCCCCGTCGAAGCGTCAAGAGGAACTGCGTTTTTTTAAGGGTCGAGCATCGGGCATTTTCTAGAAAAGATTCAGACAGGAGCGTCAAAAAAAAGCGTCCGGGCGACTAGAGCCAAGAGATTATTGCCTATTTTCCATAATTCGCGTATCAGCGCTGCAACCGAACCGAATGGAGCTTGACAGCAGATGGCGCGCGTTACTGTCGAAGATTGTATCGACAAGATCGAAAACCGCTTCGACCTCGTCCTCCTGGCGGCGCATCGGGCGCGGAACATCTCGTCGGGTCAGCCGATCCTCGTCGATCGCGACCGCGACAAAAATCCGGTGGTCGCCCTTCGCGAAATCGCTGAATCCGCGCTCGCGCCCGAGGATCTTTCCGAGGACTTCATTCATTCGCTCCAGCATCACGTCGAGGTCGACGAGCCGGAAGCTGAAGCGGCGCCTGCGCTGACCCCTGCGGCCGCCGGCGAACTCGAGGGCGAGGCCCAGTTCGATCGCATGACCGAAGAGGACCTGCTGCGCGGCCTCGAAGGGCTCGTGCCGCCCGCAGAGGTCGAGGACGAAGCGGAGTAGATTCGCCTCGATCAGATTGTCGGCGCGTTCGCGGCGGGCGCGCCGCGAAAACCTCCGTTGCGCGCCTGAGCCCTCCGTCATCGCTGGTTAGCCATGGCGGGTTGGTCATGGCGGCCGCCTGCGCTATTCTCGCCAACACATCCGCCCGCTCCGGCGCCGCTCGCATCGCCTTCGCGTGAAATTGCGCAAGGGCGGCGGGCGCGTCGGCGCATAACCAGTCTTCGGCGCCCCGCGCATGATGCGTCAGTACGAGCTTGTCGAACGCGTGCGGAAGTATAACCCGCGCGTCGACGAGGATCTGTTGAACCGAGCCTATGTCTACGCGATGAAGGCGCATGGCGCGCAGACGCGCGCCTCGGGCGACCCCTATTTCTCGCACCCGCTCGAAGTCGCCGCGATCCTCACCGATCTGAAGCTCGACGACGCGACCATCGTCGCCGCCGTGCTGCACGACACGCTGGAAGACACAGACGCGACGCGCGAGGAGATCGACCGCCTGTTCGGCGAACAGATCGGCAGACTCGTCGAGGGCCTGACGAAGATCGAGAAGCTCGATCTCGTCACCAAACAGGCTCGGCAGGGCGAGAACTTCCGCAAATTGCTGCTCGCCGTCGCCGAAGACGTGCGCGTGCTGCTCGTCAAGCTCGCCGACCGGCTGCACAATATGCGCACGCTGCATTTCGTACCGCAGGACAAGCGCGCGCGCATCGCCCAGGAGACGCTCGACATCTACGCGCCGCTCGCCGGCCGCATGGGCATGCAACGACTGCGCGAGGAGCTGGAGGGCCTCGCCTTCCGGCACCTGATGCCGGAAGCGCATCAGACCATCGAAGAGCGCCTGCATGATCTGCGCGCCAAGAACGGCCGCATCATCAAGCGCATCGAGGACGAGCTGACGAAGGAGTTTGCGGCGCGCGGCATCACCGCGGCGGTGACCGGGCGTCAGAAGACGCCCTATTCGGTATGGCGCAAGATGGAGCGCAAGTCGGTCTCCTTCGAGCAGCTCTCCGACATCTTCGGCTTTCGGATCATCGTCGGCAGCGTCGAGGATTGTTATCGCGCGCTTGGCGTCGTGCATACGAAATGGCCGAATGTTCCCGGCCGCTTCAAGGATTACATCTCGACGCCGAAACAGAACGACTATCGATCGATCCACACGACGGTGATCGGTCCCGGCCATCAGCGCGTCGAACTTCAGATTCGCACCGCCGAGATGCATGAGATCGCCCGCTTCGGCATCGCCGCCCATGCGCTCTACAAGGACGCGATCGGCGCGCAGGGCCGCGAGGATCTCGCCAAGGAAAGCCGCGCCTTCCGCTGGCTGCAGGAAACGCTCGATCTGCTCGCGCATGGCGACAGCCCCGAGGAATTCCTCGAACATACCCGTCTGGAGCTGTTCCAGGATCAGGTGTTCTGCTTCACGCCGAAGGGCGGATTGATCGCGCTGCCGCGCGGCGCGACGCCGATCGATTTCGCCTACGCCGTGCACACCAAGCTCGGCGATTCGGCCGTCGGCGCGAAGATCAACGGACGCGTTGCGCCGGTGCTGTCGCAACTGAAGAACGGCGATGAAGTCGAGATCATCCGCGCCGAGGGCCATGTGCCGCCGGCCGCCTGGGAGGCGGCGGTCGCGACCGGCAAGGCGCGCGCCGCGATAAGGCGCGCGACGCGCGACGCCGTGCGCCAGCAATATGCCGGCCTCGGCCGCCAGATCGTCGAACGCGCCTTCGAGCGCGCCGGCCGCGTCTGGAGCGAGGACAAGCTGAAAGCGGCCCTCACGAGGCTCGCGCGGCCTTCGGTCGAAGACGCGCTCGCCGCCGTGGGCCGCGGCGAAATCTATTCGGGCGACGTCGTCAAGGCGGTCTATCCGGACTTCAGCGAGGAGCGCAAAGCCGCGCCGACGCCGATCGCGCCGGGCGAGCCGGGATGGTTCGGCGTCAAGGCCAACGCCAATGTGGTCTTCAAGGCGCCGGGCGCGAAAGACGACGGCGGCGCCATTCCCATCCGCGGCCTGCGCGGCGACGCCCCGGTGCGCTTCGCGCCGGAGGGCGGGGCGGTGCCGGGCGACCGCATCGTCGGCATTTTCACGCCGGGCGAGGGCATCACCATCTATCCGATCCAGTCCCCGTCGCTCACCGCCTTCGACGATCAGCCCGAACGCTGGCTCGACGTGCGCTGGGATATCGACGCCGGCTCCTCAGCGCTGTTCCCCGCGCGCATCGTCGTGACGGCGATCAACGAGCCGGGCTCGCTCGGCGCGCTGGCGACGCTGATTGGCGAGACCGGCGCCAATATCGACAACATCAGTTTCAAGGCGCAGTCGCCCGATTTCCGCGAGATGACCTTCGATCTCGAAGTCGCCGATTTGAAACATCTGAACGGCGTCGTCACGCGGCTGCGCGCGAGCGCGCTGGTGAGCAAGGTCGAGCGGATGATTGGGTAACAGCGCCTTTTTTGGCGGCGGCGCCCATCAGGCTCTAGCGAACTTTACGCGAATGTCTCTTGCCTTATTGCTCGGAGCAACATGCGGCGGGGCCGCCATGCTTTTTTGCTTCCTGAATTGGCGGGCATGGCGCATCGCCATAGGAACAAAACACGCAGCAAGTCCCGAACTTCGGCTTTAAGAGCGCGCCGCAGCCCTTGCATTCGTAAAAGAACTGGCAAGCGTCGACTGGCATCGATTCCTTTGCTCGATGGCCGCACAAGGGGCAGGTGATTGTCGAGGCCAGCTTCATTCAACGCCCCCGAAAAAGCTTGAGCAACATCGGATCGATATAGCTCCAACTCGCGGCCGCCATCGCAATCGCCGAAGCGCAGAGCAGTAGAGCGAGCGTTGAACGAGAGCGCTTCAGGGAAAAGCAGTTCGCCTTCGAGGCGCATATCACGGAGCGTTTCATCCACCATGCGCTCCATCCCCCGCCAATCGCCAAGGCGCTCACGGCGAGTAGCGGGACACGCCACGCGGCGATCAATTCTAGGCCGCCGAGAACGCTTGCGCCCGCTCCGAGCGCCGCCAGCCCCAGCGGTATGACACAGCATGACGATGCGACAACCGCGCCGAGCCCTGTGATGAGACCCAAAGCGGCGAACCAATTCGACGAGGCAGGCGGAGCCGAAGCGGTTGACTTTTTTTGCGCGGCGTCATTGACGGCCATGGATTTGCCCTTTCTTGACGTGCCGATTATCGTGCACCCCGTAGCGACTACGGGTGCAAGAGAAAAATCCATGCAACCCTTGACGATTGGCCGGCTTGCTGCGGCGGCGGGCGTCAATCTGGAGACCGTGCGTTATTACGAGCGGATTAAATTAATGCCGTCGCCCGGGCGGACAGCGAGCGGACATCGCGTCTATGACGATGGTGATGTACGACGGTTGACTTTTATCCGTCGCGGCCGCGAGCTTGGGTTCAACATCGAGCAAATTCGCGCGCTTTTGACGCTCTCCGAGCCGTCCCGCGCTTCGTGCGCGGAAGTGAACGAGATCGCGCGAATGCACCTTGACGAGATGCGGGCGAAGCTCGCCGATCTCCTTAGGCTTGAGGACATTCTCGCCGCGACAATCGCTCAGTGCTCGGGCGACGCCGCTCCCTCATGTCCGGTGCTCGAGATGCTCACGACGTCGGCGCGCGTATAGATTGGGAATTGCGCGAAAGGAGGCGCAATTATTCGCCTCCCGAGATAAGAGAGCGGCATGAACGCTAAACCCCTCCGCCTCGGCGTCAATGTCGACCATGTCGCGACTGTTCGCAACGCGCGCGGCGGGCCGCGGCCGGATCCCGTTCGCGCCGCGCTGCTCGCCATCGAAGCCGGGGCCGACGGCGTCACGGCGCATCTGCGCGAAGACCGCCGCCACATCAACGACGCCGACATGGCGCGGCTGAAAGCGGCCATATCGAAGCCGCTCAATTTCGAAATGGCGGCGACGGAGCAGATGCTCGACATCGCCGTCGCGACGGCGCCGCACGCCGTCTGTCTCGTGCCGGAAAAGCGCACCGAGCGCACGACGGAAGGCGGGCTCGACGTCGTCGGCCAGCACGATTACCTCCTGCCCTACGTCGATCAGCTGACGCGGGAGGGCGTGCGCGTGTCGCTTTTCATCGAGCCCACGGCGGAAGCGCTCGACGCCGCGGTCTCCATCAAGGCTCCGGTCGTGGAGCTCCATACGGGCGCCTGGTGTCACGCCGTCGAGGTCGGCGACAATGGCCGGGCCGAGGCGGAATTCGGGCGGATCGCCGAGGCCGCCGCCTATGGCGCCGCGCGCGGGCTCGAAATTCACGCCGGGCACGGGCTCGATTATGATACGGCGCGCCGCGTCTCGACGCTGCCCCAGATCGCCGAGCTGAACATCGGCCATTTCCTGATCGGCGAGGCGATTTTCGTCGGGCTCCCGGAGGCGATCCGGCGCATGCGCGAGGCGATGGCGCAGGGCCGGGCGATGGCGCCGAAAGCCGACGCTGTGGTCTGAACCGCGCCGCGTTAGCGTTAATCCGGGAGGAACGGTCAGGCGACGGCCGGGCGCGGCTAAAGTGGCGGGCGGTCATCCATTTGACGCGGGCCCGGCGCTATCCTTCGGCGTTGCGCAGGTTCTCAGGGAAGCTGTAGCGTGATAAGCCGGACGGCAGGGCGGGCCGCCGCCGTCCAAATGCATGAGGAGTGAGTCGGCTTGAGCAGGAACGTTCCGGTGGCGCAAAAACGCGAAGAGGGCGGATTTTTCGAGACCGTAAAGGTCATTCTCGAGGCGCTGGCGATCGCGCTCGTCATCCGCACGCTGCTGTTTCAGCCGTTCAATATTCCCTCGGGCTCGATGATCCCGACCCTGCTGATCGGCGACTATGTCTTCGTCTCGAAATACGCCTACGGCTATTCGAATTACTCGATGCCGTTCGGACCCGACATTTTCTCTGGCCGCATTCTGGCCTCGCCGCCGAACCGCGGCGACGTCGTCGTGTTCAAGCTGCCGCGCGACAATGAAACCGACTACATCAAACGCGTCATCGGCCTTCCCGGCGACCGCATTCAGATCATCGACGGCCGGCTGTACATCAATGGCGTCATCGTTCCGCGCACGCCAATCGAAAAGGCGGTGACCGAAAATCGCGAGGGCCGCGACGCCCCGGTGATGACCTATACGGAAACGCTTCCCGGCGACGGGGACCATCCCGCCGTCGAACATACGATCATCGAGATCGAGGGCGACCACGGCGTCAACGACAACACCGAACTCTTCGTGGTGCCGTCCGATCATTATTTCATGATGGGCGACAATCGCGACAACTCCACTGATTCGCGCATCGCGCCGGAGCTGGGCGGCGTCGGCTTCGTGCCCTTCGTCAATCTCGTGGGCCGCGCCGAGATCATCTTCTTCTCGGTCAAGAAAGACGAATCGGCGCTCGCCTTCTGGCGCTGGCCGTGGTCGGTGCGATGGGACCGGCTGTTCCGGTCGGCTCATTGACCGGACGTGCGGGCGTGACATGACGCGCGGCCGCGACGTGGGTCTCGCTGCGCTTGAGGCGCGCATCGGACATGAATTCGCCGATCAGACGCTGCTTGGCCGGGCGTTGACGCATGTCAGCGCGTCGCCCGCGAGGCGCGAGTCCTACGAGCGGCTCGAGTTCCTGGGCGACCGCGTGCTCGGTCTCGCCGTGGCGCACATGCTGTACGACGCCTTTCCGAACGAGAGCGAGGGCGAGCTGTCGCGTCGCCTCGCGGCGCTGGTGCGCAAGGAGACCTGCGCCGATGTGGCGGAGGCCTGGGGCGTCGGCCCCGAAATGCGGCTCGGCGAAGGCGAGGCCCAGACCGGCGGACGCGGCAAGCGCGCCTTGCTTGGCGACATCTGCGAAGCGATCATCGGCGCCGCCTTCCTCGACGGCGGCGCGGCTGCGGCGGAGCGCATCGTCCGCAAGGCCTTTAGCGATCGTATGACGGCGAGCGGCCAGGATCTGCGCGACGCGAAGACGGCCCTGCAGGAGTGGGCTCAGGCGCGCGGCCTCGCGACGCCCCGCTATCATCTCGTCGCCCGCAGCGGGCCGGACCACGCGCCGTTCTTCGAGGTCGCCGTGGAGGTGAAGGGTTTCGAGGCGGCTCCGGGCTCAGGCGCTTCCAAGCGCATCGCCGAGCAGGACGCCGCGGCGGCTTTTCTGGCCCGTGAGGGCGCGGCCGTCGGAAAGGGAGAAACGTGAGCGGCGAAAACGAATCTGCGCCAGAGGAAACGCGCTGCGGCTTTGCGGCGCTCGTCGGCGCGCCGAACGCCGGCAAGTCGACGCTGCTCAATCAGCTCGTCGGCGCCAAGGTCTCGATCGTTTCGCGCAAGGCGCAGACGACGCGGGCGCTTGTTCGCGGCATCGCCATCGAGGGCCCGGCGCAGATCATCCTCGTCGACACTCCGGGCATCTTCAAGCCGAAGCGCCGGCTCGACCGCGCCATGGTCGCAAGCGCCCTGTCGGGCGCCGCCGACGCCGACGTGATCGCGCTGCTCGTTGACTCGCGTAAGGGACTCGACGAGGAAGTCGAGGCCATATTGACTCAGCTTGAGCAGGCGAGGGCGCCGAAGCTGCTCGTTCTGAACAAGATCGATCTCATCCCCCGCGAGAAGCTGCTCGCATTGGCGCAGACCCTCAACGCGCGTCAGAAGTTCGATGAAACCTTCATGATTTCGGCGCTGAAGGGCGACGGCGTCAGCGATCTGCGCAAGGCGCTCGCGCAGCGCATGAAGCCTTCGCCCTGGCTCTATCCCGAGGATCAGCTTTCCGACGCGCCGCTGCGGCTGCTCGCCGCTGAGATCACCCGCGAGAAGATCTACGAGCGGCTGCACGACGAACTGCCCTATCAGTCGACCGTCGAGACCGAGTCCTGGACCAATCAGAAGGACGGCTCGGCGCGCATCGAGCAGACGATCTATGTCGCCCGCGACAGCCAGAAGAAGATTGTCATCGGCGAGGGCGGCCGCACCATCAAGGCGATCGGCCAGGCGGCGCGCAAAGAGATCGCCGAGGCCGCCGAACAGCCCGTCCACCTCTTCCTCTTCGTGAAGGTGCGCGAAAACTGGGCCGACGATCCCGAGCGCTATCGCGAGATGCGCCTCGATTTCCCCAAGGGGGAATAATATCGGCTTTGCGTCAGGCGATTCGCGCCGCGCTGGAGAATTCGCATGTCTGACGAACGCAAGGCGATGACCGCCTATCGCTTTCTCACCGGGCCGGACGACGCGGCGTTCTGTCATCGCGTCACCGAAGCCTTGAGCCTCGGCTGGCGGCTCTACGGATCGCCGTCGCTCACCTTCGACACGGCGCAGAACAGGGTGATCTGCGGCCAGGCTTTGATCAAGGATGTCGACGGCATAGATTACAGGCCTGATATGAAGCTTTCCGAAGTGTGAGCCTGACATGGAATGGCGCGACGACGGCCTCATCATCGGCGCGCGTCGGCATGGCGAAACCTCCGTCATCCTGGAGCTGATGACCCGCGGACACGGGCGCCATCTCGGTCTCGTGCGCGGCGGCCGCTCGCGCCGGCTTCGTCCGATTCTGCAGCCCGGCAATCTCGTCGCGGCGCAGTGGCGCGCGCGTCTCGAGGACCATCTCGGCGCGCTGACGATTGAGCCGCTCGCCGCCCGCGCCGCGCATTTTCTCGATCGCGCCGCGGCGCTCCATGGCGTCGCCGCGCTTTGCGCGCTCTTGCGTCTGCTGCCGGAGCGCGATCCGCATGAGGAATTGTTTGAAATGGCCGAAGCGATCGCCGCGCGGCTCGGCGACGTTCGCGATTCGGAGCGCGCCGCGACGATGATGGCGCGATTCGAACTCGCGCTGCTCGGCGCGCTCGGCTTCGGACTCGATCTTCATTCCTGCGCGCTGACCGGCGCGCAGGACGATCTCGCTTATGTGTCGCCGAAATCAGGCCGCGCGGTCAGTCGCGCCGCCGGCGCGCCATGGCGCGACAGGCTGTTGCCCTATCCGGACTTCCTTCAGCATGAGAGCGTCGGCGCTGAAGCGGGCGATCTCATCGCCGCGTTCCGCTTGACCGGATATTTCCTCACGCGCGACGTGCTCGCGCCGCGCGGGGTTGCGCTGCCTGAATCGCGCGAACTTTACCTCGGCGCGATTTCGCGAGCGGCTTGAGAAAAGCGAAGTCGGAGAATCAGTTAGCGGCGCTTGTCGCCGCAGATGTAGCGCGACTCATGGCTGCTGACGCCGTAGCCCTGGTCGATGTCGACAAGCACTTCGCGGCAGATCGCCTGCATGTCCTCGTCGGCTTCCCGCGTTTGCGGCGTGCGGTCGCGCGCGGCGAGCGTCGGGCCGGCGCCGGGGGCCTGCGACCTCTCCAAGGCGAAGGAGCCGGATGTGACGAAGAACGCGGCGGTGAGCAGCAGAAGCAGTTTCTTCATGGACGCCTGTCTTGAAAGCCGCTGAAAACCGGCGAAATTTCGACCGCGCCGATCTGCGCCATCGCCAGTAACGGCTTCTAATCGACGAAGCGCGGCCGTTGCAAGAGCATATTTGCAACATTCGGCACAAAAGGCCGTCGCCGCGGAGACGGCGCGCTTTCATCGTAAAGGGGGCGCGTTGAAGCCGTCGGCTTGCGCCGGGGCGCTCGCGGCCATAGTACGGATCGCAGAGGCAGAATCGGGTTGTCGAGATGGTTCAAAAGGGCGGCGCGGGAACGGGAAAAGGCAAGGGCGCAAGCGATGTTAGCGTGATTGCGCCCGTCGATCTGCGCGAGGCGCTCGAGGAGCGCTATCTGCGTTACGCGCTGTCGACGATCACCGGACGCGCGCTGCCGGACGCCCGCGACGGACTCAAGCCCGTGCATCGCCGCATACTCTATGGAATGCATATTCTTCGCCTCGATCCCGGCGCGCCGTTCAAGAAATGCGCGAAGATCGTCGGCGACGTGATGGGCTCGTTCCACCCGCATGGCGATCAGGCGATCTATGACGCGCTGGTGCGCCTCGCGCAGGATTTCTCCTCGCGCTATCCGCTGGTCGACGGGCAGGGCAATTTCGGCAATGTCGATGGCGATTCGGCGGCCGCCTATCGCAACACCGAAGCGCGCATGACGGCGGTCGCGCGGCTTCTTCTGGAAGGCATCGACGAAGACGCCATCGATTTCATCCCCAACTATTCCGGCGAGGAGAAGGAGCCGGTGGTGCTGCCGTCGGCGCTGCCGAATCTCCTCGCGAATGGCGCGCAGGGAATTGCCGTCGGCATGGCGACGTCGATCCCACCGCATAATCTCTCCGAACTCTGCGACGCCGCGCTTTATCTCATCTCCCATCGCAAGGCGACCGCCGAGCAGCTCTTAACCTTCGTGCAGGGGCCGGATTTCCCGACCGGCGGCATCGTCGTCGAAAAGCGCGAAGAGATCATCGAGACCTATCGCACGGGCCGCGGCTCGTTCCGTCTGCGCGCGCGCTGGACGAAAGAGGAGCTGCCGCGCGGCGGATGGGTCGCGGTCGTCACCGAAATTCCCTACGGCGTGCAGAAGTCGCGGCTCATCGAAAGACTCGCCGAACTCATCGCCGAGCGCAAACTGCCGCTCGTCGCCGACGTTCGCGACGAATCGGCCGAAGACGTGCGCATCGTCTTCGAGCCGCGCACGCGCACGGTCGATCCGGCGCTGATGATGGAGACGCTGTTCAAGCTCTCCGAACTCGAAACGCGCTTTACGATGAACATGAATGTGCTCGTCGACGGCGTGACGCCGCGCGTCGTTTCGCTCGACGAGGCGCTTCGGCAATGGCTCGACCATCGCCGCGTCGTGCTGCAGCGCCGCTCGCGCCATCGCCTCGCGGCGATCATTCGGCGCATCGAGCAATTGGAAGGCATGGTCATCGTCTTCCTCAATCTCGATGAGGTGATCCGCATTATTCGCGAAGAAGACGACGCGAAGGCGGAGCTGAAAAAGGCGTTCAAGCTGACAGATCTGCAGGTCGATTATATTCTCGACACGCGGCTGCGCGCCTTGCGCAAGCTTGAAGAGATGGAGCTGCGCAAGGAGCTGAAAGAACTCTCCGACGAGCGCAAGGACATCGACGCGCTGCTCGCCGACGAGGCCAAGCAGTGGAAGACCATCGCCTGGCAGGTGCGCGAACTCAAAAAGACCTATGGCCCGCAGATGCCGATCGGCAAAAGGCGCACGACCTTCGAAGACGCGCCCGAGGCGATCGATCTCGATCTCGCCGAGGCGATGATCGAGCGCGAGCCGGTGACGGTCGTCGTCTCTAAGAAGGGATGGATTCGCGCGCTGAAAGGCCATGTGCAGGATCTTTCAAGCCTGCAATTCAAGGGCGACGACGAACTCGGCGCCTCCTTCTTCGCGCAGACCACGTCGAAGATCATTGCGCTCGCCTCGAACGGCAAGGCCTATACGTTAGAGGCGTCAAAGCTTCCGGGCGGTCGCGGCCATGGCGAACCGATCCGCCTCTTCGCCGACATCGAGGAGGGCGCCGACGTCGTCGCCGTCATGCCGCATGAAGCGGGCGCCGCGCTGCTCTTGGTGACGAATGACGGGCGCGGCTTTGTCGTGAGCGCGGACGATCTCCTGTCCTCGACGCGCAAGGGACGCGCGGTTCTGACTGTCGATCCGCCGTCGCGATTGACGATCGTGACGCAGGCGCAGGGCGACCATGTCGCGATCATCGGCGAGAACCGGAAGCTCCTGGTGTTTCCCCTGAGCGAAGCGCCGCGCATGGCGCGCGGCAAGGGCGTGCGCATGCAGCGCTACAAGGATGGCGGCGTCGCGGACGCGAAGGTCTTTGCGCTCAAAAACGGGCTGACATGGACCGACGCCTCGAACCGCGTCTTTACGATCGACAAGGCGGAACTGAAGGACTGGATCGGCCATCGTGCCGAAGCAGGACGACTGCCGCCAAGGGGTTTCCCGAGGAACAACAGGTTTGGGTGAAATCAGCCTTCTGCCCCCATCCGGCGCTTCGCGCCACCTTCCCCCGTTTTACGGGAGAAGGGGGAACGGCGCCATCGCGGCTTACGTCGAAGATCCACGCATTTTCGTGACGCGCGCAAACTGCTCCCTCTCCTGCGCGAAGCGGGGGGGAGGGTTGGGGAGGGGGCTCTTCCTGCAAGCGGTCCGCAGGAAGCTTAATCCGTTTTCGAAAAATCCGGGATCTTGAATCCGAGCTTGCCCTGGCGCCACAGCGTGAAGGCGACGCCGCCGGCGACGACCGCGAACACGCCGAAGGCGATATAGAGATAGAATTCCTCGTCGGTGACGAGGCCGACCGAGAACGGATGCCGGCCTTCAAAACTCTTCGCGCCGTCGTCGCTCGTGAGCTTCGCGTAGAGCACGTAATTACCGGCGTCGCGAAAATTCTGGTCGAAATTCACCATACCGTTGCGAAATTTCTGCACCGGCAGTCGATCGACGACATCGCTTTCCGGGTCGGCGTCTCCGTTCGGTCCTCTGCCGCGCAGGATGCGGATGTCCCAGTTCATGTCGCGCAATTCATTGTCGGCGGCGTCGAGCACAATGACGCTCGGGCCGACGTCCGGCAGCGCGACGCATTCCCGGTCGACGTTTTTCTTCGGCTGCATGGCGACGAATTTCATCGACTTGCCGCCGAGATCGATCGGACATTCGGGATCGTAGTAATGCCAGCCCGCAGCCGTCGCGGCGCGTGTGGAAAGCAGCGACGCCGCCACAACGACGAGCGCCAGTCCCGCCAGAATTCTGCTCAAGGTCACCCCCGCCTTCACAAGCCGGTTCACATGCCGGCGTCGAGATAGGCCAGCATCTGATCCATGGCAAGCGCCGGCTCGGCGCAGCGTGCGTCGCCCACGATGCGGGCCGGCACGCCGGCGACGGTCTTGTTGGCGGGCACGGGGTCGAGCACGACGGAGCCGGCGGCGATCATGGCGCAGCGGCCGATCTCGATATTGCCGAGCACCTTCGCGCCGGCCCCGATCAGCACGCCGCGCCTGACCTTGGGGTGCCGGTCGCCGCGCGCCTTGCCGGTGCCCCCTAACGTCACGCCATGCAGCATCGACACCTCGTCCTCGACGACGCTGGTCGCGCCGATCACGACGCCGGTGGCGTGGTCGATGAACACGCTCTTGCCGATCACGGCGGCGGGGTGGATGTCGACCTGGAAGGTCTGCGACGAGAGGCTCTGCAGGATCAGCGCGAAGTCGCTGCGCCCGTTCTTCCACAGCCAATGCGCCAGCCGATAGGTCTGCAGCGCATGGAAGCCCTTGAAGTAGAGCGCCGGCTCGATCAGCCTTGTGCAGGCCGGATCGCGCTCGAGCACCGCGAGCAGATCGGCGCGAAACGCCTCCAGCATCCCAGGCTCGCGCGCGACGCCTTCTTCGAACGCCTGGCGGATCGCGATATAGGGCGCCTCCGGCCGGTCGAGCCGCTGCGCCACGCGATGCGCGACGACGCCCGCGACTCCGTTCTGCGAGAGGATCGCGGGGTGCAGGAATCCGCCGAGCTCCGGCTCGCGGCGCAAAATCTCTTCCGCTTCCGTGCGCAGCCGCGCAAAGAGCGGGTCGCTCTGGGCGAAGTCGATGATTTTCGCGCCCTGTTCGCGCGTCTCTGCGCCCATCCGCCCCTCCTTGGTCGGGCCGTTATATAGCGGACCGCCTCGACAATAGCATGCGGGCGGCGCCTGCGGCGTCAAGGCCGCTCGTCGAGGAATTCCAGCACCGCCTGCTTGTAGATCCGGTCGCCGACCGCCCGGTTATGGTCGCGGCCGGGAATATCGACGATGCGGGCGTTCGGGAAGAACTCCGCCAGCGGATGCGGGTCGCCGGCGACGTCGTCGCGGGTGCCGACGCAGATCAGAACCGGCGCCGCAATGCGCGCCAGCAGCTGCGGCTCGACAGCCTTGCGGGCGCCCCGGACACAGGCGGCGAGCGCGGCGAGATCGCTGCGGGTCGCCTCGGCGAAGCCGCGGAAGATCTTCAGCGTCGAATCGTCGATGTCCTCGATGCGCTCGGCCTCCATGGCCTCGGCAAGGCCGCGCGGGAGCCCCGTGTTCTCGATGAGGTTTTCGCCGATGCCGCCAAGGATCAGGGAGCGCACGCGCTCCGGCGCGCTCAGCGCGAGCACCGTGCCGATGCGTCCGCCGAGCGAATAGCCCATGATGTCGGCGCGGGAAATCGACAGATGTTCGAGCAGATTGACGACGTCCGCCGCCATGAGGTCGAGACTGTAGAGGGCCGGATCGTAGAGCTTGGCGGACTGGCCATGGCCGCGATTGTCGAACACGATGACGCGGCGGCCGTCCTCGGTCAGCGTCTTGACCCACTGCGTGAACAGCCAGTTCACCGCATGGGTCGAGGCGAAGCCATGCACAAGAACGATCGGTTCTCCGCGATCTTCCGTTAAGGGCTCGAAATCGACATAGGCTATCTCGACGCCATCCGAGAGGAACGTTTCCATTACAAATCCCACTTAGCGCACTTTATCTAAATGCTTACGTCGTCGACGCAAGGCCGCAGCCCGGCGAAAGTAAATGCGCTATTGCCATTCCCGCCGCTTGCCGGTAAACGAGCCGACACGTCGCCATAACCCGTCTAAACCGCCGGGGCTATGGCGAAACAGGCGCCCGTAGCTCAGCTGGATAGAGCACCAGACTACGAATCTGGGGGTCAGAGGTTCGAATCCTTTCGGGCGCGCCACGTCTTCCCTCAGCAAGGTCTTCCGCAACGATTGCGCTCCTGCGCAGCCGGGGTTATGTATGCCCGTCCATCCAAAGCGACTTACGTCGACTCGTATCGGCGACTGAGCGCGACAGGAGCGCATACATGGTAGCGGTTACATTCCCCGACGGGGCGGCCCGTCAGTTCGAGCCCGGCGTCTCGGGCGTCGATATCGCCAAAAGCATCTCCCCCTCTCTCGCCAAGCGCAGCGTCGCCATGACGCTCGACGGCGCGCTCGTCGATCTCGCAAGCCCGATCGAGCGCGACGCTAGAATCGAGTTCGTCACGCGCGAGGATCCGCGCGCGCTCGATCTCATCCGGCATGACGCGGCCCATGTGCTGGCCGAGGCGGTTCAGGAGCTTTATCCCGGCACGCAGGTGACGATCGGCCCCGTCATCGAGAACGGCTTCTATTACGATTTCTTCCGCTCGGAGCCCTTCACGCTCGAAGACCTGCCGGCGATCGAAAAGAAGATGCGCGAGATCGTCGCACGCGACGCCAAGATCACGCGCGAAGTGTGGAATCGCGACGACGCCAAGCAATGGTTTCTGACCAAAGGCGAGATCTTCAAGGGCGAACTCATCGACTCGATCAAGTCCGATGAACCTTTGAGCGTCTATCGGCAGGGACAGTGGCTCGATCTCTGTCGCGGGCCGCATTTGCCTTCAGTGGGCAAGGTCGGCACGGCCTTCAAGCTGATGAAGGTCGCGGGCGCCTATTGGCGCGGCGATTCGACGAAGCCGATGCTGTCGCGCATCTACGGCACGGCCTGGACGACGCAGGAGGAGCTCGACGCTTATCTCCATCGGCTGGAAGAAGCCGAGCGGCGCGATCATCGCCGCCTTGGGCGCGAGATGGATCTCTTCCATTTCCAGGAGGAAGGCCCCGGCGCGATCTTCTGGCACCCCAAGGGCTGGGCGCTGTTCCAGAACGTCATCTCCTACATGCGCCGGCGCCTGAAGGCCGACTACAGCGAAGTCAACGCGCCGTTGCTGCTGGACAAATCGCTGTGGGAGACGTCCGGCCACTGGGAGTGGTTTCGCGAGAACATGTTCGTCTCGCAGCCCGCGCGCGAGCAGACGGACGAAGATCGGCTCTACGCCATCAAGCCGATGAACTGTCCGGGCCATATCCAGATCTTCAAACATGGCCTGAAGTCCTATCGCGATCTGCCGCTGCGCATGGCGGAGTTCGGCGTCGTGCATCGCTACGAGCCTTCCGGCGCGCTGCACGGACTCTTGCGCGTGCGCGCGTTCACGCAGGATGACGCGCATGTCTTCTGCACCGAAGAGCAGATGGCCGATGAGTGTCTCAAGATCAACGATCTGATCTTGTCGACCTACGCCGATTTCGGATTCGAGGAAGTCGTCGTGAAGCTCTCGACGCGTCCGGAAAAGCGCGTCGGCTCAGACGAGGCGTGGGACCAGGCCGAGGCGATCATGACGCGCGTCCTCGGCGACATCGAAGCGCGCTCGGGCGGACGCATCAAGACGGGCGTCAATCCGGGCGAGGGCGCGTTCTACGGCCCGAAGTTCGAATATACGCTGCGCGACGCCATCGGCCGCGAATGGCAATGCGGCACGACGCAGGTCGACTTCAACCTGCCGTCGCGCTTCGGCGCCTATTACATCGGACCGGACAGCGAGAAGAAGACGCCGGTGATGATCCATCGCGCGATCTTTGGCTCGCTCGAACGCTTCACGGGCATTCTCATCGAGCATTACGCCGGTCACCTGCCGCTGTGGCTGTCGCCGCTGCAGATCGTCGTCTGCACGATCACGCAGGACGCCGACGACTACGCCTATGAGGTCGCCGCAGCGGCGCGCAAGCTCGGGCTTGCGGTCGAGGTCGATGCGCGCAATGAGAAGATCACCTACAAGGTGCGCGAACATTCGCTCGCGAAGGTTCCCGTGCTGCTCGTCGCCGGCAAGAAGGAGGCGGCCGAACGCACGATCTCGATGCGCCGGCTCGGCTCCCAGGCGCAGACGCAGCTTCCGCTGGGTGAGGCGCTGAAGCTGCTGTCCGACGAAGCGACGCCGCCGGATGTGCGGCGTTAATCCAAGGATGCTGGGCGTTCATACCTCCCCCTTGCGGGGAGGTCGCTCGCCGAAGGCGAGCGGGTGGGGGATCTTTCCAAACCCCACCCGGTTCGCGTCGCGAACCACCTCCCCGTGAAGGGGAGGGAGGACGCGCACTGGTTTATGATGCGCGCTCTCGACGCCGCGTCCGTCAAAGAACAAAAAAAGCCCCGTCGCTGTGAAGCGCGGGGCCTTTCGAAACGGCGTGACGCGGATCAGGCGCTCGCGGCCGCCTGCTTCTTCTCGATCTCGCGCTTCAGCGCGCGGGCGTTCTGCGACAGTTCTTCGCTCTTCGCCTTGACCAGGAAGGCGTCGAGCCCGCCGCGATGCTCGACCGAACGCAGCGCCGCCGCTGAGATGCGCAGCCGCACCGAACGCGCCAGCGCCTCGGAGGCGAGCGTCACATTGACGAGATTGGGCAGAAAGCGGGTCTTCGTCTTCCGGTTCGAGTGGCTGACGAGATGGCCGGACTGCACGCCCTTTCCGGTGAGCTCGCAACGGCGGGACATGGCGGTTCCTTTCGCTCTATAATTCCATGCGTGCCCGCGGCGCCGAGCGCCCGGCGGTGGCAGCAGAGGGTGAAAACGACAGCGAGGCGCGACGCCGATGCGCCGAGCCTCGATTTCGGGCGCTTATAGAGGCAAAGCGCTGCCGACGTCAACCGAGCGGCGATGAAGGATTCGCGCGCGGCCTGCGGCGGACGCTGCGGCGCACACGCCTCTGGACATCGGCTGCGTTCTGGGTTCTAAGCCTCACGTCGCTCCGGGCGAAGCCGAGGCGCGCGACCGTGCGCCGTTCCTTTTGCCGGGAATCATTGGAGAAATCGAGGGGCTGGAGGCCGTCTCCCGCCGCGCGCGTCGCCTTTTGGCCGCGTAGGACGCGAAAATCGAGGGAAAGGTTGGGGAAATTCAATGGCCAAAGCGATTCTGCACATGCTCAGCACGTTGAAGCACATGAGCCCCTTCGACGTGAATATGGCCCTCGACGCCGGCTATGACGCCGCGGTTCCCTACACCAATGTCACGCTCGACGAAGTCACCGCGCTCGTGCAGGACGCGATGTTCTCGCGCGCGCCCTCCGCGGCGCTGCGCACCGGCATCTTCTTTGCCGGCCGCGACGCGGTTCTCGCGCTCGATATGATGGACGCGGCCAAGAAAGCGCTGCTCAAGCCTTTTGAGGTCTCGCTCTTCGCCGATCCTTACGGCTCCTTCACCACCGCCGGCGCGATGGTCGCCTGCGTCGAGAAGATTCTGCGCGAGAAGAAACAGCGCGAGCTCAAGGGTTCCAAGATCGTCATTTACGGCGCGACGGGGGTCGTCGGCTATTCCGCCGCCGTCATCGCGGCGCTCGAGGGCGCTGAGGTCACCGTCGTCGGCTATAGCGGCCTCGAGCGCGTCGCCAAACTCGCCGACGAGATGAACCACCGCTTCAACATCAAGGTGTCGCCCGCCGACGGCTCCACGCCAGAGCAGGTGCGCACGCTTCTTTGTCAGCATGAGGTTGCGCTGTGCGCGGCGCGCGCGGGCGTGCAGGTGCTTTCGAAAGACGACCTCGCCGCCGCCAAGGATCTGTTGATCGCCGCCGACGTCAACGCGGTGCCGCCGCTCGGCGTCGAAGGCTGCGGGCTTCATGACAATGGCGTGGTGGTCTCGCCGCATGGCGCGCTGGGCATCGGCGCGTTGGCGATCGGCAACATCAAATACGGTACGGAGTCGGGTCTCTTCAAAAAGATGGCGACGTCCGACAAGCCGCTCTGCCTCGACTTCCGTCACGCTTTCGCGCTTGCGCGCGAACTCGTCTGACGTTGCTCGCGCCTGCCGGTCCGCGCCGCCTTGGCGCGCCTTGGCAAGCACGCGCAAAAATGGTTGAGTCCGCGCCGCGAGCGGCCGCTTGCGGGGCTTTCTCATCGCCGCGCGCGCCACGCGCGCGGCTCGCATGAAGCGCTTCACGCGCTGGGATTTTTGGGAGAAAACACATGGCAGTGATCAACAAGATGCTGGTCGGCGAGTCGCTGGTCGGCGACGGCAACGAAGTCGCGCATATCGACCTGATCATGGGTCCGCGCGGCTCGGCGGCCGAGCTGGCCTTCGCCAATGCGCTCGTCAACAACAAGGACGGCTTCACGACGCTGCTCGCGGTCGTCGCGCCGAACCTGCTCTGCAAGCCCAACACGATCCTCTTCAACAAGGTGACGATCAAGGGCGCCAAGCAGGCGGTGCAGATGTTCGGCCCGGCGCAGCATGGCGTCGCCAAGGCTGTTGCGGATTCGGTCGCCGAGGGCGTGATC
>JBPFDX010000049.1:0-3442 GCA_051061385.1 Methylocystis sp.
GCAACCCGGGAATCAGATCGGGATAGCTCAGCGCCATGACCGGCGCCGAAATGATCGCCGCGAACCAGAACTTGTGCATGAGCGTGACATATTCCTGTTCACGCGCGATTTGTTCGGGATCGGCTCCCGTTTCAACGGCGACCTTTATATCCTGGGTTCGTCGCTCAGCGACCCTGTGGCCGGAAGCTTCGATCGCCGCATGGATTGCGCCGAAATCAGTCTTTTGCGGGTCATATTCGATATCAACGGCGCTTGTGCCGAGATTGGCTGTAGCGGCGATGACGCCCGGCGTTGACTTTAGGGCGGACTCGGCGCGGGTCACGCAGGAGGCGCAATGCATGTGTGCGACAAAAACGCGAATTTTGGCGGCGCCCACAACGTAGCCAGTGACGCGGATGGCCCTTGCGAGATCGGCGATATCTACGCGATTTGCGTTATAATCGATCGCGGCGATCTGGTTCGCGAGGTTCACCCGCGCCGATACGACTCCATTTATTTCCTTGAGCGCCTTTTCGATCGTGGGAGGGCAGTGGGCGCAGGTCATGCCGCTCACTGTCAACTCTACGTGCTCACGTCGAGCAACCGCTGATAGCGGGCTCGGTGTCGATAGAGTGATCATCGCCTCGTTCATGGCCAATCCAGTCTTCTACACCACGGGTTTCCTCCGCCTGCGCTCGCGCAGTCCTTACGGATAGTGCGCGAACACTTCAGTCGAGCCGTCGCGTTTAACGAGCAGCACGTTGTAAGATGCGGCCGCGCCCTGCTCCATGCCTGGCGAACCCGCAGGCATTCCAGGAACGCTCAGTCCGATCGCGTCTGGCCGCTCCGCCAGCAGCCGCTTTATTTCGCTCGCCGGAACGTGACCCTCGATCGTGTAGCCTTCCACAATGGCGGTGTGGCAAGAGGCGAGTTCGGGCGTTATGCCATGCTCTTTCTTGATCTTGGTGATATCCCGCGCATCGATCATCGTGACCTTCATGCCCGCATCTTCGAGACGCTTCGCCCATAGGCGACAGCACCCACAGGATGGCGAGCGCCATGCGATGATGTCTTGAGCAAGGGCCGCAAGCGGCGCAATAAGCCCAAGGGCGAAGATGATGGCCAAGCTTGTTTTCGATTTTGACATGTCGGTCTCCCGGAAGGAGGATAGACTGGGTGCGTTGACCTGCGCTCGTCGGTTCACTGGAGCAGCTATTTGATGAGCGCTATTATTTGGAGAATGAGGGCTACCGGGATCAAAATCCAGACGAGTCCCATGCTCGACATGCCCCAACCGCTCATCGTCCCGTCCGATTCCATCATGGCTAATTTCCCGTTTTGCAATCGTCCGCTCACTCCACGCGGCGAATTTCGTCGATGACATAGAGACCTTTTGCATCGCGGCTCAGGGTGAACGTCACTTTGGCTCCCGGCGCCAGGCCCGTGAGGTCGATGCCGGGCGCGATGCCGAAAGCCATCGTCATGCCGGGCCAATTCAACGCGGCGATCGGCCCGTGCGTGATCAGGAGTTTGCGCTCGGTTGCATTGACGCCCTTGATGATGCCGTCGCCAGACGCCTTGTCTGCGGCTTGGGCGACGACGAACCGTTGCGCGGATTCGACCGCGCCGACATTTGTCGCGCAGAGCATGGGGGCGATCGCCGAAGCAGCGAGAACCGCAACGAGTTTGACGCGGTGATGAGGAAGGTTCTGCATTATTTCTCGCCTTGGTGAACATCATTCCGGGGTTTTGAAACGCGGATCGAATGGCCAGCGTCTTCGACAACCATGCTGTTTCATCGTCGCGCGACGGGGCCAAAGCGCTTGATCAGCATATAGATCGAGGGATGACGACAGGCATCAGAACCCTCGAAGGCGCCATCCAGCCAATCATCCGACCCGCGACACGCTGCATGATTTCTGATCCCACGCCTGCGCTCCAGAGGATCGGCGCGACCCGCCACGCTGACGCCGACCGTTTCGGCACATATAATATAACGCGCTCTGAGACCTTCATGGCGCAGGTCCGCTTTCCTATAAGAAACGGCCTCAGAACAAAGCCCCAGTCGGGCCGTTCCTCCATAGCTGAAAGGGCTTACGATATGCGCGGCTTCGTGTTGAGCATGCCTTCAATCACGAGGTCTCCCCCGTCAGCGGCAGACCCATACCCATTGTCCCTTATGGCGATGCCAGCAGACATTATGCCTGTGTTGACCCGGGGTGCTCCAATCGCGATGCCCGTGACGGCTATGCCCGCCGGGGACCATTCCGTGAGTCTGCGGATCTTGCTCCTGCATCTCTTGGGCCATTGCGGGGACGGATAAGGACAGCATAGCCGCTAAGGCAATAGAGAGTCTAAGCATCGGTCTTTACTCCTGTGACGATTGTTGTGCATTGTTCTATAGAGCTGCGTGGATAGTTCCATCCAACTCCTGCTTGACCTCTCTTTTTTGAGGCAGGCCAAACCCCTTGATCAGCGCATAGATCGCCGGAATGACGACGAGCGTCAGAGCCGTCGAAGACACCATCCCGCCAATCATCGGAACGGCGATACGCTGCATAACTTCTGATCCTGCGCCCGTACTCCAGAGGATCGGCACGAGCCCCGCCATGATCGCGACGACCGTCATCATCTTCGGCCGCACACGTTCGACCGCGCCGAGCATAATCGCTTCTCGCAAATCGGCGCGAGTGAAGCTCTTCCCTTCGGCCGCACGCTTGGCCGCGACCTCGCGCATCGCTGCATCGAGATAGATCAGAATCACGACGCCGGTCTCGGCGGCGACGCCAGCAAGCGCGATGAAGCCGACCGCCACCGCGACGGACATGTTGAAGTTCAAGAGCCACATCAACCACACGCCGCCCACCAGCGCGAAAGGCAGCGACAGCATGACAATCAACGTCTCCGTCAAGCGGCGAAAATTCAGGTAGAGCAGCAGGAAGATGATGAGTAGCGTCAGGGGCACGACCAGCCGCATGCGCGCCTGTGCGCGCTCCAAATATTCGAACTGACCAC
Source organism: Methylocystis sp. (assembly GCA_051061385.1). Classification (GTDB taxonomy): domain Bacteria; phylum Pseudomonadota; class Alphaproteobacteria; order Rhizobiales; family Beijerinckiaceae; genus Methylocystis. The sequence continues at coordinate 2,995 of JBPFDX010000049.1, forward strand.
TCCAAACGACATAAGCGCCTGGCGGGAACTCGATCGAGTCGACGACCGCCTGGCGCGCTTCTTCGACAAAGCCGCCGAGATCGCGGTCGCGGATATCGACGAAGATGTAGACGGCGAGCTGGCCATTCTCGGTGCGAATCGAGGTCGGGCCACGAACGAGTTCAACCTTCGCCACCTCGCCGAGCGGAACCGTCCCGCCGCCGGGCAAGGGAATCAGCACTTCGCTGGCGATCGCTCTCGGATTGGAGCGGAAGTCGCGCGGATAGCGGATGTTGACGCCGTAGCGTTCGCGTCCTTCAACCGTCGTGGTGACGGTCTCGCCGCCGAGCGCCGTGGCGATTGTCGCTTGCAGGTCGCCGATCATGAGGCCGTAACGCGCGAGCGCAGCGCGATCCGGCGCGATGTCGAGGTAGTAGCCGCCCATGACGCGTTCGGCGTAGGCGGAAGA
>JBPFDX010000050.1:0-2448 GCA_051061385.1 Methylocystis sp.
ATGCGCGGTCATCGACGCTCTCTTCGATACGCGGCCGCCAGCCGTTGAACCCTCCGGGCGTCAACCGCCAATGCCGACGGCAACCTCAGTCATGAGGCGGCGGTAGCGTCGGTACATTTTTCCTCGCTCCAACTCATGCGCGCCGGCTTACCGCCAACGCCAATAGCCAATCGCGCCTCAATGGCGTCAATTGTTTCTTCTGCCGCAGGAGCTTACGGTAGTGTCGCAAGCTGCCAGCGACTGTATCCCAAGCTTCTGGGGTCGATCAATGGAGACCGACGCGCAAGCCTCGATGCAGAATCTCCGAGCTCACGTCGAACGGCTGGCGGGCGAGATCGGCGAGCGCAATATTTATCATCCCGGAGCGCTGCAGGCGGCTGCGTCGTACATCGAGCGTCAATGGGAACAGCAGGGCTACATTGTCGAGCGATTGGCGTATGACGTCTCGGGGGTCCGCTGCCTCAATCTCGAGATAACGCGCAGCGGCGGGGCGCGGCGGCGCGAAATCCTTCTGATGGGCGCGCACTACGACACGGTCATGGGCAGTCCCGGCGCCAACGACAACGCTAGCGGCGTTTCGGCTCTCCTCGAGATGTCGCGTCTATTCGCCAGCGTCGCGCCGGCGTTAACAGTCCGCTTTGTCGCTTTCGTCAACGAAGAAGCGCCATTCTTCACCAGCCGCCAGCAGGGAAGCATGGTGTACGCCGAGGCGGCTCGCCGACGAGAAGATAACATAAGACTCATGGCGTCGCTCGAGACCATCGGTTGGTACTGCAACGAGCCTGGCAGTCAAAACTACCCGCCGCTGTTCAATCTGTTTTACCCGGACTGCGCCAACTTCCTCGGCTTCGTTTCGAATTTTCGTTCAAGGGCGGCAATGCGTCGGTTTGCGAAGGCGTTTCGCGCGAACTCGGATTTTCCGTTAGAGACCGCGGCGACGTTGCAATCCGTCCCAGGCGTCTCTTGGAGCGACCACCGATCGTTTTGGAGCCAAGGCTATCGCGCCATGATGGTTACAGATACGGCTTTCTATCGATATCGCCATTATCACATGCCCAGCGACACTCCGGACAAACTCGCCTACCCCGAACTAACGCGGGTTACTTCCGGCTTGTTTGCAGCTTTCACCGAACTGGCGCGCAAAGGCGTCGACGAACAGCGTTAGCGGTCAATAGATTGTGACTTGCGACACTCGTCACGGAGCTTGCGGGTTTGGGACCGACGAAGGCGCCGGTGACCCTTCAACGCCCAACTCGATCGGCATCCGCCGCGCCCCCCATGAGCCCTGACCCTGTTCGAACACGCCCGAGCACTGCGCGCCGCAGCTTCGGCAACAGCCGTTGTCGTCGAGCGCCCAGGAGGTGATCTCGTACCAGTTGCGGCCGATGACGCGTTCGCCGCAGGCGTGACAATAAGTGCTCTGCCCTACCTCGTCGTGAACATTGCCGGTATAGACGTAGCGCAACCCGGCGCTCTTTGCGATTTCTCGCGCACGAGTCAGCGTCGCGCGCGGCGTCGCCGGGACGTCATGCATCTTCCAGTCCGGATGAAACGCCGAGAAATGCAGCGGCACGTCGGGGCCGAGCCGGCTCACGACCCATTCCGAGAGCGCGGCGATCTCGGAAGGAGCGTCATTGCAACCGGGGATCAACAGCGTCGTTATCTCCAGCCAGACTTTGGTCTCGCGCTTGACGTATTCGAGCGTGTCGAGGACGGGTCCGAGTTCGGCGGAGCAGAGCGCGCGATAGAAACCATCGCTGAAGGCCTTCAAATCGATATTGGCGGCGTCCATCGCCGAGAAGAACTCTTCGCGCGCCTTCTCCGAGATATAACCGGCGGTGACGGCCACATTCTTTATGTTTTGCGTGCGCGCCGCCCTCGCGACATCGACCGCATATTCGAGGAAGATCACGGGGTCGTTGTAAGTGTAAGCGATCGCGCGCGACCCCGTCGCCCTCGCGGCGGAAACGATCGCCTCAGGCGAAGCTTCGGATTGCAGCCTGTCGAAGCTGCGGGCCTTCGAAATATCCCAGTTCTGGCAAAATTTGCAGGTGAGGTTGCAGCCGGCCGTGCCGAACGACAGCGCGGGCGTTCCAGGCAAAAAATGGTTTAAGGGCTTTTTCTCAATCGGATCGATGCAGAAGCCAGAGGAGCGGCCGTAGGTGGTGAGCAGGATTTCATCGCCACGACGCGCACGCACAAAGCACAGTCCACGCTGGCCATCGTGAAGCTTGCAATATCTGGGGCAGAGGTCGCATTGGATGCGGCCATCGGCGAGTCTTTCCCAATAACGGCCGGGAACGCCGGCAATGGCCTCGCGCAAGGGTGCGCTTTGTGGTTTGTTCATGGGCTCCAAATGGAAGCGTCGGGGCGGATTTTCAATGAACAGCGCGATGGCCGCCTTGTCCGTTGATGTCGGCGCCACCGCAGACTCGCAACGGCGCGGGT